>JAJACI010000009.1 GCA_022601595.1 Chlamydiia bacterium | reverse complement strand
GAATGAGCTGCATCCCTGTAGGGATGGAGCGTGATGAAAAATGGAATTTATAAAAAATCTATGGGATTCTGAAACTGCCGGCTTATCAGGGGCTGCTATAGGTATCTAAGCCGATATAGGGAGATTGCGGTAATCCAATATATATTTCTATGCCAAGCGCCTCTAATAGTTTATCAGCTGTATTAGGTGGGTATTGCTTATCCTCTGGTATTTTTCCCACCAACTCTAATTGATTAATGGTGAAATCAAAATCAGGATATTTTCTTGTATTAATACACAACTCGGGATTCTCAACAGAGAAAGGTACATTTTCAGCAAGAAAATCACGCACAACCTGTTGAACTTTTTGTTCTATTTCTACTCCTTTATACTTACTCCTTGATTGCCTGTATATGCCTTTCTCCTCCCACTATTAAGCGAGTAATACTAGGATCATTGGCACCCATCACCTCACTTGATATTGACACTACCCCTTGCATAAAGCACTCCTATATATGTTATAGTTATCATAATAGCCCCTTTTTTTATAAGATCTAATCAGTTAAATATTAATAGAATAAACTATTTTTAACAAGAAAAACTTAAGGAGACTCTGAATAACTGCTGGGTTCAATAATTTTTTCAGATTACTCGAATAAACCCTATTTTAGAGTAAGGCTCAGCCCCGTAGGACTGGACTGCCACGAAAAATCTCATTTATAAGTAAGCTGGAGTAATTATTCAGCATGAGTTACTCTGGATTCCTTATCGGATAAAATGTTTAATATAGCCCCAATAGAATCAAATCGTGATCCAGCAACCCCTCTATTCCTAATCAAAACATCTATTTGTTCACTTCGACTCATTTTATTTAGCCCTAAAACATTTAACAAGTCCGTACCAACATCAGCCGGTAGTTCTGCACCTTTCGGTAGACTTACTTTCAACAATAGCCTTTTACCATCCACATTTTTAGGATTAGCAGCAGTAAAGACAGAAGCGTTCTTGAAAGAATATTTCCTATCAAGAAAATATGCACTTACTTTTTCCATAAGTTTTCTATATAAGTCAGTGTTTACCTCATCATATTCAAAGCGCTGTACATGTAACGCCCCACCTATCTGACGTGTGTGTTCAACCCAATTCACGGCTTGCTTGCTTACTGTACTTTCCATATCCCCTCTTTGTTTATGATTTTAACCACGGGGATCTTAATACATGGAGGTGTTTTCAACAAGAAAAAACTAACTAAACCTTTATCATACCATTGTTAAGGAGACTCTGATAAACTACACCTTTTAGAATCTCTTCAGATTTTTTGAGATAAATTTGATTTTGGAATGAGCTGCATCCCTGTAGGGATGGAGCGTGATGAAAAATGGAATTTATAAAAAATCTATGGGATTCTGAAACTGCCGGCTTATCAGAGTCTCCTTAAGCGCATTCGGCTTTTGCAGCGGCTTTACCTGCTACCTCTAAAAAGGCTTGTAGCTGAACAGCTCTTGTTGGGTGACGCATCTTACGAAGAGCTTTGGCCTCTATTTGCCTTACCCTTTCACGGGTCACTTTAAAGTGTACGCCCACCTCTTCGAGGGTTTTTGGCTTTCCGTCTAAGAGGCCAAATCTTTCGATGAGAACGGTTCTTTCTCGATCGGTAAGAGAGGAGAGTACGTCATTTATTTTTTCTTTTAGGATGCTGTACCCTGTGGCATCTGATGGGGATTCTGCCCCTGTATCTTCTAGAAAATCACCAAATTGGCTATCCCCTGTATCGCCCACCTCTGATTGTAGAGAGATAGGGTGTTGAGCGATTTTATATATCTCGCGAATTCTTTCTGGGGTTAACCCTAGCACTTTAGATAGCTCTTCAGGAGTTGGTTCTTTTCCTGTTTCCATCATCAATCTTTTTGCACCACGAAGCACTTTATTGATCGTTTCAATCATATGAACAGGAATACGAATAGTTCTTGCCTGATCTGAAATAGCGCGTTGTACCGCTTGTTTGATCCACCATGTCGCGTAGGTAGAAAATTTATATCCGCGACGGTATTCGAATTTCTCAACTGCTTTCATAAGGCCCATATTTCCTTCCTGCATAAGATCTAGAAAAGAAAGCCCTCTGTTGGTGAATTTTTTAGCAATAGAGACCACCAGTCGAAGATTGGATTCTACCATCTCTTTTTTCGCCTCTTGGGATTTGTCAAGCCAGCGAGTTAACATCCTTATATCTTTTCTAAATTCGCTAAGAGATCGTCCTGCAGCTAGTTCTTTTTTCTTTAGCTTAAGCTCTGCTGAGTACAACTTAGCACGAGCAAATCTATTTTTCACTGCACGTGGCGCTAGATCCTTAATTTCACTTTCTAAACGTAAAAAGGTATCATAGCTAGTACGGATCACTTCTCCAAAATTTTCCACTATTTCGTAACGGTAATGCAAACGTCTTAGATAGGCAGCGGTTCTTATGCGGCTCTTTTCAATTTCCCCATCAAATTTTGCCTTGTCCAATTTATTGATAGCCGGGTCATTTACTTTTTGCAGATAGAAGCTCAGATTTTCATCCTCATCTTTCATAAGAGTATATAATTTAGGAAGCATCGCTAAAAAAGCATTTTTATCTTCGACCTTTTTTTCTATAACCACTTTATCAAAGCGCTCCCTACCGTCAATGAGAAACTTAATAATAGAGAGGGACTCGGTCACAGAATATCTAAAACGAAGAATGATTTTTTCCGCTTGAATCTGTGCCTTTTCAATCCGTTTAGAAATTTCCACCTCTTCTTCTCTGGTAAGCAGAGGAACGGTTCCCATTTCTTTTAAATACATTCTTACTAAATCGTCAGAAGAGCCTTCACTTCTTTTTGGGGTAGCCTGCGCGTCCTTTGCCTCTTTTACCTTCTCCGCCTGGCGGTCCACTTCCATTTTATTAAGTATCTGGACATCCATACCCGTTAGATAGATAATAATCTGATCTAACTCATCGCCTGTGTCAATAGATAAAGGCAGAGTATCATTGATATCTTCATAGGTTATATACCCCTGATCTTTAGCAATAGCCACAATTTCTTCAATCTTTTGGTGATAGGAAATATCTAAAGTACTTGTTTCGGACATAAAAGCTCTTTCTCCTGTGAAATGGCAGAGAGGATAGCACTTTTACATTATAACGTCTATAGGAGAATAAGGATTAAGAGCCGTAAGGTCAATAGAAAGGCTCGATTTATTGCACCCTTTTGCGATATGAAGGATTTCTTTGCTAAAAATTGCGCGCTCTTCTGCCATTTCAAGCATAGGTAACATCAATGGGTAATCAAATCCCTCTTCAGGGAAAAAACCTTCCACCAAAAGATCTGTAAGTTTAATTTTTTTAAATAGCGCTGCATAAAAAGTTTTAAGATTCATAGATCTTACCGGAAACTCTCTGGCCTTTCTATTGAGAATATCGGAAAGAAGTATCTCCTTATCCTGCTTGCCTTCATCGGTATGCACACTTCCCCCATAGGTCATCAATGCATTTTTTTCTCTATAGAGCCTATCTATCTCAGAAATTACAGATGGATGTGCAAGGGTAGATCCACCTTTGAGTAATATTACAATCTCTCCATCAGGAATTTGCATAATTTCAGTATAATAAGCATAAAGAGCTCCTTTTTTAAAAGTCTCGCTCCCCTTTTTGAGATAACGAACCTGTAGATCGATATTTCTAATCTCCTGATTTTCAATAGATTCTACTGTCTCTGCATAAGATTTACCGTCATAAACTAATAAATGGTACTTCATAAACTCCTAAAATAAAGATGATATATTCTCTCTTATCCATTATCATGTTGAACAGCATGCATCTTGTCAAGTACTGGAAATTTTGCCACCAATTATGGGTTATAAATCATTTATCAACAACCGATTACACCGCGTCGTTCAAGAGGAAATCTGTAATATTATTGGAGCAAATGATCTATACCTTGAATACCGTTTCAAAGGACATATCGCAGATATCTATTGGAGACGGCATAATATAGTGTTTGAAGTGCAGTGTTCTAAGATGAGCCGGGAAGAATGCATAAAAAGAACCAGTGATTTTGAGCGATTAGGAGTACGTATTATATGGATTTTACACCAAAAAAACTTTAACAAGCCCTTGCTATCTCCTATGGAGCAATATCTAACAGCACGTAAAGGCCTCTATTACACCAATATATCTCAAGCTGGCGAGGGTATAGTCTTTGATCAAGAAGAGGCCCTTTGCTACGGGATAAGAAAGATACGAAGCCACCCCATTAAAATTGACCTTTGCTCTCCAATCTATAAAAAGCACTCTTTACAAGTTCATTTTAAAGGGGATAAAAAAGATCTTGGTCTAATCAAGCGGGTCAAAAGTTTCCCTCAGGTTTGGAAAGAGAAAGGGAGGATAAAAAAAGCAGCCATACAAAGAAAGCTGCTGTATCATTATACTTATCTAAAATGGAGCATTAAGATCTAGGGATGGAATGATGCGAAAAATAGGATGTATCAGAAATCTGGAAGATTATAAAACTGCCGGCTTTTCAGAGTCTGCTAAAGGAGACTCTGATAAACTACACTTTTTAGAATTTCTTCAGGTTTTTTGAAATAAATCCAATTTTGGAGTAAGCTGCATCCCTGTAGGGATGGGGCGAAGCGAAAAATAGGATTTATCAGAAATCTGGAAGATTATAAAACTGTCCGTTTCTCAGAGTCTCCTAAATAGCTCCTTTTTAAAAAGGCAAAATACACGGTGACTCCGAGGGCCAGCAAGCTATAAATCAAATCTTTAGTGGGAAAGTCCCTATTCATAGATACTTGTGGATCCTGAGGATTACCAAACCAGTAACAATTCCACTCTTTCTTCTTCATAGTGCTTATTGCTGCCTCAGCTATTTCCATAGTTGGAAAAGGGGTTTTCTCAAAAAGATGCTGCGAGACATACTCATCTATGCCGTCTGTATGAAAGCGAAAATCGGCACAAATAACAAATTTATCTTCGTCCATCTCAATAACGCCCCAATCAAAAACCTCTGCAATAGAGTGATTGGCCTGCTTTAGATAAATAAAATAATTAACAGTAAACCCTGATAAAACCCATAAAAAAGCAAGCAATGAACCCCACACCAATGTGGTCCACAGGTTTTTTGGCGTAATGTTTTCTTTAATATTCTTCATCCCTCTATCCCTACAATTTTCTTTGACATAAAAGTCTTAACTCCCTTATACTCGGTCTTGAAAATAATTTCACTACAAATATTCTTTGATTAAATAGAGGTCCAGTAATGGCAGACGACAAAAAAGATGAAGGGAAAAAACTTCCTAACAAAAAACCTACAGCACACAAGCGTCATCTTCAAGATGAAAAGAAACACTTGCGTAATAGAACTTGGAAAAGAAGAATTCAAACAGCTCGTGCTCAGTTTGAAGGCGAATCTTCGGGCGAAGCAAAGACTTCTTTACTAGCTACTCTTTATAGTCTTTTAGATAAAGCGGTAAAAAATAGCGTTATCAAGAAAAACAAAGCTTCAAGACTTAAGTCTCGTTTCTCTAAAAAAGCTTAGTAGTTAAGGAGGCTCTCCTTAAGCCATCTACATTGTATAAAAATATTATAGGATTTATTCTTATAATATTTTTTTTATTTGCATGCGAGCAAGTTTAATAAGAGCCGCCTACACTAAAATAGACTCGAACTCGGCTAGTATAAGAAGAATTCCTTGGGATAGCTCCAAGTCTCACGCCTAGATCTAGGCGTGAATAAATGGCATCAAAAAGATCATATCGAATTCCAGGACCCGCTCCTAAAAGAAAAGCGGTGTCGCCGCCTTTTCCATTTTCCCTACCATACCCTGCATCTATAAAGACGGTGCCATAACATTTATCATAATGGCGATATTTTTTGGCCACATATTGCATCAAAGAGAGTTTTGGGCTTTGTCCTTCAATCGATGCAAATAATGCATTATCTGCATTCACAGCTCTTTCTTCATAGCCTCTTACGCTATTAATTCCACCAAGACCAAATTGCTCTATAGGTAAAAGTTTTGCCGATGAAAGCTGCCCTTCTATCCTAAATTTTATAGAAGGGGATCTTTTATTTTCAGGAATATAATGATAAGTAAGCGAAGCTTTTGAAAAGGTATAGGTAGTTGCAGCACCCTCACGTAGTTCCGAGTAAACTTTTGCAGACATCGCTTTTGATAGACTAAACGGCTGAGTAAATACACCGATACTACCTGAAACCTCATGGCCACCAATGCTGTAGCAAGCTTGATAGACAGAGCCCATTCTCAAGATGGTAGCAAAATCAGGAGATTTGGTCATACCACCACTTAAAAAGTCATTATTCATGGTCTTAAAATCTAGGCCAAGGCTTAGGTTTTGCTGTCTTGAAATATTTTGAGCAAGCGGGAGTTCATATTTAGTAGAGCTTTCAAAAAACGCTCCCTCCTGTAGCGTGCTATCGACAGCATGAAGGGCTGAATAATTACATAGAAATTTATATGCCCCAAATCTCTTCAAAGGGAGAGTATAATCTAAGGTATAAGAGGCAAGGTTTTGGAAGTTTGGGTCTATTTCGTATTCAAAAGAAAGAGTCTGATCTTTTAGAAAGGAACCTCTCCACACGGCTCCTGCAAACATCCTTGACGGTCCAAGCACTTCAACACCTGAATTATTTACGCCAGAATAAAACTGCACGGGCTTGCTATCTTTTACGTGCAATTCTACATCAATTTCCCCTTTATTTTTCCCCTTCTTATAAACAATCTCCGCCTTTGACCATGGACTTCTATTCATTCTATTTACATCTGCCTGAAGCTTTTGATTGTCTACGGTACCGTTTGGAAAGAGGCCAATGTTTTTTTTATAAAATTCTTCAGAAAACCAGTTGTTTCCAGTGACAAGGATCTCACCAACCTTAGACTCCATAACCTTTAACACCAATATAGAAGGATCTAAGCCCCCTCTCAATAGCTCTACAAAGACATATTTATTACAATGCTTCAAATAAAAAGCTGCTATCTCCTCTTTATATTTTTCAATATCAGAAAAGGTGATAGGTTTACCAATAACACGTCTTTCTAAATTCTTAAGGAAAACTACCTGATCACTCCTATTATCTGCAGGAGAGGTGCGATAAAAAAGGGCTCCGTTGGTTGTTTTAAGAATATATTCAGGGGGATATAAATGATCACCAGAAATAATAAGCCCTTTCAGCTCTTTAGTGATCACTTCTTGGCTATCAATATAAGGCTCTACGCCAGTCCCATAAATAGAAAAGGAGGCAAGCATGCATAATAAAATAGATAATAAATAGTTACGAGTCAAAACTGTTTACCTAAAAAAAGGTTTTACACTAGAATAGGACCAAACTGGTATCTAGTCAACATGAAAAAAAATCTACTCCTCTATCTTTTCGTCAATACAGCAACACTCTTTGCTGCGGGCAATGAAGACTTAAATGTTGAAGCATTAAAAGAATGGATAGCAACCAAAAGGGCGGTAACCGTAGATGAACGTGGCGGCGCACTCTCTATTAGTGGCGATGTACATGTAGAATACGTTACTCTGTCTGAGCAAAAAAATGGATACAAAAATGTTGGCCCCAATTCATTCAATCCACTGATTGCAGAGAATCAATTTGATATTGAGTTTAATCTTGCAATGGATTTTCGTACCGATATTACCTGGGGATCGGTAAAAGTAGAGTTTGATAACAACGCAGGAATAGCAAATGCATCCTTCAACTCCCTCTCCCTTGAAAGGGCATTTTTTGGGATACGTGTTGCAGAAACAGAAAACTCCACCACAGATTTAGAGTTTGGCCGCCGTTTTATTGGCTACACTTTTGACTCACAAATTCAGTTTGGTGCCTTGATGGACGGGATCCTCCTTAAATATAATAAGTCGATGAGCAATATTGGAGATTTTTACCTCTTTGCCTCACCTTTCATTGTAAATGAGGTAAATACACATATCTCTTTTGTGGGAGAAATAGGGCTACTAAACATTGCTAACACCGGTTTCTATGCAAAATATTCACTTATTGACTGGGCAACTAAAGATTATAACGATGCGATTTTAAAACGCATTTATAATTATATCAATAGCCAGTTTCTACTAGGCTATCGCTTTCGCGCTCCATTTTTTGATGCCATAACCGTTGGATATGCAGCCTTTCTTGTAAATAGCGCCGCAGAACCCTTAGCAATTCTAGGAAATAGAAGAGATAATCTAGCAGGATATGTTGGCTTTCAAATGGGTGAAATACGTAAAAAAAATGACTGGTCAATGGATTTTAACATCCAAATTGTTGAGCCTCAAGCTATACCTTATAAAGATTTTTCAGGTATAGGAATCACAGATCCCGATGGGATAGGTCTCTTGGCAGTGCTACACGACGGTACTGGTTTAGAAGCAGTCAAAGAGAAGGCTATCTCAAATGGAAACTATTACGGAGCAAGCCTCAACTTTTTATATGCTATAGAAAATAGTCTGACACTCATTCAAAGTTTTTCTATATCGCGTCCCTATGTATCGCTCCCAAATAAATTCTACTTTCAAAAGTATAAAATCGAGCTAGTCTATGCTTGGTAACAAATAGGGCCATCGGCCCTTTCTAAACCCTTCTTTGCTTTTTTCACTAAAAAAAGGAAAAAACAAGTATACTGTTTACATGAAAAATGTCTATCAAGCAGCGTATGATAAAGGATTTTTGCCGGGCCCTTTTGAAAGGGAAAAGGAATTTTTTGAAAGAGTTAAAGCTACTCAAAGAGTACTATTACACCCAAAAAAATATATTAATGAAAAAGGTTATGAGGGGGCAATTTTATCTCCGCTTGGAGGCGCAGCACTTCTATCTAATACAAAAAATAAATTTTATCATGCTGCTTCAACGACGATTGTAGAACTTAAGGACGGCCTCATCCTTCCCATTATTTCTGTACCATCAAGCAGATGGATAAAAAAGGGAGAGGTGCTAAAACATGAGCTGGTTCATGCTCGACGCGCTTTATTTGAAGAAAAAAAGTTTGAAGAGGCTATTGCTTTTAGAACCTCTACCTCTAAGTTTAGAGCGCTTGTAAGTCCTAGCTTTGGCACAAATCGTGACCTATTGCTATTCATGGTAGCAGCAAGCCTTACCTCTTTTTCCATATTACCAATAATAACGTGCGTAACCTTTTTTTCTATCAGAGGGATCCGATGCCAACGGGCAATGAATAAATGCCTATTCTATCTACAGAAAAAAACAAACCACCAGGAAGAGGTCCTTGCAGCAATGACAGATAGTGAGATTATTTCAATGGCAAAAGGAGAATTAGAAAAGATAAACTTCTCCCTTTTCCGCTGGAAGTTCCTTGAAACTATATTTGGCAAGATAAAATAATCCAATCTAGTTATACTAAAGATATGAAAAGGGTCCTTTTATTTACACTTGCCATCTTATTAATGGCTATTTTTATTCCAAAAAGTCGCCAAGTAGATAGCTCTAACCTTAAGCAACATGAAATGTATCTAACCGATCATCAATTTCATTTTTTTGCGGTTAACAATCCAACAGACACTTGTTTTACAAGAAAGATCTACTCGATGATCGATCAAGAATACGATGGATTTGATATTTATCTTTTTACTCAAGATGGAAACTTAAACGACATAACAACTTATGCAAAAAAGAAGGATAAAGAACATTTACTGCACATCATAGAGGTGGATGAAAACGCTCCTATCCAAATAGTTATGAACGAAATGATCAAAAGCTTCCATCCAAACAGCGTGGTTATAAAATTAGATAAAAATGCTCTTTTTGCAGACACAAAAGTTTTATCTTATGTCAACAGCCTTTTCAAACAAGCAAGAACTCGCCTTGCGCTTTATTCTAATTTTACTACCTTCCCATCTTACCAGCTAAATAAAGAGCCTCTAGATTATGAAACGAGCCCGCTTAAAATCCATTATGCAGGAGATATCTCCCCTAAAACATACTTTATAAATACGCCACTGTATATTACACAGAGCGGTGATAGACAGCAGGGATATTAAGAGCCTTTCGGTATTTAGCAACGCTTCTTCGCGAGCAAAGAACGCCTTGCTCTTTGAGCAAATCAGAAAGTACCTGATCAGGATGCGGATTTTGCTTATTTTCCTGATCAATAAGCTTTTGTAATAGATTTTTTGCTTTTTCTACTGATGTATCCACACAAGGACCGCCTTTTTTCCGCGAGAAAAAATAGGCTAGCGGAAAGATCCCAGATGGTGTCTCTATATATTTTTCAGAAAGGATTCGCGAGAGCATACTTTCTGAAATGCTCATCTCTTCTAATAAATCACTACGATAAAGAAGCTCTTTTTCCCCTTGTCCAAGTAAAAAATGATGCTGCTTTTTTATAATTCTACTCACTATCCATTCGAGTCGATTTTTTCTTTGATGGAGCTGGTAGATAAATTTTTTTGCTCGATTTAAACCCTCTGCCCCTTTAATAATTTCACAAGTTGGATAAAATTCTTTTATAAACTCCATCTTCCATTTTCCATCAAAAGTAATTTTCATTTCAGGCTTAATATACTGGACATGTCCTGCCGCAAAAGCTCTTCCTGGAAAAGGGGTCAGGGTCTTAATAATATCTATCGCCTCCTCTATTTCTTCAGAGCTATAAGGTAGCTTTTTACAAAGCGCTGAAAGGCTATTTTTTAAAAATAATTGATAGTGATCTTTTAGCACTTGATACGCGATGGTATTTTTACAAGAGCTCTCCTCAAGCTGTACCATCATAGCCTCACGAGCAGATCTAGTTGCAATACCCAAAGGGCTGAGCCGCCACATTTTACGCGCAACAGAGGTTTCTTCCCCCGCATAAAAACCATTGCGGTCCAAGCTACTTGCAATAGCAAGAGCCTCCTCTTTCTCCTCCAACATAAAACTTGTTTCAATCTGGAAAGATAAGTGATCAAATAACGAATCTTCTTTTGCAATCAAAGAGTAGTTAATATCATAACTTCGATCTTGATAACCTTTAAGTCTTAATGCGGGCGTCTCCCTACAATATTCTTCCACAAACTCAGCAAAAAGTGCCCCTGGAAAAAGAGATACATTTTGTACCATCTGCAAATCATAACCTTGCATCAGTTGCTGAGATAAATTTTGGGATACTTTATGTGTTATCTTCATATTTTCTTAATAAAAGATTGCATAAAGAAAGTAAATCAAAAGTTATACGGGCGATAACTTTGCATATTTGGCAACCAGCGTTCTCTTTTCATTATCCATTGCAAATAGAACATCATAGGTAGTACCGTACGAAGTTTCATAGATTTTATCAATCACCCCTTTGCCAAAAGTCTTATGAAAAACATAGGAGCCTACTGAGATATCTTCTTCAGAAATCGGTTCTTGTGAATGACGCGCATGCGCCCCTGCCACATGCTCATCAGGAAGTTCAGCAAGAAATCTCGATTCTTTCATAATCTTTTCACTACCCCATAAAAAGCGTCTTTTAGCCATGGTCAGATGGAGAAATCGTTTAGCGCGTGTCATCCCAACATAAAACAGACGTCTCTCTTCTTCAATTTCTTCCATCGAATTTTTTGCGCGAATATGAGGAAAAACATCTTCTTCTAAACCAACAACAAAGCAGGCATCGAACTCCAAACCTTTAGCATTATGAATGGTCATCAAAGAAACTTTACTTTGGATGTTCTCATCTTTTGTATTATCCACATCCAAGCAGACATCCTCTAAAAACTGCGAAAGGGAGCCTCCTTTTTGCTTGTCGTAGGAATCTGCCTTAGAAATCAACTCATCAATATTTTCTATTCTATCCTGCATGGACTCTTTATCTTCTGAAAGAACAAGGCCATAATTAGACTTAGAAAAAACCTCGGTTATCAAATCAGATAAAAAAATCTCCCCCTGAATCATCTCTAAAATGGCATCATTAAAGGCTATAAAATCAGCAAGACCAGCGTGCGCTTTGGGCGTAAGCTTAAAATTTGCCTCTCCACACAAAAGCTTTTTAGAAAAATCAATAATTGAAATCTCTTGAGACATAGCCCCTTCAATGATTTTTTCAATACTCTTTTTTCCAAGTCCCCTTTTTGGTAAATTGATCACCCTGCTAAAGCTGACAAAATCATAAGGAGAAACAATCGTTCGCAGGTAGGCAAGCATATCCTTGATTTCTTTTCTTTGATAGAAAGAGAGGCCGCCAATAATTTGATAAGGAATTCCGTGTTCAATAAGGCCGTCCTCAAACATCCTTGACTGCGAATTGGTACGATAAAAGACAACCATTTCAGAAAGATCGACGCCCGCTCTTTGATAGCCTTTTATCTTGCTAACAACAAAACGGACCTCTTCAAAACCGTTGGCAAATGGGTGCACGCCAACTTTCTCGCCATCCCCTTTTTCACTAAATAAATTCTTCTCATAAAGGCGGTTATTCTTATCAATCACATGATTGGCAGCAGATAGAATATGTGTGGTACTACGATAGTTTTGCTGCAAGGCAATCACTTTTGCTCCAGGAAAATCCTTTTCAAAGTTCAAGATATTGCTTATTTTAGCTCCTCTAAATGAATAAATAGACTGATCAGGATCACCCACTACAAAAAGATTGTTATGCTTTGAGCACAGTGCCTTGCAAATTAAGTACTGCGACTGGTTGGTATCTTGATACTCATCTACTAAAATGTATTTCCATCGCGATGCATATTTTTCCTTGAGCTCTGGGTCTTGTAAAACACGAACCGTTAGCAAGATAAGATCATCAAAATCGACGGCATTAGAGATTTTCAGCCTCTCCTGATACATCTGATAGACCCCTGTGAACAGGGCCTTTTCTGCCTCTGTTTCAAAATATAGCTCGCTGTAACTCATGCCCGGCACTAACAATTTCCGCTTTGCCTCAGAGATAAACCTCTTCATTGCCTTGGCAACTTTTACTTCTTTTTTGCCTGTGATCTCTAAAAGGATCAGCTTGATCAAAGAAAGAGAATCAGAGGTGTCAAAGATAGTAAAATCGTTCCCATAACCAAAGTGGTGGATAGATTCTCTAAGAATTCTAACGCCCAAGGCGTGAAACGTTACAGTTAATGGGGGAGATAAATCCATTTTCTCCAGCCTTTCTCGCAATTCTCCAGCCGCTTTATTGGTAAAGGTAACTGCCAAAATTTCCGACCCATAGACGCCAGATGCGATGAGCGTTGCAATTCTATTTACCACAACAGAGGTCTTTCCCGATCCCGCCCCGGCCAAAACCACAAGAGGACCATCGATATGGGAACACGCTTCTAATTGCTGCTTGTTTAATAACATTTCTTTGGGCATAATCCAGCTTTTTTAAGCAATAAGGGTACGACAAATGTCCAAGATTTACAAGGTTTTTCTCTTTCTATTCCCGTTACTATCTTTACAATCCAATGTATCCCTAGGAATCGACACCTTTCTTTCAAAAGAAAATATAAAAAAATATAAGGGCAAAAAAATTGGCCTTATTAGCAACCATACCGCCATTAATAAAAGCGGCACCCTAACCATTGACCTTCTTCTCAAGGAAAAAGACCTTACCATTACAAAAATCTTTGCCCCAGAGCATGGTTTTTATGGATATAAAAATGCAGGTGAACACGTTGATAATGCTGTTTATCGAAAGGGACTGCCTATTTTAAGCTTGCATGGAGCCACAAGACGACCAACCAAAGAAATGCTTAAAGATGTAGATGTTCTTATCTTTGATATCCAAGATATTGGAATACGCTCTTACACCTATACATCAACATTATTCTACTGCATGGAAGAGGCCGCAAAATCCCAAATTGACCTGATCGTTCTAGATAGACCTAACCCAATGGGCGGAAAAATGTATGACGGCCCTATGATGGATAAAGATTTCCGATCCTTTATTGGATATATCAACGTCCCATACTGTCACGGTATGACAGCCGCTGAACTTGCTCTTTTTTTCAACCAGGAATACGATATTAAGTGCAGCCTTACCGCCTACCTTATGAAGAATTGGGATAGAAATAAGCCGTTTAAAGATACTCATCTCTTATGGGTTCCTACCAGTCCACATATTCCAGAAGCAGACTCCCCTTTCTACTGCGCAACAACTGGCTGTATTGGTGAGCTTGGAGTCGTAAGTATTGGAATTGGAACATCACTCCCTTTCAAATTAGTAGGAGCTCCATGGATCAATGCAAAAAAACTAACTACTGTATTAAATACTCAAGCACTACCTGGAGTGATATTTACCCCTTTCTATTACACCCCTTCACAAGGCGCTATGAAAAATATGTTATGCCACGGCATTAAGATTCATATCACAGATAGCACTATTTTCAAGCCATGTAAAACAGGAAACATGATCCTCGGTATTCTAAAATCATTATACCCAGATAAAATCACAAGCGCAATTAGTAGAATGAGAAAAAATCATTTATTCGATAAGGCAATGGGAAGCGATAAATATTTATCCATTCTTATGAAAGAAGATTTTCCTGCCTTTAAACTGATTGAGGCAGAAGAAAAGGATCATGCGAGTTTTGGACAAACTCGCGACAAATACCTATTATACTAGGGAGACTCTGATAAAGGAGACTCTGAATAACTGCTGGTTTCAATAATTTTTTCAGATTGCTCGATAAATTGGTTTTTGGAGTAAGGCTCAGCCCCGTAGGGCTGGGCCGCACGAAAAATCTCATTTATAAGTAAGCTGGACTAATTATTCAGCATGAGTTAATCAGAGGTTCCTAAACTACACTTTTTAGAATTTCTTCAGATTTTTGAAAGGTATTCTATTTTGGAGTAAGCGGCATCCCTGTAGGGATGGGCGCCACGAAAAATGGAATTTATAAGAAATCTGGAAAATTATAAAACTGCCGGCTTTTCAGAGTCTCCTAGAGCGTATCTTTGAGATCATCCACTCTGGCAAGAAAAGGCTTTGTCGAGATATGTTTGGTATAATTCTTTTGTCGTGCCCTGCCTATCTTGTCGTCATTGAGTACATTCTCTCTATTGTAACGATATAATACCGAAGGAATAAAAAAAACATGGTCAGGAGCCATGTCTATCAGTCCTTGCATAATAGCTACATCGCTGCTCATAGGGTAAAACTGTCCAGAGGCATCTTGAAATTGCGAAAGAGGCATTTTTTGGAATAAAGCAGCATAAAAAGTTCTAAGATGGGACCAATAGAATCGACTCGTTCTATGCCCTCCCCTTTTAAAGAAAGAAGATCGCACCGGATAAGGATGACCAAGCTCTCCTGCCGGATAGGTAGAATAATTTCCATAGGTTACCCACACCCTTTCATCTGCATATGCCTGGTTTATGCGCCTTAGCACGCCGTCATGCGCCAAAAAATCATCTCCATCTAACGATATAACAATAGCATCTCCATCAATCATATGAACCATCTTATACCAATTAGCAGTTGCTCCCCTATTCTCATTATTATGAATAAGTGTAAGCCTATCTTCTAAACCTCTATCTTTTACATATTCGGTAACAAGCTCAAGGGTATTATCAGTAGATGCATCATCTATGTAGATAACTCTATAGTTGGTATATTCTTGTGAAAACACCGAATCAAGGTTCTTTTTATAATATAACTCATTATTATACGAAGGAATGCAGATCACCATCTCCTTTTCCCTAGCAGGAAAAGGCACTTCTGGCGCAAGATTAAATATAGATGCTTTTGAGCCTATAAAAAGAAAGAAGCACAAATAGAACCGCTTCAAACTAGTCCCTTTGAATAAAATTAAATGGAACATCTTGATGAGCAGAGTTTACCAACTGCTTGTCTATGGAAAAAATATCAATTTTTAATCCTTTCATAAACTGCTCGTTTAAAAAATGAACCGAACATTCTCTTAAAACAGGGTTTCTAGTTGTTGTACTCACTCTATTAATACATAAATTAACTATTTTGCTCATACTGTGGCAGGCACCCTTACCATTAACCGGTGAATAGGAGCACAACTTCCACTCAAAATCAGGTGGGTTACGATAAGAGCTGTCTTTACAGGCGTTTACAAAGTAGCTCTTCCTGTATAAAGTAAAATCAAGAGAATTTGGATAGCCCCAATCAAATTGATTGGGACCAAAGTTCCAGCAAAAAAGATCGTCTCCTAAATCCGTCAAAGGGGGAATATCATTCTCACCAGGTGTTGGCAAAGAATGTCTGGTGACATTTTTTCCCAACCGATAGAAAAATCCATGTATATCTGGACGTTTTTCTAAAAGATTCTCGCCAGCTTGCAAATCGATCGTATCGGTGATAATAATATCATCCATCGCAAACAAAAAATACTTTGATGGGGTGCTATATTCTCCATGTACTATTTGACGTACCATCGTTTTAAAAGAGCGGAAAGCCTGGCCCTTTTTTGAAGGCTGGTGATAAAAGCTCACCTCTGGGAATCTTTGTTCTACTTTTTTATATCCATCTTTAAATTCGGTATCACTTCTACATATTACAGATATCGCATCATACCCTGTTACCCTTTGTTCGATAGATTCTAAAAGAGCGTACAATTGCAAAGGTCTATTAAAAGAACATACGATAATATCTGCTCCAAATAGAGAAAGAAAGGAAAAGAGGGATAAAAATAATAATTTCATACAAACACCTTAAAACAAGAAGAAAAATACAAAAATTACTCTTTTTCTACAACTTCTAATATTATTTTTTGTAAAAAAAGGCTAAATTCCAAGAATATGAAACCTTTACTTGTCTTTAATCCCTATCTTTTTCTATTCTGTCTTGTACGGCCTATATCAATATATAGTCCTTAGATTTATATCAGCAAGCAAGCTCATAATTATAAAAAAGAGATTACTACAAGAAGAAATAGAATGAAAAAAGCATTAATTATCGTTGAGTCCCCAGCTAAAATAAAAACTTTAAGAAAATTCTTAGGTAGTGATTACCTTTTTGAATCTTCTATTGGTCATATCAGAGATCTCCCTCCCAAAAAATTTGGCATTGATATGGAAAATAACTTTGAGCCCGAGTATGAAATCCTTGAAGGGAAGAAAAAAGTAGTAACCGCCCTTAAAAAGGCAGCAAAGCTCGCAGAAGTTGTCTATCTCTCTCCCGATCCCGATAGAGAAGGAGAAGCAATTGCATGGCATCTATCACAGATTCTACCCAAAGGGACAAAATTCAAGCGTATTACTTTTAATGAATACACCAAAGATGCGGTAAAAGCGGCTATAAAAGCTCCTCGGGAAATTGATATGGACCTTGTTGATGCCCAACAAGCGCGCCGTTTTCTTGATAGAATAGTGGGATATAAAATCTCCCCTATTCTCCATCAAAAGATAAGGCGCTCCATGCACACTCTCTCTGCAGGACGTGTACAGTCAACCGCTTTAAAGGTAGTTGTCGATCGCGAAAGAGAAATCGATGCTTTCAACCCTATCGAATATTGGAACCTTGCCGCCCATCTATTAAAGGGTAAAGAGAACCTTGTTGCAGCACTTCACTCTGTAAATGGCGACAAAGTAGAAAAAGAACCTTCAGAAAAAAAGAAAGTCTTTATTATCAATAAAGAGAAGATCGCTAAAAAGGTAAAAGATGCCCTTGATAAGAGCACCTATACCATTACTAAAATTGATAAAAAAGAAAGGACACGCAAGCCTGCCCCACCTTTTATCACCTCCACCATCCAGCAAGAGGCGTCAAGGCACCATAGATTTTCTTCTAAGAAAACAATGATGCTTGCACAGAATTTATATGAAGGTATTGATGTAGGTGCAGGATCAGAAGGTTTGATTACCTATATGAGAACTGACTCGGTACGTGTTTCCAAAGAGGCGCAAGACATTTGTCGAGCGCATATTGAAATCCAATATGGGAAACAATACCTTCCTGAAAAACCAATATCTTACGGCTCGAAAAATGCAGCGCAAGATGCACACGAGGCGATAAGGCCTACCAATTTCGAAAATACCCCTGAAAAAGTAAAAGAATTTTTAAGTGCCGACCAACACAAATTATACTCTTTGATTTGGAAGAGATTCTTTGCCTCGCAAATGAAAAATGCTATCTACGACACGGTCTCTGTGAACATCGATGCGATTCCTAAAGGGCATAGCGATGAGACCATAGAACATATGATGATGCGCCTATCTGGATCGCAAATTAAATTTAAAGGCTTTTTGATTGCCTACCAAGAAAAGACCGATGAGGAGGAGACGCCAGATAAAGACACTATCTTGCCGCCATTAAAAGTAAATGAAGTGCTGCCTCATGACAAAATTGATATGATACAAAGCTTTACAAAACCTCCTGGAAGATTTACTGAGGCATCATTTGTTAAAGAGCTTGAGAGGCTAGGAATTGGTAGACCGTCTACCTACTCTGCTATAATGAGTAAAATTCAAAGTAGGGCCTACACTGTAAAGGAAAAGGGCGCATTAGTACCTACCGACCTTGGTAAAATTATTTGCCAAATGCTTGAAGAGAATTTTGAAAATATCATGAACATCCAGTTCACAGCGGACATGGAGCAAACCCTTGATAAGATTGCTGATCATAAAAATGATTGGAGAGCTTTCTTAAAGAAATTCTGGGATAAATTTAAGCCAGAGGTGGATAAAGCTAAAAAAGATGCCCACGTTCCAAAAATCCCTACCGATCTAGACTGCCCAAAATGTAAGACCAATAAACTTGCCAAGGTGTTTGCCAATGATAAGTACTTTTATGGTTGTAGCGGCTATCCAGATTGTGACTATCGCGCCCCTCTTGAAGATGAAAAGGAAGTGGATAAAAGTGAATATGCCGACGACTTTGATTGGGAGCAAAAATGTCCAAAATGTGGCGGAGAAATGAAAACTCGAACCTCAAGATTTGGCCTCTTTCTTGGCTGTGCAGGCTATCCAAAGTGCAAAACCATTGTCAACATCCCTAAAAAGGGGGAGGTCATACTAACCGATCTACCTCCATGCCCTGCAAAGGGATGCGATGGGAACCTTGCCCAACGAAAATCTCGCTATGGCAAAACATTTTTTTCCTGCTCCAATTTTCCAGATTGCAACGTGATCGCAAATAGCGTAGATGAGGTGATGGAAAAGTATAAGGATCATGAAAAAACCGCCTATGAAAAGAAGAAAGGAGCAAAAGGTGCAGGATCTAGAAGAAGCTCCCCCTTCTTAAAAGTTTCTAAAGCCTTGACCGATATTGTAGGAGAAAAAGAGCTTACCCGTGGAGAGATCACAAAAAAATTATGGGTATATATCAAAGAGCACAATCTTCAAGATGAGAATAATAAACGCCTTATTGTTCCTGATGCGAAGATGGCTAAGTTCTTTGGCAATAAAGAGCCTCTTGATATGATGCAGCTTGCTCGCTGCATCTCAAATAATATCGTTAAATAGAATTATGGGCTTAAAAATTCATTGAATAACACGCCATATGAAACGGTAATGACTATAGTCTTTGGGTTATAGTAATAAAAATTTTAGGGAGCACCCATAAATCTTCTAGGATTAATAGTCCTCCAAACCCGTCCAAAAAAGCTATTCTTGGTACATGCTTGGAGTTTTAGCATAGAATCTCTTGCTTTAAAGCACCGTTTACTTGCTTCTTTTGCTACATTTTGTGCTGTTTCTATTACGTTGATTTCCCCGGATTTAAGCCTCAAAACCTCTCTACCATTAGCTTTTTTTTCTAGATCTTTTAAATATACAGCTCTTTTATGAAATTCTTCTGCTTTCATTTTAGCTCTATTAAACAATTTGAGAGGTTTGGCGTCCAAGAGTTTAGATGCTTCCATTAGTTGTGCTATCTCTAATGTAAGCATCAACATAGCCGTAGACTGAACTTCAAGCGTTTTATTTATTTCTTCCATAGAGATAAATTGGGGTACAACCTTTACTGTTTCCATTAAAAACTCCTTATTTATTATGTTATTGTTAATAATAACACAATAATACAGTTAACAACAATAAAAATGTTTTTAAAGAAAGCACTATACATATTATTCTAAAATCTTTAAAAACTGCGCTTTTTAGAATCCCTTTTCTTATTTGTTTCTTTCTATTTTTTGTATAAAAAATAAAAAAATGATGGGATTGGAAAGGGTCTATGATCCTTCCTAGGGTTTTAGGGGCAAGGCCCCTATTCTAGAAGTAGTAGGTTGGAGTAGGTTTTCATCTGATCACGAAGGGCTGCAGCCTCTTCAAACTGGTAATTATCAGCAGCCTTGATCATTGCTTTTTCAAGAGCCTTTATCTTACGGACAAGGATTTTAGAGTCGATTTTCTCTTCTTTTGGAATTTCATCCAGCGCTTTAAAGAGATTTCTAGCGCCTGCGGCGGTAGTCGATTGAGGTGTAATGTTATTCTTTTTGTTATATTCCTCTTGGATTTTCCGTCTTTTGGTTGTTGTATCGATACACGCCTGCATAGAGCGTGTAATCTTATCGCCATAAAGAATTACTCGTCCTTTTTCATTTCGTGCAGCGCGTCCACATGTTTGGATAAGCGCCGTTTCGCTACGAAGAAACCCTTCCCTATCAGCATCTAGTATAGTTACAAGGCTCACCTCAGGAATATCAAGCCCTTCTCGTAATAAGTTGATGCCCACCAGCACATCCACTTTTCCAGTGCGCAGTTCATTGATTATCTGCATACGTTCAATGGTTTTTACGTCGCTGTGAAGGTATTTTGTCTTGATTCCAATTTCTTTAAGATAGGTAGTAATCTCCTCAGAGAGTTTTTTGGTAAGGCAGGTAACTAAGACGCGGCTATTTTGTTTTGTCTCTTTGGCAATCTCGGCTATACAATCATCTAATTGGTTGGTAGCAGGGCGAACCTCGACCTTTGGATCAAGAAGTCCAGTAGGGCGTATCACCTGGCGCACCACCTCCCCTTCAGCCTCTTCTATCTCCCATTCTGAAGGGGTGGCAGAGACATAAATGGTTTGGTTCTTCTTCTCATAGAATTCATCAAAAGTAAGAGGTCTATTATCAAAGGCCGAGGGAAGACGAAAACCAAATTCTACCAGTGATTTCTTCCTAGATCGATCACCATGTATCATCGCACGTACTTGAGGGATCGATTGGTGCGATTCATCGACAAAAAGTAAAAAATCTTCAGGAAAATAATCGATCAAGCAACATGGTGGATCGCCAGTATTCCTTCTATCAAAATGGAGGGAATAGTTCTCTACCCCTTTACAAAAACCAATTTCTTTGATCATCTCCATATCATATCTGGTACGCTGAGAAATTCTCCCCTCTTCTGCATAAGCTTTTTTCTCAGCAAAATATTTTACTCTGTCATCGAGCTCTTCTCTAATAGACTGCAGTGCGCTATCACGTACTGATTCAGGGGTCACATGGTGAGATCCTGGATAAATTTTTACCTCATCTATCCTCTCAATAACTTTTCCTGTTAAAGGGTCTATCACACTAATACGCTCAATCTCATCACCAAAAAATTCTATGCGGTAGCATCGTTTATCTTCATAGGCAGGGAAAATCTCAACAATATCACCGCGCACACGAAAAGATCCGCGAGGAAAATCCATATCCGCTCGGGTAAAATGCATCATCACCAGCTGCAAAAGAAGCCTATCGCGGAATATCTCTTGCCCTACCTTGACCGTAAAAACCATCTCCTGATAATTTTTCTTAGAACCAAGGCCATATATACAAGAAACAGATGCCACAATAATGACATCTTCCCTTTCTACTAAAGAGCGTGTCGCAGAAAGTCGCATACGGGCAATTTCTTCATTGATCGCAAGATCTTTTTCTATGTAAGTATCACTACGTGCTAAATATGCCTCAGGCTGGTAATAGTCGTAATAAGAGACAAAGTACTCTACCGCATTATGGGGAAAAAATTCCTTAAACTCCTGATAAAGCTGCGCGGCAAGGGTTTTATTATGCGCTAAGATGAGCGCCGGCCTGCGCGTTTCTTTGATCACATTTGCCATAGTAAAAGTCTTACCTGATCCAGTAACACCTAGAAGGACTTGAGATTTTTTTCCTTGATCAACGCCATTTGATAGCTTTGCTATAGCACCTAACTGATCTCCTTTGGGAGTAAACTTGCTCTCTAAAAAAAACTTCGGCCTCCCCTTCATCTAGAGCCCTCCAATCTTTTCTAGGATCTTTGTGAAAAATCCCCATCTATTCAATATATTCACTGTCACAATACATCCTGCAAAAATGACGGTAGTTATCATAAGAGTATGTCCCATTGTGCTCTGATAGAAGGTGTGCCCTTTTAACTTCCACACCATCATTGATGGGATAAAGAGAAGCAAAATTGCGACAAAAGCACCTGCATAGCCAAGGGCGAGTAAAAATCCATTCCCGTAAGTAGATATAAATAGTAGCGGCGGCACAAAGGTGAGGGCAATAGCAAGGAGCCTCCCTTCCCACCCCTTTTTTATTTTAAAACCGTCTATTAAAAAATCAGACAAACTCAAAGCGACCCCTAAAAAAGAAGTTAAAATAGCAAAGATAGAAAAAAGGTATACCCCTATTCCTAAAACATTAGAAGTAACCATTTTTGCAAGAGCAGGGGTAATGGGGGTATCTGCCTTCCAAGCAATTGCCAAAGTATCTAAAGGGACCACTCCTAATACTAAAAACTGCCACAAAGTGTTTATCACAAGAGCAATCACACTGCCTATTACCACCGAATAGATCATCATCTTCCTATCATATTTCATATAAGAACCAAGAGTGGGTATAATAATATGATAGCCAAAGGCGGTAATAACAAAAGGAAGGGCGTAGATAGCAGGGATAAATGCATAGTGCTGTAAATTTTCCATTTGGATATGCGACGGTAAAAAGCTTACCAGCAATACATATGATAGCACTAGTGCAGCCATTAGATAACGGTTAACCATATCAACGCCATAGGTCCCTAAATAAATGAGCCATCCAAAAAGCAGAGGTAAAATAAAGCTCGCAGCAAATGAGGGCAAGCTAATGCCAAATAAAATCTCCATTGCATCTTTGAATATTACCGCGCTACCTGTTAGATAAAGAGCCATCAAGGAATATAAGAGTAAAAGATAGGATATCCAAGAAACTGCCATCCCCCATTTGCCTATTGTCTTCTCAGCCATAGTGATAATATTTGCTTTTTTCTTAATATCACAGGAGATGTCCACAAAGAAAATACCAGCTGCGAGCATAAATAACCAGCATATAAAAAATAATAGTATCGATGGATAAAAGCCCATAAATGCACATGTTGCAGGAAGGCCTAAGAGGCCTGCCCCAATGGTTGTACCACTAACAAGTAGTGTTCCACCTGCTACTTTTGATGCATTCATATGCTACCTATATTGCATGAGTGATTTCTTTGATTTCCCATGTAGTATCATTAAATATCACTTTTTCACCAACTTTTTTATTTAATAAGTATTTTGCAAGCTTCGACTGTGCAGAAATAATACCACTATTGGTATCAGCCTCAAAAGGACCAAGGATACTGTATTTTTTTTCCGCCCCTTCTAAATCTACAATCCTTACTTTAGTACCCACACCAACTGAAGAAATATCAATATCTTCTTTAGATAATACACGAGCCTTTTTAATCTGCGCAGAAAGAGTCTTCATCTCCTTTTGAAGGCTTGCCCTTTTCTCTTGAGCAAATTTATATTCACTATTTTCACGAAGATCACCATGAGCTCTTGCTATTTCTATATCTTTGGCATTCTCTATCACATCTTTGGTAGCTATTTGCTCTATTCTATCGGTAACTTTTTTTAACCCTTCTGCTGTTGTCCAAATAACCTCTTCGTCGGTATCGCTACTATTTTGAGCAAGCTCAGGATAGACAACCGCTGCTAAAGAGTGCAATACGCTCTTATCATGGGAAGTGAGTACTTGGCATTTTGTAGAAAGGAGAAGCAATTCTCTAATCACCTCTTTTGAAGCCCCCTTAAAAATCCTACGAACAATCTCAAATCTCTTGTCTGTTAACATTGCATGCATTTTTTTAGTAAGGATACGGTCCTTTAACTCAACCTCAACATGATACATCAACACAAAAAATGCTTCAAAAGCCTTATTTAGAGAATCTTGATCCATAAATAAGGTAGTTTTCTTTTTCATAATCTTTTGGAAAAACCAAAGAAAGGCATTTGGATAAGTGGCTGGATATTTCAGCATCTCTTCAATCTTTTCAGATAAAAAGGCCTCTTGTTTGCTCTGAATAATTTCATCAAAAAGAAAATCACGTAAAGAATGCTTCTTTTTAGATACTACTAGATCGCAGAAAAGCTCTAGCCAGTCTTCCCGTACTTTTCGGATAACAGATAAAAGCCGTCTTTTATAACTTAAGATCTTTATAGACTCAATTATTTCAGGGATTCTAGATAGCTTTTTCACGCTCTCTTCTATATTTTCTCCCTGTGAATCATTTAGATCACTTAGTAAAAACAAGATCTGTATCTCTTCGGCAACGGTGATATTCTTATTAAACAAGACGTTTGCCAGCTCTTTTCTTAAAAAAGCATTGAGACTTTCCTCTTTTGCAAGGACACTAAAATCTCTTAAGAAGGTATACAATATATCAATCATCTCTTTAATACTTTTCACACCCTCTATTGAGGCCTTTAAGCGATCTTCCTGAGTTTCTTTCATCGTATTTAGTCTAAAAGGAATTTTTAAAGATGGAGGATAAATAATTTCCGTATCTTTTTTCAGCTTCCCGCGAACACTGCTCCACCATTTTGCCCACTCCTCTTCAGGAATAACAAGTCCTTCCATCTCTTCTCTAATTTCAAAAGCAGTACTGTCACCTAAATCTTTCAATAACAACTTGATAGCATCTAGCGGATTTTGCCTGGTAAAGGCTTCGAATTTTTCTGGATCCCCAAAGCGCCTAGACAGGAAATGATCACTTGACATGGGAGTCAAGATTTTAAAAGCATTTTTAAAACTAATTTCTTTTGTATCAGATACATTTTCAAATTCAATAGAAATCTCTCTTCTTAAAAAAGATATATCCATCACCTCGCCGACGCCCCAGCTACCTGCATGAAAACAAAATTTCCCTTTCTGCAAATGAATAAGAAGCTCAAAATTACGAATGCACCCCTTAAAGGTTTCTCCGTCTCGTAGTCCGGTAATTTTCAGTAACTCAGAAAATATATCAATCATTCCATATTTTTCTTTTAAATAGGTATGGGCTATTTCTGCATATTCAGCGCTGTCTGTAGTTTGAAGATCGAAAATCAACTTAAGTATTTCATTTTTTTCAGAGCTTTCTGGTAAATCTCTCCATAAAGGAAGCCCCTCTTCTACATAAACACCAAATGACTCCACAAAATGAGCAAGCTTAATTTCCCTTAAAATTGCACTCATTTCTTCAGGATCTACCTCATCACTCATACAGTACTCCTGCCATAAAGAGACCGCTGTAGGTAAATTATTCTCTTGAATGTGTTTTTTAAACTGCTCGAAATATGCCATTAATCTAAACCTTCTACTTTAAAAGCTGTTATTTATTTATTTATGATCTCAAAAGATATACAATATGATCAGTATAGGTGAAAATCACTTTAGGTGCAATTGGAGAATAGCTATGGGTCATATTTCTACGACAAAAGGTCTTAACCTTCCCTTTAAAAACAAAGCAGATGATACTAAGATCATAGAAATCCCTATAAAAATGGTTTGCATAGACCTTTCGGCATTTACCTATCTACATCTAAAACTCTTGAAAGAGACAGGTGACACCATTTTGAAGGGCGAGCCTTTAGCAAAAGATATCCATAACCAAGATAGACTCTATTTATCAGGGGTGTCTGGAAAAATAATAGAGATCCAACGAGGGGAACGAAGGAGGATTACAGCGGTAATTATTGAAATGGAACCCTTGCTACCTGCCACTCCTGAGTTGATAAATACAAATTTAGCAAAAGAGCAGATAATGCCGCAGCTATTAAAAAAAGGATTTTCTTTTTACATTCACAAACGCCCTTTTCATAGAGTCATTAATAAAGAGGACCTACCACGCTCTATTTTTATAAACACGGTAACCTCCGCACCATACACCCCTTCGTATAAGCATATCTACAAAGAAAACAAAGCCCTTTTTACAGCTGGAGTGAAATTCCTAGAGAGGATCGCCCCTATCCATCTTATTTATAATGAACAAGCCTTTTTAAATCCCCTACCTGTAACCTTTCATAAAGCTACCGGTCCTCATCCAATACAGAGCCCTTCCATCCACATATCAGCCTTTGACCCTATCACCGCTATCGATGATGTCGTTTGGTCTTTAGATGTCTACGATATCCTCTCCATTGGTTCTTTAAGCCTATACGGTGTCCCTTTTTCAGAAAAAATAATTGCTTTAGCAGGGGAAGGCTTTTCCCAGAAAGAGAGGAAACTAGTAAAAACAACCAAAGGCGCATCCATTCTTGAACTTATAGGGGATAAAAAAAACTACATCTCAGGCGATCCTTTAACAGGAATGACCGGAAGATCGTATCTCCGGGAAAAAGACACCGTTATTACATCCTTTATTTCAGAAAAACAAGATGAGATACTACCTTTTCTTAAGCTAGGAACAGATAAGTCTACCATAACCAGAGCCTATATTGGTGGTTTTTTCAAAAAAAGAGCCTCCTTTGCCCCGCCCTACAAACTGGGAGGAGAGGAGCGTCCATTTATTGCAAAAGACATTTATCAACCCTATTTTCCTCTTCATATTTATATAGAGCCCCTAATAAAAGCACTGCTTGCAAAAGACTACTCTCTTGCTATCTCTTTGGGGTTTTTAGAGATGGATACAGATGATCTATCTATTTGTGAATACATTTGCCCCTCAAAAATTTCTCTTATGGCTATATTTTCAGAGGCAAAAGAAGAATATCTAGAGCTGTATATGAATTAAGGATGCAATAATTAGTCTATCTGTCTATACTTTGGCTTTCTCAACTGTAAAAAGGAAGGTTATATGAACACCACATCAGAGACATTCACTAAAGAAGAAGAAGAATTGCTAAAAAGTTATGTGACCAGCTTATCAAGCAATGTTTTCGTGCTAAAAAACCTTCCTGAAGTAATTAAAGGAGCCCTTTTTTCAAGATATTCGCGCTCCACACTTGGTCTGCGCTCCCTACTACTAAAAGACTTTATCTCTAAAGAAGAGATGCTGTTTAATGAAATCTCTGGCAAAAGTCCTGAAGGGCAAACCACCGCAATTGCTAAAGCACAAAATTTTTATGATCGTATTTTAGATGGTTATGGCGATGACTCCATTGGAGAACTAGGCAGCGCACACATTGCTTTTGAAAATATCTCTATGATTGCAGCAAAACAAATTGAAGATGCCCGTATTGGAGGCTCACCCTTAGAAAAATCTACCCGCTATGTCTACTTTGATCAAAAAATTGATGACAAATACTCTTATTTTAGAGAGCCAATGATCATGGCCTCGGCCTATAAAGATCTATACCTCAAAACATGTGACCACCTTTTTGAAACATATAGCGCACTCATTCCAAAACTCACGGCTGTTATCGCAAAAGACTACCCACACGAGGCAGGTGTTTCCAAAGGGGCTTATAACGCTGCGCTCAGAGCAAAGGTTTTAGACTGTTTAAGAGGTTTACTTCCTGCATCTACGCTCACCAATATGGGTGTATTTGGAAACGGAAGGTTTTTTGAGACGCTTGTCCAAAGACTTGGCTCCTGTCAGTTAGGGGAATTCTCAGATATTTCTAGAGATTCTTTTGATGCCTTATCCGAGGTAATTCCATCCTTTGTTAGACGTAGTGAAGAAAATCATAGGCACAATCTTACCTTTAAAAAGTTCATGAATAACATGACAGAAGATACAGCAGATGCTGCGGCAGCCTTTAAAACAGCAGAGACGGATAAGACAAACGAGCCTCGAGTGAGACTCATTCGCTCAAGCTCTGATGGACCTTTAAATGTTGCAGCCGCCTTAATTTTCCCTCATTGTAACGCCTCCTACAGCGATATAAAGGACGGGTTGAGGAAAAGACCCGCAAATGAAATTTATGCCCTTCTAGAAAAAGGCTGCATACATAGAGAGAACAGAAGACACAAATCCCCACGAGCTCTAGAGCATGCAGAGTTCACCTTTGAAATCACCGCTGACTATGGAATTTACAGAGATTTACAAAGACACCGTATGCTTACACAAGAAAAGCAGCTCCTCACATGCGATCTTGGATATTATGTGCCGGAGGAAATAAAAGGGACAGAGATGGAGGCAGAATACACCTCTGCACTAGATACAGCTGCTAAAGCATTTGCCGTAATTGCTAAAGATTTACCTGAAGAGGCTCAATATATTGTTCCTATGGCCTATAACATCCGTTGGTATTTCCATATTAACCTACGAGCGCTTCAATGGCTTTGTGAACTAAGATCACAACCTCAAGGTCATATTTCCTATAGAAAGGTTGCTCAAGATTTATGCCACAGCGTAATTACAAAGCATCCAGAATTTAAACAATTTTTTAAATTTGTAGATTTTGATGGGCATCATTTAGGCAGACTTGATCAAGAAATCAGAAATGAGAAAAAGCAAGCACTTAAAAATTCTGTCTAGATAAGGTTTCCTATGAGTCATTCACAATCAGGCAGCGTAGTGGGAGGAAGCCTCCTTATAACAGGTAGCTGTATAGGCGCAGGGATGCTTGGGCTACCTATTCTAACAGGCTTTGCAGGGCTAATACCAGCGATATTTATGTTCCTCTTGGCATGGGCGCTTATGACCGGAACTGCCCTTTTATTAGTAGAGGTGGGCGGTTGGTTCAAACATAACAGTAATTTCCCGTCCATGATAAACACTTTACTGGGAGATTTTTTCAAATCCCTATGTTTTATCCTCTATCTTTTACTATTTTATACTCTGCTTGTTGCCTATGTTGCAGAAAGCGGCACCCATTTTACCTCCATCTTGAAATCCATAGGAGCTCCTTCTATGGCACCGTGGTTAGGAAGTGTTTTTTTTGTCGTTATCTTCGGATGGATGATTTATCTAGGCACCAGACCTGTAGATATCCTAAACAGATTTTTAATGATTTTTAAAATCCTATCTTTTCTAGGAGTTATCTACTTATGTTTAAGCTATATTGATGTAGATAGACTACTCTATACCAATTATAAATACACCTTCTTTCCTCTTCCGATATTGGTAATCTCTTTTGGATTTCATAATATGATCCCTACAATCACAAACTATTTGAAAGGGGATATTAAGCGAGTGAAACAGTCTATCCTCTTTGGATCTATACTAACCTTATCTATTTACCTAGTATGGATCTTTATTGCCTTAGGATCTATTCCCGTTTCAGGTAATATAAGTATAGAAGCAAGTCACCTATCCGGATTAGATGCTGCAAAAACGCTTGCCTTACTTTATCCAAGAGTAATAACAGCAACTTCCATTTTAGCCTTTACTGCCATTTTAACCTCATTTCTTGCACAAGCAACAAGCGTTACCCATTTTTATTGTGACGGATTAAAAATAAACGACAGAAAGCACCCCCCTTTTGGCATTTTATTACTCACTTTGATCCCGCCCCTTATAATAGCCAGTACCTATCCTGCTATTTTTTATAAAGCGCTTGATTTTGGAGGGATGATTGCTGTAGTTCTATTTGGCATCTTTCCTGTTATGATGGCCTATAAAGGGAGATATATAGAAAAAAGGGAATCCCCTTATCAGCTATTTGGAGGAAAATATATCCTTTTTTTCTTAGCTCTATTTTCCTCCTTTATCCTATTAAATCGTATATTACACCACCTAGGCTTTGAAATCTTTCTCACCCCATCATGATTTTATCTATTCTTGGTGATTGATGAAAAAGCGAAGAGCTAGTATCCTTGTTTCAACAGGTGATATTATGAAACTTCTCTTAGCTACTAGTAATTTACATAAAACATTAGAGTTAAAGGCTATCTTAAAAAGCCTCTTTAAACCCTTTGATCTCTATTCCTTACGTGATCTTAAGGATTATACTCCGCCTAAAGAAACAGAAGATTCTTTTGAAGGTAACGCTAAATTAAAGGCAATACATGCGGCCAAATTTTCAGGAATGTTAACTATTTCTGACGATTCAGGGCTTGTTGTCCCCTCACTAGATGGAGCACCTGGAGTTTTTAGTGCACGCTTTGCTGGAGATGCAGCGACTGATAAAGAGAATATAAATAAACTCCTTGAAGAAATGAAAAATTTAGAAGGCCCTAAAAGAAACGCCTATTATAGCTGCACGCTTTGCCTGGCAACACCTGAAAAAGTCATTAAAACAGTTACCGGTGTGTGTGAAGGGAGACTTTTAGACACCCCTTCCGGTGCTGGCGGATTTGGCTATGATTCTCTTTTTGTAAAACATGATTACAATCATACTTTTGCAGAAATAACAGAAGATATAAAACTAAAAATATCTCATAGACGCCGCGCTTTTGATAAAATCAAAAACACCCTAGAAGCAGAGTTTCATTGTACTACATTATAGACGGTTATAATTTATTTTTTGAGATGCATGATGCGGATCCATCCGATCTAAATAGGAAGAATTTTGTTCTTCTCATTTCTAATTTGCTCAAGCAAACTAAATATAGTGCAGAGATGATTTTTGATACCCCCCTGCATCATGAAACTATCTTTCCGCATACCAGTGAAAAACCGCCCCTTACTGTTGCCTATGCCCCCACAAATCTTGAAGCTGATGATCTTATCATAGAAAAGCTCCACGGAATAAAAAAACCAGAAAAGATAACCGTTGTTACCTCTGACAGGGAGCTGTCAACTAGAGTTAGGGATACAGGAGGTAAGGTGATCAAGTCAAAAGCCTTTCTCTTATTGCTAAAAAAAAGGACAAAAAAAGAGAGGCCTGCAGAAAAACCTCACTATGAAAGTGTTAAACAACAAGATCGACTAGAAAAAATCTTTCTAGATAATAGTCGTTAGCGTTCCTTATGGCGTACTGTTCAATGAATTTTTGAGGGAATTTTGATTCATTCAGCGAGCTAATATTATAAATATTAGTGAGATGCATTTATCAAAAAGCTACAAAAATTCGCAGAAGATACATCATAAGGAACGGTAATGACTATAAACTCAACCAAACCAACGAATAAAAGAATAAGGTCCCTTAATTGCCTGCTTACGCAATTGCCAGCGGCTGATGATCACTCCATCTATTTCTCTTGATTCGATACACAGTCCACCGCCAAGGTAGATAATCACATGGCCTGGAAATAGTATCAGATCAAGTGACTGAAGAGTCTCTACCTTTTTTCCAAATTTCATAAGGCCGCTTGTGTTTCTCGGTGTGTACCCATTGGTAACATAATGCAAAAGTCCCGAGCAATCTATACCAAAAAGTCTTTTATGCCTATTCTCAAAGGGATCACTACTCAAAGAAAGCTCTAAAAAAATGGGCTCAGGGATCGTTCCGCCTAATAAATAAGGTAATTTAGGAAAATTTTGCAGTCTTTCTAGAATTACTTTCTTTGATGGAAGTGCAGCTTTCTCCGCTTGCTCCCCTCTCTCTAAAAAACAGCGATACGTATACCATCTACTATTCTTCTCATAATCAAGCGACCGAATAGAAACAATATCTTCTCCCTCTGCAGTTAAAAAAACAGCTCTTTTTGGAAAAAGAATCGTCTCCAAAATACGATTATGAAAGCTATTATCTATTCCTCCATTTAATGACATCTTAGTATCAAAATCTGGTGTATTAAATATAGGCGTAAATGTTTTTGTTCTCCACATATAATAAAACCACTTATAAAATTATTAAATATTATCTTTGCAATAAAGACACCAACCAACTACAATTCTTTTTTCTATCTATAAAAGGAGCAACCTCATATGAAAACATCACCACTTTTACTTGCAACTCTTTTGCTAGCGCCAACCTGCTTTCTCCCTTCCTGCTGCAGTTGTAACAATACATCACCACAAGATATAAAAAAACAAGAAGCGATAATCAATATAGAAGCAAACCCTGCAAAACTTGATCCCCGTACAGCGATACTTACTTCCGATTTCAACGTAATACGTACTTTTAGTGAAGGATTGTTTCGCGTGAATAAACAAGGTGTTGTCTCCCCTGCAATTGCTGAAAGCTACAAGCTCTCAAAAGACAATAAGACCTACGAGATAACCTTAAAGAAAACGTTTTGGTCTAATGGTGACCCTGTAACAGCTCATGACTTCACCTATGCATGGAGAAGTCTCCTTGCAAAGGATTTTGCTTCAACAAACGCATCTTTCTTGTTTCCTATAAAAAATGCCAAGAAAATTAAAGAAGGTCTTGTCCCTGCAAGTGAACTTGGTGCATATGCAGATGGAGACTACAAAATTATTATAGAGTTGATAGATCCTATCCCATTTTTCATAGAGTTTTTATCTTTCCCTATCTATTTTCCGGTGCATAGATATCTAGATAGGCAAAATCCAAATTGGGCAGAGGCTCCTGAAACATATGTTTGTAATGGACCTTTTACTTTTGAGTCTTGGAAACATAGAGATCAGATAACAGCTAAGAAAAATGATTTCTATTGGGATAAAGACAATGTCAAATTACAAGATATCACTATGCTTATGCTCGATGAAAATACAGCCTATAACTTGTTTATCAATAAAAATTTGGATCATGTAGGATCGCCTTTTTCTAATCTACCCATCGATTCTGTAAAAAAACACATAGAAGATGGCACAATAATTAGCCGTCCTTTTATTGGGACATTTTGGATCAGAACCAATATAAACCAAGGCCCTTTAAGCAATAAACACTTTAGAAAAGCATTAGCTTGCTCTATTGATAGAAAAGCAATAGCAGATCACATTTTCCCAGGCGGGATAACAGCTGCTATGGCAATTGTACCTCCATCAATGGGATTGAGCAAAACCCCTTATTTTAAAGATGCTGACAATGAATCTGCATTGAAGCACTTTAAAAAAGCTTTAGAAACAACAGATTTAAACAAACAAGACTATGACGGATTAACCCTTACCTATATAAATACTGCAGCAAATACTAAAATTGTAGAAGCTGTTCAAGATGGATGGAGAAACACCTTAGGAGTTTCCATTCTTTTAGAGCCGCTGGGATACAAGGTATTCTTTGATAGAGTTGGCAAGAAAAAATATCAACTTGCATATAGCGGGAATTTTGCCGAATATAATGATCCTATCTCCTTACTAGAGCTCTTTAAAGACAGTACCACTGGAGCAAATAGAACTGGCTGGGTACATCCAGAATATGTAAAAGCTATTGAAGCCTCATTCAAAGAGAACAATCCAGAGGCGCGCGCTACTCTGCTTAAAAAAGCAGAAGAAATTATTATGGAAGATATGCCCGTAATTCCTATGCACCATACTGCTATGACCTATCTGCAAAACCCAGCCCTTAAAGACCTAGTCATTACAGAAACAGGGATCATAGATTTAAAATGGGCCTATTTTGAAGACCTCTAACGAGAGTCTGATAAACAGACAATTTTGGAATAAATCTTTGCAAAAAAAACATTATTCTTCTAACATCCTATTTTTTACTCACAGACAAAGAGGTTTATTATCCATATTTATAGAAACATTTTAAAGTATATCTTTATAATTCCCGCTCTCTGTCTTCCGTCCTGCGCTAAAAATAAGCCATCAATGAAAGAGAACAAAATCGCTCAAGAGATCTCTATTAACATTGAAAAAAATCCAGCTACCTTAGATGGAAGGAAATCAACACTTCTTCGTGATTTTAACCTCATAAGAACCTTTAATGAAGGTTTATACCGTATCAATAAAGATGGAGTGACTACCAAGGCTATTGCAGAATCATGCTCTCTTTTACCTGACAAAAAGACATACATCATAAAGCTAAAGCAAACACTATGGTCAGATGGAACACCCCTTACAGCCTATGATTTTGTATATGCATGGAAATCAGCTCTTGCTAAAGATTTTCCTGCCCCATCTGTTTCGTTACTCTTCCCCCTAAAAAATGCAAAAGCTATAAAAGAAGGGAGGGTCCCTTCGAGCATGCTTGGAGTTCATACGCAAGGAGCCTATACTCTTGTTATAGAGCTGGAAAATGAAACGCCATACTTTAAAGAACTTCTCTCCTTGCCAATTTACTTCCCAATTGGTGAGACCATTGATAGTAATAATCCTGAATGGAGATCTGATAATTCAGAATATATATGTAATGGTCCATTTAAAATTTCTTCAAAAAAGTTGAATAATGAAATCATTGCTATTAAAAACCTTAGATACTGGGACAAAGACTCGGTTAAATTAGATAAGATCAATATGATTATTGTAGATCAAGATACCGCCTTTAATCTGTACCAAAATAAAGAGCTACATTTAATTGGCGCCCCGTTTTCACACATCCCTCCTGACGCTCTAAAAACATTAAGCAAGGAAAAGAGTCTAAAGAAAAATCCTATGCTGCGAACACATATGATTCGAGTAAATACATCCAAAGGATTGCTTGGTAATAAGGATTTTCGTAAGAGTCTTGCTTTATCTATTAACAGGAAGGATATTGTAGATCATGTACTATCCTCAGCTGCAGAAATTGCAACAGGAATAGTTCCTATTTCTATGGGCCTTCAAAAGGCTCCTTATTTTTTAGACGCCGATACCGAATCTGCAAAATTACATCTTAACAAAGCGTGCGCTGATCAAAAAATGGATAAAGAAAAGCTACCCACCTTTACATTTACCTACTGCGGATCTGGAAATAATCATAAAATTGCGGCAGCATTACAAGATGGATGGCGTAAAACTTTAGGGCTAGAAGTATTATTAGAGCCTCTTGAGCAAAAAGTCTACCTTGATAGAATTAGCAAAGGAGAATATGAACTTGCAAGTGGCGCATGGGCGGCCGATTTTAAGGATAGCATCAATTTTTTAGAGGTATTTAAAACAAGAAAAAGCGCTTCTAATCATACCAATTGGGAAAGCCCAGATTATATCCAAGCTATAGAGTCCACCTACGCCTGCTCAAATAAAAAGGAAAGAAAAGAAGCTTTAATGGAGGCTGAGTCCATCTTAATAGATGAGATGCCAGCAATACCTGTTTACCATTATTCCATGCTTCACTTACAGAATCCACAGCTCAAAGGAGTGGTGCAATCAGAAACAGGTGTTTTAGAGCTTAAATGGGCATATCTTACAGAAGAGGAGTAAAAAATTCCATGCTTGCTTAAAAACAGTCTATGGGTATAATAATACTTCTATAAATTTATACAGGTGGTTGTCGGGTTATGTTTTATTCTAAGCGTTTTATTTCAGGGTCACTTCTTCTCTCTTTATTCTTTTTTTCCTCTTGCGGAAGAAAAGGGGATAGTAAAGTTTTACATAAATCCACTCAAGAAATTACTGTTAACATCTCTTCAGAGCCTGCAACGCTCGACCCGAGAAAAGCAAGGCTTTTGGCAGATTTTAATGTGATACGGGCCTTAAATGACGGTCTTTTTAGAGCAAACAAAGAGGGCATCACCTCTCCTGCAATTGCCAAGTCATATACGGTCTCTGAGGATGGGAAAACCTATACCATTCAATTAAGAGAAGCGCTTTGGTCAAATGGGGATCCGGTAACTGCTCATGACTTTATTGCGTCGTGGAAATCATCGCTAGACAAAGACTTTCCATCTCCTGGAGCATCATTTCTGTTTGCAATAAAAAATGGAGAGCAACTAAAAGAAGGGCTTCTTCCGGCAAGTATGCTTGGGGCAGTTGCTGATGGGGACTATAAAATTATTATAGAATTAGAAAAGCCGCTACCATATTTTGTAGAGCTCCTTTCTATGCCTATATACTTCCCTATTCATCAAGATAGCGAAAATAAAGAGTATGTTGGTAATGGACCTTTTACCATTGAATCTTGGGCACATAATGATCAACTTGTCATCAAAAAAAATGCAAACTATTGGGATAGAGATAACGTAAAAATGGAAACTGTTAACATGGTTATGGTTGATGAAAATACAGCCTTTAACATGTACCAGAATAAAGCATTACACCTTGTTGGATCACCATTTTCTAAAATACCAAGCGATGCAATTACCCATTTAAGAGGAACTGACAGCTTAAAAACAGACCCCTTTCTTGGAACCTACTGGATCCGAACAAATGTAAATGCATTTCCTCTAAGCAATAAAAACTTTAGAAAATCCCTTGCTTCTTCTATTAATAGAAAAGATATAGTGGAACATGTCTTATCAGGAAATGGAGAGGTGGCAACGGGAATAGTCCCTACTTCCTTTAGTCTGCAGGACGCTCCCTATTTTCAAGATGGAGCGGTAGATGTCGCTTTAAACTCGTATAATAAAGCCTGTCAGGAACTATCCCTTTCAAAGAAAAATATGCCGAGTATTACATTTACTTTTGTAGGCAATGCCGATAATAATAGAATCGCAGCAGCGTTACAAGATGGTTGGAAAAAAACACTCGGAATAAATGTTTTATTAGAGCCGCTTGAGTATAAAGTCTACATTGAAAAAATAAGAAGTGGCGATTACCAACTTGCTTGGGGCTCTTGGATTGCAGATTTTAAAGATCCAATCAATTTTTTAGAGGTTTTTAAGACAAAAAGTGTAGGGACAAACAACACAGGATGGGAAAGCCCTGATTATATCAGCGCCATTAATGAAACCTATGAAAGTAAAGATGTCCCATCAAGAGAGAAGTCATTGATCAGAGCAGAGACGCTTCTTTTAGATGAGATGCCTGTAATCCCAGTATATCACACCACCATGTTGCATATGCAGAATGAGCATCTAAAAGATATCGTTCTAACAGAAACAGGAAATCTGGACTTTAAATGGGCATACTTATCAGACAAGTAAAGAAGATTACTTTTCTTCTAGTAGTATGCTTTAGCATGCCTCTATTTGCAGTATCTATAATGTTAGATAATGACTCTAACTATCCTTTAAATGCTCAGATTATAGACGCGCTAGGAAGACACCTAGCGCTTATCCCTCTCAATCCTGGCCAGACCTATCTATTTGATGTATCACAAGGGGCATTTGATCCTAATACCAACCAGCCTTATACGCCGCTTACGGTGATATTTCTGTGTAAAGGCGCAAGGCCATACGACTACATGCAAAAAAAGAAAAAGCCCAACAAAAATGATATCCCAAATAAATCTCAGTATGTAAATCAGTTTGGTATCTGGACAGGGGTTGCTAGAGGCTCATATGTCAATGCACTTGGGTCGCCGGCCGGATCAAAATCTTGTATTATGAAAAAAAGTAATTCTAAAAAGAAAAAGAGAGCCTCGTCCCTATCTACCAATTACGGAGCTAACAACTGGTCCAATGACGGCGGCCAAAACTGGACCAATGATGCAGGAAGCGGCAGAGGGAGCTGCACAGAAGATGGAAGAGCATGCTCAGGAGAGGTGCAACCATCCAGTCAAAATGCTAGCCCAGCAAAAACAGCTTCAGACCCAAACGCTTTCCAAAATGATGGCGGTGAAGACTGGGACAATGACGACTCTTCCCCACAAAATAATAGTACCAAAAAAAATAGCAGGGCAAAGAAGGGCAATTCGCAACAAAATGACACTCCAAATAGCGATACAGAGCACAAACCCTCCAAACGAACTCCTATGCCTTTTATCGAAAGAAATTAGTACAGGCAACTACATTGACTTTAATTATAAATTACTATAGTATCTCTAACAAAACCAAGGAGATATATGTTTAAACACCTATCTATTTGCGCTATTTTATTATGCTCATCATTTACTTTTGCAGCAGAAAAAGTAAACATTACAACAGAACAATTGGAACAAGTGCTTAATAGCGCCCAAGAGTGCAAGACAAATGGCTGTTTGCTCGTGGCACAAGATAACCGGATTATTCTTGAAAAAGGGTCGGGATATGCGGACATTGAAAAAAATATCCTTAATACTACCGATTCACAATTTGCAGTAGGCTCTATAACAAAGCAATTTACAGCAGCAGGGCTTTTAAGATGCTTTTATGACAAAGTACAGGCAGAAAACCCCTCTTATACAGAGAATCAACTCATTACAGAGGTCAAACAACTTGTTCAAAAGCCAATTAGCTATTTTTTAGAAAAGGAAGATCCAATATGGGATGCCAATCCTCCCAAATGGCTTGATAGAATTACCATTCACCACCTATTAACCCATACCTCTGGCCTTTATAACTATACAGCAAGTGAAGAGTGCCACTCCTTTATCAATAATCCCCCTAGTAGGGCAAAAGAAGTTGTAAAAATATTTTCCTCTAAAGACCTCTCTTTTGAGCCAGGAGAACAATATGAATACTGTAATACCGGATATTTTCTAGTGGGATTGATCATTGAAAAGGAGTCAGGAAAGTCTTTAGGAAATTACTTAAAAGAAACATTTTTTGGTCCCTTAAATATGAAATCTACCTTCCTGCCTTCTAAGGGAAACATTGCAACACTTGAAAAAGAGTTCCCAAACCTTGCAAAGGGACACTTTTATGACCTAGCAGAAAAGGACAAAGCTATTTATGTATCTAGTTACTCTGAAGACATGGTCTACCTACAAGGATGCGGCGCCCTTATTTCCACTGTTGCCGATCTTTATAAATGGAACCAAAATCTTCATGTAAACAAAACAGTACTATCAGATGGCCTGCTTTGCATGATGACTACCCCCTACCAACAAATTGCAGATGGAGCACATTATGGATACGGCCTTGTGATCCTGAACAACGCTATTTGGCATAATGGTATGATTGCAGGTTATAGCGCTGAATTATATTACTATCCTCAGTTAAATGTTACCTCTGTTAGTTTGAACAATACAACCTTTCCTTTTGACCAAATATCAGCAATTTTTAAGGAGGCTCAAGAGAATACAGACTCAAATGAAGCAATGCATGAATATCTCCTCAAACATTATCCCCTATTTTTTGCAAATGACTATTACAAGGAATGCTCAGATATCCAGCTGTTTCTCCAGGAGAAATGCGCTTCATCAACACCTTCCTAAAATACCTATAGTTTTTTCTTGGTTACTACAATTGTAGTAACCAAGAAAAAGGATCATTAAGGATACTCTGAAAAGCCGGCAGTTTTATAATCTCCCAGATTTCTTATAAATCCTATTTTTCGTGGCGCCCCATCCCTACAGGGATGCCGCTTACT
>JAJACI010000008.1 GCA_022601595.1 Chlamydiia bacterium | reverse complement strand
ATGGGATTAAAAATATGTTTTTGCTATATGTTTAAGAAAGGGCTGATTACCCCCTTTTGCAGGAGTTAGATTTGTCAAAAATTGATATAGATTTAGAAGCTAAAATGATGGCTCAACAAGTTAAGCACCATCTTATTAGTATGATGGGAAGGACGCTTGCAGAGGCAACAGATGGGGAAATTTATAGAGCTTTAGCTTTTGTTTTACGTGAACAGGTAATGGTGCATTGGGCCGCTGCCGCACACAGTTTTACCATAGAAAAAGCAAGAAAAGTCTATTATATATCTTTGGAATGGCTGCCGGGCAGAATTTCACTAAATAATATCATCAATATTTCTAATGTTGATTTGGTAAAAAAGGTGATGAAAAATTTAGGCAAAGATTTTCAGACAATATTAGTCTCTGAGCCTGAACCAGGCCTTGGTAATGGCGGTCTTGGGAGGCTTGCTGCTTGTTTTATGGACTCTTTGGCCACCCATCATTATCCTGTAATGGGTTATGGCCTTCGTTATCAATATGGAATATTTGAGCAATCGCTATGGTCTGGTGTGCAGATAGAAAGAAGTGATAGATGGCTTTTAAATGCCTACCCTTGGGAGCTTCGTCGAGATGCTCTTGCTACCAATGTGGCATATCATGGGGCGTTGATTGAAAAGAAAAATAAACATGATGAATTGATTCATGGAATAGCCAATCATGAAGAGGTAAGAACGATTCCTTATGATATTCCTATTGTTGGTTATGGTGGGGAGGATGATTACTCTGCATTAACCCTTCGACTGTGGACGACAAAAGAGTCGCCAGCAAATTTCTCTATTGAAAGTTTTAATAATGGGGATATTGCAGATGCTGTGATCAATACTTCATTAACCGATGTTCTTTACCCTAATGATAAAAATCTTATGGGATTTATTATGAGAATCAAACAGGAGTTTCTCCTTGTTTCTGCATCGCTACAAGATATTATCCGCCAGCATCTTGAAGATTATGGTGATATGAAACAGTTTCATGATAAGGTGCGCATACAAATTAATGATACCCACCCAGCATTTATTATTGCAGAGCTGATGTTAATTTTAACAAAAGATCATGAGCACAAGTTTACCGAGGCTTTAGATATTGTTCAAGAAGTGTGCAGCTACACCAACCATACTGTCCTTCGAGAATCATTAGAAGAGTGGGATATCGCACATATTAAAGAAATACTTCCCGCGCAATATCACATTATAGAAAGGCTAAATTATATATTCTGCGATAAAGTTCGAAAAGAGCACCCTGGGGATGAGGAGAAGGTGCGGCGCATGTCTATTCTTGAAGATGGAAAAATAAAAATGGCACACCTTGCAATAGCTGGAAGTCATAAAGTGAACGGTGTAGCCGCTTTACATACAGATATTATCAAAGAAAAACTCTTTTCCGACTTTGCCGAGATGATGCCTGATAGATTTGTTAATGTAACCAATGGTGTCACACAAAGACGGTGGTTGTATAAATGCAATCCAGGACTTAGCGGACTGCTCATTGACCTTATTGGTAAAGATTGGATCACCGATCTCTCCCAAATAGAGAAACTAAAAGATCATCTGCATAAAGAAGAGGTGTGGACAAGATTTTTAGAGATAAAAAAAGATAACAAAGCACGACTGGTACAAACATTAAAACACTTTAAACAAGAAAAGGGGCTATCTGAAGAGGAGATCAATCAAGAATTATTCTTTGATAACGAAGCACTTTTTGATGTACAGATCAAACGTATACACGAATATAAAAGACAGTTAATGAATGTTTTACATGTGATTGTTTTGTATAATCGACTGAAGAAAAATCCTGAATCTATAAAGATCAAACGGAAAATAGTCATTGGTGGAAAGGCAGCACCTGGCTACGAAATGGCCAAAAATATTATCCGTCTTATATATATCCTTGGAAGAAAAATTCATAGCGATCCCTCTATTTCACAAAAACTTCGCGTCGCATATGTAGAAAACTATAATGTAGCCAAGGCAGAAATTATTATCCCCGCAGCAGACCTTTCCGAGCAAATTTCTACTGCATCTATGGAAGCTTCTGGAACAGGAAATATGAAAATGTCCTTAAATGGAGCCATGACTATTGGTACTGACGATGGAGCCAATGTTGAAATGAGAGCGGCAGTTGGCGATGAAAATTGGCCTTTTCTCTTTGGCTACTCGTCCGATGAGGTAAATAAAATTACCTTAGAAAAAAGTCATAACCCCGATAAGATCCTTGAGGAACATATGGAAGTGCACGATGCTATGGAATGCTTACGTGACGGCTCCTTGGCAGAAAATGAAGCAGAAGATATGGTGCTAAAATCTATCTATAAAAATCTGATGGAAGGGGAAGGGAGAGATCGCTACCTAGTGCTTGGCGACCTGCCAGATTATATCCGCGCCCAAGATAAAGTGGCTGAATTTTACCAAGATAAAGAAAAATGGGCCAAAATGTGCCTGTATAATATGGCATCCATGGGAACCTTCTCCTCAGACGTCTCAGTAAAAAATTACGCCGAAAAAATCTGGAATATTAAGCCATGTCCTATCAATAAAGATGAACTTGCTCGAATTCGGAAGGAATTCGAGGAGTCGGACCGCTGCTTCATAAAAGACTAGTAAAAAGGGGCGTCTTTTGGCGATCTCTTTCTTATTTCGGATCCTAGAGTATCATATATACACGTCGGATCCGAAATTACAAAGATCTCATCCAAAACCCGCTCCTTTTATATCTAAGACTAGTAGAATGTATAAAAAAGGAGATAATATTTTCTCTTTGTTTAGTGTTAGGTAAGATGAAGAGCTTCAAGCTGTGTTTGCAGATCATGTATCCCACCGGCTATTAAAGCTTGTTGAATGTTTTGAAGTTGTTTTTGCACGGACCAAGCTTGTTGTGCAATATTACGCATACCATTATGGAGAGGGGTGTTTGCATACACAGAATAGTGATCAAGGTTTGTTAGGAGGCAAAGATTTTCAGCTATTTGTTTTATAAGAGAGACTACTTTACCCAAGTCTATTGGGACGTTTACTGTTATGTAGTTGGATAGTTCGGTGGTGTCCCTTATCGCTCTTTCGAGCCCCTCTTTCATTGCATTATAATCTTGATCAGAAAGAGGTTGCATTCTAACTCCTTTTAAAAAAAAGAATACCGTGTAATCAAGATTCCGTCAAGTAAACATTACTATTTTCCAAAGAAAGATTTACAGTAAGAGGGCTCCTTTCTCCATTGTTCGACCTTTTGATAGGGAGAAAGGTAGAAAAGTGCTTTCCTCATGTTATGAAAAAACTAGTAGAAAGATCGTTGATAGTGAAACAAGGTTCAGGACTATAGTACAAGGTTCCATTTGATAAGTAGTTTTTCTAAAGAGCCATCTTCTATAAGGGTGGCCAGGCGGGTATTAAAGGTCCTTATTACTTGCTGTTGCATCTCTTTTAAGGAAACAAGGCGAAGGCCTGTATTGGTATACTTGTTATTGCTAAATTTTAGCAGGTAACGGTACTCTTCGGAGAGGAAAGAGGCAAGGGAGATATATGGGATGAGAGCGCCATCAATTTTTGATGAGGCTATCTCTTCAAGAGCCTGGGGAGTGCTTTGGTAATAGGTGATATTCACATTTGGATAAGATTGAAAGGTAGAAAGGAGCGGGGCATGCTCCTGTATGGCGATAATCTTTCCATTAAAATCACCAAAGTTTGCTGCAGAGATATTCTTCCTCGTTACAAAAATATCTCCAAGAGATAAAAACATAGCAGAAAAACTAAAATCTTTTTCTGCCTCATACGAAGTAGGCATAGAAGAGATGATTAAATCTGCCGTATGCTCTTTTAATCCAAAAAGCATATCATCCCAGCTCGCATCTTTATATACAATTTCATATCGCGTCTCTTTAAAAACCATCTCCAAGAGCTCGTTGGTAAAAGCATATACATCTGCCTGCTTATTGCCCACAGGACTATTCATAAAAGAAGGGTCCATAGCAATCTTCACCTTCTTCTTAGGAATCAATCCAGAGCAGGAGAGAGTGCACAAAAGTAGTAGCGGCAAAAATCTTTTCATCTTAATTCACCATTACCACGACCAAGCATATGTGTCAATTTCTCTAGCCTACTACAAATGTAGTAGGTTTTTTCTGGTTACTACAATTGTAGTAACCAGGCAAAGAAGGGATTGCTAAGGGCGCGGCCCTTAGCCGGGGTTTTAGGGGCGGCGCCCCTAAGGAGAGTCTTCCATGTAAGTTTTAAAGGAGGAAGAGCGAGAAGATGGTATAGATGATGACGGTAAAGATAGCAGCGGAGGGGAGGGTGATTACCCATGAGAGGAAGATATCTTTGATAAGTTTGAAGTTTAGGGCTGAGAGTCCTTTTGCAAGGCCAACTCCAAGAACGGCTCCCACTATTGCGTGGGTGGTGGATATGGGCATGCCAAACTTACTGGCAACAAGTATGGTGGATGCGGCTGCAAATTCTGCGGCAAATCCGCGTGTTGGCGTGAGCTGCGTGATTTTATTTCCTATAGTCTCTATCACCTTATATCCATAGGTGGCAAGACCTACGATAATTCCTGCGCCGCCAAAGAGGAGGAGGGGGATGGAGATGGTGGTAGATTTGATGAGCGATGCGGGATCTCTTATTACATCTATTATTCCAGAGACCGGTCCTATAGCATTTGCTACATCGTTGGAACCGTGTGCGAAGGCTACAAAGCATGCGGTGAGTATTTGCAGCATAGCAAATATTGCTTCGGCATTTCTGTAGTCCGAGTCAAGCTCTGTTTGGAAGGGCGCTTTATCTTGCGCAACTTTTATTAGCGATTCTGTTTCTGCAAGCATAGTGTTCATATCTTTTCTCACGCCATCATCTCTTGTGGCGAGCCTTGCTCTTATCAGGTGCTTTTGCACTTTTAATAATGAATAAAGACGTCTGTCATGCTTGGCAGCGAGTATATAGCTCATCTTAGCATTTTTTGACTGGCTGCGGCAGATAAAGGCAACGATCATCGCTCCAAAAAAGCTGATAATAGTTGATAAAAGGATAGTAAAATAGAGGGATATTTCTAGGTAAAGGCTTTTGATTCCACCCATAAAAGTGGAGAGGCAGAAGACCAGGAGCACTAAAAATGCAAATAGTGGAGCAAATCGTTTGGTTGATAGGAGGGGGTTAAACGAGAAAAGGATTTTCCTTTGAATAAATGAGAAGAATAGAAAAGCAAATACTCCGGCAAGTGTAGGTGATATCACCCAGCTTAATGCAATTTTACCCACCTCTGCCCACTGCACTGCATGGAATCCACCTATCAGGATGCCGAAGCCCATCACACTACCAACAATTGCATGGGTGGTGGACACTGGCCATCTGAAGAAGGTGGCAATTTGTAGCCAGATGGCGGTTGCAAGCAGAGCTGAAAGCATGCCCACAACAAATATATTAGGGGTATTTAAAAACATCGCTGGGTCGATGATCCCTTTTTGAATGGTTTCAGAAACATTCGATCCTAAGAGAAAAGCACCGCCAAATTCTAATACTGCTGCTATGATGATCGCTCTTTTTAATGTGATAGCACCGGAGCCTACAGAGGTTCCTACTGCATTTGCTACATCATTTGCGCCAATATTCCATAACATGTAAAAGCCGATAAGGAGAGCAAGGGCTATAAAAAATATTTCCATAAAATCACTTGGTGTTTAGTAACATTCCGATTCGTAGAGCTTCTTTTTCCGCAAAATGCGAGATAACCCCTATCTCTTCAATAAAATTTAGCCATAAGATAAAATCTGCAAATTCTAGTTGGTCTGCAAGGGAGAAAAGGGTCTTTTTCACCTCTTTTTTTATCACATCTGCCTCATGTTCTTTTACTGTGATATCATGGATTTGCCCTTTCATTTTTACCGCAATGGGGCCGCCAAAAGATGCTTCTATCAAAGTGTCTAGGTTGAAAACGATCTCTTTTAATATCCATGTCGCATCAAGATTGGTGTCAATATACTCATGAAGCTTTTCTTCAAGCGCAGGTAGCGGTGAAAGCTTTTTAAGGATAAGTATATCAGAGATATCTTCTGCAGTATCGGCAAGGTTATCTTGAAGGGTTAATATTTCTAGAAAATTTATTCTATCCATGGAAAAAAGAAAACTTTTTGGAAGAGAGCTGCGGATATCATTTTTTATTAGATCCGCATCATGCTCTAGCTCAGAGATCTTTTTTGCTATCTTTTCTATCTCGCAGGGCTCTGCTTTTTCTCGTATCTGGCAAAGCTCTTTTAACTTTGCAAGACAGGCGCATGTTTTTTCCATGTGCAGCTGCAGATGCGACAGCGGAGTCCTTGGAAACAATGAGGAGAATATATTCATGGTTTAAAGTTTAGAGGGTGTCGCTTTTTTAATGCTAGCTCTTTTTTCAAATATTAAGTTTTTTTCCTTTTCTGAAAGGACTCTATGGGCACCTTTTGGCAGGCTTCCAAGCTCTAAGCACCCTAACCGTATTCTCTTTAAACCGCTTATGGATAAACCGGTTCTTGCAACAAGCAGACGTACCTCGTGCTTCTTCCCTTCCATTACCGTTATAGAAATTTCTCTTTTTTTCTTTTTGGATACGGATACAGGAACAATTTTTCTTCTTTCAATATAGGTCCCTTTCTTGATCTTTTGTATATCCTCGTAGGTTACTTCTTGCTTTGTCTTTACCGTATACTGTCTCTCTATATTGGATGATGGATGCATAACAAGGTTTGCATAATCGCCTTCCGAGGTGACAAGGATCAATCCTTCTGTAAGCTTGTCTAGACGGCCAATAGTATAAAGACGAGCTTTTCTCTCTTTTATTAGGTCGATAGCAAGCTTGTCATTGCCGTGACGTTTGTTACTACAGATATAACCAGAAGGCTTATTTAATAAATAAGTTACCTGTTTAGCAGGTTTTTTTGATATAGGTTTTCCATCTACCGTGATAAAGTCTTTTTTTGGATCTGCTGTGGTTCCAAGAGCGGTACAAATTTGCCCGTTAAGGGTTACGCGCCCCTCTTGCATAAGGAGATCAGAGTTTCTGCGGCTAGCAATTCCGGCATTTGCAAGAATTTTATTGAGACGAATTTTTTCCATAATAAGATAGTTCCATATTTTAACGATTATATGGTACCATAGGGACAAATTTACAAAAAGAGAATATGGGTATATGGGTAAACTAATTCTATTAAGACATGGTAACTCCACTTGGAATCAAAAAAATATTTTTACAGGATGGGTTGATATTTCTCTTTCAAAGAGAGGTGTAGAAGAGGCTACTGCTGCTGGAAAGCTTCTTTCTAAAATTACATTTGATGCTATCTACACTTCCTGCTTAAGCCGCGCGCAGATGACTCTTCAGCTTGCGATGCTGGAAAATGAAGATAGACGAAGTATGTACCTTGAACATGATGACAAAAGATATTTTCACGGGATAGATAAAGAATCTTCATTAATGGTCCATGTATCAGAGGCTTTAAATGAAAGATTTTACGGTGATCTTCAGGGAAAAGAGAAAAATGCTTTTAAAGAAAAGGTTGGAGAGGAGCTTTTTACCCAGTATAGACGTAGTTATGATATTCCCCCTCCAAATGGAGAGAGCTTAGAAATGACTATCAAGAGAACACTTCCTTATTTTGATAAAGAAATTTTACCGAGGGTAAAAGCGGGGGAAACAGTGCTTATTGTTGCCCACGGCAACTCTTTGAGGGGTATTGTAAAAGAGGTGATGGATGTATCCGATAGTGAGATTGTTGCCTATGAGATTGCAACTGGAACCCCTTTAATTTTTTCTTATGAAAATAATACTTTTGTTGAGGGGAAAATATGATGTCATCAAAAGTAAAAGAGGCCTATTTAGACGGGGAAAGACTTGCTCAGGCACTATCTTTTTCTCAAAGGCGTGAGACTTTAAAGCAGATAGTAAAAGCAAAAGATCCTATCTTAGATGTAATTGGCGCAAAAAAAGAGAATCCCCTTTATTTTCTCCCTTCTATGCAAGAGGTGCTCCTTAAGACGCTTTATGAAGTGCTTATGCCCAAAGCCCAACGATCAGGTCGTAATGAAATTCTTGTTCCCAAAGGGGAACAGAAAAAAATGGTAGAGATTCTTAAAAGCGCAGGAAGACTTGGGCTAAGCGTGAAAGAAATTGAGGTGGACGCGTGCGGGAAAGTCACTAAAGAGAGTTTGATGGCGGCTATTTCCAAACGATCGCTTGCTCTGTTCTCTTCTTGGACAGAAGAGTTTACCGGTGTTTTGCATCCTGTTTTTGAGATGGCAAATATTTGTAGTGCAGAAGATCTATTTTTATTTATCGATGCGACAGAAAGCGCCGGAAAAGTTTTTTTCCGTTTCCAAGATTTGCCTATTGATATACTTACATTTGCGCATGAAAATCTAGTGGCTGTTGCCGCTAAAGAAGAGCTAAAAGGCTCTACTTGGGGAGAGGACTTTTGCTTGAAAGAATATTTTGCTCTATCGGCATACGCTAAAGAAGCTCTCGAGATGATGGATACGAATCCTATGCAATACTCTCTTATTAAAAATGAGATAATAGACTATGTAATAGAAAAAGATCCTTCTATTGTCTTTTTTAACGGGGGAGGAGAGTACCTTTTTGATAGATGGTGCTTTGCCTTTGAAGGTCTCTCTGCTGAAAATTTAGCCTACCATTTATATGACGCGGGCATTATCACCTCTTACCAAGGCGTCTCTAAGGTGCTTGAAAATAGGAAGGTAGATAAAGCTCTTTGCGCATGCGCCGTTTCACTCTCATTTTCTAGCATGACCTCTAAACAAGCTCTTTTTCAAAGGTGGGATATGATTATAGATATCGCTTCCAAAATAAAGGAATCAAGCTATGCATAAAAAATATACCCATCACCTGTTTTGGGATCTATATAGCAATAAAATGAGAAAAAAAATTGCTCGCCCTCAGCACGCAGGAAAATGCAGCGGCGAAGATTTTTTTCATGAAAAATTATCTGTTGCTTATAAGATAGAGCTTATTTACGACCCATCGGCTGAAATGTTCACCGATATGAAGTACGTAGTTACCGCAGCAACCTTTATGACAGCGTTGCTTGAAGGGCTTGCCGAATGCATATTGAATAAAAAAGTCTCCTCGGTAGTGCACCTTCGAGCTTCTGATATTTTAGATACGCTTCAAGTGTATGAAATCGCAAATCTTTACGATGATGATGTGATGGAAGACTATATCCGCTTTTTATCTCCTTATGTCAACCACGTTATTGACTCTTTTGGATTTATTGCAGACAAGCTGGTGCCAAATACTTTTACTACTCCTGAAGGGCTGAGTAATTTTTCCGTAGAAGGGGAGGGGATAAAGAATTTTTACGAGCTGGATAAACAGGTCCAAATTGCTCATATCGAAAGGGTGATGGAAAAAGATATCAGACCTTATGTAGAACTCGACGATGGCGGCGTAAAAGTCAAAGATCTGACAAAAAATGGCATTGTCCTTATTGAATATGAAGGGAACTGCACCTCTTGCCACGCTGCTGGATCGACTACTTTGTCAGCAATTACCTCTATTTTAAAGGCAAAAATCGATAACACAATCGAAGTGCTCCCATTCATGGGGTAATAGGGCCTTGGTTATAGCTTATTTTTTTTAACATTTGCTTTTTGCAATAAACTAACTTATAATAAACATGTTGTTAATAAATGTTTGAAGGATGGTATTTGCTATGCAAAGTGTAACCTCTACTACTCAAAATAATTTACCTAAAATAGATCCATCAACTACGGCAGAGACTGAGGCAGAGACTAAAGAAAAAGTAACACCTCCTGTCAGTCAGATTGTTCCGGTAAGTGCAAATAGTCTAGTTATCAAAGGGAATCCAAATAGTAGCAGCAGCCCAATTTTAGGCTTGTTTCCTATGTTCGAGAAAATAATTAAAAGGAAAAAGGAAAGTACGTCATGGCTAGAATCTTTGGAAGGAGATAAAGGGGGGGTGTATGCCGGTAGAGTAGTTATAGATATTCAAAGCAGAGATTCATCTGAGGTGATGGATATGTGTGATGGATTTCCTCCGCCTAAATATTGTGTAGAGGATAAACAATTGTTTATGAAGGCGTTGAAAAGCGTAGCAGCTTTGGTGATAGAATTAGATTTACTGCCACTACAACAATATAATAAACTTGTTGTTGATGCTAAATATACAGAAAAAAGAGGGGAAACAGGAGCACATCAGGATGCAATTCATTTGCCTCAAACTAGATGGCTAGCTTCCAATAATGGGCCATCTAAACAACCTGGGAAAGTAAGTGATTCACTACTAATATTTTGTTATGGGGCTAAAGAAAATGCTGGCGAAGGTAAGAGCCATGCTACTGCTAAGTCACATGCACTTTCCACTTTAGTATATGATCTCAAAGGTAGGCAGCCTGAGAAGCCACAGGATAAAATATATCATCATATTAAAATACCTAAAGGGAGTAAGTATACTATTGATAGGTATGTATTTTTTGGGAGTTTTTTCCCTCAGCTGAATGATGGTATTCATATGCAAAAGTGGTATGATCTAAAAGAAGATTCTGCAGAGAAAGTGGTTTGCATACTGCCGACAGTAACACCAGAGAGTGACTTATTAGTGGTAAATAATGATAGATGTCTTCATGCATTTCCTAAAATGGAGACTACTGAACGGCAGATGGGTGCAGAATTTGCTAAGCGCCATTATAATGAAGATGGGTCTTGTAGGAATATAAATCCTCTAATACGATTTATTGTAACAGCAATTAAGAGTAAAAAAGGAAAAGTATCAGGGTCTTCTTAGAGGAGATTCTGAATAACTGCTCGTTTTTTAGAGTCTCCTAGAAGAGATATCCGAGGCCGAGGCCTGCGCGAAATCCGCCCACATCAGTTAAGCTTTGATAAAAAGAGAGGTCTATGCTTCTTGATGTGGGCAGGAAATAGTAATCGAAGAAAAGATCGATTGCAAGCCGTTTATATGGGCAGATCAATAGCCCTGATTTTACTGCTATTCCTGGACTAAATCTTACCAGGTTGGTGGGTAGATAAGCGGTTTCATCTTTAGTCATGATAATAGCTGCCGATAATCCAGCACCTAAATAGAGGCGATAGATTTGATCTGTATCTATGGGAAGAAAAGCTTTTGCGCCGCCACTTAGACAGGAAATGTTCATATGGGTAGATACGGCTGTCGAGGGAGGAGATCCTGATCCCCAGGTAAAATTGAAGTTTATCCATCCAGACGCCCAAGATAGAAACCAGTAATTATTTTCTACTTCTAAGGATACCGTACCTGGGCCGTAAATTTTTCCTGCATAGGCTTCTGTAAAAAAGAAATATCCGGCTCGAAATTCTAATATATCATGTCCGTGCATGTTTTTAAGGGACGATGGACTTGATTTATCAGGGCTATTTTCAATGACCTTTTCTTTGTCTATAGGCACATGTAAAGTAGGGCCATTCTCTTCTTCTGCTCCATAAAGAGCACACATAAATAAAGTTAGTACAAGATATTTTTTCATTGTAAGCTTACCGTTACCCCGGAGCTTTCACTCCCATCTGGATTTACAGATCGTACCATATATTCAACCACTTTTCTAGGGCTGTTATTATGATCCTCATATTCAAGTACGGGCGAGGTTGCTAAAACCGATCCTACCAATGACCCATTTTTATATATGTTATAATGGGTGACATCTGGACTCACACTTTCTTCCCAAACCAGTTTGTGAATACGATCACTTTGTAATAAATAGCGGATATTATTTACAGACCCAACTAAATGAATAGGGGGATCGTCAGCATATAGCGGAAGGTCTTCTGTCTCTGTGGTCATGCTAATTGCATCAATGGTAAAAGGGGGGGTATAATTGGTGAAATAGCCAGTTTTTGAAGCGTCTACCTTATAGGTTCCTGGATAGAGTCCGCTAAAAGAATAAGAGCCATCAGACATGGAATACATGGAGAGATAGAAACCACTTTCTTGGTCACAAATTTCTACAAAAGCATTTGCGATTCCATTGGTTGTATTTCCTTGTAAAATGGTACCAACAACAGAGTTAGCGTCATTTTCCAATGTAAAATTTTCGGTAGTAGCGCTGCCTGCTTGTACATCTACCGTTTTATGTGCATACTGATATCCAGTTTTTCCTGTAATCAGAAGATAAGCGCCACTATCAATTCCATCAATAGTATATTCTCCACTTTGATCGGTAACCGCCGATGTGATAAGCACCTTATCTTTTAGCAGCTGAACAATAGCATTTTTTAGAGGCGAGCTTCCTGAATCTTCCACCAAACCAGTGATACTTGCTGGGTCAGAACTTAAGGTCATATTCACCGTTAATTGCGCATCTACACCTACCTGTACCTGCTCAGAAGCTCTTATATAAGTAGCTGCAAAGGCGGAAATAGTATAGGTGCCAGGATCAATTTCACTTAACACATAGTCACCCTGCTCATCGGTCAAAGTGCTTTTTATCAGAATATTATTCTGGTATAAATCAACGGTAGCACCAGATATGTAAGAGGATTCGCTAGATATCTTCCCTTCAATCGTTCCGCCGCCATTTCCTAGGGCAATATTCACGGTAACAGGCACAGAAACTATCGCCGCAGCACTTACCGACTTTTCTCCATAATTTGCAGCACTTGCTTGAATGGTATAGCCCTCTGATGCAAGCCCTTCAATAATATAATCGCCGGCATTATCAGTAATAGCAGAGTTTATAATAACATTATCTTGTAAAACCTCTACCTGTGCACCTGCAATAGCTTCGGTTGTTGCTGCATCGGTAATCTTACCTATAAAGGAACCGCTCCCCTTGCCAAGCGCAAAATTCAATACAGAGGTAGTATCACTTGTTATTTGCACTGTATGGATCTTTGTAATATAACCTGTTTCAAGAGCAACCACTGTGTAGGTGCCAGGAAAAAGGTTATGAATGATATAATCTCCTTCTGAGTTGGTAAGAGCCGATCCTAGTACAACAGAGCCTTGCCTATATTCTAATGTTGCCCCAGGTAAAGCAAGAAGAGTATCTGCATCGATCACTTTCCCGCTCACTCCTCCAGAGGTATCTTTTAAAGCAATATCCACACTTTCCTGCTGATCTACTTGGATCTGAACGCTCTTGGTATTGTTGCCATACCCATCAGCACTTGCCGCTATGATATAGCTATCTGCTGATAAACCACTAAAAATATAGACCCCATCGGAGGTGGTAACATCTTCTTGCACTATCGTATTATTACTAACTATTTTTACTACCGCACCAGAGATGCCTGCTCCTGAATCTGGATCAGTGATAGTACCTGTTAAGCTCCCTCCATCTTGTAAAACAAAATGCTCATTGGTGATCGTATCTGCAGTGACCTCTGATCCCAGCATAGAGAGACTGTAATTTTCTGCACTTGCAATCATGGTGTAAGATTCAGGATCGAGCCCAGTGATCGAATAGGCGCCATTAATGTCTGTAATAGCAGTATTAATAATAACGTTATTTTTAGAAGCTTGTATTAAAGCACCCGCAATCCCGAGACTACTGCTCTGATCTGTGACCGATCCTGAAATACCTCCGGTACCCTCCTCAAGAGTGATGGGCAAGGAAAGATTCTTCTTATTTAGTAGGAAAATGGGCTTTTTTTTTCTGAAAAGCTACTAGGTTGTAGTGAAAAGTCTACCGTTATCTTTGCATCCTTACCCACATCGCCGCCAATAATAATGGGGTCATAATGCATAGCACTTGCCAGCACATTATAGGCCTCAGCCATCAATCCAGGAACAGAATATTTTCCATTGCTATCTGTTACTGCAGTGGCAATAACCATATTATCGTTTTTGATCTCTACGATTGCGCCCGCAATAGGCGCTTTTGTTCCTTGATCAATAACAGTGCCGCTGATTTTCCCGCCCCCTTTTTGCAAGGTGAAATTGGTGATAGTCTCTTTCCCTTCTACCACCTCAGCTCCTAAAAAAACCGTATCATGATATGGGAAGATAGCTTGTATATCATAGTACCCAGGCGCAAGGTTTGTAAACTGGTAGTGCCCGCAAAGGGAGGTTAATGTGGTAGCAAGTGTTATATTATTTTGCTGCACCTCAATCATTGTCAAGGGTATGGGAAGCCCGCAGCTAGTTTCTACCACCCCTTTTAATTCTGATGGAGAGGATGGCAGCATAAAATCTACCGCAGCCGCTTTATTTTCTGCTAGTTGAACGCCAAATACTTCCGTTTGGAAATCTTTTGCATCTGCTTGGACATTACAAAAGGTGGCAGGCAAACCATGTATACTATATGCCCCACTATTATCTGTGATTCCGCTGCCTATGATAATGTCTTTATTTGTAACTTTTATCTTTGCACCTACAATAGGAGTTTGCTCCAAAGCGCTTTTATCCGTAACCACACCCGTGAGAGTTGCTGGATTTTTAAGCAGAGAAAAATTTGCTGTAGATACTTTATTGCAAGTAACAGTTACTCCTTGAACAAAAGTCTGCATATTTTCTGCACAAGCTTGTACTCGGTAGGTGCCATCTAAAAGAGGGCAAAAGATATATTTTCCTTGATCATCGGTAACAACATTTTCTAAAAGCAGCTGATTTTTGTATAAACAGACATTTGCTCCCTCTATCTTTTCACCAGATTCGGATGTAACCAACCCTGAGACAGCTCCAATTGCGAGTACACACGAGGGAATGCACATGACAAGAAGGTTAAAAAAAGACGCTTTCAATTTTAACATATGTAATTTATACAATATGCTTTAAAAAAGGGCAAGTTTAAAGTTTAGTCAAAGATATATCCAATACCAACGCCTGCATGAAAGCCGCCAATCTCTGTTGCCTTATCAAAAAAAGACCCATTCAAGTTTTTCAAAGTGGGCTGAATGTAGTAGTCGAAGAATAGATCAAAGGCAAAATTCGATTTATGTTGAGCGATAAAACCAAACTTTCCAACGACACCAGGAGAGAATCTTGTCATCGTATCGGAAAGATAGGGATTTTGACAGGTGGTATTTGCCACACCAGCTGTTATACCAACGCCCAAGTAGAATTTGATTTCCTTTTGAGTAACAGGGACAAATCTTTTCCCTCCAATACTTACTATGGTAATGCTCATATCAGTAGGCGTTTCAAAGTAGCGTGTTTTGCCAGAACTCCAGGCAACATTGACATTGCCCCAGACGGAATACTTAGAGCTTAAAAAATGGTTATCTTCCACCTCTAAAGTGATGATTTCTGATCCATAGGTATCTCTATTGCTTTGTTGGGTAAAAAAAAATTCACCTGCTCGAAATTCTAAAAAATCATGCCCTTTTAGGTCCATAATACGTGATGCCTCTAATGCGGAAAAAGAGGCTATACAGAATAAAGAGTAGAGTATTTTTTTCATTGTAAAATAATGGTCCCTGCAGATGCTTCGCTGCCATTGGTATTTACCGATGTAACCTCATATATATCGGGTACACTGGCGCTCGTGTTATGATCTTCATATACCAGAGGTGAGGTGTTTAAGGCAAGCTCTGCAACAAGTACCCCATTGCGATACACTCTATATCCCACTGCTTCAGCACTTGGAGTGGATCCCCACTCTAATCGATGGATACGATCTTCTTGCAGCAACAGTGAATTGATGATCACCGATCCTGTTAGATTTACTGGAGGAATATTTTCTGGATAGAGAGACAAATTTTTGGTGAGGGTTTGCCCTATGGAGGTGATTGCAAATGCTGGGGTATCATTTTCAATGTACAGAGCTTTGTCTGCATCTATAATAAAAGTACCTACAAACAAGCCACGCAAACTGTAGGTTCCATCTGATTCTGTAACCGTATACTCGATAAAACTACTGCCTTGCTCTGCTGCATTTACAATGGCACCTGCAATGGGCAGTCCTGTTATAGTGTCCGTAATGGTGCCATCAACCGTAGAGCTCCCTGCCACAAGGGTAAAATCTTGGGTGGTCACTTGATCATTGACGATTGTAACATCGTTGTAGGCAAAACGGTAGTCATCAGCGCCCACTGTTATAGTATAGCCACCTGCGGCAAGGCCAGGAATACTATATTCCCCATCTTCCGTGGTAATACTTGTCCCAAATACCGTATTATTTCTTATTGCTTTTACATGAGCCCCTTGTATCAGCCCTACAGCAGTATTTTCATCTGTTACCGTTCCTTCCACCACTCCAGCCCCAAATACTAAAGAAAAATTTGCGGTGGTACTTTTTAGCTCTTCTACCTCTACATCAAGGTGAGCGGTTTGATAAGAATGGTCTAAGGCAAAGATGGTATACGCTCCGGGTGCAAGACCGGTAAAATTATACACTCCATTGTTATCGGTAAGATCGCTTCCAAGAGTGATATTTCCTTGCTTTATTTGCAGCGTCGCACCAGATAGGGGAAGGCCTGACCCTGCTACTGTGACCGTACCTGATACGGTGCCTGGATCATTGTTTAATGCAAAATTTTCCGTTATAGGGGTGGCATCTGGTACAACTACTTTAACAAAAGAGAGTTGATAGTCTTCTGCCGACGCAATCAAAACATACTGCTCTATTGCTAAATGAGAAAGGGTGTACTCCCCATTTTGATCGGTTTGAATGCTTTGCACCGTCACATTGTCCAATTGCAGCTGTATGGATGCATCTGAGATAACTGCCCCAGTGTCTGCATCAGTTACCTTCCCAGTAATAGTTCCACCACCAGAGGTCAGAGCAACATCAAATGTAGTAGTTGCATCTGCTACTAATTGTTTTGAGCTTAAAAATGCTTCAAAAGTATCTGCAGCGACGTTCACACTATATAAATAAGGACCTAGACCATCAATAGTATACACTCCTAAACTATTGGTATAGCCAGTGACCGTCTGGCCACCTACACTAACTGTTACTGCAGCGTCCTCAATGGGAGCTCCACCTGCGCTATTTGTGATGGTACCTGTAATGGTAGCAGGATTAGATTCTAATGAAATATTTGCAGTTTCAGATGCATCGGTTATGGTAGCACCTACTGAGTTACTTTGGAAATCGGTAAAACTTGCAGTTATTATATAATCATTATTATTAAGAGCTGGAGTGGTATATTCACCAGCAGAGTTGGTATTAAGAGAAAAGATAAAAGAAGTGTTGAAACCAGAGCTTTTGTATAACTCAATAAGGGCGCCATCAATGGGCGTGCCAAGAATTGCATCCGTTACCTTTCCTGTAATAGTGTTTGTCCCTAGTGTTAGTCGGATAAAGGCTGTTTGCTCACCACCAGAAACCCTATAATTGTTATTGGATAGATTATAACCATCTAAATAGGCTGTTACTAGATAGGTCTTATCTTCTAACGTTTGTGTTACCGTACCTTCAGGTCCTGTTGTTCCGGAACTAATTAGTTGATCGTCAAAGTAGTATGATACTAATACACCTTCAAGATTTGCGCTTGTGTCGTTGTCTTTTACAGTAATTGTTATAGCTGTATCGTCGGCTGAAAGGGGACTTAGGTGTACAAGTAAAAGAAATAAAATAGAAAAGTATTTTTTTATAAAAGTGATAATAACCTCCCGGAGCTTTCGCTTCCATTAGAATTTAGAGATGTAACTTTATACCTATCAGGGCTGCTTGCATCTCTATTATGATCTTCATAGCGTAAAGGTCCAGCAAGCCCTACCTGATAGATAAGAGCGCCATTTCGATAGACCTTGAATCCGATAACCTCTGAGCTAAGCGATGGTCCCCACTCAATAATATGCATTCGATCTTCTTCAAGTAAGGTGCTATTGACAAGCACCTTTCCAGTTAACCCGTTGGTTGTAGGATTTTCTGAGACAAGGGAAAAATGCTTGGTAACTACTTGATCTGGACTATCTATGGTAAATAAGGGGCTTTTTTCTGACATATATCCCGCTTTGGAAACCTCAATGACAAAGGTGTCTTGCTTCATCCCTTTTAAATGGTAGGCTCCATCGGATCCTGTCACTACATATTCGGTAAAGGTGTTAGTGTGATTGGATCCTTTTACTACGGATCCTGCAATAGGTTTTTTGGTTACAGTGTCGGTGATTATGCCATGAACTACATTATTTTGTACGATTGTTATAGGCTCTAAAGGGGTAATCTCTTTTGGTTTTTCTTTTACTTGGCAAGTCTCTGGAGCAAGGGGATCATCGCACTGGGCAACATTTTGTGGTATAACACCATCTACCATTTGCATCCTTACCACTGTATTGTTTATACTCTCTTCCACTTGTATATCTGCATGGTAGTTATGGTAATTGGGAGCAAAGAGTTTTAATGAATATAGGTTTGGGGAAAGATAAGGCGTGTTAAAGTTTCCATTTTCATCAGTAGTTGCGGTAAACGATAGAATGTCTTTTAAAAATAGGCGAACGCGACTATTTTGTATAGGCACTCCTGAAATATCATCTACAACGCGGCCTTGAATGCACCCTGATGCCTGAGACATAGTGAAATAATTAACTTGGGATGGTCCTGTGTACCTATTGGAAGCAATAAATAGAGCGTAATCTTGTGCATATAAATTAATGTGGTAGGAGCCTTCTTGAATATCAAGAGTAAATTTTCCAGCACAGTCAGATAAGGTAGTATACACGATTTGATTCTCTTGTAAGAAATGTACTTGAACATTTTCCAGCTCACTGTTATCAACGCCGTATATATAACCCCGTACGATGGTTGCAGAAAGTGGGGAAAAAAAATGGAGAAGAAAAATAAAATAGCAAAGAGTATTTTTTATAATATGCATAGATAAATTTTTACCATGCGAGGGGATTTAGTTCAACGATCAAATAGTTGCAAAAAAGGCGTCAAGCAGCTGATCTAAAATGGTCTCACAAGAAAGTTTTTTACCCGTTTCTATAAACAAAGAGGTTGCTGGTTGATCAATCGAGCTAAGCTCCTCCTCTGTTTGTAAAATATTTAAACCTACACTTGTAATTGCCATGTTGCCACAAATTTCAGAGATGATCCCAGAGAGCTTTTTCCCGTGAATCATAAGATCATTGGGATATTTGAAGCTGATATCTAGATGCTCACTAGCAAGTGCCTTTTTTAAAGAGAGGGCGCATAGTTGAGAGATATAAGGAATCACTTTTGCCGGCGGTGCCCTATAAACAAAAGAAACTAGTAGAGAGCTTTTTTCTTTTGCTATCCAAGCATCTTTTTTTCTTCCAATACCAGCTGTTTGGAAATCTGCTGTGATCACAGTTACTGTATTACTATCAAATGTGGAGATATTTTCTTTGGCATACAGGTGGGTGGAGGCTATTTTTTTAAAATGTATTCTTTTCATATGGTCGAATATGTTATATGATAAAATCTTATGTGGGAACCAAAATATCTTCGCAGGATTGACTTGCGCCTTTTACTGGTGGTTGTGCTTTTAATGATGGCAAGTATTCTTGTTATTTTAGCCACCTCTCAGCCGGAAAATAGTGATACTATCATCTTTACACGATTATGTAAAAATCAAATACGAGCATTTGCTTTAGGACTATTTATCTTTTTTTTTCTTGCCTGCTTTGACTATAGAAAACTTCGTGAGTATACCTGGTTTTTTTATGTAGGAACGGTGATTCTCCTGTTAGGACTTTTTTTTGTAGCACCTATTCATAATGTACGAAGATGGTATAGACTTCCTTTTTTACCTTTTGATTTGCAGCCTTCTGAAATTGCAAAACTAGTGGTTGTTCTCACTTTGAGTTGGTATCTGGAAAGAAATATGGAAAGGGTGAAAAATTTTTCTGTGTTTTTATGCGGTTCATTGATTGTATTTATCCCTTTTGCGCTCATTTTAAAACAGCCCGATTTAGGAACAGCGTTAGTGTTATGCCCCGTTACCCTTGCCATGTTTTATATTGGTGGCATCCACGCAAAAATTTTGAGGGTATTATGTATTTTTGGGTTAATGATTTTAACCCTTGTTCTCTCCATTTATATGGGTGTTTTTTCTCATGACGATATGCGTCCTGTGTTTACAAAAGTGATGAAGGAGTATCAATATGAAAGGCTCAATCCAAATACGTTTCACCAGAAGGCGGGACAAACTGCAATTGGCATGGGACATTATTTTGGTAGCGGATTTTTAAAAAGCGAATATACTGGTAATAAGTTCCTTCCCTATGGCTATACCGATTCTGTTTTTCCAGCATTCACCGAGGAATTTGGTTTAGTGGGCGGTCTTTTATTACTTTTACTATTTTTTAGTTTAATTTATTTTAGCTTTCAGGTAACAGGGGTAGCAAGGGACTATTTTGGTCGGCTCCTTGCATCAGGGATTGCTATTTATATTGCTATGCATGTGATTGTAAATATTGGTATGATGTGTGGATTTTTACCAATTACCGGAGTACCTTTGATACTAATAACATATGGAGGCTCTTCTGTGATAGCAACATTTATCGCGCTAGGACTCCTTCAGAGCATTTATGCAAGAAGGTTTACATTTTGATGGATCTAGAATTTTTTAGAAAAGAAAAATGGATAGGAGAGGGTGAAATTTCTATAGAAGGGGAAGAGGAAACTTTTCCAATGGTTATGAAAATAGAGAGGAAAGATTCTGCTGTATCTAATCCTGTATATGAATTTACCACCTCTATTCATATGCACGGTAGTGAGGATGTGATCATCAATTCCTATACCTTGACCATGCATAGAAAAAATAAATTCCATATTCTTATTTATGGAGAAAACTGGGGACATGTAGAAGGGGATGGCTTTTTAAAGAATGATTTTATTGGCTGGGAAGTTTCTAGTCCTGATGGAGAGTTTAATGGTCATGAATCTATTGAGGTGAAAAGTGATGGCGAGCTAACTTTTTTTGGAGAGTATGCAGCAAAAAATGAGATGAGAACTAAAATTACAGGATCACTTACTAGTTATGAAAACATCTCTTCTTAAGTTTTTTGTGTTTTTACTGACGGCTTCTTGCTTTGTAGCATGTGCAACACAGCCAGGCAAAGTGATTACTATGGATAGTTATCTTCAGGTTGAAAATGGAGAGACACGAGAGGATATCTTACGTGAATTTGGAGAGCCTCTTACCATTGAGCTAAAAGATGACGGCACGGAGATTTTTACCTATATTGAGCGCTTTTTTATGAACGGGAAAGTGATCGAAGCGCACTACTATTATTTCTATATTAAAGGAGGAAAAGTGGTGGGTAAATTAGTAAAGACAGAAGATAGACCTCAATCAATCAATTCTGATGATTTTTAACTTTTGAAAATATGTTTACTGTGATAGTTTTGCCTCTTACTGCGAGGTGTTTATGCGCTATCTTTTTACTTTAACTCTCTTTTTTCTACCCCTTTTTTCAAAGACCCTTGATGTGGTTATCCCTATTCATAGGAAAGATGCTAAAAATCTTGATACCGTGATTGCTAAGGTCAAAGAACATATTGAAGATGTAGGACGTATTATTGTTATTTCAAAAGAGAGATTTTCCTATAAAGCCGAATGGGTAGATGAAAAAGATTTTCCTTTTTCTATTGTAGATGTTGCAAATGAACTTTGCGGGAACGGAGGGGTTGGTAATCATATACGCCGAGGGTGGTACTATCAGCAGCTATTAAAACTCTATGCGCACTATGTGATAGATGATCTTACAGATGATATTCTTATCCTTGACGGTGATACCGTACCTACACGGAAGATGTCTTTTTTTGACAAGCAGGGAAAAGTCTATCTAAATGCCCGTCATGCTCGCCGTTATACTGCCACTTATAAAAGGCATGCTCTGAAATTATTACCAGAGGAGATTAATCTGAATAGACTTGTGAATCCTGTGGTACACCATATGGTTTTTACCAAAGAGATTCTTGACGACCTATTTAGTAGAGTGGAAGAAAAATATGCAAAACCATTTTGGCAGGTCTTTGCAAATTTAGTAGCGCCTGCAAATGATCGTAACACTAGACTTTTTGACATGGGAGCTTCTGAGTATGTGATCTACTACTTTTTTAGTACTCACTTTCACTCTGATAAAGTGAGCGAGCGATTTATTAAGACCCTTGATAACGCAAACAGTCTAGATCATGTACCTTCAAAAAATGTATGGTTTATGAGTAAACACAACTATGATAGAACCGAGTGATGGCTACGATAGTGCTTTTGCAAATACCTCTTTCCAAGAGTCAAGAGATTCTTTAGTGTGCTTCTTGTGAAACTCTTTTATAAGTGCCTTTTTAGTCTGATAGTCTGTTTGTTGGGTAAGCTCTTGGAGCTCTTCTAAAGAATCAAAAAAAACAAACAGGGGAGCGAGCCTTGAATCATACCAATCACAGTTTTCAAAAATCTCATCGGTGGAGATATGTGCATTTCTGCTTTTTGCATTTGTCCAATCCCAAAACTCAATTTCCTTTTGGCTATACAAACCCTTATAAAATCGTTTGGTGGGTATAAAATGTATAACTCCTTCTTTCAAGTTCTCCCATAAATGGAAATTACCCATTACCAGCGGTATATGTATCATCCCTTTAAAGTCCTTTAGGTCTGGACTTCCTGCATATGGCCCTATATAACTGTGAATGCCTATAGCTTTTAACTTTTGATGGAGAGAAAATTTTCGCTCATTTTTATATTTTCTAAGAAAAAAAGTATTTTTTTTATCTATTTTTTTTGGAACAGATTTGTATTCATCTAAATTCCTCCCATTTCCTGTGGGTTCAATTGTCTTTTCTATGGAGGTTATCCCTCTATGGCTTTTGGCATGTACCGCCTCATATTTGCAATACCCAATCATCTGTACATGATCTAAATGCTTTGCCTGCTCAAATAATGCTAAATACTCCTCATCTGGGAAAAAAAAGGAAGATCCTGAAACGTTCATATCAAACCTATTACATACCCATACTATTAGAGGCTTTTCCCAGTTATTCTGCAGAAATATACGAGAAAGGGGAGCAATATCAGATGTGATGATCAGATCATATTTTTCGAAGGTCTCTTTATGCCTTAAAAAGATCCTTTCCGCTCGGGCATGATCCATTAAATAGTTTTGTGATGGCTTTGAGACTCCATCTAAAAAGGCAGGTTTTTGGTCTAGAAGATACCATGTATCTAGATCTATCCCTAAATTTTCACAAATATAGTCCATTTCGGCCCCGCAGCCCCTGTGAAATGTCAAATGAAGGGCTCTTGGAGCGGCAAGCATAAGTACAGGTATTACAATGACTAACAAGAATTTCTTCATGATCTAGAGAATAATCTATTCTTCAATAAAAAACAATTTTATACAAGTTGATGAATACAAGCAACTTAAGCACCCTTCATATAAATGGAATTAAAGTAATAATTATGGTATAATATAGTATAATTATAATAACAAAGAGGTCGAAATGCAACTAATTAACCATAACAAAGAAATTTCGTTCGAAATAAGTAAAAACTATCTTCATAAAATAGCAAACTGCATTTTACATCCTATACGCTCTTATAGGGAGCATAGATCTGAAGTCGCAAAAGCGGTGGCTGATCTTAATCAGGTAAGAGAGCTTGCCGAGGCAAGTATAAGATTTAGGGCTAAAAGAGGGGAAGGGTTAAGGAAAATAGCTAACGTAGAAGATAGTATAGACTATATGAGTAATGCTTTTGAAAGGAGTAATCGACAAGATATAAATCAGCTTGATGTTGAGGTTGCTCGCAGAGATAAAATATATTATCAACAAGGTGAAATGAATGAGCCTGAACAAGAGTCTAAAGGTGATGTTGTACATGAAGCTGCAGCTGTTATAGCCGAAACGGAAACAGTAGAGCTTAGGCAGAGTTATATTGATACGGTTGCAAATAGAATCGCTAAAAGGACTAGTGCTTTTCAAGCCGCAAATGCATTATCAAGAGATCTAGTAAAGGTTAAAACATCACTTGAAAATAGCGCTCCTGATTCATTGAATAGGCTTGAAGATTTAGCTGAACGTGTACGAGCTTATAACCAGATTCATAGTGATTATCAGATTCCTTTCTAAAATAAGACGAATATAAAAAAAGGCGGCTCCTAAGAGTCGCCTTTTTTTTGATGGTAAATGACCGCTTTTATGCAGCAGTTGTGATAGAAATATCTACACCACTTGCCACAGAATGCTTTCTTAGTCTTTCAACGGTATCTGCAGTAGGGCTTTGAATGTCGATCACTCTTTTATAGGTACGCATCTCAAACTGATCACGAGATTTTTTGTCAACGTGAGGAGATCTAAGTACTGTCTGCTTTTCCACTTTTGTTGGTAATGGAATAGGTCCGATTACTACAGCACCTGATCGTCTTGCGATTTCAGCAATTTCTGAAGCTGCGCTGTCGACAATCTTATGGTCATAGCCTTTAAGGCGAATTCTTATTCTTTGTTTTTTAATAGTAGCTGTTGCCATGTTTGTGCTCCTTATGTCGCCGATTTAAGTAGTAGTTCTTGTTTAGCCTTTGGTAGGGGTTGAAAGTGAGAGAACTCCATGTTGTAATCTCCTCTTCCTGAAGTGATCGATCTAAGATCGGTTGAATATCCAAACATCTCTGATAATGGAACTTCACAATCTACTTCTGCATTGGATCCTGTCTGAGTCTGATTTTGAATACGTCCGCGACGTCTGTTCAAATCACCAATCACATCACCTAGATGACCTTCAGGAGTTCTAACTGTTACCTTCATGATAGGCTCAAGGATCTGCGCGCCACATTTTTTGGCACCTTCTCGTAAAGCCATTCCAGCACAAATTTTAAAGGCCATTTCACTTGAGTCAACATCGTGATAAGAACCAAATACAATAGTAACTTTTACATCAACTAGCGGATATCCTGCAAGAACACCTGAGTCAATTGCCTCATGTACCCCTTTGATACAAGCTGGAATATACTCTTTTGGAATCACTCCACCAACAATCTTGCTCACTACCTCATTACCTTTTCCTGGCTCGTTTGGCTCAATCTCAATAACCACGTGCGCATATTGCCCGCGACCACCTGATTGCTTGATGTATTTATGCTCTTGCTTGATGCTTTTTGTGATACTTTCTCTGTAAGATACCTCTGGAGCACCAACATTTGCCTCCACTTTAAACTCACGAATCATACGATCTCTTAGAACGTCAAGGTGAAGCTCTCCCATACCGGCAATAATAGTTTGACCAGTCTCTTCATTGGTAGAAACTCTAAATGTTGGATCTTCTTCAGCAAGCGCTGTTAAAGCAACAGATAGCTTTTCTCTGTCTGGTTTTGATTTAGGCTCAATAGCCATAGAAATAACAGGCTCTGGAAATTCCATTTTCTCAAGAATTAATGGGTTGTCTTCTGTACAAAGAGTGTCACCAGTAGTTGACCTTTTCAGTCCAATAACCGCAACAATTTCTCCCGTTCCAGCCTCGTCAATATCTTTACGATCATTAGCATGCATCTCTAAAATTCTTGAAACTCTTTCTTTCTTGCCTTTTACAGAGTTATGTAAAGTCATTCCCTTTTTAAGGGTTCCAGAATAAATCCTTACAAAAGTCAAACGGCCAACATACGGATCGGTCATCACTTTAAAAGCAAGCATTCCAAGTGGGGCATCATCTCTAGGCTGTAGCTCAAATTCATTTTCGCCTTCATCATCAAAACCTTTAACAGCTCCACGATCAAGAGGGGATGGCATCCACGCAACAATACAATCAAGTAGAGGTTGTACCCCTTTGTTTTTAAAAGCGGTACCACAAAGTACTGGGAATACTTTTATCTCACAAACCCCTTTTCTGATAACTGCATTGATCTCATCTACAGTTAGGCTATCTGGATCTTCAAGCACTTTCATCATGAAATCTTCATTGGTGTCATCAATAGTTGCCAGCTCATCAAGCAGCGCAGCTCTCATCTCTTGACACTTATCAACCATGTCTGCCGGGATTTCTTCAATATCATAATCAGCACCCATTGTCTCAGATTTGAATATAAAGGCCTTCATAGATACAAGGTCAACCATTCCGCGAAGCTCTGCTTCTGCACCAATTGGAACTTGAACCGCAATAGCATTAGCACCAAGCTTTTCTTTCATACTTTCGATACACATGTCATAATCAGCGCCAACTCTATCCATTTTGTTGATAAACGCAATTCTTGGAACATTATAACGGGTTGCTTGTCTCCAAACGGTCTCTGATTGAGGTTGTACGCCATCTACCGCACTAAATACAGCAACCGCTCCATCTAATACTCTTAAAGAACGCTCCACTTCTACCGTAAAGTCAACGTGTCCCGGAGTGTCAATGATATTAACTTTATTGTCGCCCCAATAAACAGTAGTACAAGCACTGGTGATCGTGATTCCACGCTCTTGCTCTTGTACCATCCAGTCCATTGTTGCCGCACCTTCATGCACTTCACCAATTTTATGGGATTTTCCAGAATAAAAAAGGATACGCTCTGTTACGGTAGTTTTACCCGCATCAATATGCGCCATGATACCAATGTTTCTTACATTTTCAAGACGGTCTTTAGGTCCTCTGTTAGGACTCTGGTGTTTCGTGTTTTCAATCTTAAGTGCCTCGAGCTTTTCTGAGTCTACTTTGTCCTGTGCTTCATGTGCCATGTGCTTATTCATCCCTATACTTTAATTCTACTCCGGTGCCTTTGTTAGGCGCCACTTTGAATAGACCGTTTGCGTAAGTAGCGCGCTGCGCTATATTACATTAATACCTGTTCTAATGATGCACTTATGCACATCACGATCTGCTTTTAGGCAGAAAAAAATCAGCACTCCCTTCGGATATGCTGATTATACTATTTTACCACTTGTAATGAGCAAAAGCTTTATTTGCTTCAGCCATTCTGTGTACTTCATCACGCTTCTTAACGCTTGATCCTTGAAGATTGTAACAATCTTGTAGCTCTTGCGCTAATCCGTCAATCATTGATCTTCCTGACTTTTTCTTAGCAAAGCCAATGATCCACTTCATAGAAAGGGACATTTTTCTTTTTGGATTGATCTCAATAGGAACTTGGTAGGTTGCCCCGCCAATTCTTCTTGATTTAACTTCTACGTGAGGAGTTGCGTTTTCTAGTGCTTTTAAGAAAGCTTCTAGCTCATTGTCCTTAGCATTCACTCTTTCAGCGAATTTGTCTATAGCGCCGTAAACGATTTTGGTAGCAAGAGATTTCTTACCATCCAACATTACTTTACGGATAAATTTTGTAACCTCAGTGTTGCCATACTTGTGATCTGGCTCTACGGGTCTTTTTTCAGCTTTTCTTCTTCTTGACATAATATTTCCTTAGTTCCGCCCTGTTAAAGGCAAAAGATTATTTTCCTTTTTTTGCCCCATATTTCGAACGACCTTGTTTTCTATCTTTTACAGCAGCACAATCAAGTGTTCCACGAACAACATGATATCTAACCCCTGGAAGATCGGATACTTTACCGCCACGAACAAGAACCATACTGTGCTCTTGAAGGTTATGACCTTCTCCGCCGATATAAGCAGAAACCTCAATCCCGTTAGAAAGCTTAACTCTTGCTACTTTTCTTAACGCTGAGTTCGGCTTTTTAGGAGTTTGTGTTTTCACCTGTACGCAAACACCTCTTCTTTGAGGGCATTGCTTTAAAGCTTGTGATTTCGATGCAGCCTTGCGCTTCTTTCGAGGTTTTCTGATAAGTTGGCTTATTGTAGGCATAAGAGGCCTCTCTCCTTGTATTTATTTCAAAAAATTACAAAGGAATATAACAAATGAGGTCTATTATTGCAAAACAAATAGTGAAAAAAGCTATTTTTCTGTGTTACCAGGAAGAAAAAATGTAATTTCAGGTGTTCATTAAAAAATATATTTGATAGTGTCCGAATTTTAAGGGGGATTGCGATGCGCAGTGTTATTTGTAGTTTAGTGGTAGGAGCGTCAATATTTGCAAAGCCTCTTGATTTTTCAGACATGAAAAAGATAAATCAAAAAATGTTTGCTTATCATGTCATTTTCGACTCTTATAATGAAGAGATCGCGCAGCGTTCTGTAAATAAAATATTTAGCACCTTAGACCCGATATGCTTCTATTTTACCCAGTTTGACAAGGAAAAAGCAGCTGCTGATTACCCAAAAATGGTCAAAGAATATGGAGACGGCAGTTTTCAGACATACCTTTCTATTAGAGAAACATTTGTATTTTCTGTGAAAAAATGTAGAAGACTTAGAGCAGGCATAAGATATGATATTGTTAATAATATTATCGATATGAACAGCGTTAGGATCTTTGCTCCAGAGGGAGCTCCTACTTCAACAGAAGAGCAAAAACAGAATATCACAGCATATATGATTAGTAATCTTCGTGCTTATGCACAGAATAAAGGCGTAGCTACCCTAAATGCTAAAGAAAAAATGAAGGTACTTGATTATTACGAGCGAAGATTAAAGGCCCACGAAGATAAATATCTTTCTGAGCAAGGGTACCCTCTTCTTGTGTCAAAAATGATTGCATCATCTTTAGATGCACACTCTATGATCTACGGACAAGATGAGATTCAATCTATTAATTCGCATTTAAAAAATAGATTTGAAGGTGTTGGGATATTTATTGGTGATGGAATTGACGGCCCTGTAATCACTAAATGCGTAAAAGGCGGCCCAGCAGATCGTAGTAATGTGGTTACTCCAGGGGATAGGATCCAATTTGTAAATGGGGTAGATGTTAGAGAAATATCCTTTCAACAAGTGATGAAAATGCTTTCTGTACAAAACGGAGAGACCATTCTCCTCCATTTAGAGACCAAGAAAGGAAACAAAAAGATGGTGAAACTGACAGGGGAAAGGATCACCATGCAGAAAGAAAAGATAGCTATTGAGACAGAACAGTTTTTAGATGGACAAATAGCAAAATTACGAATTGATACCTTTTATAATGATTTTGAAGGGAGCGCTTTTGCAAGTGATTTGAAACAAGTGATCAGAGACTTAAAAGCCCAAAAGCCTCTATACGGCCTAGTAATAGATATGAGAAAAAATCTTGGTGGATTTTTTAAAGAGGCAGTCAAAGGGATAGCCTTATTTTCCACCAATGAATCAGTCGTCGTGGCTAAATTTCGCAATGAGCAAGTGAGGTATTCTAAAGAATACGATCCTCATATGAGCTTTTGCGGGCCTATAGTAATCCTCACCTCAAAATATTCTGCATCAGCAGCTGAGATCCTAGCGCAATCCCTACAAGATGTGGGGGTAGCAATAATTGCAGGGGACCAAGGCGGTACTTACGGAAAGGGATCGATACAGTTCCAAACGATTACCGATCCAAAAAGTGTTCATAAGTATAAAGTGACTGTAGGTAAATACTACACCATTTCAGGAACCTCACCTCAGCTCAAAGGAGTAACAGCAGATATTATCGTCCCTTCAGAATTTGCTAAGATGAAGGTGGGAGAGAAATATCAAATACACGCCCTGCCATCTGGAGATTTACATGCAAGACATAGCCAGCACCCAGAGGTGAGGGAAGTGTTTGCTTTTCACAACTCTCGCCAAAAAACAGCTTTTGAGGTGATGAGACCTCGCTTGAAGAAAAATAGCGAGCAAAGGATTGCAAATAATAAAAATTACCAAGCTTTTATTAAAGGGCTAAACTGCACCTCTCAGGTGCGTAGCAAAAGCATGGAAGAGCGTCGCAAAGCTCAATTCGGAGTAAACGACCTCCAAATGACCGAGGCTGTCTATATCATCAAAGATATGCACTCTATCCTGCAAACATACAAGTAGAACGAGGCTCTGCCCCGCATCCAGTCAAGGGCTATACCCTAATCAAGCCTCTTTTTACTTTTTGTAATACAACAAAAAGAGAAAAGAGGCTTGTCAGAAATTAGCCCTATCAGCTATAGTTTCTCCTATTACGTGGCCAGATAGCTCAGTTGGTAGAGCAGAGGACTGAAAATCCTTGTGTCGCGGGTTCGATTCCCGCTCTGGCCACCATTTTTTCCACCCCCACCCCCTCCACTATATATATAACCAAAATAACCAAAAGGTTTAAAGCTTATGAAAAAGAATATTGGGAAAAAAGATCGTATTATACGACTTATAATAGCGCTGCTATTATTTGGCTACGCTGCTTGGAAACCAAGCTGGATTGCGTTAGCATTTGGAATCTTTGTGCTGATAGAATCATTTTGTAGCTGGTGCATTTTCTACCAACTTATTGGCAAATCTAGCTGCCCAATAAATCGGAAAAAATAAAATATCGCTAATATATAATTTTTAATATATATTTTCTCTCATACAAAATAGGGGAGAGAAAATGTTCAGAATTTTAGCTTTGTGTATTTTAGGTGTAGGAGCTTTTACCTCATCCCTTTACGGGAAAAACGCATTTTATGTAAGCGCTTACGATCAAGAAATTATGCCTGATCACGTATATCGCCCAAGAAAGCCCTTAATGTGGAACGCACGCTTAAAAGTAGATAGATCTATAATGATGGGCTTTGAACAACCCATCTATGCTTACAAGAAGCATATAGAGCTATACTCAGGGATCAGCTGCGGATATATGCAAACACTTAGAAATTATCAGGATACAATAGGGGTAGTAAGCGCTTATCTCCTTGCAAGATTATACATCTTTCGATCCGACATCTTTAATGGATACTTTATATATAGCCCGGCAGGCCCCTCCCTTCTAACCAAAGCAAAGTTTGCAAGCACCTCTTTTAGCAATAACTTTGTCTTTCAAAACCAGTTTGGAATTGGCGCCTCTATTGGAAAAAATGCCGAAACCGAATTTTTCCTTAAATTATACCACTACTCTAACGGAGATATTTTCCCTATCAACGGCGGCATTGACATCCCTCTGGTCATAGGCATGAGCTTTGTCCTCTAACCCCTGCTAAGGAAACTGTAAAATTGACTCTTCGATCATTTATATAGATTTGTTGGAAATTCCATTTATGATACTATATACTTTAAATTCTAAAAAAGGGCTAAAAATGAGACGTTATCTTTTTCTTCTGTTACTTTCTCCATTATTTCTCCTAGCAGAAAAGAGAATTGTTGATCTGCAGGACCTTGGTAAGATTGAATATCATTTTGAGGCTGGGCTTTGTGAAAAAATTGTTCGATTATCCTCTTCAGGAGAAATAAAGTATAAACATCTCTATCATTATAATGAGGACAAGCAGCTTATATCTGAAAGTTTGATAGGAGAGTTAGGAGAAATAGAATACTCTGGAAATATTGAAGAGGGGTATCATGTAGCTAAAACTCCGTTTGGAGAAGAGATATGGAATAGTAAAGACCAAAGTATCTTTGAAAAGTCCAATATCGAAAAAATATATGATGAGCAAGGGCGTTTAATTCAAAAAGGATCGACTCAATTAGTTTACAAAGGCGATTCATTAACTCAGGTTTGTACTGATAGGTGTAATATATTTTATCAGTATGATAATGAGGGAAGAAAGATTTCTAAAACATGCTTTTCCCAATCAGGAGAAGAGGAAGAGTATTATTTATACTTAGGGCAAAATGAAATTGGAAGTATTTCTGCTGATGGAAATTTAAAATGGCTTCGTATCCCAGGAATAAGCACGCACCCAGATTTGGTTAGAGCTGTTGCAATAGAAACAGAAGATGCAATCTTTGCCCCTATCTACGATATAAGATGTAATATCGTTAAATTGGTAAATATCGATGATGGTAAGGTCTATGACACGCGTCCTGATCCTTTTGGGCAAAATCTATCTTTGCTAAAAGGGTGTCCTTGGACATTTTGCAGTAAAAGATATGATCCGGACACTCATCTGGTTGATTTTGGCTATAGGTATTACGATGTCGACTTAAAAGAATGGATCACTTTGGATCCATTGATGCAAGATAGCGATCCATATCGCTATTGTTTTAATAATCCTTTGCAATTTTTAGACCCTGACGGTAGATCAAGCATTGTTATCCCAATTCTCACCTGGTCGGGGGGAACACTCTCTAGCCCTCTTTGGGGGCCATATGCCCTAGCAGCTCTTGTAGGTGCCGGCGTTGCATATAGCGGCCACGAAGCTTATAAATACTACCAAAAAAAACATGGCAAACCTCCATTTTCTTGGAAAGATCTAGGTGATGATCCGAGTAAGTGTCCTGGGGAGGGTTTTGAATGGTACGGAAATGGTTCTCCTGAAACGGGAAAGGGAAATTGGGTGAATCCAAAAACAAAAGAGAAATTACATCCTGATTTTCATCATCCAGCTCCGAAAGGTCCTCATTGGGGCTACACTAATCCCAATGGTGAGAAAATTGATATATTTCCTGATTAACTTGGAGCAAAACTATGAAAAATGTATTGACTACCCCTTTGTTATTTGAGGCTGTGGAAGATTTTTTTAAGAAATCTCTTCAAGATGGTAACCGTTTAGCAAAAGAGTTGTTACACACTTTAGATTTTAAAAAAGGATGTTTTTTTTCTATAACCGCAAAATCTGCTGATAGAACCAAATTAGATCAATTTGATTGTGGTGGGATCCTCCCACAATATCCATTAGAAAAAATCCAAGTGTCTGGTAAAAATTATTTACAACAAAAAAGAGCGAATTCCTATAGAGAGTTAAGCCAATTTTTGAGCTCTTCTATGAAAAGCAATCAAGATTGGTGTGTATTTGAAGAAGTTTCTGGAGTATATTCATCTGAGGTAGAAGCTGAAATTAAATATTATGAAAAAGAAATCTATTACCTGCTAAATGGATTAGAGTCTTCACCATCAAAGCTCTATTCGTTGATTAAACAGGCAGATGCTATGTGGTATTATATGAACATTATTACAACTGGCAATTTTGAGCTTGATAAAAATTTGTTATCAAACAAAGACCTTAAAATTTTTGCAGCAAATACAACCCATGTGGTCTTAGGAGCATATGATATGGAGGGGTATGTTTGTTGGGAAAAATCTTCCAAGTAGATTTAGAACACGCCATATGAAACAGTAACGACTATAGTTTATCAGAGTGCCCTTAGCATTTATTCTACTTTATGATACTGTATACTTTAAGGAGAGTCTCCTTAAATTCTAAAAAAAAAAGAGGGCTGATAATGATTGAACGAAAAAGAAAACAAACAATAGCGATGGCAGCAATACTACTTTTTACACCAGTAGCTCTTTTTCTTGCAGCTCTTGCTACAGGAACTCTTCTCCCATACTCTGTCTATTTACTCCTCTTACTTGCAAATATCGCCGGCATGCTCACAAGCTTTAGAACTCCTAAAATGAAAAAAATTATGCGCTTTGTCCCTATTAGATCGTTACTTGCCGCAGCGCTCATCTTCCAATGCCTTGAAACTCTTCACCAAAAGCAGCACGCCTCCATCCCATTTGCTATCTCAGACTTCTATCCCTTGGCCCTGATCGCAACCTTCCTCTTCACCCTCAGAGCCTCTCGCTTAAGGAGAGTCTGATAAACTGCACTTTCATTTAGAAAAGAAAAAATCTAATGGTAAGTGGTTTGATGTAACTAAAGGGCACCGGCATTATTTTAAGGAGACTCTGAATAACTGCACTTTTTAGAAGTTCTTCGGATTTATAAGAAATCTGGAAAATGATAAAACTGCTCATTTTTCAGAGCCTCCTTTAAGGGAGATTAGAGATATTATGAAATGGGTCGCTGGCAATGAAATTAGTAATATAATGAGGTATGAAATTGAATATGATTCTACGGTAGGGTTTTATTTATACGTTTATGAAAATAATAAATGTATTAAGGACTACCTTCAGGATACACTGGAATTTGCAATGGAATGCGCTATGGAAGATTATGGAGTAAAAAAAAGTGAATGGAAAAGAGTCTAGAAAGATGAGGGAGTATCAATTAGAATACCGTCTTGACGAAAGGAGGAGTACTTCCAAGCAATACTTTGTTATATGGAAGTTTGTTATTGTACTATTTTTTTTTTACAAGACGAGTACAAATTAAAGTTCGATACTCTATTTTTTGTGAAAAATGAGTTGTGTCTTGCGACTATAATTGGAGAGATAGAAAGAGCTAAAAAAGGGTTAGATGAAATAATAAATAAATTTTCTGGGGGTGTAGCGTATTTGGTGGATAGAAATAATCCAGTAGCAGAGCTTCTTTATAATGGAATGATCTGGAGTGAAATCAATCATGAGAATATGGAACTGGAAGTTCAATTCTATACCCACCAAAGTAATAGACCATGGGAGTTTTCATTGGATAGTATGATTGATAACCTAAATTGGGGAAGAAATGCTTTATTGAAACATGAGTAGAAAAGGGGGGTTATGAAGATTAGTAAGTTTAAGATTGAAAAAGGGATGCGATCAGATAGAGACGAAAAAGCAGTCTTGATCCATTTTGACGGGAAGTTTTTTGCGGAGGTCTTTGATAAGCAGGGAGTGGTCACCATCCGCTTTTATGGACATCCTACAGAAAAATGGTGGGAGTTTTTTTATGACCAGGTGATAGACGTTTTGCGCAAAGCCAAGGAAGTATTCTTAGAGATGATGTAGCACAGCTTTTCAGAGTCTCCTTAAGTAGATTAATAAAAAGAACAATAAAAACTATAAAAAGAATAGCTTTTTTTTTACCTGTTCTTTATTTTGTCAGTGTAGCTTTAAAAGAGACTCTGAAAAACGGACAATTTTATAATCTCCCAGATTTCTTATAAATCTTATTTTTCGTGGCGCCCCATCCCTACAGGGATGCCGCTTACTCCAAAATAGGATTTATTTCAAAAAATCTGAAAAGATTCTAAAAGGTGTAGTTTATCAGAGTCTCCTTAAACAAATAAAAGGAGAAAGTTATGAAAAAAAATTTATTTTTATGTGCATTTTTGATGGGATCATTTGTATTTGCAGAGGATAGTTCTATACACGGGAAGCTTTATGAGATAGAAAGACTTAACGAAAGGGGGTATTTCGTTCAAGCTGCCGTTACTTTTAGAGATATAACCAAAGCTCATATTCGGAATTTCTCCCCAGGAGAAATAATGCACTACCATTTTGTTGGTCAGGAGTTATTTAAAGAGAGAAATGAATGGGATAAGGAAATGGATGAGCAAGAGAAAAAAGCGTTAGCGCAAGAAGAGAGAGAAGCAAGAGTAAGTGAAGATTGGATTTGCTCAAATTGTGGACTGTATGGGGTTGGGCCAATGCCAGAGGAATGTTATGACTGCCACAGTGATCTATAACATGAATGAATACTAAATTTATGAAGAGTTATGCTGCTTGCTGCTTGAAGTAGCGCAATACCTTACAAGTATCATTTTAAACGGTAACGACTATCGAAGAATACAAAGACGCTGACCTGAGACAGCTCCTAATCGATGCACTCAAAAACTAATTTTTTTTAGAAAAACGATAGCTTTTTTTTTACAATCTCTATATCTTCTAAACGATAACTTTAAAATTCAGAAGGAGGAGTTATGAAACGAATTTTATTACTATGCGCATTTTTTATGGGGTCGCTTGTATTTGCATGCGATAGCCCGTATCACGAGATCTTCCAAGAAGCAGCTCAACTTAACAGCGAAGGCTATCATGCCGAGGCCGCCGAATTACTAGGAGATATTAGAAAGCGATATTATCCAATACAATTTCAAAGTTACGGGAAACCTCTTTGTTCTGAATTAAGGTGTTATATGCTACCTGATGATACCGATATCGAACTTTTTTGTAATGGGTGTGATAAAAAATACTATAATGAATTCCCAGACGATGGATGTAATTGTTGTGGCAGCAACAGCTATAGAGTAGGTGACTAAATGAAAAATATTACGAAAAAGATACTGTGGATTTCCGCTCTATCTATTTTTGTGGTAGGTATTTTTTATCATCAAAAAAGGATCGTAGATGATGAAAGGGATTTTGCAACTTTTGGATTCATTCGAAAAGGGGCGATTTATACTCTTGTTGGAGATAAACCCATTTCTGATTTTGGTCATAGAGTAAAACCTCACACTAAATCTGTAACTCCTGAAGAAGTTGGATTTAGAAAGGTAAAGTTAGATTTGTCTAAATTACGTTATAGCAAGAATGATTATTTCAAAAAGAATCCTATAGATATGTGGAAGAGATGGAAAAAAAGGCATAATACCTCTGGAAAACATTTTGCCTTAGTCTTAGTAGATTATAGGAGTACAGAGCAGATATATTTAGTGAATAAGCCTGCTTTAAAAGAGGTTTTAAGCACCCACTACCACCTTATCGTAGACGCAATACACGAAGAATTTAATATTTCTCAAGTACTGCAAGAAATCGATAACCCAAATAGCTTTTTCTGGAAAAAAATAATGTCCCCTAAATATAGCCGGATACAAATGGGCCTATGCTTTGGCTATGGACTTGAAAACGCTACCCAGTTTGAAAAATGTATAACCGATACTGGTTTTGAAAATGCTTTCTCTAGTAATAACGATAAACATAACGAAGCAAGCGTAAACTTAAGATTCCAATCAAAAGTATCACTAAAAGATCTATTTATTCCTGTTTTCCGATTTTTCAAAGAATCAGACCCAACGGTAAACTTCTATAAAAAAGAAAGAGCGCGCATCCAAAAAGAATACAAAGACGCCGACCTGAGACAGCTCCTTATCGATGCACTCAAAAACTAGAGATAGCACTTCGAAGTCTTCACTTAACTTTTCTATTCCTCTTAAAATATGAACATGTTACGTTAATACCCCTTTGATAAACAAAGAGGGTAGAATGAGCAGTCAGCCAGAAATAAGAACCTCAATAATAAGAAAAGAGTATCCTCTAGAAATCTGTTCACCATCAGACAAGAAACGGACAACCTTTAAGTTTCTTGCAAAAGTGGAATCTAAGGCCTTTTTCCTTAGAAAAAGCGCCGAATCCCTCCTTAAAAACCTTTCCGACTACGATAAAAAGAGGTTTACACTCACTTTTAACTCCATAACCAACCAAATAGACTTCCAAACTAGATATATTAGACAGTTATTCAATCCAGATAAGAATAGTAGCTCACTGCTCGACATCGGTAGCGGCCCAGGAATCCTAGCTAAAAAACTTCTTCTTTTTTACCATCAAATTACAGCCCTCGATTGCGACCCTTCCTGCAGGCCATTCCTCCAATCTTTGAAGAGAAGACAAGGCTTTGACTATATTTTAGATAGATTTGAAGATGCGACCATCAAAAAAAAGTTTTCTAATATTATATGTATACATACCATCTACTATATGCCCCAAAAAAAATGGGGTGATTGCATAAAGAAAATGCTAGAGCTACTCAAGCCTGGAGGAAAAGCGTTAATAATTATGGTCTCTCCTAAAGGGAAGATGCATGATTTGCGAGAGCCTATTAGCTCTACTTATACCCATTGTGGAGGATTAAGAGCTATATTAGAGAAATCAAATATTTCTTATTCTAAAGATGTTTTTGAGTTTAGCTTTCCAGAACCAAACCGTAAAAAATTCAAAGACATGATAATAGTATATGTCCTGGGCGCCTGCTATACGCCTGATGAGTATGATGTCCTAGGAAAAGAGCATAAAGAGAGACTTGATTGCCTAATCGATGGATTTGTCAGCGCTTGCTATGATAATGAAAAAAATGTTTATATACTTTCCGAAGTTTGCGAGTACATCTGCATCCAAAAATAACTTAATAGGCATACAACATCAAGATGTAACTCATTTATAATCATAGGTTTTGTTACTGGATGCTGAATGGGAGTTATAATATTGTATTATATAAGTATGTTTTTACAGTCTTGTTTATTATTCTTGGTTAAAAAGATGTTCACCTTTATAATATATTAATATAACTAAATCACAGGGGAATATGGAAGATCTACTAGAGCTTGATGCAGAGCACTATAAAAAATATTCGAATACTCAGTATTCACAAGCTAAAAAATTATTACAATTAGTAGATGTACAAAATACAGATTCAATTTTAGATGTTGGGTGTGGGCATGGGCATATTACAGCTGAGATGGCTCTATTGGTACCAAAGGGAAATGCCATTGGGATTGATGCTTCAAAGGAAATGATTAAGTTGGCTAAAGAAAAATTTGATGGTATTATGTATGAGAATCTAAATTATCTACATGTCAAAGCAGAGGATATGATTTTTCCTAGGGAGTCTTTGGATTTGATTATCTGTACTAATGCGATGATGTGGGTGAGGGAGCAAAAAAAGGTTTTGGATTCTATGGCTGATTTTTTGAAATCTCGTGGAAGTATAGTTATCTTTACCTATCCGACGACAACACCATATGCACTATTATTTGAAGAAGTTTTAGAAGAATTATTTCCTGAGTTAAGACATAAATCAGCGCTTAAGACAATGTTATCTCCAGCAAAATATAAGGAAATTTTGGAAAATAATGGTTTAAACATCAAGCTATTTGAAATTGAGGATGTTATTTTTTCTTATAAAGATATGGATGAATTTAAGAATTATGTAAAGGGCTGGTTAGTTTGTTATGCCCCTTTAAGTGAAATTCAACAAGAGTGTTTTCTATATGAGCTTTGTAAAAAAATATCTCAAAAAGGTTATAATCCTGCTAATCAAAAAATTACCATACCGCACCAGACGCTAAAAATTATTGCAAAGAAGCCTTGAATCTTTTTTAAAACAATTTTTCTATTAATGCCTCTCTATTTATTTTACCATTACAATTAATAGGCCACTTTTTAATGTTAATAAAAGTTTTTGGTATCATATAGGAGGGCAAGGTCATTTCTAAGTTCCTTTTTAAGGTGTTTATATTTAAAAATTCTGAGTGATTAGAGTAAAAAAGAATGAGATTTTGGTTATGGAGAATAACAACAGCTTTCTCAATTTCACCATTTTCCATCACTGTTGACTCTATTTCTTCTAGTTCTACTCTATGTCCATTGACTTTTACTTGGGAATCTTTTCTATTTATAAAAACAAAATTACCATCTTTTTTTTGATAACCCATATCACCAGTTCGGTATAGTTCTATTTTTCCATTCTCAAGATGAGTACATTGGATAAAATTTTTTTCAGTAAGTTGTTTTTGGTTTAAATATCCTAAAGCTAACCCTGGGCCTCCTATAAAAAATTCACCCTCCTGACCTACAGGAACATAATTAAGATCATTATCTAAAATATATAATTTATTTTCTCCAAAAGGCTTTCCAATTGTTATGGGAAATTGCTTCTTTTGTAAGGAATTATAGATCAAAGCTATCGTTGTCCCGATAGCATATTCAGATGGCCCATAACTATTATATAGATTTGCTTTGGAAGCAAGAAGAATATGCTCATGAATAAGCTGATCGTGGATCTTTTCTCCACAAAGAAGAACGTGTTTTAACGAGTAGAGTTTATTTTGCTCTTTTAGAATTTTACTATAAAAGGATGGAGTTGAGAGTATAAAGTCAACTCTACAATTATTTATAGTTTTGGTGATTTGTGTAAAGTCCTTTAAATCTATAAACCCTTTATTGTCATACAAACAGACTGTTCCTCCTGTTGTTAAAGCGTGTGTAATAATCAGAATGCTTGGATCAAAGCTAATACTACCAGTAATAAGTGAACATGGCGGAGAAGAAAACATCCTTACAAAGGATGAAATTGCATACGAAAGCGAGGAGTGTGATACCAGTATACCTTTAGGTATTCCTGTTGAGCCTGAAGTGTATACGACATATGCGGGTTGTTTTGGAGATAAAATTGGCAATTCTACTACTGTATGATTGGGGCTAAGTATATCAAAGTTATATTTATCAATTTGGATCGATTCAAAAAAAGTTCTTGAATCATTATCTATGATAATTAATTTTGTGTTAGAATCCTTAGTCATATTACTAATGCGAGTGTCTGGATAGTTAGGGTCCAAAGGAAGGTAAACTCCGCCAGACTTAAGTACTCCAAGAATTCCAACTAATAAAGATATACTATTAAAAAGGCCAATGCCAATAACATCACCAGGTTGCACACCCTTTTGAATTAGTTGGGAAGCAAGTAGAGTGGAAAGATTATCAAGCTCTAAATACGATAAGGCTTTGTCAGAGTATCTTACTGCAACCTTTGTTGGAATTTTTTTTGCATTCCTACTAACAAGATGGCAAAAATTTATTGTCATTATAAATATTTTTACATTAAGTTTCTGTGGTTAAAGTAACATAACATACTAAGTAAATTAACCCTATTGAAAGTTTTTTTTTGTGTATAATTATTTTGTGTATTAGGATTGTGGAGCTGTTTCTTTAAATCGTTTGTAATATGGTAGAGAAAGCGTAAAAGATAAAAAAGAAAATCCTATCAAATAGATCAAAGGTAAGTTGAATGCCATAAAGAGATTATCAAATGCATATGCAATCATAAATGCCATGGTGTCAGCGGATTCTACTAGCCCGAGCATTTTTCCTTGTTCGTGATGTTCTCTTTCCTTAGAAACAATTGTTAAAAGTGTTGGTGATAGGAGTGCATTTCCTAAAGCATGTAGACAATAGCAGATGCCTAGAATAATGTTTAAATTCTTGATAAATGGGAATAGGATAAAGTATGGAATTAATGAAAAAAATGATACATAATAACCCCATTTTATAACTCTACTATCATGGAATCGAAAGAACCACTTTCTTCTGAGTATAAATACTCCAATAAGATAACCAAACATCATTAGTGTTGGCATAAGATTGTTCGAGGTATCTCCTTTATTTAGATCGATTTGGGAGATTAGGATGCTGTACATGGAAATTTCCCATAATAGGTATGCTATAAGAGCTTGCCGAGCCCTTTTATCTTTTATTTCTAAGAAAATTTTGTCTTTTTCTTCTTTCAAAATTATTGAAAAAACTTTCAAGTGTTTTCGTATTCCTGTCACTGATTTTTTAGTATCTTCTATTTCAGGTTCTTTTGCTACTGTTTTATCTTCTGGATCTTTAAAAATAAAGATAGAAAGTAAAAGCGATATAATTATAATAGAAGAGGTAGCAATAAATAGAAGTGAGTTACTAATTGTAAACTGCCTTAAGCCAATCAAAATTAAGTATGCAGTGGCGTATACCCCAGTTCCCAACGCAAAGGATGATCTATAGTTTTTATCTTGTGTATCACCAATAGCACCCCAGGCTATGGCTAGCGTATTCCCCCAAAAACCCTTAAGACTGATAGCGATAAGCAATAGGCTTAAAAAAATAAGATTGCTTTCTAAGAATAGATAAATAAATATCAAGCTTAGAAGAGAAATTGTATTAGATATGATAAGAGCTTTTTTTCTACCAAAATCTGAAAATCCAGCTTGAATGGGTGAAAACAGAATTTGTATTAGTAGAAACCCAAATAAAAACATTGTTGAAATAGTATGACTTTGCTGATCATTAACTATAACGATAAAGTTTTCACAAACAATATCTGCAAATATAAATGCAGAAATAATGAGCAGCGTTTTTAACGAGCTTCTTTTAGTTACCTTAGAGGACATCTACTACCTTCAAATCTAAATTCTATAGAATAAAATATTTAGTGTCACTAATTTTTATATAGACCTCGCAAAATTTATTAGGTTTATAATTACTGATTTAAACTCGAGTTTTATTGTTATATTTGCTTTTTTTTAACTAAAAATATATAATTATATGGATATTAAATAGGGGTATGAGTTGTTTATGCAAGACGGTATTAAGAAGGTTTTAACCATAATCGGTTCTAAATTAAGTACATGTGTTATAAAAAAAGTAATAGAAAATAATTTAATAGTTGAGGTATCTGAAGATGCTGTAAATCGTATAAATGAATCTCGAGAGTTATTAAATAAATTTATTGAAAATAATAGAGTTATTTATGGAGTGAATACAAGTTGCGGTGGGTTTGTAAACTGGTTAATACCAGACGATTACGCTCAGGAATTCCAAGAAAATCTAATAGCAGCAGTAGCAACTAATGTAGGGTCATACTTAGGAGATGATGATGTAAGAGCAAGTATTCTCATACGATTAAATTCTCTAGCAAAGGGGGCATCTGCCATTTCTCTTGAGAATTTCAATAAATTACTTGAAATATATAATGCGGGGATTATTCCCTGTATACCTGCAAAAGGATCTCTTGGAGCAAGTGGGGATTTAGGACCTTTAGCATGTATTGCTTTAGTAGCAACTGGTAAATGGAAGGCGAAATATAATGGTAAGATTGTTTCAGGAGGTGAGGCGCTTAAGCTTGCTGGAATAACGCCAATGAAGCTTGGCTATAAGGAAGGACTGAGTTTAATAAATGGAACTTCTGTGATGGCAGGGGTTGCTGCATTAGTGGTAGAAAAGAGTATTGATCTTCTAAAAATTTATCAGGGTATTTCCTGTCTAACATTTGAAGCTTTAAAAGTTAAAAAGAAGCCTTTTGCTCCGGTAGTTCATTATCAAAAGCAGCACTTAGGTCAACGAATAGTTGCTGAGAATATATGGAAACTACTTGAAGATAGCAATATGATTGTAGGAGAAGAGAGTGTAGAAAGGGAGTTGCAGCAAAAAAAACAGTTAGTCCCAATAGAGGCAAAAGCATCTATTGAGGATGCCTATTCAATTCGTTGTACGCCTCACATTCTAGGGCCAATAATAGATAATTTAAAAACAATCCGATCCACTATAACTAATGAGATTAACTCAAGTAGTGATAACCCCCTTATTTTAGTCGAGGAAAATGATGTATTTCATAATGGTCATTTCCATGGTCAATACATAGCAATGGCTATGGATCAGCTATCAATTTCATTAACAACTTTGTCTAATCTATCTGATAGAAGAATAGATAGATTTATGGATAAAAATCATAGTAATAATCTACCAGGTTTCCTCTGTAAAGAAAATCCTGGATTAAGACTAGGGCTTATGGGAGGGCAGTTTATGGCGACATCTCTTACAGCTGAAAATAGATCTTTATGCACCCCTTTATCTATACAAACTTTAACTTCTACGGGAGATTTTCAGGATGTAGTGTCCATGGGTTTGATTGCAGCAAGACGTGCACAAGAAATATACAACAACACCACATACATAGTAGCATTTGAATTAATGTGCGCTTGTCAGGCTGCTGAGATAAGAGGCGATATAGAATCGTTATCTACAGCAACAAAATGTATTTATGATTATGTTAGGTCACTTGTTCCATACCTTTCAATTGACCAACCTCTTACAGATCATTTAGAGGTAATAAGTAATAGTCTCAAGACAGGGGAATTTGTTAAGCAAGTTAAATCTGTTATAGATGATATTTCTTTTTAACTAGTTGTTTTTAGTATATCTTTATTTGTCTGATGTATACGAAAAGTAGTTGCTATAAAGATGCATTACTATTTTGATCATACAGAGGGTAAAAGATGAGTTTATATCAAAAATCATGGCTTTATGATTAGTTTAAAAAAGCGGAACGCATAACAAATAGTATGTTCAATTATTTATTGATAATATAGTCATTACCGTTTAAAATGGCGAATTATTCAATAAATTTTTGAGGGAATTTTGATCAATTAGGCGAGCTAATATTACTAATATTAGCGAGATTCATTTATCAAAAGGCTACAAACATTTGCAGAAGATACGTCATTGTAAACGGTAATGACTATATATTGAAAAAATGGATTATGTTCCTGTATGCGCTTTATATTGATCTTTTTATTCCCGCTTTTACTTTTTGCGGAGACAGGTATTAGCTCTGATTTGGTGGAGGAAAAGGGAGGGCCTATTGGGCCGTGGTTGACAGGGCCCTTGTTAACGCCGTCTGCGTATACGATGCCGCCGGGGCATTATAATATAGAGCCATATGTAGTGTGCACTCAGAGTTTGGGCACTTTTCGATCGCGCGGGCATTTGCAAAAAGATAGCAGTGTTCCTGATTCTATAAATACAATAATATTGGCCTTTATTGGTTTAACAGAGAATATTGATTTATCTTTGTATCCGTTTTTTACTTACAAGAATGGGCCAGGGGGGGACGCTCTTGGGATGGGGGACCTTGCCATTGGAACCAGCTATCAATTGATCAAAGAGGATCCGCGCTATCATGGGATGACGTGTCGGGTGGGGGTGAGTCAGGTATTTCCGTGTGGAAAATTTCAAAATTTGGATCCCATAATGTTTGGTGGCGATTCTTTTGGGCTCGGAGGGTGGAGTACGAGGCTGTACATAGCAGCCTCTAATATTTTTCATTTGAGAAAGGAGAATTTTTTCGTCCCTGTAGCATCGGTGGCGACCATTTTTTATTCGCCCATTGATGTAAATGGGCACAACGTCTTTGGTGGCGATGCAACTACCAAGGGCTCTTTGAATAGGGGAGTGTCTGTAATTGTAGATATCGCTTTTGAGCTGACCCTTTCCCTTCATTGGGCTTTGGCGCTAGACATTGAGAGTGTATATACAACCGGCTCTACATTTACAGGTCAGACGGAGACTCCAGTTGGAAATCCAAATAACAGCTATCTATTCTCCTTAGCACCTGCCATTGAATACAATTTCAATAAGAATGTTGGCGCCATATTTGGAGTTTGGTTCCCTCCTTACGGCTCCAATGCCGAAGACTTTACAAGCATTATATTTGCCCTAAACGTTTATTGGTAATCAAGCGTCTGCTATCTATAGAGACACTGCAAAACGGTTCCTTTCATAAAAACCTATTTCTTCTTTGCATGTACTATTTTTGCAGCTTGCTCAAACGGCTCTTTAATGTCATTTTTGATAGCGCGATCTCCAGCAGTATAGGTTCCATAGGCTATGGTGTTTCCCTTTCCTACAACAACACTGCATATTGATCCATCATCATTCATTTTTCCATTTTCATTACAGAAATTAAGATATACATCAGCTCTTTTTGTAGTACATGGATACTCCCTTAAATACGGTCTTAGCTTCTCATGTTTATTCATTAACATAGTTAGCTTTTCAGTTAATAGCACCATTAACTTTCTGCCTTCTTCTACCGTCCCTTTTTTTAGGCACTTGAAATGTACAGAGATGGTCTCAACATCAAAAGGCATAGCGCCTCCTGTGCCATAAGGGATAACCCCAAACTCTTTTTGAGCTATTTTGATAAACTCATCAATCACTTCATCTACATAGTCATGCTCCACGTTTTTTTCTCTAGGCCTTCTTATTGGAGGAGGAGGCCTCTTTTGAAGCACCCCATTTTTATACTGCGCTGCAAGAAAGGGCTCTCTATTTTCATCCCAACCTTCAAGAGGTCCGTGTGCCACTCCATTTTTATATGGAATACAAATCCATAAACGACCATTTATATGATATGTATTTTGATCCCTATTTAGCTCACCTTTTTCATTGTAGACAAGCAAACGGGCTTTATTCATATTTTCTCTTGAGTCAGCTTCAAAGAAAGTGATATGAATTCCTTGCTTTAGCCCTTCTTTAAAATAACCTTTGAATGCATCATTGCCATTTTTATACCAGCCGTGCACATGTCCGTGTGCTTTCCCATCTTTATAAGGAAGTCGTGCTTTTAAAGTGCCATTTGGCCAGTATTCAATATATACCCCTTCGCCCATTGGGTATTTGTCTATTTCTTTCTTGATCCTTTGGATAAATGCTTTATCAAAGATTTCATCGATCAACCCAGCAACCATTTCATCCACCGCATTATCCAGTGTGGTTATTCCATATTTTATCCCAAGCACTTTGGATTCCCATTCACGAGTGATTTTTTTTGGACTTTCTATTACGATATTAGTTCCAAAGATCCAACTTATTGCAAAAACAAAAGAATAAAAAACGATTTTCATAAAAACCTATTTCTTCTTTGCATGCACTATTTTTGCAGCTTGCTCAAACGGCTCTTTAATGTCATTTTTGATAGCGCGATCTCCAGTAGTATAGGTTCCGTAGGCTATGGTGTTTCCCTTTCCTACAACAACACTGCATATTGATCCATCATCATTCATTTTTCCATTTTCATTACA
>JAJACI010000007.1 GCA_022601595.1 Chlamydiia bacterium | reverse complement strand
TTCATTCAGCGAGCTAATATTATAAATATTAGTGAGATGCATTTATCAAAAAGCTACAAAAATTCGCAGAAGATACGCCATAAGGAACGCTAACGACTATATATAAACCTACAAACAAAGAGGTTATTCATGCAAATATCAACCACCTTATCAGCTACAACTACAACTCCCACCTCTCTAGGAGCTCAAGACCCTGAACAAAAATATGTGAAAGTAGAGTGGGCAGTCTCTGGGAATATTGTAGGAGGCGTCGCACATCCATATACCAATGCAGATACTGTAGACTCTTTATTACAAAGGTTAACTGGCCATTTGTTAGGTCCTAAGGGAAGTGTATATACAGGACATGATGTATACTTAGACCATGATTTTATAGGAAAATCTTCTCTAGATAACCATAAGCTGTTACATACAATTAAGTATAGTACAGATATTCTTAATTTAGTGGTTGTTAAAAGAAGAGAATTGGAGAGCGTAGCGAGCTTAAAAGGTTATCTAATTGATATTTTGGCAAATAGTCCATCGTCAAATCAGAGGGATAGAATATTTGAAATAGTTCTATCCCTTTTTGGAAGTACAGCGTCCTATAAGCAGAAGAGGGTAGAGGCTATTGTGTATTCCTGTCAGAGGCGTATACATGAGTCGTTTTTGAAAGGAATTATAATAAGAATAGGTCGTTTACATTTTATGGGCAGGTTTATTACATTCATGAAAGAGAACAAAGCTGATAACCTTTTTTTATTATCACATGTTATTGATTTTTACAGTTCTGCATGGGGTTATACGCCTAGTGATTTAGGAAAACTACGTGATATAGTTGCAGAAATGGACCTTGAGAATGTGTATGTTGAGGATAACGCAAGAGAGAAAATAGATAAGGATATTGATTGTCTAGATAAACAGTTGAAAAACCGACAGGTATAGAATACCTTCCCAAAAATCTGAAGAAATTCTAAAAAGTGTAGTTTATCAGAGTCTCCTTTAGGAGAGTCTGATAAACGGACAGTTTTATAATCTTCCAGATTTCTGAGGCATTCTATTTTTCGTGGCGCTCCATCCCGACAGGGATGCAGCTTACTCCAAAATAGAATACCTTTCCAAAAATCTGAAGAAATTCTAAAAAGTGTAGTTTATCAGAGTCTCCTTTACCAATTGGGGGGCAAATTTCTTAGCTTTTCTTCCAGTAGAAGGAACATCTCAATTAGAATTAGTGCTTTACGACGGATTTACAGTAACTCCCTTTCCTATGTGGGACCCCTATTTTGTCAAGGGCGCGGTTTGGAATATTTACCTTTGTTAAAATACTCACCCTTGTATTTTTAACCACCTAATAGTCAGTTGTATACGTTTATTCAGTGTGAAACTCCACTCTTTATCGACTGCTAAACGTTTATTTTTATTTTTAATTATGTTATAATTATTACCGAAATTAATAATTAAACTTACAAATAAAGAGGCTGTTTATGCAAACATTAACCACCTTATCAGCTACATCTACAAATCCCACTTCTCTAGAAACTCAAGCCCCTGAAAAAAAATATGTGAAAGTAGAGTGGGCAGGCTCTGGGAATATTGTAGGAGGCGTCGCACACCCATATACCAATGTAGATACTATAGGCTCTTTATTACAAAGGTTAACTGGCCATTTGTTAGGTCCTAAGGGAAGTGAATATACAGGACATGATGTTTACTTAGAGCAAGATTTTATAGAAAAATTTTCTGTATCTAAAAGGAAGCGGTTAGATGAAATTGAGTATAGTACAGATATTCTTAATTTAGTGGTCGTTAAGAGAAGAGAATTGGAGAGCGTAGCGAGCTTAAAAGGTTCTCTAATTGATGTTTTGGCAAATAGTCCATCACCAAATCAGAAGGATAGGATATTTGAAATAGTTTTATCCCTTTATGGAAGTACAGCGTCCTTTAAGCAGAAGAGGGAGGAGGCTAAAGGGGTAATGTTTAACAGACGTCCAATAGATGAGCGGTTTATGAAAGAACTCATATTAGATATAGGTAGTTTAGGTTTAATAGACGAGCTCATACAAGCCATGAATGAGAAAAAAGTTGATAACTTTTTTTTACTATCAGAGGTTATACATTATTACAGTGTTACTTTTAGTTATACGCCTAGTGATTTAGGAAAACTACGTGATATGGCTGCAGAAATGGACCTTGAGAGTAGCGAAAGAGAGAATATAAATATGCACATTGACCGTTTAGAAAAAGATATGAATGACTTGATTGACTTTAAAAGAGGGCAAGAGAGTAAGGGAGACTCTAGATAAACTAGGGTCATTTCCCATGGTAATGACTATAGTCATTACCGTTTCTTATGACTATAGACATTTTCTTTTCTAGTTTGGAGGAGGCGTGTTTTTTACTTTTGATAAGAGCCGTAAGAGTTTCGATCGATCCGTAGATGACAATGCTTTTTTTTGCACGGGTAATACCTGTAAAAAGCAATTCTTTTGGGAAGGTGGTGGAGTTTTCTGGCAGTAGAATAGAGATGTGGTCAAATTCGCTCCCTTGGCTTTTATGAATAGACAGTGCAAATGCTTTTTCATAGGGAGGTAGCATTAGCCTTGGCAGCGTAAGATTCTTTTCGGGAAAGGTTGCTTGGTCGTCATTAATATAGCCTATGTCACCATTTGTTAATCCGGTAATAGAGTCATTTCTGGTAATAAGGATCGGGGTAACTGAACCTTTTATAGGGCGCATGATATCGTTAAGGTGAATAGATCCGTAGGGGCCTTTTCTAAAAGGGGTCAAAAGAATATGATCACCCTTTTGTTTGTTCGGGTTAAAGGCCTCGATTGGAAGAAGGGTCACTTCATTTTTTTTTGTAATTACATCCATCAGCTTTTGCAGGTCTTCTTCAAGTATTGCCTCGGCAAAAGATAGGATTGCCTTTTTGTCAGAGCGCATAGGAGCGGTAAGCTCCACTTTATCAAGAGCCGCAAGCTTTGTAAAATCATAGAAAATGGACGCACCGGATACAGGAGGCAATTGATGAGGGTCGCCAATAAGAATTACCTGGGTAATATCTAGCAGGGCAGATAATAGAGTGTTGAAAAGGGAGGGGGATATCATAGAGCATTCATCTACAATGAGTAGATCAGCGATGATAACAGGGGAATTTTCTCTTTGAGCAAACCCTTCTTTAATACCTAAAAGTTTGTGAAGGGTTAAAGACTCCTCACCGCCCCCAGCAAGTGCCGATAAAGCTTTACCGGTTGGTGCTGTGCAGATGATTTTCTTATTTGGATACTTTTGTCTATACGCTTTGATTATTTCTTTTGCGACAAAGGATTTTCCTGATCCAGGCCCTCCTGTGATCAAGAAAAAGGGCGAAGTATTGAGTAGGGTAAAAGCCTTTTTCTGCCCTTTGTTAAGCAGCTGCGGTGGTAATATTTTTAAGCAGGGGCTTTTTAAAGAGATCCTTTTAGACAGGTGATCGGCAATTTCTTGTTCATGGAAAAAATTACGTTTAAGGTAGTAGGCATTTCCCTCTTTGATAATGGGGGAGTTTTTCTTTTCTAAAAGCTTGTCTATTTCCTGTGGCAGCTCCTGTTTCTCAATAAAAAGCTGTCCTTCCCTTGACGCCTTCATCAGTTCCAGGCAGAAGGGATAAAGGGGGTGATTCTCTTTTTTCAGAAGATGTTTCGCAAATAGGTGGTCTATGGCTGCATATTCTATTTCAAGCATAAAATCTCCTCATCTTTCATTGCCTCAGGGGTAAAGTAGATATTTCCTTCTTTGCCTGCTCTTACAAAAATATAAAAAGCACCGCCAGCATATTGCTCGAAAGGGAGGTTTTTAGCCTGTAGAAAGGACTGTAACGCTCTTGTGTAGATGGATGCCTGTTTGGTGTAGTTATTCATCTCTAGCGTCTTTTTAAGGTGGTCTTGGGTGTATCCTTCTAGATGGTTACATTTCCAGTCGATAATATAGTAGCGCCCTTGATAAAATGCGATAAGGTCAGCAAATCCTTTCATCTCAAGAGAAGAATTTTCCAGCTTATAGTGGAAAAGAACCTCTGGGTACATATGATCGGGCTGAATAGATTCTAAAGTGAAGGTGCTATATTTAGAAGTGAGAGGAGAGGTGAATATCTCTTTGATTTTTTCATATACTACCCATTCAAAACCAGAAAGCACTGTTTGGAAAAAGGATTTTTCGACAACGGGGTAGATGCGCTCTTTAATAAAAGGATGATACAACCCCTCTTCGACAATCTTTTCAAAGATAAGGTGTATTTGATTTCCAACCTTTGATCCATAGGGAAATTCTGCCTCTTTTTCTATAGGGACATAGTCATGCTTTTCAAAAGGAAGTGAAGAAAAGGAGCGCGGCGCGCCTCTCTTTTTAAAGCTCAGAGGTTCCTCTGGTGGTAAGATAGTATTTTTGTCTTCCGTTTTTTCAAGCGGTATCGATGCGTTTATGCGAAGAATGGTTACCGGTATATGACCGTTTTCTGTGATATGCTCAAAGCTGAGTGATGATGCCTTTTGATAAAGCGCGTCATAGTTTAAGAAAGCGCTATTAACACGTGCTAAAAAGAGCTCTAAAGGGGATCCATTACCTTTTTCAAGAGGAAAGGCTGATCCAAATAATGTTCCGTAGATAAAGAGGTGGGATTTTGCCCTGGTGAGCGTTACATAAAGAAGGCGCATCTTCTCTTTATCAATCAAGATAGCTTCTTGCTCATTTTGAGGAGCTTGCTTCATCCGAGTGTAAAGGGATAAGGCAAATACGACCTCAAATTCTAGCCCTTTGCTCAGGTGAGAGGTCATGATGGTAACACTTTTTTTATCGGTACCTGTTCCTTTTTTCAAAAAGGTAAACACATCGGGATTGAGCTTTTGGATTTCGCTGATAAAGTGTTTGGGATCTTTTTCAAAATTCGAGAGGAATAAGGAAAAAATCTGCATCATGGTAAGATAATTTTCTTCATTTGTGCAGATAAGTTCTCCAATAGATTGCCCCTCAAATAACGGAGTATCGATAAGCTTTTGCAAGTAGGTATGGATACCTCCTGTTTCTAGGGCGCTGCCAAGCAAAGTAAAATCTATGGAAAGTTTTTGTAAAAGGGGATTTTTCAAGTCCTCTTTGAGTAGATCGATGGGTGCGTTAATAATAGGGTGGGTGAGAAGCTTTTTAATAAGCGACTCTGATCTTGGGTTTAAGGTAAGAAAGAGCAGCGTCTCAAAAAGGGAAAAGAGCGATGATTCAAGAAGCGATGCGGAGATATTAGCCTTTACAGGGATATTCATCCGCTTTAAAAAGAGTGATACAGCAAGGCCTTGGTAGCGATCTTTTACAAGGATGGCGATATTATCTAGATCAATCGAGAGGGACTTTATTTTATTGCAAATATGGGGTAAAAAATAGAGCGATTCAGCCTCCTTTAAACTCGACCGTACCGTTTTTTTCTTTGGAGGAGGGCAAAGGAGCATTTCAATACTAGATGCTTCGATACTTTTTTTCCCAGCCTTTACTTTTACATATTTAAGATCATCAGATGGCTGAGTAAAAGAGAGAAAGCCAGCGGCATGTTCTTCAGAAAAAAGATTGTTTAGGGTGTCTATGATTTTTTCATGGGAACGGAAGTTGGTGTCAAGGGAAAGGTGGGTGCTAAAGGATCTCTTTGCCTTTAAATAGGTAGGCAAATCTGCTCCACGAAAAGCGTATATGGACTGCTTAGGATCACCAACGGTACAAAAGAGTTTTGTTTTAGAGAAAAATAATGAGCTTAAAATATCCCACTGAATAGGATCGGTGTCTTGGAACTCATCAATGATGCAGGCAGAGTATAGGCTTTGAATGTTTTCTTTGAATAGAGGTTTGGAAAGGGCCTTTAGCATGGTTGATAAAATAGCATCAGGGCTTTTAATATCCATGTCATCCAATCGCTTTTTAGCCTTAATTGCAATGTGTGTGATGGGTGTCTCTGGATTTTTTGCCGTGGTAAAAATAGGGTAGAGGGCTTTTAGAAGTCTAGGTAGAATAAAGTTTTCAGGGACCGTTTTATTCTTTTTTAAGTTCTCTTCTTGTAATAGTTCAATAATTGAAGGGGAAGAAAGGATGAGGGCATCAAGATCTTTCTCAGCAAGTACTTTTACTTGATCAATTAAATGGGGGTGAATTTCTTTTTGTCTATTTGTCGTTCTTTTATAAGAGGGGGCGATGGATAAAAACTCTTCATATAAATCCTCAAAAGATATGTCCTCAAGCTCTCTAAGAAAATCTTCTTCGAGCTCTTTATAAGCAGGCGGAGTTTCTAGATTCTTTTCATTAGCAATAATGGATGCTACTTTTCGAGTGAAGCTAGCAAGCTTTCTCTCAAAAAAGTCCATCATCTTTGTACATTGTGCCGCTGAGATATTTTCTTCTGTTGTTTCAGAACGCATGGTATCTAAAATAGCGGTGAGCGTAACATCTTTTGCTCTTTCATCCTCAAAATGGAGTAGGTCTAAGTCCACTCCCCCTTCAAAAGCAAAAGAGCCAAGGGAGTTAAAGGCAAAGCTGTGGATGGTGCATACTGGCATTTCACTGGAAAGGGCGCATGCATTTTCTAATAAAAGGATAGCCTCTTGTTTGCTTTTTAAGGAGCGGAGGTAGGGGATTGTCTTATCATCATTTTGTATCATCTCTAAAGTGTGGAGCAGGGAGGTATGAATACGTGTCTTAAGATCACCAGCGCCTGCTTTGGTGAAGGTCACCACTAATATCTCTGTTATACACATCCCATCAAGAATAAGGCGCAATACCATGTGCTCTATAGCAAAAGTTTTGCCAGTGCCTGCAGATGCTTCTATGAAAATTTTTCCGTAAAGTGGGGAGGTAGGGTCTAATACGTTATACGATTTCATTGCTATCTCCTTTAAAAATGGAAGAGAGGCTATCTAACTCTTTAGTAAAATGTAAATAGTCTTTTGGCTCACCTTTTTCTAAATAAGGGTCATGGAAACGGGTGAGAAGCTTAGCTTTTAGGTTTGCAAAAGCGATAGATTTATGGTTGATATATTCATCTACCGCCTCTGGAACAACGGGCGAGATATCTACAAGCGCTTTCTCATAATAAGAGAGAAGCGGTTTTAAAAGAGGTCTGAGCACCTCTTTTTTGTAGGCTCTTACCTCTCCCTCTTTTAAAAAGAGAATGGTGGTTGGTATTTCTGTATCCAGGTGAGAAAGGAGTATCAGGCAAGGTAAAAATTTCCATATTTCAGCGCTGTTTGGCTTTTTAAAAGAGATTAACCCCTTTTCCGTTAGATTGGGGATGATCCCTTTAATAATATAACTCTTCTCCTTGGTAGTTAACTCAATCGCAGGGAGAAATAATGTAGATCCTTTGTTTACCGCTTCTCCTATATTTGGATCTAGATGGTAGTTAATATAAGGGTCGTGGGAAAAGCGATGCTTTTTAAGCAGTTTTTTTTCGTTATCAATGGATAGAAGCAGCTCTTTTTTTGCAGCCTTTTCAAAAAGGGCGGTGGGAAGTTTATTAGTCTCTACTAAATCGGTAAAGGTTGGCGTATCACTTTTTACCTGTTTTTTTGTGATGATCGATTTATCAAGATAGGAGAGTACAAACTCACTATCATCAAATAAGGTGGGGGTAAAGTATTTGTTTTCATATAATTTTGCCGAAAGATTATAAAAGAATCCTGATGGGGAGCGTGTTAACAGAGAAAGTTCTTTGTATTCAATGGTCCTAATAGAGCTGGATTTTTTTTCCTCTCCAGTAAAATGGAAGGGGGAGGAGGGAGTTTTTTTCGATGCTAGGTAGAGTTTGTAATTTTTTGCAAATATATGCGGTTTTTCAAAATACATGGGCGCATATGGCGTAAAAGGGTGCACCTTCGGCTCGTGTAAACAAAGGGCATGGATCATTTCCTCAATAAGCGGGCTGTAGGTTCTGCTTTTTCCATCTACGGGATTGTTCGAAGTAAAGCTAAAGCATATAGCTGTTTTTGCAGAAGAAATGGCTTTTAAGAGGTAGTAGCGGGCTTTTTTTGCTGGGCTAGATTTCTTTTCATAAAGGGGGCTGGTTCTTAGTTCGTTTAGAGAGCGTAGCGTATCTTTTTTAGGATAACTTTCCCCATCTAGCCCAATAAAGAAAAGCGTTTTTTCTACCGGTGGAGAGCTTTCCATTGAAGAAAAGGTAATAGGAGGGCGCTCATAAGTTTTTTCATGGCTCCCTTTTTTCGAAAAAATCTCCCCAAGCAACCTTTTGAAACTGGTAAAGCTATATTTATAGGTGGATGTCCTTGCAAGGTCTGTGATTTTCTTTATTTCTTTAAAGAAAAAGTCCCCCTCTTCTTCGATGTACAAATATTTCTCTGCAAAAGAGATGCTCATCTCAAGAAAGGCTTTTAACGTATAATTACGCTCTTTGAAGGCTGAGATATCTGCATGAAGATTTTCAATAAGAAATAGAATATCACCGATACTTTCTACCTGTGAAAACTCTATGCTCGAATTTTTCTCTGTAATCAAGTCTAGGATATGGGAAAAACCTTTCTTAAAAAGACCAAAAGAGCAGATCTCATCTTGATCTAAAATAGAGCTCTTAGATTTGTCATCAAAACCCCAACGTATTCCTGTGTGCTCTATAATTTTTTTTAAGATCTCTATATCATCTCCATTGATTTGACATTTCCGCCCAAACAATGGTGAGGAGAATATCCTTATGATATCATCTTTTTCAAATCTGCTATCGATTAAAGAGAATAAGAGTTCTAAAGCTTCTAGACTTTTGTTATGTCTTGATTTTTTCAGATTGGATATGGCATAAGAAAAAGGATGCTCGCCGCCTGCAAAAGCATAGGCAATATATGGGTAGTATATGTCCATATCTGGTGCTAAAACAGTAATATCAGATGGATGCAGCCCTGGATGTTTTTTTAAGGTAGATAAAATATTGGTAATAAGCACTTCCACCTCTCGAAGTAAAGAGGGAGCGCTGTGTATGGTAAAGGTATCGTCTTCAAAAGGGGGCGGGGCTGGTTTTATTTGATAGAGAAGAGCCTTTTGGATATAGGTTAGATCAGATGCCATCTCGATGTCGACATAGTCTTCTTTGTTTTCCCCTTCCTGTAAAAAAGTATATAACGGCTTGCCTGCTTCACAAAAATGGGATAAAAGCGGGTGATCACCGCTTACATAGCTTGCAAATTCTAACCGCTCTTCAATGGAGGTGTTTTTTTTCTGAAAGAGCTTGTCTAGATAGGCACTTTTTTTTCTGGATATAAGATCACCCCAAAATAAAGGGGAGGGGGAGAAAAAATAGAAAGAAAAGGTTATCTTAGATGATAGCTTTTGCATAAAGCTAAGGTATAGCTCTGGGATTTCATCCACTCCAAATATATGTAGATGGAGAGGGAATGGGGGAGCAGGACAGTTTTCAATAGCGTCAATAATAGAGGTCCACTTTTCTATCACCTCCTTATAAAGAACCTGCTGCCAATTATTTTCTTCTTTCCAATCTAAGAGAGCATTTTTACCATAAAGCATATAATCTAAAAAGATGTGACTGAGATTGCTGGAAAGGGCCGTTATCCTCTCTTTTTTATCGCCCACATACTCTTTTAATAGGATGGAGGCGTTGTTATCTGCCTCAATCAAACGGTCAATTCGCTCTTCTAAAAAAAACATTAATTCATAATGGGAAGGAAAAAGAAGGTCTTTTTGGTAAGATATTTTTAGAGATAGGTGAACAAATTGTTGGATAGTTATAAAGCGTATTCCAAAGAGATATTTATTTTTATCAAGAAAAGATTGAATAAAATAATCTTTTGCCTCATTAGAAGGGTAGGCAAGGTATGTTTTATGAGAGTGGGGCTGCAAAGAAATATTTTCTGTGCATTTATCCGCAAGATTTTTAAAAGAATTGCTAGTATAAGACTTAAATGTCTTCTTGAAAAAATCGGTCATAGACGTTACAATTGGTTTAATATACAGTACACCAAAGTAATTATTATGGATAAGACTCTTTCTGGCAAGTATTCAAAAATAAAAAGACGATATGGCGAAGTTCGAAAGAAAAGAGCCTTAAGTTTTTTAAACCTTGCTCAATGTACAGCAGCTTTTAACGACAACCTTTTTAAGTTTTTAACGATCTATCTGTTAATTGATATGAAAGGGGTGGAGAACTCCTCGCATGTGACAAAATTAGTTGCCGTATTTTATGTTTTACCCTTTTTACTTTTTTCAAGTATTTCTGGTGCGATTGCCGATAGAGTCTCTAAACAAAAGATTATTGTTTGGATGAAAGCTTTGGAAGTTGCGATTATCGGTCTTGGTTACTACGTATATGCGAATCAGATGGAATGGGGATGTTATGTTTGCGTATTTCTCCTTGCCCTGCAAAGTGCAGTGATGAGCCCTCCTAAATATAGTATTATTTCTGAGCTGGTTAAAAAAGAACATATTGCCAAAGCCAATAGTTATGTAACAAGTTACACTTACCTGGCAATTATTTTTGGTACCTTTATGGCCTCTTTTTTAACACAAATTACAGGTAGAAATTTTTTGCTCTCTTTGAGCGTATGTATGATAGCCTCTATTATAGGTTTTGTGGCCAGCTTGAATATCCCTCAAACCATAGCGGTGGGAGCAAAAGTCGTTGCAAAAAGAGCTCCTTTCTCTCAGCTTGTAGAGACATTGAAAATGTGTAGTAAAACTCCAAAGCTTTTACTTGTGGTGATTGGATCGGCATTTTTCTTGTTTATTGGCGCCTTTTTACAGCTTAACTTGATACCATTTGCTATGATGTCACTTGGTATGACAGAGGTTGGCGGGGGATATCTATTTCTTGGCACCTCTATTGGGATCGCTGTGGGCTCTATTATTTCTGGAAGACTTTGTAAGAAAGAAGTGCATTTAGGAGTATCTGCAATTGCTATGATTGCGATGTCATTTTTAGCTTTTATGATCCCACTATTTTCAGCCTCTATCCCAGCTGTCATCTTTGTTTTAATATTGGTAGGACTCTTTGGTGGGATGTATCAAATACCTTTAGAATCGTATATGCAAATGTTTTGCCCTTCAGAAAAACGTGGTAAAGTGGTCGCCGCTGGAAACTTTTTAAGCTTTGCAGGAGTGCTGCTTGCGCCGCTCTCTATGGCACTTTTTGAAGATGTTTTAGGCCTTACCGCTGCATCAGGCTTTGTAATGCTTGGGTTTATCCTGCTTGCAGCAAGTATCTTTTTCATAAAATCTCTCTCTATCCCTCTTGTGAACTTCTTATCAAAAAATATCCTTCATAAATTTTACGATATCTACTACCAAGACTTTCCCTTTGCAAAAAAATACGAAGAACAGAGGGTTGCAATCTTTATCAAAGGGATGAAAAAACGCTTTATCTTCCTTCTATTTGGCGAGTCTATGCACTCTCATATCTTTGTTATACGAAAGGATAAGAAGAAGGGCGACAAGATGATATCCTTTATCAACGGCGTAGACGTTCTCTCTCTAAATGATGGAATATCTGCCGGGGAAATACGCAGTAAAATCCAAGGGCTTTTAACCAAAACAAGCCCTATCTTCATCTTAGAGGAAGATGTCTCTATGGAAGATATACGGCCCCTGGTTAAAGAGCTGAAAAAGGAGTATTTCTACCAGACAAAAGAGATGGAGCTGGTCAACCGCGTTCATTTTAGGCCTTGTATGCAACATATCTGGCAAAAAACTGGCCTTGTCTTCTCCTTTGAAGCGATCGAAAAGGATGCTCTTTTAGAAAGCAAAAAGAAAAAACCTCAGCTGATATAGGAGTCTCTGATAAACTGCACTATTTAGAATTTCTTCAGATTTTTTGAAATAAATCCGATTTTGGAGTAAGCGGCATCCCTGTAGGGATGGGGCGAAACGAAAAATAGGATGTATAAGAAATCTGGAAAATTATAAATCTGCTCGTTTATCAGAGTCTCCTTAGAATCAAAACCCTGAAGAATCCATTGGTTATTTTTAGACAAAAAAAAGCCTACTACAATTGTAGTAGGCTTTAAAAATAATCAATCTAAGTATTCTTTATCAGAGTCACCTTAACTATCATAATAAAGATCATTTGCCTCTCTAGAAAGTTGCAACATAGACTCAGAACGGCCATCTTCTCCCGCATTTAATCTTTTAAAATATTCAATTGTAATTGCATTCATTCTTTTGTTCTTTGTAGTAGTTGCTTCTGCTGTAGTTGTTGACTCAGCTGCTGTTGCTGCTACTTGTGCTGTCGGAGTGTAGCTGTTTTCATTTAATAGCTTAGATTCCAGCTCCTGTATTTGCTCGAATAGATTTTTCATATGAGTTCGATTAGGATTTACTCCTCCCTTGCACATCTTTTTATACTCCCTTACTAATGCTTGATATCTCTTTGCATCTTTTCGTTCTTCTGGATGAGGAAGATAATTTAGAAGACCTTTTAATCTACTTTGCTCCATGACTAAGCCGCTTGCTTTTCGTATGTTTGCAGTACTTGACTGTTCTGCTATAGGTAGCCTCTCAAAAGACTCTAATTCACGGGTTACATTTTCTAGGCGTTTAATGACCTCGAATGTTGAATCAAGCGGAAGTGGCACCTCTGGTGCTTTTGGTGCCGATGTAAAAGCTGCTTGAACCTTTTCTGTAACACTATTTATGGCTGCTTTAACGCTTCCTCCTGCAGAATGTGCTGCATTCGAAATGCTGCCCCCTGTTGACTGTAAAAATGAAATCATTATTATCTCCTCGATCTATTATTTATTCTGAATCTGTCCTGCCACAACAATTTGTGCATGGTTGCTGGTAGGGATAGTCCTTTCTAACGTATTAGGGTTAATGTATACCGGTAAAGCACTCTCTTTGCTCTTGTTTTTACAAGAAGCGATTTCTTTGCTTTGAGAAAGTGGTGATGTAGGTGTTGCAAACATAATTCCTCGGTGATTTTCTATTTCCCGCTATGGGTTTGTAATACAGCAAGCTCGTCTCTTCTTATTTGAATGGCGATAAGTAAAGCCTCCATCCATTGATGATTAGGATCTAATTGCTTGCTCTCTGATTGCTTGCTCTCTGATTGCTTGCTCTCTGATTGCAATTTATATAATTGAACTAGGCCTGATATATTCTCTTCTAGTGCTTGGATCTTTTGTGTAGCTTCATTTATATAGCTAGCGGTTTGTAATACAGTAAGTTCGTCTTTTTTTACTTTAATGGTGTTAGATAGAGCCTGCATCCATGGATGGGTAGGTTCTAATTGCTTGCTCTCTGATTGCAATTTATATAATTGAACTAGGCCCGATATATCCGCTTCTAGTGCTTGGATCTTTTGTGTAGTTTCATTTTCATGGCCATTTGTAAACCTTTGTACTAGAGAAGAGTTAGTAACTGCATCTTTAAGAGATGATGTTAATTGTGAAATAGATGAAGTAATATGCATAAAAAGATCCCCTTTGTTAATTAAGGATTAATTATAACATAATAATTAGTTTAATTAAATATAAAACTATAAAGTTAAAGCATAAAACACAATGAGATCCAGGATTTATCGACGACTTCTTTTATAAGATGCTTAGGGTTAAATCGTTGCAATATATTGTCTTTTTCCTCCTCCAAAATCCCTGATACTAGAAAAATGGTGCCTGGGGCAAGGAGGTAGGGGTGGCTTCTAAGAGCTATTTCCTGCTCAGAGGAGATCATGTTGAGCAAAACGATGTCAAAGCTCTGAGGGCGCTTATTGATACTTATACTGGTAATATTATTGAGAGCAATGCTCTTTTCCATAGATTCAATGGATGCTTTATCAATTTCAAAGGCAAACACCTCTTTAGCTCCATATCTGACTGATGCTAAAGACAATACACCTGAGCCACTTCCTAGGTCCACCACCGTCCTTCCCTTAACAAGAGTGCCAAGCTGACCTAAAACCAGGTTGGTAGTGGGGTGCGAGCCATCACCAAAAGCCGCTCCAGGATGCAATAGTACACACTCCCCATTATCAAGATCTAACTCAAAACGGCCATTTTTATAATAAGGACTATGTATCCTCCAAATCTCTTCCCAATCAATTTCCATGCAAAAACAATACCACGGCAAAGCAATTGTTACAAATAAAGGATTTTTTACTTTGCTATAAAGAGCAAAGAGAGTATGCTATAGCGTCTATTCTGCACTGGTAGCTCAATGGATAGAGCACCTGGCTACGGACCAGGAGGTTAGAGGTTCGAATCCTCTCCAGTGCGTTTTTCACTTGTATATTTATATTATCTTCTGGCTCCGAGTACTTAGTTGTACACGGTCGCCAGAAGATAATATAAATATCCAGAGTGAAAAAGTATGCTATTGGGTATATTTTTCCTATTCTTTGTTTCTTAGTTATTTTCTTCATTTTTTATTTTTTGTGCGTTAGCAGAAAAAATCAGCTATGGGTTTGAAAAGGGTCTACGACCCTTTCCGGGGTGTGGGGCAGCGCCCCACATCGCCTATAATGATTGCGCAATAAACGCGTAGCTGCTAATATTTTTCTTTTAAATAGAAGGAGAAATATGATGAGTTTGATTGGTAAGAAGGCGCCTGAGGTGAAGGGTATAGCGGTTGTTGATGGGGGGAAGATTGTTGAAGATTTTTGCCTGACAGATGGAGAGTATAAATATACCATTCTATTTTTCTATCCCTTGGATTTTACTTTTGTATGTCCTACAGAGCTGCACGCTTTTCAGCAGCGATATGAAGAGTTTAAAGCACTTGGCGTGAATCTTGTTGGCTGCTCTCGTGATAGCCACTATACTCATATGGCCTGGCTGGACACACCTAAAGAGAAGGGTGGTATTCAAGGTATTACCTATCCACTTCTTGCTGATATGAATTTAGAAATCTCTCGTAATTTTGGCGTTTTAAAAGAAGATGAAGGCATCTCTTACCGCGGACTATTTTTGATGGATAGAGAGGGGGTGGTGAGGCATATGCTTATCAACGATCTACCTTTAGGTCGCTCTGTTGAAGAGGCGCTTCGTATGGTTAAGGCCCTTGAGCATTTTGAAGACAATGGCGAGGTATGCCCTGCTAACTGGACAGAGGGCCAGCCAGCCTTTAAGACAAACAAAAAAGATCTTAACGATTACATGTCTAAGTAATTCTCAGAAAATATTCATATAGCGCTTCGATGTTATCGGAGCATAGTAATGGCATTGCATGTTCAAGATTTTCATCTGACCAGTTCCACCAAGAGATTTCTAGCAGCTGCTTTATTTGCTCTTCTGAAAATCTTTTTTTAATTGGTTTAGCAGGAGATCCGGCGACAACTGTATAGGGCTCTACGTCTTTTGTTACAATGGATCTTGCTCCAATAATTGCACCATCACCGATGGTAACTCCTGGCATAATCAATGCTTCTGCTCCAATCCATACGTCATTTCCAATGATTGTATCGCCTTTGCTTTTCATTCCATCTTTTGCCTCTTGATTAAAAGGGGCATCTGCATAAAAAAAAGGAAAAGTGCTGATCCAGTCCATTCGATGTCCTTGATTTCCTGCCATCATAAAGATTACCCCTGTTGCTATAGAGCAAAAGCTACCTATAATTAGCTTGTCGGCATCTTCTTTATCTGGCATTAAATAGTAAGCGCAGTCATCAAAACTGTGACCATGGTAGTACCCAGAATAGTAACTATAACGTCCTGCTATAATATTTGGATTGGTAGTTTGCTTGTTTATAGGAAAGCTCTTAAAAGGGCTCTCAAAATAATTGGCTCTTATATTATGATGCTCATCTTTCATTTGAAGAGTCTCCTTAAGTATTGATATTGTTAGGATAAAACTAAGTGTTCGTTTTTAATACTTTATAAGTATTCTGTATGTATGATTTTTCTATCAGATAGAATGCATGTTTATAGAGTTTAATACAATAGATATAAAGTCAATAGAAGCTATCTTTTTACATTCCCTAGTTCAAGGTTGAAGTGCAACACTCGGTATATAAAAAAAATAGGTAGATGGTTGGAAGCAGCTTGGTAGATTCTTCTTTATTTTAAGAGCATGTAATGATAAGTTATAAGATTAGAAAAGAAATCACCAAGGATGTTTACTATGGATTCAGTTTCAAAGTCAAGAGGGCCAGTACTAGATTTAGACAGTGATAATACCCCCACCCATACCACGCGATTTCTTATGTGTTTATCGAGTTTTTTAGGGAATGATCCATCCGAGGCTGTGCAAAATGTAGATAAGGTGACGTTTATAGTTAAACAATGGTTGCATAAGGGTGAAGATAGCCAGATTGTGCGGCCTATAGTCAATTTCTGGTTGAATAGAGATAGCTTAGTTAGCCACTGTACAGGTAACTTAGATAGCCGCTGTAAAGGTAATTTAGATAACTTACCATATAGAATAATAAGTGAGGCAAAAAAAATAGCGGGTAGTATTAGACTTTTTGATCAAAAATTTCCTGCTTTTATTAAGATTTTAAAAACTCAAATAAAGGTTGGAGATGAACAGGGTGCAACACAAACATTTCAAGAGATAGATGGTCTAATAGAAAACCTTCCAAAAAGTGCACACATAGGAAAGATATTCAATCTAACAGTTGACTTAGGATTAGCTTTTGATCTTCCTGTAGAAAAAGTAATACGTTCTGCAGAAGCTATTCTTGAATCAATTGAAAGAGATTACATTGTATATGCTCAAGTAAGGCTTGCAAAACTGTATCATGCTGCAAGTAAAACAGAAGAAGCTAAAAAGGCAATTAAGAGTGCAGAGGCTTGTAAAGAGCTTCTTGCACATGAGCTTATTAGTATTGCTTCTACAAAAGCTGTCATTGATGATAAAGAAGCTGCTCGCGAGACATTTAATAGAGCGATATCTATGATTAACGATCAAGCTGATCCGCTTTGCAAATACAGCCAGCTAGTTGCGGCTGTAAAAGCTCTGAATAAGGCTGGTTTTAGAGGAGAAGCAAAAGAGACATTTAATACTCTAAAAAAGATCATTGTTGATCCTAAAAACTTAGCTAATGGACTAGCTAGATTTATGAAATTAAAAGAGTTGTTAACGGATATAACAGTTACTAAAGAGCTCTTTGTTGGTCAAGAAGAGGTCTTAGATACAATTTCGCAAATAAAATCTGGTTTAGTAGCAAGACCTAAAGATGCTGTGAATCCGTATGGTCAGATTTTGGACTTATATGAGATTGCCGTAGCTCAACGCAATCTTGGGGATACAAAGGGCTTTGAAGAAACTTTTAAGTTAGTAAAAAAGGAGTTTATGCTATTTACAGACAGTCAGCGGCACGATAGGAGATTAGCTCAGTTTGTAGGTGTATTAGCAAAAGCGGGCCTAATAGAACAAGCAAAAAATATAATGGAAGATATAACTTCTGCGGACAATAAGGACGCTGCCCAAAGAGATATTACTTCAGCTGAGCAACGTTTAGAAAGGTCTAAAAGAGGTCTAACCACTTTGGAAGATGTACAAGCTGCTGTAAGTGATGCTAAGCATAATAATCCACCTTCAGAAAGCTACAAGATAGTATTGAAAATGTTAGACTCTCTTAGGAGACTCTGAAAAACGGACAGTTTTATAGTTTTCCAGATTTCTTATAAATTCTATTTTTCGTTGCGCTCCATCCCTACAGGGATGCCGCTTACTCCAAAATAGACTTCATTTCAAAAAATCTGAAGAAATTCTAAAAAGTGTAGTTTATCAGACTCTCCTTAACCTACTACAATTGTAGTAGGTTTTTTCTTTTTTTTAGAAAAAAAAAGAAAAGATGGGATTGTTAAGGGCCGCGCCCGAGTATTAAAGTTCATGCTCAATGATCAAGAGCCTGTTGTACTTGCATATGCGCTCGGAGCGGGAGAGGGAGCCGGTCTTTATCTCTGGGGCATTGGTTGCGACGGCAAGGTCTGCAATAAATGAGTCTTCTGTTTCTCCTGATCTGTGGGAGATGATAAAGCTATAGTTATTGTCTTTGGCATAGGCGATGGTATCTAATGTCTCTGTTATGGTCCCAATTTGGTTGGGCTTGATGAGGATGGCATTAGCTACTTTTTCTTCTATCCCCCTTTTTAGGAATTTTTTATTGGTTACAAAGATGTCATCGCCAACTATTTGCGAATCTTGGCACTCTTTTGTTAGTATCTCCCACCCTTGCCAGTCATTTTCATCGAGGCCGTCTTCTATCGATGTGATGGGGTAGAGGGCTAGAAGAGTTTTTAGGTAGCTTACCTGCTCTGATGCCGATCGCATTCCTTTGGCAGGATCCTTTTTTTCTATATAGTAGCTGCCATCTTTGAAGAAATAGGATGCCGCACAATCAAGAGTGATAGAAATTTCTTTTCCTGGCTTATATCCTGTCTCTTTGATTGCCTGTACTATTAAATCTAGCGCCTCTTCTGTGGATGAGAGATTGGGGGCAAATCCTCCCTCATCACCTACGGCTGTAGAGGCCCCTTTGTTCTTTAAAATCTTTTTGAGAGTGTGGAATACTTCCGATCCAGCACGAACTTTATCTGAAAATGTACTAAAACCATGGGGGGAGATCATAAACTCTTGGAAGTCAACGTTGTTATCGGCATGGGCGCCGCCGTTGATGATATTCATCATGGGTGTGGGCAGGGTGTAGCCGTCATTTCCTAGGTAACGATAGAGCTGCTCATCTTTTGCCGCGGCTGCACACCTGCATACCGCCATCGAGATGGCTAGGATGGCATTGGCCCCAAGACGCCTCTTATTTTCTGTTCCATCAAGATCTATCATTATTTGGTCAATGGCTCTTTGGTCGAATATACTTTTGCCTATCAAAGCCTTTGTAAGGGGACCGTTTATATTTGCTATCGCTTTTTTTACCCCCTTTCCGTGGTAGTGATTTCTATCGTTGTCCCTCAGCTCAAAAGCCTCATGCTCTCCTGTTGACGCCCCTGAGGGCACTATTGCAAACCCCTCAAAACCGCTGTTACTCATAACCTTACATCCAATGGTTGGATTTCCCCTTGAGTCAAGCAGCTCGTAGGCGTATATATCTTTGATTGTTCCCATAATTCTAAACATACCTATCCGATCTTTTTTGTATAGTTGAGGTTTTTATAAAGATTGTGTTTGTCTATTGCTGTATTAGAGTTGTTGTGGTAGTATCTGTTTATGTTAAATTTTGTTGTAAACACAAGCTTCGCCGCAACTCATGTAGGTCTATTAGGAGTTGTATTTAACTGCTTTAATGAATTAGATAGGAGTAGAAGGCGAGCTTTTGGATCTAGTGAGATTCCTCGTCGGGAAAGGATTGCAGAGAGAGCTTTTCAACTATTGCTTACTGTGAGTACGGTATTTTTTATGTATGTTAACTCACAGATTCTTTCAAAACCTCACTTGAATAGGCTTTATAAGGTGCCATGCTTTCCATTAGTCTCTTTTGCTGATGTATTTACCAAACTTGCAATATTGCATATACGTAAAGTTTACCGTCATAGGCTGTATAATGATTTTTTTTCTAAAGTGCATAGATCTCTAAATAGACTTTTTACAACCACCACTATATCTATTGCTAAGCCTACTCATTTTAGAAAACCTCCTCCAGCAGATGAACCTCCGGCACATGGGCTAGGCTTCTCAGAAAGACCAGAATCTTAGTAGGTGCATTTGAAATCGTATCGGGAACAACTATAGTCGTTAGCGTTCCTTATGGCGTACTGTTCAATGAATTTTTGAGGGAATTTTGGGGCGTTTAGCGAGCTAATATTATAAATATTAGTGAGATGCATTTATCAAAAAGCTACAAAAATTCGCAGAAGATACGTCATAAGGAACGGTAATGACTATATAATGACTATAAGGGGCGGGCTCCTTACTCTGCGGAGATAATAGTCTGGAAAGAGGAGAGGCGGATAGGGCAGAGCAGATTTTGCTTTTCCGCTTCTTTTACCATACACGAGGGTTCATGGGTGTGTGTGCAGGTGCGGAATTTACAATTGCCTAGTGGCTCGTTTAGATCGCCAAAATATAGTAGTGTCTCCTGCTCGGTAACATCGAACAGTGCAAACGATGCTATTCCTGGGGTGTCTATTATAAAAGTATCTTTTTCTAAGGCTATTAGAGAGGAATAGGTAGTGGTATGCTTTCCCTTTTGTATCTTAGCTGAGATTTCTCCTACCAGCAGCTCTTTATTTGCTACAATATTGATTAGCGATGTCTTGCCAACTCCTGTTGGCCCGGAAAATATGGATAAATGACCTTGTAGCGATTCTTTTAAGGCATCCATTCCCTCTTTTGTGTAGGTGGATATGGGGTAGACGTCTATTCCGATGTTATTGTATAGATGGACCAGGGAGTTTACAAGGGACTTATCTTGAACAAGATCGATCTTATTGAGAACTATTACCGGTATTAGCCCCCCTTTTTGTGCCGCCATCACGTACCTGTCTATCATGGGGATGTCTATTGCAGGCGATTGTATGGCAAAGGTGATATATACTCTGTCTATATTAGCGCCAAGTATATGCCTTTTTCTGTGGTTGAGGGGATCCATCCTTTGGAGGACAGTTTTTCTTTCTAATATCTTTGTTATCTGATCTTTTTCATTGAATAGGACCAGATCTCCTATTGCTATGGTATTTTTTTGATCGGTCTTTTCTCTACGAAAGGAATTTTTTAGATAACATATGGTAATCTTTTCTTCAGAAAGGATATGAATATATTTCCCTCTGATGGATAGTACGCGGCCTTGTTGGGTCATTTCACTCATTATGAGTACTATTATCTCTTAAAAAAGAGTGTTTTGCAAGCTCATAAAAAAGAATGGAGCCTGCGACCGCAACATTTAGTGATTCCATGGTATTAAACATTTTAATTGCTACTTTCTTCCCAGTCCATTTCGGATCGAGCCCTCTTGTTTCGTTACTTAACACAAGTGCTATAGGCTTTTTAGGCAACTTTAGTTCATGGCTATTTTCCCCCTCCATATGGGCAAGAAGAAGGTCAAATCCTGAGATATCTAGCGGTGTGTAGGGCTCATATGATAGAGGAATTTTAAATATCGCCCCTTTTGAACTCCTTATGACCTTGTCATTGAAAGGATCGCATGACCCTTTGGTGATATGTATGCCATCTATTCCAAATGCCAGGGCGCTACGTATGATCGTCCCCATATTTCCTGGATCGGAGATATTATCAAGTATTACTATCTTACTTTTTTTACAAAGATCTACAAAAGGGGGGAGAGGCACTTCTGCAATGGGGCCTTGAATAGAGGCGAGCCCTGAAACACTTTTTAATATTTGCTTGTCTACTAAGTATGTTTTTTCGGCTTTTAAAAAAACTTCTTGATTAGTGACAAGTGTTTTGATAGGCAGTATAGAAGAGATCTCCTTAATTAGGATATCTCCTGTGATGACAACATGTTTTTGGGCATATCGATACGATGCAGAGGCGCATAGCTTTGTTAAGTGCTTGAAAATAGGGTTATTTTTGGAAAAAAGTTCTTTCATAAGAGAGTATAAGGATGGCAGATTATGGGTAAAAAGGCAAGAAGAGGCTTATCGGGATCACTAGGGTTTAGAGTGTTGTCCATTAGTATGATTTTTTTGGGCATTCCTTTAATTATTTATTCAGCAGTACTTTACGTGGTTGATTACCGGCAATATGTAAGAAATTTATACCAAGAAGTGGACTTGATGACGAGAGAGGAGATTGATTGGGTGCAGGAAAATGAGTTATACCACCAAAATAGCCTAAATTTAATTGAGGAATTTGTTGTTACCTTCCATTTGACCGATAGTGATAAAGCACATACGGATTTAAACCGTATTCTTAAAAAATTCAGCCTTGATCAAAATATTTCTGCTATTGTGTACAACAAAGTTACCCCAAAAGGGCAGATTATTTGCGAAAAAAGCACCTTGTCCTTGTATGAAGGGGTAGATTTTTCTCGGTATTTTAATCTAAAAGAACTGCAAAGTGGTAAAGAGAGCGTTTTTATTACAAAAGATCCTGTGTATAATTATAGTATGTATGTAGTTCGTTACATCCATCGAGATGCAAAGGCCGACGCTATTGTGATGAGTATTGTCTCTTTAGAAACGATGCTTTCTCGAATGAAGCAGTTTCAAAATACAGAGGGGCTGGTAATATCTGTGATTGATAACAAGGGCGCGGTTATTGCTACGACAAACAAAGATTTTGAAGGGAAAAAATTTTCCAAAAAGGCTGGAAAGAATACGATCACTCTTGATCAAATTTCCTATGTCAAAGATGGTCAGACCTTTGCCTTTAAAAACAAAAAGCATTTTGTGGATATCAAGCAAATACCCAAGACGCCTATGTATTTGATGATATCTATTCCAGAGACCGTTATTATGCATAGCTTTTTATCGTTTTTGTTTAAACTGGGTATCTTTCTTGTGTTTGTTATTGTTATAGGCGGTATCCTTACCTATTTCTTCACAAGACGTATGGCTCGTCCTATGAATCAGCTGAGCGAGGTGATGACATCGATTGGTACGGGCCATCTAGAAAAGGCTTATATCCATGACAAATATGGTTTTGAGATCAATCAGATTGGTGACTCGTTTAATGAGATGAGAGGTAATCTATTAACTTACATTGAACAGGTAAAAACAGAAAAAGGGTTGAAAGAAGCTTTTGAAAAAGAGTTGCAAATTGGCCATCAGATTCAAAAAGCAATACTTCCTTCTGAAGAACCACACATTGACGGGGTAGAAATTGCCACCTACTATTCTCCAGCAAAAGAGGTAGCCGGTGATTTCTATGATTACTTAGAGCTTGATGATAATACTGTCCTTATCACTATTGCAGATGGTGTAGGCAAGGGGATTTCTAGCTGCCTGTACTCTTTTGATTTAAGAAGTATTTTACGAACAGCAGCTTTACAAAGACCTCCTTTGGATGAACTAGTTAAGAGCGCAAATAAGATTTTTTGTGCCGACACCAAAGAGTCGTGTAATTTTGTTACCTTGGTTACCGGGTATTTAAATAAAAAAGAGAGAACGTACCAATTTACCGATGCTGGGCATCTACCTATTTTTATCAAACGAAAAGGCAAAGGGGTAGATCAATATGAGACGAAGGGGATTGCACTTGGTATTGATGTGCTGGAAGAGGTGGAGACAAATACTGTGACTTTAGAGCAGGGCGATTTTTGTGTAATGTACACCGATGGGATTACCGAAGCTTTTAATGCTAAGGAGGAGCTTTACACCCCGAATCGCCTGCTGCAGGTGATGGAAAATTTTGATGGGAACTCTTGTCAGGAGTTGGTAAATAAAATCATGGAAGATGTCAATGCCTTTGCAGAGGGCACTGAGCAGCATGATGATATTTCACTTATTGTCTTTAGAGTTGGATAGAGCTTGAAAAACCTCTTGTTTGGTGGAGAGGTTTTTATTGATAGCAAGCTTTTCTGCCTCTTTTAAGGTATTTCCGAGCTCTCTTCCTGCCTTCATCCCTCTATCTAATAGATCTTTTGAGCAGATCAGCGGCCTCTTCTCAATAAGGCGCCTTATGTGCTCTTTAAGGAGCTTTTTCTTCTCTGCATGAAAACGATCAAAGGATGAATCTTTTACGTGTATAGAGGTTATTTTGAGGCATTTATCACTATTTTCATGAGCATATAGTTGTACCAGCTCATAATCACTAAAATCTAAGGAGTGCTTCCATTTATCCAGCTCTTCTGTAAATCGAATCTCACTTTTAGAAACTTTAAAATGTTTGCAGAGGGCAATTTTATCGCTAAGCGAGATTTCCTCTAGCAGTTCATATAAATAGACAATGGGCGAGGTGTTTTCTGGGAAATGTAGAGGCGTTTTTAGTTTTTCTTCCAGTTTGTTATAGGAAATAAGAGGGAGGTCCTTAAAAATAACATCTAGAAGAGTAAATTGATGAAGAAGAAGGAGGGCATCGAATAGATGGGGGTCTTTTGTCATTTTTCTGAATTCATCATATACTCGCTCAATGGCAACGGCTGGGAATAACTCCCCTGCATGAGCGATAATGGCTGCTTTTGTCTCTTTTTCAATGGGAAAAGAAAAACGGGCGCTGTACCTGCATGCACGAATCATTCGAAGTCTATCTTCATTAAATCTTTGGTGGGGATTTCCAATAGCTTTGATTACCCCTTTCTTTAAGTCTTGCTGTCCGCCCACATAATCGTAGATCGTATCTGTTAAAGGGTCGAAAAACATCCCGTTGATGGTAAAATCTCTCCTTTTCGCATCTTCCTCTGGGGTAGTATGGCTCACCTTTTCAGGGCGCCTTCCGTCTACATAATCGGACTCTTTACGAAAGGTAGCTACTTCACAATGTACCTCATCTTGTACCACTATTAAAATGGAAAAATTAATTCCTACCGGGATGGTTTTCTCGAAAAGATCTATCATATCCTCTGGTGTGGCAGTAGTTGCAATATCTATATCATCGGCATCTTTTCCTAAAAGATGATCTCTAACCCACCCTCCATTAAAATAGGCTGTGAATCCTGCATTGTGTAGCGTCTGGACAATTTTTTTTGCAGCGTTGTAACATTTCATAGACCAATTATAGAAGATAAGAGACCCTTTGACAATACATTCTATTGAAAATAAAAATTATTTATGGAATAAGGGTATAGTCGTTACCGTTTCATATGGCGTACTGTTCAATTAATTTTTGAGGGAATTTTGGTAAATTCAACGAGCTAATATTATAAATATTAGAAAGATGCATTTACCGAAAAGCTACAAAAATTTGCAGAAGATACGCTATAAGAAACGGTAATGGCTATAGGACAAAAAAAAAGTTGAAGGGTTTATGAAACGAATAGCGATATTATTTTTTTGTGGTTTGACCTCTTTATGGGGCGCTAAAACTGCATTGATTTTTGGTGTAACAGGACAAGACGGCTCTTATTTATCAGAGTTTTTATTAGAAAAAGGGTATCAAGTGCACGGGGTAAAAAGGCGCAGCTCCTCTTTTAACACCGAGCGCATTGATCACTTGATAGAAAACGAGCCAGCATTTCATTTGCATTATGGGGATTTATCAGACCCTTTAAATGTATGCTCCTTGATTCAAATGATTCAGCCTGATGAAATTTATAATTTAGGCGCTCAGAGTCATGTTAAAGTATCCTTTGAAATGCCAGGATATACCAATACTATTGATGGCTCAGGTGTTTTAAATATCTTAGAATCGATACGTTTACTCGGCCTTTGTGAGAAAACCAAATTCTATCAAGCATCTACCAGTGAGATGTATGGAGAGGTGATGGAAATACCGCAGAGTGAAAAAACCCCATTTTACCCGCGATCTCCTTATGGGTGCTCTAAAGTCTATGGCTTTCATATTACTAGAAATTATAGAGAGTCCTATGGCATTCACGCATCCAATGGTATTTTATTCAATCATGAATCCCCTCGAAGGGGAGAAACCTTTGTTACAAGAAAGATCACTCGCGCAGTTGCTCGTATTAAAAAGGGGATGCAGGATGTTCTCTATTTGGGAAATTTAGAGGCGCAAAGGGATTTTGGGTATGCAAAAGATTATGTAGAAGGGATGTGGCTGATGCTTCAGCAAGAAACTGCTGATGATTATGTTATTGGTACGGGTAAAATGTATAGCGTTAGGACATTTGTAAAAAAGGCTTTTGCACAGGCGGGCATTACTATCCACTGGAGCGGGTCAGGTCTTGATGAACAAGGAATCGATGCAGCATCTGGAAAGGTTGTTGTGAAAATTTCAGAAAAATACTTTAGGCCTGCAGAGGTAGAGCTGCTTATTGCAGATGCTTCTAAGGCACGTGAAAAGCTTGGATGGGAGTCAAAGACTTGTATAGATGAGCTGGTAAAAATAATGATAACTGCTGACTTGGCAGAATTGGAGGAATAGTGAGAAATATTTTATTGATAGGGATCTTTGGATTCTCTTTGCTTACCGCAAGAGATTTTACAGACAATATTACCAAAAGGCAAGCCTATTGCTTTGACACCCTTTTTTACTCTTTAGGAGAAAAAGGACTACCTGCATTGATTTGGAATCAAAGCAAGCTTACCTCTCTTGGAGATGAGGTGAAACCAGTGCCGCCCCTTGAATCTTTATGCTATATTTTAAAGCACCCAAAGCTGTTAAAATGTATGCGGAAAGCGCAAAAACGTACTATCACCGTATGGCCGCGCTTTATAGGAGACTTTTCTAAAAAGTGTAATCAGAAAGAGGTGTATGAGACGATCAAAAGTGATTTAGCTCTTTTTGCAGAAGATGTGAACGTAAGTGTCTGCCAGCTGCAGCCATATGTTGATGCTAAAGATTGGGATGGATTTGTAAAACATTTATTAAGGAGGCCCTAATAAAGGGAAATAGAGGATGAAAAGATTAGGAGTTAGTATATTTTTATTGTTTGGGGCATTTCTTGGAGCGCAAGAGGCGCCATCAGACGCCATAGAAATGAGTCAAGAGAAAGAGTTTATTGTTAACCTATCCAATGATAAGAAACAGGTTATTCATACGCTTGTGCAAAAGATGGGTAAATATAAAACTAAAGATGCCATATGGCATAGAAAAAGCTTGAAAAAACTTGGAAGGCAAACCAGAGGCATTTCAGGAACACAGTTCTTGGGCTATATTTTCGAGCATCCAAATTTAGTAAGAGATACCAAAAAGATCTCTAAAAAGACCTTTAGATTGTTTGGATATGATTCTATGTGGGAAGCCTTTAGTAAAGGCATTAGAAAGCAGCTTGCCAAAGAGGCTGAGACCACTTTATTTGAAGATCTATCTGCCTTTGCAAAGCATACAGGAGCAGATGAGAATACACTTAGACATCTTGCCCTTGATGGCAAATGGAATGAGTTTATTTTGCACCTACTAGAAAAGTATTAGCAGGCTGCTGAAAAAATTCTTTGGTCACGTGTTTAAAAAGCTCAGGTGTAATGATCTGAGCTTTTTTGTGCTCTATTATGTAGTTTGCATTGCCTCGCTCCCAAGGAAGCATAGCATCATGCTCGAGCTTTGTGATGGAGGTAAAAAATCGTGATAGCTGCTGTACAGGAGTATCATGAATAAAAATGCTTCCATCTACCGCTTTTATTAACTCCATTGTAGTAAGTCCTCCTGGCTTTGCTATAATAAAGTCTAGATTGTGATATAAAGGGGCAAGTGCAGCATCATTTTGAAAGGCTAGAGGGACTACGGTTAATGTTTTTGGGTAGTCTTTATGCTCTTCAAGCTCCTTGATAATGGAATGATAATAGCTAATAGCGGTCTTTTCTGGCCCTACTAGAACAAATAAAATGTCCTTTCTCTCCCTATTGAATGCATTTTTTTGCTTTATGAATTCTAACATATATGCAATGAGAACAGATTTTTGAGGGAAGGATCCAAGGGTAATTAGGGACAACTTTTCCTGTTTAAACTTCCATAGAATTTTATTTTTGGACCTTGTGTAAAAGGCGCTGCCAAAAGATAAGCTTTTGCAAACTAAATGGGTATGCTCTGGGGAATAGGTATTAAAGGTGAGAGAGAGATGATCCATTTTGTGAGCGGTTTGAAATGCAGGTCTTAAAGGGAAATCACAATACTTGATATTATCTAAAGATAAACCTGCAGCTTTCTTCCAAAAGTCCTTTTCACTCTCATTACCATCGAGAAGAGGCTTTGTTGTGATGACACTTAGAAAAGCCTTATCTTTGGCACAAAGGTTTCTAAAAGGCTTGAAATAGTGGTTACATTTCTTGGTCGGAAGGTCTGTTAAAACCTTTTCATACTTGATCCTCTTCTTTTTCATCTTGGAAACAAGTCTAACCGCTTTAAGAAATACTCTTGTCCCTTGCGGCTGGGTGTCAATAACACGATCAATATCATGCTTAATTATCTGGTAGAGGAATTTCACCATCAAAAGAGGGCTGATTGCAATATCTACATAATGGATACACATGGAAAATAGATATAATGAGGTGATCTTTCCGTGCGCCTGACAAAAATTCCATGTTCCAGCAAAAGAACTACCCATCCATTTTCCTAAAAAATCTAAGAAAACATCCTTTTGGATAATAGAAACATTTTTTTGCTTTGAAAGTTCTAGATATTTAGCACGCGCTGCTTGAAGATGACCGCCACCTCCTGAGGATGTGAGGATTAAGATTTTTTCCCTGTCGATTTTCATTCACCTTCTGCCCATTTATCATCTAATAGATGTAACACATTCTAAGGTTTAACTAAAGATATATTTACAAAGAATCAAATTATTAGAGTCTCTATATGAGCTAAAGAGGGGTATTAAAAACCTTTATGAGACTCTCCTTCTGCCGTGTAGGTCATTTGCTCTGACTCTATGGTATGGTACACACCTTTTGTTAGAGATCCTATAGCTAATATGCCTGCCCATGCTTTAAAAACAGCTGCAGCGCCAAATGCATAAACAGCTCCACCTAGGAAACCTAAGGGAGGGAGGAGGATGATAGATCCAACAAGAAGGTCATTACTTGTGATTGCGCAGCAGCAAGCAGGCGATTCTTGTAAAGGAGCAACAGAAGTAACTGTTTCAGGAATAATTTTTTTAAAAACTGGGGCAGTCTTTTCATCAGTAGAATTTCTTGCTCGAGATGAGCATCCAGCGCCCTCAAAGCTGCCAGTACCTGAAGTTGTGATATTAATGACAGTTGTTGGGCTATGAGTTGATAAACTATGCATAATAGTGTCCTCTGTTATTATTATATTATAATTATATCGAATATGCGGTTAGTTTTCGACTCAAATGGGACCGATCTTTCTGAAGGAATTGATAATAAGAGGTTTACGTCGATTTCCACCCTATAAACAAAAGTTTAATTAATACCATTATAAGAAAACCAATAGGTTTTAGATTTTTTATTCCCTCAAAATTCATGCAAAAAAATAGTCCAGCTATCCAGGATCTTGTATTCCAACAAATAAACAATATCTAGCAAAGCACTCACTATAAGGTGCTTACATATCTTCAGGTAGTAATTACTTGAATTTTGCTCATAATTATGTTATAATAAATATATCATTAATAATAATAACGTTAAAATATAGGGGTATATATATGTCAGGAGCAATGGGACAATTAAACAGTTATGAAGATCAACAGAGAATAAATGAGAGCTATAGAACTTCAGTTGAAGCAGCTCCACCTAAATCAACGGCTCTGCAGCTGCAAGAGGCAGAACATAACATTACGGCAGCTAAGAATGCAATCAACGCTTTGGGCGCTAAAAGGAAATCAACGGCTTCATTGAAAAATAGAGTAAACCATCTAAACAGTCTAAAGGCAGCGGCTAGCGATAAGAATCAAAGGCTAAACCTTGGACAAAAGATATCCAATCTATTTATTCGTTTGATTACCTCGATAAGCTTGAAAAATGTGAATAGAGATATTGCAAAAGTGAACAAGCATAATGCAAAAATCGGCGCGAATATTGAGTCGCTTACTGCAAGTATAGGTATTCAGTCAGCTAAAAAAGCTGATCTACAAGGGATCCTAGCTCAAGAGCGATTAGATAGAGAGGTAGGGAAGAATCAGCGTATGGAGGTTGAAAGCAGGCCAGTTCACACTACATTGAACCAAGATGTAAGTAATGATGGAATAGCTCAACTAAATGATCTTTTAGGTCTTTAGATATAAGCTGTAATCAAACAGGCTAATGTTAAGAGCCTATTACATTGTAATAGGCTCTTTTTATTGTAAACTATTTACTTTAATCAATAATTATGTTATAATTAATCAACTTAATTATAAAAGGAGACTTTAAATATGCCAAACCTCTCACAACTAGATGCAGATAGACATCAACAAATTGCAAATCAAAACTTTGATGTGGACACAAGCCACTCAACAGAGCCAACATGGCATAGGCAAGCCCCAGGCATTGGTATCTCCGGTTTGCTGTCTAGTTTAAGAGATCAGCTTCAGGACTATAACCACAATCTTGGCAATAGAAAGTTGGAATTATCCGCTCCACAAAATAGATTAGAATTGCTAGATTCTGCTATTGCTGATATTAAAATAGGAGCTTGTGCAAAGTCGCTTAGAGAGATTACCCTTGTATCTAAACTTGGTGATCTAAAAGGTAAGATCGATTTGTGGTCCCTTATTAAAAATCTAGTGATCCGAATTCAATTAGCCGTTACCAGACTTGAACTTTTACCTAGTAATAAAAAGATCCAAACACTTGAAAAGAGTAAAGCGTTTAGTTTTGAGCAGCGAGCTCTTATAGAAAAAGAAATTGCAGCTTTAGAAGAAAAGATTGCTTCAGCAAACCGAATGATTTCAGAAACAGAACCCTTGCTTTAAAACGTAATGACATAATATAAGGAGCAAAAATGAATAGCATAAGCACAATCCATACAAGCCCAAAGCCAATTGTCATAAGAAAAACAGAGAAAGCGCTTGCTAATAAAGAAAAGCATTTAAAGAAGATAGTGGTATTAAAGTCTCTTCAATTAGAGACATCTTCATTACATGGGATTAGAAGAACACTAGCTCAGATTGGTAATCTCTTGAGAAGATTACCGTTATCTATTTCGCTACACTTGCTCAAGCGCTCTAATGCGAAAATTACCCAAATGCTAAAACAACGTAATTTTACTTTTTGCGTTGATGATCTTAATGTAAGAAGATTAGAAACAGCGCTTTCTCTCCTCAACAAGCAATTAATTGGTACCTACAACATCACCAAATAAGCTATATCAGTTTTCTAACCTACTACAATTGTAGTAGGTTTTTTTCTCAAAAAAAGAAAAGATGGTCTGGGACAGCGTCCCAGATAGCACTTACATAGAGAGCAAGAATTCGGTGTTGTTATTTGTCTTTTTCATGCGAGAAAGGAGCAAATTCATTGCATCTGCTGGCGATAGATCGGCAAGCGCTGCACGAAGTTTATAGACCTTCTCAAGCTCTTGTTCGTGGTATAGAAGGTCTTCCTTTCTTGTGCCGCTTTTTATCACGTCTATGGCAGGGTATAGGCGTCTGTCGGAGAGTCTTCTATCTAGCACCAGCTCTAAGTTACCTGTACCTTTAAATTCTTCATATATCACCTCATCCATCTTGGAACCGGTGTCAACGAGCGCTGATCCTATGATGGTAAGCGATCCGCCTTCTTCAAGGTTTCTTGCTGCTCCAAAGAAACGTTTAGGTTTGTGCATAGCGCCGGCATCTACCCCTCCTGAGAGGATTTTCCCTGAATGGGGCTGTATGGTGTTATAGGCACGCGCTAAACGGGTTATTGAGTCGAGGATGATCACTACATCCTCTCCCATCTCTACTAGGCGCTTGGCCTTTTCTATGCACATCTCTGCAACAAGACAATGTCTCTCTGGCTGCTCATCGAAGGTAGAGGCAATTACTTGCCCTTTATCGCCGATAAGCCTTTGCATATCTGTTACTTCTTCCGGCCTTTCATCTATCAATAGTATTAAGAGCTTTACCTTCGGCTCATTTACCGTGATACTGTGTATGATATTTTGTAGGATGATCGTTTTACCAGCTTTTGGCTGCGCAACAATTAGAGCACGTTGTCCTTTTCCTATTGGAGATACAAGGTCTATTACCCTTGTTGAATAGTTATCCTTTGTGGTCTCCATCATCAATCTTTTTGTAGGATGGATAGGGGTGAAGTTTACAAAAGATTTTCTATTGGTCATCTCTGCAGGCTTTAGACCGTTTATTTCCTCAACAAAAAGGAGAGCAAAATATTTATCTTTATCATTTGGTATACGGATAGGTCCGTGCACCTCATCACCCTTTTTCAGGCCATAATGACGTATTTGCGCAGGAGAGACATAGATATCTTCTGCAGATGATAGGTAGTTATACTGCGGGGAGCGTAAAAAACCGAAACCATCAGATAGTATCTCTAACGTCCCTTGGGCAACAAGAGTTTGCGCCGGATCGTGTATCTTTGATTTTACAATAGCAAAGACTATTTCTGAACGCTTTAAATTGGTTAGCGATGTGAGCCCTAGATGTTGAGCATATTTTATCAGCTGATCAAAGCTCATCCTTTGTAGATCTGCTATCTTTGTTCGTGTGGCAACAACGCCCTCTGGAAGTTCTGGCAGGGATGGCTCTACAAAAGCTTGATTCCCACCGCTTCTTTCTCCACGCTTTCTATTTTGGAAATTTTGTCCTTTTTTATGCCTTTGCTGTGATTGATTGTTCCTTCCACGGGAGTTATTTTTTTTAGCTACTGGATCATTAAGTCTTACATGGGAAGGAATTGCTTGTTCATCTTGCTTAGCAGTCTTTTTTGCAGGGGCAGGTTTAGTGTGCGGCATAGCTTTTTCCTGGGCAGGCTGCTTTGCATAGGGTACATCTGTTGATTGGACGATGTTCTTTACAAGTGGAGGGGGCGTTAAATGAATGGATAGTCCTCCCTGCTTTTCTGGTGCTTTGGCCGCTGCTGGGGCGGCAGGAGTAGAAGGTGTCGCCGCAGCTTTTTTTGTGGCAGGCGCCTTTTTCGCAACAGGTGCTTTTTTTGCAGGCTTAGGTGTCTCTTTGATAGGTTTATCAGTTGTCTCTGTAGTCATATTTTTCTCTTTTATTGGTTGTTTTTTTTCCTTGTCGCTCATGTAATAATACCTTCAATCAAGCTATGGATGTTATTGTTAAAATCAGCAAGCGTACCATTATTTGTAATGGTAAAATCTGCTCTTTTCTCTTTTTCATTATTAGAAAGATGTCGGCTATTTCTCTTTCTGATGTCTTTTACGGATGATCTTTGCTCGCAAATCCTTTGATCTGTCTTTACTAAGATGGTCTTATCAAAATAACCATCTAATGATAGCTCAAATAATAAGGGCACCTCAACAACAAGCGGCTCTGAGAGTTCATTTGCAACCTTTCTTATCTCATTAACCACGTATGGGGTAGTAAGCTTTTCCATTTGATAAAGCATTGCCTTATTGTCAAAAATTTTATCTGCTATTAATTTTCTATCTAACATATGATTTGTCAGGACATCATCTCCTAAAAGTCTAATAATTCTATCGATAAGCTCTTTGTTTGTCTTGTAGAGGTTATGAATAATTGTATCTACAGAAAGGGTAGATACCCCCATTTTTTGAAGAGCGCAAAGTAGGGTACTCTTCCCAGAGGATACACAGCCTGTGACCCCTATTACCTGTATATTAGCATTTGCCCCAATTTTTTCCAACGGAAACATCCACTTTTAGTGGTATTAAGAGAGAATAGGCATTTTCCATCGCCTCCTTTACCATATTTTCACACTTTACCAGCTCCTCTTCAGGACATTCAAAGATCAGTTCATCATGAATTTGCAACACTAAAAAGCTTTTCATTTTCGCCTCTGTTAATGCCTTGTCTATTCTTATCATAGCAATTTTTATAATATCTGACTGCGATCCCTGTATAGGAGCATTTACTGCAAAACGCTCGCTAGCAGCACGTAGCATAAAGTTTTTGCTGTCAATATCAGGAAGAAGCCTCTCTCGCCCTAGTAAAGTAACACTTTTTTTCTCTTGTTTGGCTTTTGCCATCATAGTATCTATAAACAGCTTTACCTTTGGATATTTTTCAAAATAAGTATCAATTATTTGCTGTGCCTGTTTTTTTTCTATACCCAGCTCTTTGGACAGCCCAAAAGAACTTTGGCCATATAAAATACCAAAATTTACCGCCTTGGCGTTATACCTCATGTCCTTGGTTACCTGATCAACAGGAACGTTATATACCCCAGCAGCGGTTTCTGTGTGGATATCTTTATCTGCATTAAAAGCATCAATCAGCGCTTTTTCACCAGACATATGAGCAAGAATTCTAAGCTCTATTTGAGAGTAATCAAGTGATAAGAAGGACCATCCATCTTTTTCTGGGACAAATGCCTCTCGTACTCTTCTTCCTTCTTCTGTGCGGATGGGGATATTTTGCAAATTTGGAGAGGAGGAAGAGAGTCTTCCTGTGACGGTTCCTGATTGATTGAAAGTACAATGAATTCTATGAGTAATTTCATTAACCTCTTTTGGCAGGGCATCAACATAGGTTGAACGCAGCTTTTCTAAGCTCCGGTAGTGGATAATATGAGGTATAATAGGATGCTCATCTTTGAGCGCTTGAAGCACATCTGCAGCGGTACTGTGCTTTTTCACATCGCGTATGCCTAGATCGTCAAATAAAATGGTAGAGAGCTGCTTAGGCGAGTTGATATTGAATTCAGCTCCCGCCTCTTCATAGATTTTTTTGGATAAGATTTCAATTTTTGTATTTAACTCTACGCTATATTCCGCAAGCTTCTTGGTATCTACATAAATCCCATTTTCTTCCATTTTTTCTAAGATAGGAAGGAGGGGTAATTCTATATCATAATAAAGCTTATGAAAACCTTTCTCCTCAATTTGATCCTTGAAAAGCTTTTTTAACCGGATGGTATAATCGACATCTTCACAGCAATAATTTTTTGCCTCCTCGAGCGGAACGTCATTAAAAGTCATCCCTTTGCCTTTGGGAAGGAGGCTTTTAAAGGCAATCTTCTCTTTGCCAAAGTGCTTTTCGGTAAGCACATCAAGGCCGTGCTTTGTTAGATGCGATTCTAATATGTAGGATGCGATCAAGGTGTCAAAATCTACTGCATTTATTTGCAAACCAGCTCTTTTTAAGATGTGCATATCATATTTAATATTTTGCCCAAAAAAAGTGATGGAGCCACTAAATAATGGCATCAGCTCTGTAATTACTACCGCCTTTTCCATTTGACCATTTAAAGGGATGTAATAACATACCCCTTGATGAGCGCCAAGGCCTATTCCAACTAGCTCGGCAGTCATTGTGTTAAGCCCTGTAGTCTCTGTATCTATACAAAGGCTCTTTTCCTTCAAAAGACTTTGTACCACCCCTTTTAAAGAGCGAATATCATTGATTAGAGTGTAACAAACATCTTCAGCATCTTCCTTAACCTTGCTGCCAAGCTCTTTTAAAAGGGTCTTAAATTCCATCTTCTCATAAAAAGCGCGCAACATAGAGGTGTCATCATCAGCTTTTGTGTAAAAAGAAAGATCGCCGGGAATATCAAGATCAGTATCAATGGTTGCAAGCTTGTAGCTCATCTGAGCATTGCCTGATTCCTCTGCGATCTTTTCTGCCTGCTTCTTATTTTTTAGTAGATGGGCACTTTCCAGCAGCTTATGTAATGTTCCATATTCATTGAGCAGCTTTGCAGCGGTCTTTGGACCCATCCCTTTTATTCCAGGGATGTTATCTGAGCTGTCGCCTACTATCGCTAAATAGTCAATAAATTGATCAGGGGAGATCGCATATTTTTCTTTGACTGCCTCTTTTCCAAGGATAGCATTTTCTCTGTGCGTGTGAACGATAAAGGTATTTTCGTTGACTAGCTGACATAGATCTTTATCCGAAGAGCATAGGTAAGAGGCGATCCCTTTTTTAGCCGCAAATCGGGCAACTGCGCCCATTCCATCGTCTGCCTCTACCCCATCTACCTCAATAACAGGTAGGCCTGCTGCCTCGCAATATTTTTTAGCAAAAGCGATTTGCGGATATAAATCTTCAGGTGCCTTTTCTCTGTTACCCTTATAATCGGGATAAATAGATATCCGCGAAGCTTTATTACGCGGGCCATCAAAGACAACAGCAAGATAGTCAGGAGAAAAGTCCTTTTCTATTTTCTTTACCGCACGGATAAATCCAAAAAGAGCATTGGTGGACACCCCTTTGCTATTGGACATATTCCTGATCGCATAATAGGACCTGAAAATATAATTGCTGGCATCTATGATGAATATTTTTTTCATAGGCTGCAGCCACTGAGATCTGCTTCTAAAGAAAATGGCGGCTCTACCTTATCAGATGCGCCAAAAAAGAACGGCAATCTATTCTCCAATTTTGCTTGAAGGCCGTGCAGGTAGCTTTGAGGATGGTGAAAGCTGATCACTTGAAAGGCTCCATTGTCTATTCCTGCTGTTTTAGCGAGGTTTGCAACTGCATCATTGTATCTCACATTTGCAGCATCGATATAACCCAATTTTTTGGCATCAACGCTTCCATAAACCGTAGCCCCCAGCTCTTTAAGCCTTTCTTTGGTGAGTCCATGTTTGGCTCGAGCGTCTGTTACCACATCTAAAAATTTTTCATAGATTCCTTCGGTAATGGCAATAATATCGTTGTATGAGGATGTGCCTTTTGGCTTTGGTGAGAACATTGGAAAGGTTATTTTATTTTTCCCAGCAGTTACCATAGTACTTTCTACCCCCACTTTTTCCATAAAATTATAAAAGTTAAAAAATGGCCCAAAATAAACCCCTACGGATCCAATCATTGAAATCGTTTGCGCAGAGATATAATCGGCAGCCGATGCGATGTACATACCGCCTGATGCACACATATCACCTATCCAAACATGAACGGGGATATTGTATTTTTTCTTAAAGGCTATAATGTCTTGATAGATTTCATCGGATTCAGCAGCCGAACCGCCTGGTGAGTTGATGTTTAAAAGGATCCCTTTTACATTTTGACCTGTCATGCCGTATAAAGAAGGCTGCCTAAAAATTTTCTGAACCATTGCGGAGGTGTTCATAGAATCTTTTCTCTTTCCTATAGCCCCTTCAATATTGATTTGTAAAATGGTGGGGTTTTTCGCATCAAACAACCCTGGTGCGGCGCCTGGAACTATCGAATGCACTTTCATGGGAAGGATCTCAGAGACCATTGCCGCAGAATTTTTGTAGGAGAATCCTATAAAAGAGATGAAGAGCCCTACCGCCAATAAAAAGCCAATTACAGAGACAAAAGAGCCTGCAAACTTTTTAACGATAAGAGTGAATATGGATTCTTTTTGACGTGACATGCAAGTTCCCCTGTAAAAATATAAGCGCTATAGTCGTTACTGTTTCAGAATATGAAACAGTAACGACTATATACTATCATCTTTAAAGGAAATTTTCAAGGGATATTACAAGCCCTGCAATAGGGCCCGTCTAGATTAAACTAGCAGTGATTTTTTATTATGAATGATTGTTTGTGTGAGTAACTCGAAATAAATTACCAATCCTAGCAGGAAAAAACTATAGTATAAATAAGCAGGGGGCGTAAATCCAAGAACCAGGGAAAGAAGGGTTAAAAACTGAAATCCAGTGGTTATTTTACTCGAATAGGCAGGATGAAATACAAGCCCTTTCCATTTGTATAAGGCAAGGGTTGTTAGTACGTATAGGATTACGCTTAAGTCACGAATAAGAAGCGCGCATAGTCCAAAAACACTTAAATTATTTTGGAAAAAAAGTATCCCAATGACAAAATAGACAAAAAACTTATCCATCACAGGGTCTAACACCTTGCCTAAAAAAGTTTCGTTATTGAGCTTTCGAGCTATATAGCCATCAAAGCAATCGGTGAGCATGGCGGCGATAATAGCAATGAGTCTAACAGCAATAGATTGAGATAAAAACAAGAAAGCAAGGGGAGCTCTAAGTAGGGAGATGGTATTAGAAAGCGTTAACATGTTTTTCATAATGAGTGATCTTCAAAAAAAAGTGTATATCTTTTTTTCTCCTAATTAATATTGTATATCATTTTGTTTTTTTTCCTATGCTTTCTGCCCTGCCATAGCAGGCTCGCTGCTGATAGATGGAGTGCTTTCTGGATCCGAAGTTTTAGAAAATAATTTACCAAGAGATCTTACCGCTATAAGCCATCCAAGGAATATCAGGATAATAATAACTCCTACATATGGAGCGCTCATCGCAACGGTTCCAAAAAATATAAGTAGCGCCTGATGGATTAAAGAGGCGCCTGATTTTCCAAGTCTGGACCCAACACCATCAATAGCGGCTTTTCCTTTTTGCTTAGATTCTGTGCTTAATGGGATAAAGGCCATTTCCTTGGTCACATCAAAAAAGGTAAACTTAGAGGCTCTAGAGAAGCAATTTTGGAATGACCCTAAAAAGGTGGTGATAACAAGCGGGGAAGTTCCAAATGCTGCAGCTATACCGAGTGCTGCAGGCGTTGCCTTTCCAAGGTAGAAAGTAAAAAATAATACTGCAGAAATAAGTAATATCACAGGAGTTACATATGCAGATACGGTCCATCCAAACCTTCGAACCACTTGTCCGCAGATGAAAATGGATAAAATGGTAGAGAGTATCCCAATGTATGTCATAACGCTTCCCATATATGAGCTGTAATCTGCTCCATACGGATATAATTGATGTACCTGGTCTTTCCATACGATTTCAATGAGCGTAAGCGCTATATTAAAGGAAAGGACAATGAGGGCTATGCTGATAAGGTATTTGGACCTTGCTAAATAGGCAAAATTTTCTCTGATTCCCATTTTAGGGGCTTTGGGCTTTTTATTTGCTGCGATCGTGCTTGTATCTGACGGATCCACCATGGTCTGGTTTAGGCGTCTATACATCAATAGCGTGATTATACCTGTAACAATAATGATGGAGATGCTGATCATTAAAGAAAAAGACCATCTGTCTGTTTGGATGTTTAGATAGTTGTGTAAGAAAGTGCCGCAAAAAAACATTCCTGCTTGCCCTGCAACAATGGTAGAGATATTGGCGCCCATTCCTAAAATAGAATAAAATCTGCCCGCCTCTTTTACAGAAGTTACTTCATTGGCAAACCCCCAGAATAGTACTGTCATGATCATGGTTCCCCACAGCTCGCTCATTACATAAAACAAGGTGAAGGTCCAGTTTCTAAACACTGCAACAAGGCCAAGACAGCCTTTAGGGAGTAGATTTTGTAATGTATCGGCCAAATCATGGGGATGTAAAAGCGCTTGATTTGGGTACAAAATAAAAGCAAAGACAAAGAAAAAGGATAAAAATCCTGTCATCATAATGGTAAAAACTTTTGCTTTAGGGTATTTATTGGCAAGTCTTGTGAAAATAAATGTGCTTAATAAGGCCATGGGAAGGATGGCCCACACCTTGATAAATGAAATAGTAGCCGCGCCTGAATGCTCTGCTGTGACAATTAAGGCGTCTTTGGTGGTTTTTAAAAGGCTGTAGTTAAATACAATTAAAGAATAAATTACTAACATTGGAAGAAATTTTGCATATTCACTTCTGAGAATAGGCCAAAATAATCTTTTTAAGGGGTGCATTTTCTTAAGAATGTCCTTGTTAGCCATGAAAACCTTCGAGTAAAATGTTAGATGTGTAAAAAAATGATTTGCTTTCGAGTAAAAGAATATTGCTTTGCAATAAGAAAGATAAAGAAGGGAAATTTTTTATTCTAATCTTCAAAATATTCTCTAATATAGAGTTGTTGTTAGTCTAGAGATCTCATCTCGTAAAGCATACATCCATTATACCTGAGTTTACATATTAAGCAAGGAATCTTATTTCAAAATTTCTATACCAGGTAAAGTCCCTTTCTCAATAAATTCTAAGGTAGCCCCGCCGCCTGTGGAGATATGGGTGAATTTTTTCCATTTAGGAGCCATGTGGGCAGCAGATGCGGTATCTCCCCCTCCAACGATCGTCATAGCACGGCTTTCTGAAAGGTACTGTGCCATAGCGGTGGTTCCCTGTTTAAAGGGTTCTAGTTCAAATACACCAAACGGACCATTCCAGAAAATGGTTTTAGCTTTTGCAAGAGTCTCTTTTAACTCGGTAACTGTTCTTGGCCCAATATCTGCACCAATGTAACCATCGTCAACCCCTTCTTCTATAGAAACAATAGATGTCTCTGCTTCTCCAGATAGTGATTGGGCGATAATAATATCTGCAGGAAGGTGCAGGGCAACGCCTTTAGACTTGCATTTTTTAATTAATTGCTTTGCAGTATCGATGTGTGCATGGTCAACAAGAGAATTTCCAACCTTATAGCCTAGTGCAGCAAGAAAGGTGAATGACATAGCGCCTGATATTACCAGTCCATCAATACGGCCCAATAAAGATTCTAAGATTCCTATCTTGGTTGAGACTTTTGCTCCTCCAATAATGGCATAAAAAGGTCTTTCTGCCTGCCCTAAAAGATTTTGCAACACTAAAATTTCTTTCTCTACTAAAAAACCTGCCCCTTTAATTTCATATCCTTCCGGTACAAAATAGGTAGATGCATGCTTTCTGTGGAGGGTGCCGAATGCATCGCTAATATAGATATCTGCAAGATTACAAAGGAAATCAATAAATTCAGGATGCTTTTCAGGATGCTCTTCTCCGGGATGAAAGCGAACATTTTCCAAAAGTAATAGCTCACCAGGACGTAATCGATCGGCAAGTTTTTTAGTAGTACTTGCATATTCAGGTGGGGAGAGGCCTACATCAACCCCAAGAAGAGAAGATAGATGACTTGCAACGCCTGCGAGGGAAAGGGATGGGATAAAACGCCCGCCGGGCCTTCCTAAATGACTTACTAAAATGCAAGAGGCGCCAGATTCTAAGATATATTTTATAGTAGATAGAGATGATGTAATTCTTGAGTCATCGGTAATGTTCCCATCGCTATCTAAAGGAACATTATAGTCTACTCTTACCAGAACCTTTTTATCTTTAAGGTGAAGGGTCGTAAGAGTTTTAAAATTTTTATCTTGAAGCATTTTATTTTATCCTTTTCAAGTCTAAGAAAATAAAAATCGTAATCGTTTTTTATTTAAAATACAATAGCAGTTTAAGGAGACTCTGATAAAGGAGACTCTGATAAACTACACTTTTTAGAGTTTCTTCAGATTGCTCGAATACACCCTATTTTGGAGTAAGGCTCAGCCCTGTAGGGCTGAGGCACCGCGAAAAATCTCATTTATAAGTAAACTACACCTTTACAGATCTTTGAATGGATTGGATGATTCAAAGAAAGGCTTTTGTTTTCTTCTCCTCTTTCTTTCCTGATTAATAGAGTGGAGTAGATCTTCATCAAAATTCTGGTGACCTGCCCAATGGAGGTAGTCGATAGGAATTTCACGAAAATACAAACCTCTATATTTACCAAAAGGAAAGGTTTTCATGGTAATTGGCCGCTCTAATCTTTTTAGCATCTCATGGGTTGTTTTAAAGCCGTAGGCAAGTCTTTCGAAAACTTTGATGTTTACAATTACATCGTTCATAGCTCTATGTGCACCTTCTTCAGGGATGTTAAAATGTTCTCTTAAAACCTCTAGAGAGTTTTTAGGTGACTCGCCATAAAGACGTGCTAGGCGGAGCGTGTCGATTACAGGGTTAGAAGTGATAGATTTTGAATGATTATGACGACGAAGAGCGGCCTCAATAATGCGGATATCAAAACCAACATTATGGCCCATAATAGGGTATTTCCCAATAAGCGCCACTGCCTCATCTAAAACGTCCTCGATATAGGGTTTGCCCTTTACCATTTCATCGGTAATATGGTGGATAGCAATCGACTCTTCAGGGATAAGACGTTTTGGATCGATTAACAAGTCGAGGCTATCTATTTCTTTTTCTAAGGTAAATTTTACAATAGCAAGTTCGATGATTTCATCATTTTCCGTGTCCAGTCCTGTTGTTTCGCAGTCAAGGCAAATCAGTGTATCTGTTTTAAGCGATCCCATGGTCTAATATTTCCTTTATTGCGTTTATAAGTAATTTTTTGCCTGAATAATTTTTTGTAGAGTAAAGGACTGTTTTACATCCTTCCAATTGTTCAGGCAGCTCTTTGAGCTTCTTTTTTTCTGTTCTCTTTAGTTTATCTGTTTTTGTGAAAACAACTAAAGGTTTTTTTCCTTGAGCCTTTAGCCAGGCTATCAATTCTAAGTCTTTAGGAAAGGGTGGGTGCCTGCTGTCGACTAAAACAGCAAATATAATTTTATCCAATTTTTCTTCAATAAAGTGCGAGATCCAATCTTTCCAGGAGTTTTGTTCCCTTTTGCTTTTTCTAGCAAAACCATAACCGGGAAGGTCTACAAGGTATAGATTATCGCCAATAAGGAAATAATTAATCAAGGCGGTCTTTCCTGGTGTAGAGGATGTTTGAGCAAGATTCTTTTTAGAGAACATATGATTGATCAATGAAGATTTACCTACATTAGAGCGTCCTGCAAAGACAATAATTGGAAAATCTTCCTTTGGATAGTGGGGCGCTTTTGCTACAGAGAGGAGGAATTTACAGCGGTCAAAAGAATATTCAGCCATTTATGGAGATCTCCCTTTTATTGCCGCTATGTTTGCAGCAAATATGAATAGTATTTTCTGGTAAATAGGTAAGGATTTTTTCTGGCCATTCAATGATTACGATATACGCGCTGCCGATATACTCTTCAAAACCTAGGCCAAAGAATTCTTCAGAGCTTTTTAGGCGATAGAGATCGAAATGAGCCACCTTATCATCATAGATATTGAGGTAGGTATAGGTTGGGCTAGATATCATTTCGGGAATAGATAGGTGCTTGCAAAGCATTTTAGTAAATGTAGTCTTCCCAGCGCCTAAGTCCCCTGAAAGAGTGATGATCTGCCCTGCTTTAATCTCTTTTGCAAGAGAGCTTGTAAAAAGATCCATCTCTGCTAAGTTAAAAACTGCGGTAAAAGGCTTATGAGCATTCATGCAGCGGCCTTTACTCTTGCTCGTCAGATTCGGGAGCTTCCTCTTCTTCTTCAGCATCAGCTACCCATTTTGCGATATATTTATCAAACTCATCACGCTCGGAGAGAGTTTCTACAAAATTTGACACTTTAGCATCTTCAAGATTGCTTTCTAAAAACTCTAGGAAATCATCATGCAGCTCGAATCTATTCTGAGTAGTCACCTGCTTCATTGGGATGTGCTTGATATGACTCTCTAATAAGTCTTGTACCACACCTTTTCTGTTATTAAAGAGTTTTCCTGTAACAACAGATGAGAAAACCGTTTTTGAAAGCTCTTTGGTTTGAGGAGAGATGTAATTTTTAATGATCTCTGGATCTTCAGAGATATAAAATTTCTTTACTCGGATGCCATCTTTTCTCTCTGTATTTTCAGGGCATCTAGACACCCAGTCATAAATAGCATCTTGTGGATTAGGGTGCGTATTATCTGCAAAGACTTTCCCAGAGAATGGGCATATATATATTTTTTTAGTTTCGCTGTTTACGCTCTTTTTACCAAGTTGTATCTTGATCGTTGTCTCGCGAGAAAGTTTATTTTCCTTTTCAAGGGTTTTTACCAGGTGATCTTCGCTTAAAAAGATTTTTTTCTCTTTCATGAAGACAGTAGGGCTTAATTTATGCTTCATCTCTAGAAATGAGAGGTATGTAGTAATAAGGTCTATGTTACGATTTTTTTTAACAAAATCGAGAAGATCCTTATAGATCCCTTCGGAAATGGCAAGTTTTGTCATGGTTATACCTAAATAGTATTGAATTTAGAAGATATATTATAAAAAAAACCTCTTTAGCGCAACCTCTTTATATATTATGCGGACTTTCCTTTGCCTTTTCTAGGTTTATCAGATATTCTTCTTTTTTTTGTAGGGCAAGATGAGGCAAGTGTTTATTTTAATGTTTAAAAGAATAGGAGTTATCTGCTCCCTCTTTGTTTTTTTCTATTTATTTTTTATGCACAGATCCAGTGAACTGCCTGTTTCTGTGACATATGAGGGCGTCTCTGTGATCGAGGAAATATATGATGTGGAGCTTTCTGGCTATGGTACGTATAATCCTGGTGTTGTCGATTTAGGTGATCGCTATCTTGTTGCAACCAGAGAGAAAGCGGGAAGTTTTTTTGATTATATTATTTTGAAATGCAAAGGAAAGAGACAAAATGTTATTAAAATTGCCGAGATAGATGAAAACTTTAAACAAATAGGGGGATCGAAGCTGTTATTGCCTGGGAAAGAGGGAGTGTTCACAAAAGTTACCGACCCACGACTTTTTAAGCATATGGGCGATGTATATATGATCTTTTGCGATCATAGCGGCGGTGGAAGCGTGCAGACTCTTGCTAAGCTCATCAAAAAAGATGGCTATTGGACGGCCGCATCTATCCTCCCTTTATCTTTTGGTGGGGGTGAGGAATTTTTTGACAAAGGTTTTGTTGCAAAAGGGGTAGAGAAAAATTGGATGCCCTTTTCCCATAATAATAAATTGTATGTCGTATATTTATTAGAGCCAAAAAATGTGGTTATACAAGTAGATATGCAAACAGGGGAAGCAAGCCTTGTATCCAGCACAGAAAATACCTTTATCAACAAGTTCTCTCCCCTTCGAGGTGGCTGCCCCCCTTTATTTGATCAAGATTTAGGTGAATATTTAACTGTCTATCATATTTGCTATAAAGGCCGCCGTAGCTATACAGCTTTACCTAGCAAGGTCTATATATGTGGAGCATGTACTTTTTCTAAAGAGGCGCCTTTTATGGTCACAGGAAGGTCGAAAGGCCCTTTTTATCAAGAAAATCTTTACAATAATAAACGGAAAATTGTGTTTCCTACCGCATTGATAAAAAAAGATAACCATTATTTACTGTTCTACGGAGAGGATGATGCTAGAATTAAAGTTGCAAAAATTCGAAGAGAGGTTATGATAGGGGCAATTAAGAGGAAAGAAAATGAAGTCATTAGGTAATTTAATCATAGTGGAAATAGAAGAGGCGGTAAGAGAGGCTTTTTCCTTTTGCGATAGCGAGATTGGGAAAATAGAGATCGATCCGAGTAAAGAATTGAAATTTGGGGATTATCAGTGCAGCCTTGCTCTAAAACTTTCTAAAGAATTGAAAAAATCTCCCCGAGCGATTGCAGAACAGGCGGTTGAAACGTTAAAAAATCAATCATTATTTGAGAAAGTGGAGATTGCTGGCCCTGGCTTTATTAATATGACCCTTTCAGAAGATATGCTTAACCGCTGGGCAAATGACTGTAAAGAGTCAAACGATTTGCTTGTGCCAAAAGTCAAAAGAGAAAAGGTGATTGTTGAGTTCTCTTCCCCAAATATTGCAAAAATGATGCATGTAGGTCATCTTCGCTCCACCATTATTGGGGATGCGATTGCCCGGCTGATGGAATTTTTAGGATATGAGGTGCTTCGCTTAAATCATGTGGGCGATTTTGGAACCCAGTTTGGAATGCTAATCTCTTATTTGAAAAAGTACCATCCTGAAGCACTTAAAAAGGATAATAACTGCGATATAGAGATGCTTGTAGCTTGGTATAAAGCTTCTAAAAAGAAATTTGATCAAGATGATGCTTTTAAAACGGTTGCTCGAGAAGAGGTGGTAAAGCTTCAGTCTGGAGACGAGGGATCTGTGGCTGCTTGGAAGGCTCTGTGCGAGATATCTAGAAAGGGATTCCAAGAAATATATGATATACTTGATGTGCATATTGAGGAAAGAGGGGAATCATTTTACAATCCTATTCTTCAAAAAGTAGTGGATGATTTCAAAGCTAAGGGATTATCTAAAAAAGATGCTGGCGCTGAATGCGTTTTCATGGAAGGCTTTAAAAATAAAGATGGCGATATCCTCCCTTTGATTATCCAAAAAGGGGATGGCGGCTTTAATTACGCAACCACCGATCTTGCTGCATTTCATTACCGAGTGGATGAGGATGCTGCCAAACGAATTATTGTCATTACCGATCTCGGACAGAAAATGCACTTTGCAATGGTTCACAAAGCAGCATCTTTAGTGGGCTATATCGATGAGAAAAAAGTTCGCTTTGATCACGTTCCTTTTGGTTTAGTTCTCTCACCTGACGGAAAAAAATACAAAACCCGCTCTGGTGAGACAGAAAGGTTATCAGACCTTTTGGATGAAGCGGTGATCAGAGCAAAAGCCCTGCTTGATGAGAGGGGAATAGAAGATAATTACGAGATCGCAAAAGTACTAGGAATATCAGCGGTTAAATACGCAGACCTCTCTTCTAATAGAATCAAAGACTACACCTTTAGCTACGATCGAATGCTCCGCTTTGAAGGAAATACCGCCTCCTTTATCCTCTACGCCTACGTAAGAATACAAAGTATCAAAAGAAAAGCTAATATCACACTAGAATCGATTCAGAAGGAAAAAATAAAAATCTCCCACCCATCGGAAAGAGCACTCATTCTTCACCTCATTCGCTTTGGTGAAATATTACATAAAATGAAAGAAGATCTTCTGCCCAATCACCTAACCGAATACCTTTTCCACCTAGCAGAAAAATTCAACATCTTCTTCAGAGACTGCCAAGTAACAGGCGATCCAAATATGAATTCAAGATTGCAGCTCTCAGAGCTTACAGGGCAGCACATACAAAAAGGCCTCCGTATTCTAGGCATTTGCACCATCAACAAAATGTAAATCTAGTAGGATGGGTTTTTTTAGGGATCTCTTCCACTATTTCGGACCTTAGAGTATCTCATATACACGTCAGGTCCGAAATAGGAAAGATCTCACCTTAAAAAACCATCCTTAGGAAACCGCTATTGTTTTGGGCATCTTTTCTACATTCCTAGCCTCCGAGTGCCACATGCACACTATCGGCTAGGAATATAAAAAATCTATCCCAAAACAAACGCCCTAAGAGTCTTGCTGTTTTAGGGATCTCTTCCACTATTTCGGACCTTAGAGTATCTCATATACACGTCAGGTCCGAAATAGGAAAGATCTCA
>JAJACI010000062.1 GCA_022601595.1 Chlamydiia bacterium | reverse complement strand
CTCCACGCGGGGCTGGTGGAAATGGTCAATTCCCTGCATTTAAATAATAATCGGGTGGAGGGTTTGATAGACCAGCTCTACGGTATTAACCAGCGTATTACGAAAATCGATTCGGCTTTTGTCAGCATGGCGGACAGATGCCGTATCAACCGACAGGATTTTATCAAAACCTATCGCGGGGCGGAATTAGACCCTAAATGGATGAAAACCGTGAAGAAGAAAACCGGACGCGGGTGGAGCACTTTTGCCGAAAAACACACCGATGCTATCGCCGATTTGCGTAAGGAAATCGCGACCATAGGGCAGTATGTCGGCATGGATATCACCGAATATCGCCAGATTGTTAATCAAGTGCAAAAGGGCGAAAAGGAATCCAATATAGCGAAGCAAGAGATGATAGAGGCTAATCTGCGCCTCGTCATTTCCATTGCGAAAAAATACAATAATCGCGGGTTGCAGTTCTTGGATTTGATACAAGAGGGTAATATCGGGCTGATGCGGGCGGTGGATAAATTTGAGTACCGCAGGGGCTATAAATTTTCTACCTACGCGACATGGTGGGTGCGTCAATCGATAACGCGCAGCATTGCCGACCAAGCTCGCACTATTCGCATCCCCGTGCATATGATTGAAACGATTAATAAACTCACGCGGACAAGTCGCCAGATTTTGCACGAAATCGGACGCGAGCCTTCGCCACAGGAATTGGCGGATAAGCTGCAAATGACCGTGGATAAGGTGCGCAAAGTGATGAAAATCGCCAAAGAGCCAGTATCGCTGGAAACCCCCGTGGGGGATGAAAACGATTCGCAACTGGGTGATTTTTTGGAGGATAAGAATACTATTTTGCCTCTGGACACGGCTATTCAGGCTAATTTGAAGGAAACGACAACGCGGGTGTTGGCCAGTTTGACCCCTCGTGAAGAACGGGTTTTGCGGATGCGGTTTGGCGTGGGGATGAGTACCGACCATACTTTGGAGGAGGTTGGCTCTCAGTTCAATGTGACGCGCGAACGGATTCGCCAGATAGAGGCA
>JAJACI010000061.1 GCA_022601595.1 Chlamydiia bacterium | reverse complement strand
AAAAACAAAGGAAAGGAGCTTATCTCCTCCAGGAGTTTCCCCTCCACAAGGCCCCTCTAGTGAAATAAGTGATGAAGAAAATGGGGCAGATAAGATATTATCTATGCTGGATGAAATTGGAAAAATAAACAAGAGTATCGAATATGTGCATGGTGAAATTGCACGTTTTCAAAAAGGTTAAAATATGGAAAGCACCCCTTGGTTAGAATTACTTGGATGGAAAGAAGAAGATTTAAGCGATCTTCGTTTTGTTGGATATTCCTATATTAAACAAGGGCATTACGAAACAGCTTTGAAATTTTTCGAAGCGCTGGTTGTCCTCTCTCCTGATTCTGCCTATGATCATCAAACGCTTGGAGCTATTTATTTGGAAATGGGAGATAATAACCGCGCATTAAAATGTATTGATGACGCTTTAATGATTGATCCCACACATGAAGAGACTTTGTTAAATAGAACAAAAGCATTATTCCTTTTAGGTTATACTGAAAGAGCTAAAACATTAGCGCTTCAATTAACCAAAGCAAAAAACAAGGCGCTTGCTAATAATGCTCAAGCGTTACTTCTTGCATACAGATAAGTGATATTAAGGAGACTCTGATAAGCCGGCAGTTTTATAATTTTCCAGATTTCTTATAAATCCCATTTTTCGTTACGCGCCATCCCTATAGGGATGCAGCTTACTCCAAAATAGAATACCTTTCAAAAATCTGAAGCAATTCTAAAAAGTGTAGTTTATCAGACTCTCCTTAAACAAGTTACTCGTAAAGGGATTTTTTTTATGGGAAAAACCTTGTAGTGAATTTACTTTTGGTGTTAGAGTTTAACCATAACACTAGCTACTTGAAGAGCTTGTGGAAACATTGTTCATAACTAAACTGTCCACAAAGTAGGAGCCTTAATTTCTTAATGTTACTTGAAGAAACAAAACATATGTGGGATGAATTTATCTCTTTTATGAAAGAGAAATGTTCTGCTGCAGAATTTCAAAACTGGCTTGCACCGATTAAAGTGGTTAATGGCGATGAGCGCGGTATTACCCTTCAAGTTCCCAATGTTTTTGTTGGTGACTATCTC
>JAJACI010000060.1 GCA_022601595.1 Chlamydiia bacterium | reverse complement strand
GATGTTGCGGGGTTTGTAGATCCTCATTCTTTATCGAATGAGGGTCTTTTTTTTACACCGTTTTTTTTTACCTAAATCCAATAGACTATACACAAGAGTATGGGAAAGTAGGATGTTGCGGGGTTTGTAGACCCTCATTCTTTATCGAATGAGGGTCTTTTTTTTACACCGTTTTTTTAGTCTCCTATAATCACAGAAGTCAAGATCTCCACCAACGATGACACTATACGCAAGAGTATGGGAAAGTAGGATGTTGCGGGGTTTGTAGCTCAATGTTTTATTTCTTGAAATCCACCTTTTGCTTTCAATAAAAATAACTTGGTTACTACAATTGTAGTAACGAGAGCAAAAAGAATTGGTTGCATACTTGAATGCAGTACTGAGACTAAAGAGTTAGTTACTACAATTGTAGTAACTAGGAAATTCTAAAAACTCATCATCCAAAAACTCGATTCAATTGGCACTTAAGGAGACTCTGATAAACTACACCTTTTAAAATCTAAGAGATTATAAAACTGTCCGTTTATCAGAGTCTCCTTAAACTGTTACAGTTTTTAGTCTGCTATTCCCCTGTAAGATTACAGTCTCTTATAGCCAAAAAAAAAGTAGTAATTTTTATTTTGTTTACTGAGATGTTTAATTTATGGAAAATAGTTTCAATGAATAGGCAGAGTTCCTTTAGATTTGGAATTTCTTATAAGTGTTGCCAGCAAAGGGATAGAGAGATGTTTTGAGTGACCTAGATAGAGAAAATCGCAAGAGAATTACTTTCAGGATTATTTTTTTTCATTATTTTTATAAAATCCTTTCATTTAAATAGCGCCATGTGATATAGTTTTGCTTTCTTAACAACGCCGACAAGCCGAGTTATTGAAAAGAGTCAACATCGATTGGCTCTGAGGTTTTTGACAGTATTAGTAAATGTGACGAGTATCACTGATTAAATTTTAATTTATTCAGTGAGTATACCCGTTTTAATGAACTCGGTTGGTAGATAATCCTACCAATCATACAATAGTAAGTTCAATTATAGATTATATTTTTTTTTATTGAGAATTTGATCTTGGTTCAGGTTGAACGCTATCGGCGTGGATGAGGCATGCAAGTCGAACGAAGA
>JAJACI010000006.1 GCA_022601595.1 Chlamydiia bacterium | reverse complement strand
CGGCATCCCTGTAGGGATGGGGCGCCACGAAAAATAGAATTTATAAGAAATCTGGAAAATTATAAAACTGTCCGTTTATCAGGGTTTCCTTAACGTAAAAGATTCAATGAAATAGTTAAAGTGATGCTCTTGATAGCAACTAATAGGACATTCCATTGCAAGCAAATATAATGAGTTGTTTGCTTGAATAGCTCTTCCTTTGAAATATACAGAATCGGTTCTGATGAAAAAATCCATCGCAATATTACCATCTACTTCAACAATATCAGCAAAAAGCAACTTGTTATTTGCATTCTGGGATACCAATGTATTTAGAAAGTGCTCTAAATTTTGCTTGCCATCTTCTCTTTTTACTTCACCAGGATACTTGGCAATAAGAACCATGAACACTTCTTTTTTCTGGTGATCTGCAACATATACATCATATCTAAGCTTCTCTTCCGTTCCGCGCATTTTCATGTCTTGCTGTATGTGATCTGGCTTTCTAGGAAAAGACGCTTTACAACACCCTGCCTCTGTCTGCACCTCTGTCCACGATGAAAACTCTCTTACTGTCTCTTTTTTCACCTCGTAAGCGGTGATGCTATTGAACCCTGGCACTAGCAATGCTAACCCAAAAACTATACTCTTTATATTACTCATATATTACCCTTTTTATTATATAATTAAACTTACACCTTTTGAAACAGTGTCTACCCCGCCTAAATGAAGCGAAAATATCACCGCCACCAGAAACTCTAAAAATAGCGACACAATAAGTATCAATAAATACGCTAATATATAGTTCCATAAACTCATCCATGCAGAAAACTTCTGCACTTCTCCAACAGTATGAAGGGAAATTACAAATCCCCACACGTAAAACACAAGCTGCGCTATCATTAATGCTGCTACATATAAAGAACCCGATGCGCCCATCGCCTGCCAGTCAAAAGCCTCTTTTCCAAAATAGGTCAATAAGAAGAACCAAGATAACAATACAAAAAATTCAGGCACTCTTCCAAAAGCTGCAGCTGTAAAAATCTCTTTATACGTCCCTTTTCCCTTAAATAATTTCCCTGACCAAAAAAGAAAAAATGCAAAGACATACATCCCAATATAAGCAACAGGTATTGCAAGCACTACAGATACCAGTAAAATCAGCCAAAAGCCGTAGGAATTACTTGCTTGAAGAGCTGTCGCTTCTCTTAGAAGATAGACCACACCAATCACCCACGCTAAAAATATAGGCATTGTCCCTATTTTCTTACGAGGTATAGCTCTAATAAATCCTCGAGGATCGCTCATAACAGTAAAAATACTTTTTTTCATAATTAACCCGTCAGTTTATTTTAAATATCACCTATTAATCGGAACATAGGTTTTATTTAATTATATGACAATGAAAAATAAATATTTCTTAAAGAGAGCAAAAGATGCATAACTCTAAGTCGTTGATATTAGAGCGCTGTATCTGTTACCCTTCTTTTTTATTAGAATTTACAAACAAAGCAGGCTTTGCAAAAAAACTAAGTGCCCACAGTCCGCCCAATCCAATAATAGCAAAAATGATGCGCGCTAAGATGGAATAAGTTCCCTCTACCGGGCCGCCTAGTATCATTCCAAGAAAATTATAATTGAAAAACCCCACCAATCCTGTATTTAAAGCCCCTGCGATAGTTACAATTAAAGATAAAATATTAATTATGAACATGTTGTTTCTCCTAAGTTCTGTCTATACTTCTATAATGCAAATAAGTCCTTGGATGTAAAGGATAATCTGACAAACGATCTCGTTGACGAATAAATACTATTTAAATATAATATTTTCCATGTCTACATTCAATAAAGATGATCTAACATCACTCCAAAAATTATCTCGAATAAAACTCTCCTCAGAAAAAGAGGGAGAAGTTTTAGAAAACATTAAAAAAATCCTTGATTTCATGGATATGCTTAATGAGGTCAACACAGAATCCATCCCGCCTCTTACTCATGTGGTCAAAGGAATGAAAGCAAGGCTTGCCGATGATGTTATCTCAGAACACCTTGAAGCCGAAGTCTTCTTAAAAGGCGCTCCTGATAGAGTTGGGGCTTTCTTAAAAGTTCCTGTGGTTATAGAAGATAAGGAGGAAATATAATGTTTACCCTTCCAGCAACCGAGCTTACCAAAAAATTTAAAAGCAAAGAACTTACCGCAAAAGAGATCGTAACCGCATTTTTAAAGCGGTGTAAAGAGGAAAATCTTGGTGCGCTATTGTCTATTTTAGAAAAAACAGCCCTTGCAAAAGCCGCCCTATTAGACGAAAGGCTTGCTAAGGGAGAGGTTTTAGGCTCTCTTGCAGCAGTACCGGTTATTGTAAAAGACAACATAATGATACAAGGGGAAACCCTAACTTGTGGGTCAAAATTCTTAGAAGACTATAAAGCTACCTATACAGCAACTGTTGTTAAAAAATTAGAAGACGAGGGTGCTATTATCATCGCAAAAGCAAATATGGATGAATTTGCCATGGGCTCTTCTACAGAAAAATCTGCTTTTAAGCCTTGTAACAACCCTTGGAATGAAAAATGCACTCCGGGAGGATCCTCTGGAGGATCGGCAGCCGCTGTTGCAGCAAGGCTAGCTCCTTTATCTTTAGGCTCCGACACTGGCGGATCTGTTCGTCAACCCGCAGCTTTTTGTGGGATTTATGGCTTTAAGCCCACATATGGGAGAATATCTAGATATGGACTGGTTGCTTTTGCCTCCTCTTTAGATCAAATAGGACCATTTTCAACAAATATCGATGATTTAGCATTGATCAGCAGCGTTATAAATAAACCTTGTCTCCAAGATTCTACCTCTATACAAGAGCCCCCTGAAGATTATAGCGCATCGCTTAGCGGAGAGATAAAAGGTTTGAAAATTGGCGTTCCAACCGATATGCTGGAAGGTCTTCACCCAGATATTAAAACTAGCTACGACACCTTTTTAGAGACCTTGAAGAAAAAGGGTGCAACAACAGTACCTATCACCCTTCCGAACAATAAATACTCTGTTCCTGTATACTATATTTTAGCACCCGCAGAGGCCTCTACCAACCTTGCTCGTTTTGATGGAATACGCTACACGAAAAGAAGCAAGTGCGCTAAGAATCTTAATGAGGTTTATGAGCTTTCAAGAACTGAAGGTTTTGGGCCAGAGGTTGTAAATAGAATCCTTCTCGGCACCTACGTACTATCAGCTGGTTATCAAGATGCCTACTACAGAAAAGCGCAAAAAGTTCGATCTCTGATTTGCAAAGATTATGATACAGCATTTCAACAGTGCGATGTCATTGCCTTTCCAACTACACCTGCACCGGCATTTGTTCATGGATCTATCACTGACCCATTAACCATGTACAAGCAAGACATTTTTACCATCTCGGCAAATATGGCGGGCCTGCCCTCTTTGAGCATCCCTGCTGGTTTTACAAAAGATGGACTACCTATTGGCATGCAAGTACAGGCAAGACAAATGGATGATGGGCTCGTAATGAATGTTGCAAAAGCCTTTGAATTAGAAACTGAGCATTTTAGTAAAATACCTGCATCCTGTGGAGAATTGAAATGAGTAATGATTATGATGAGTTTGAAGCGGTAATTGGCTTAGAAATCCACTGTCAGATGAACACTAAAACAAAATTTTTTGGCAGAGAAACCAACAGTTCTCTTGCCGAGCCTAATGCAAACATTGGCTTTGTGGATACAGGTCAACCCGGCGCTCTCCCCGTAATCAATAAAGAAGCGGTGAAAAAAGCTATTGCCTTTGGACTTGCTGTTGATGCTCAAATAAATGAAACAAGCACCTTTGACAGAAAGTCTTACTTCTATCCTGATTGCCCTTTTAACTACCAAATTACCCAGTTCTACCATCCTATTATTACCGGCGGATCGATTACCTGCGATGTGGACGGTATATTAAAAACATTTAGCATCGAACACACTCATATGGAAAATGACGCTGGGAAACTCGTTCATTTTCCAGATTTTACAGGGGTAGACTACAATAGGTCAGGAGCTCCACTAATAGAGATCGTTTCAGATCCTTGTATGCACACGCCAAGAGAAGCTGGTGCTTATGCCAGAGCTATTTATTCTATCCTTAAGTATATACGCACCTCCGATTGTAATATGCAAGAGGGGCATCTTCGTATGGATGCCAATATCTCCGTAAGGCTTAAAGGGGAAACAGAACTTCGACCTAAAGCTGAGGTAAAAAACATGAATTCTTTTGTTAATATGGAAATGGCAATAGAGTCTGAGATACGCCGTCAGATTGCCTTTTATAGAGCAAATCCTGACAAAAGAATCAAGACAGGCACCTACCGATTCGACCTAGAAAAGAAAAAAACTATCTTAATGCGCTCTAAAGAAAGTGCTGACGACTATAGATACTTTCCTGAGCCAGACCTTCCTCCTCTGGTTCTTGAGCAAGCTTTTATCAACGATGTTAAGGATAACCTACCAGAACTTCCAGTGGCTAAAAGAAAACGTTTTGTAGAGAAAATAGGACTTAGCGAATATTTTGCCGATCTTCTTATTGATGATATTTCCCTTTGCGATTTTTTTGAAGCAGGAGAAAAACACTGCACCAACCCAAAAGCATATTGCAACTGGGTAGCGGTAGAATTTGGCGCAAGAGCAAATGCCCAAAACAAGCATGTAAAAGATCTAGAGATTAGCCCAAAAAATATAGCCTCTTTAGTAAACATGATAGAAAAAGGTACGATCACAGGAAAGATGGCAAAAGAAATCGCCGATATTATGATTGCCTCTCCTGAAAAGACCCCTATGTCCATTGCCGAGGGAGATAGCAGATTTAAGCCCATGGATAACACTGCTGCATTAGAGGCTATCATCGATACTATTATCAGTGAGAACCCTGACTCTATCCAAGATTTTAAAAATGGAAAAGACAAGGCCTTTCAATTTCTTGTTGGAAAGGTAATGAAACAAACAAAGGGTACTGCGCCTCCTCCCCTAGTGAAAGAGATGATCTTAAAGAGACTCTGATAAACTACACTTTTTAGAATTTCTTCAGATTTTTGGAAATAAATCCGATTTTGGAGTAAGCGGCATCCCCCTCGGGATGGAGCGCCACGAAAAATAGGATTTATAAGAAATCTGGAAAATTATAAAACTGTCCGTTTTTCAGAGTCTCTTTAAGGAGACACTGAAAAAAAACCAGTTAAGGCTATTATAAAAAAAGAAAGAAGAAGTATCCTAAGATAAAGTATCATTTTTGTAGGCTTCTTATGAGATTTTTTCTTCTTTCCATTTTTCTATCCCTCCCCCTCCTTTCTAAAGTAAAAGAAGATATTATCTTTCATAAGACCATAGGGAAGATCGAAGCCTATAAAGAAAAAGAAACGCTAAATCTTCGACTTGGATGCGTAAAAAGACTTACCAAAAACCTTCTAACGCCTATCCACACTCGCGATCTGATATTAAACAACAAGAAAGAGAAACACCTCTTAACGCAGTCGTCTCAAGGGCCGCTTACCGTAACTTTCCTTCTTCCTATTACGATGAAAAAAATGATTCTTGAGTTGCTAGCTACTGAAAATCTTATCCTTTCTATACCGTGTAAAGCGGGGCAAAATATTAAAACCGCACGCCTTGAAATTGATAGATATGCAGTCTCCCCAAAAGGATTATTTGCTATGAGATCTATCATAGAAACAGACTTTTTATCCCCATGTGAGATTATATTTATCCATCTTCTTAAGAAGACTCTGAATAACTAGCAGTTATAGTCATTACCGTTTCTTATGACGTATCTTCTGCAAATTTTTGTAGCTTTTTGATAAATGCATCTCACTAATATATAAAATATTAGCTCGCTGAACCCTCTAAAAATCCCTCAAAAATTCATTGAACAGTACGCCATAAGAAACGCTAACGACTATATTCAGAGTCTCCTAAAGGATGAAACTTAAGAAAAGAATCTTTTAACTTCTTTTTAGAGATATGGGTATACCTCTCCGTTGTTGTAATACTGCTATGACCAAGAAGCTCTTGAATAACACGTAAATCGGCGCCCCGTTCCAACATATGAGTTGCATAACTATGACGTAGGGTATGTGGAGAAACGTTTTTCTTTACCCCAGCTCTTGCCGCCGCAGCTTTAATATAACTCCAAATTTCCTGGCGAGAAATCCTCTTTCCTTTGCTATTTACAAAAAGTGGCGCCTTCTTATCTTGATGGCGCCTTTCCAGCAAAAGGTAACTTGTCACCCTATTTCTTGTTTTATCAGCAATAGGGACAATTCTATCCTTACCTCCTTTGCCCTTTACCAAAAGAGTCTCTTTGCCCATATCAAAACAATTTAGGCTACATACTTCAGAAACCCTCAGCCCACAAGCATAGATCAATTCTATAATCACATGCTCGTGAGTATCATCTTTCCCTTCAAGAAGCAAGGAAACCTCCTCCTCAGACAACACTTCAGGAATCAACGACCAGCACTTGGGTGTTTCTAAAAATATATCTGCATTAGAGGTCTTCTCTCCTATCAAAAACAAGTACTTTCTATATACCCTTAATGAAACTACCGCCCGACTAATAGATGTAGATGCATACCCCTTCTCTCTAAGGATCTTCAAATATCTAGAAAAGGTCTTCGAATCTACATTCCCGCAATCACCTCCAGTAAGCTCTTCATAAAGCATCAAATCATGGATATAGGCATCTGCCGTAAGCTGCGAAAGCCCCTTTTCCACCACCAAGTATAATTGAAACAGCTTAAACTTTGTCATAGAGCTAACAATAGCATATGTGGAATAAAAATAATATGGGACACTGCCCATATATCAGTAGCTTTGGGAATTACCGCAAGAGCAGGAGGATTTTGCGTTGGGATTTGATATTTTGAAGCCAGAGGCATTGAGGCCATCTAGATAGTCAATCTCACAACCAATAAGTCTTGATAGTGAGCTTTTGTCTACAAGGATATCCACACCATGCTGATGGAAGATGGTATCTGTTTCTTTTTTATCAAAAGTAAAGTCTAGCACATACTCATAGCCACTACACCCGCCAAGCTTATCAAAGAATTTTAAGAAAGAACCCTCTTTCCCCTCTACCTTACAAATAGCGATAAACTTTTTCGCAGCCCTCTCTGTAAGCGTTATCGTAGAGCCATCGATCTTTGTGGAAAGAATAGTATTTAATGATACAAGCAGACTCTCTATAGCACCATCATCCATTCCATGAAGGTACATGCCAGCTTCAAGTGTTTCGTGGGTGGAGGCGCCACAGCCCACACAGTTTAATCCAATCTTCTGTAACTCATTAGCGATTTTCTGAGCATGCATAGGATAAGTCTCAAAAACCTCCCCAACTGTCATCTCTCTTGTGATAGCCATGCAAACCCCTTAAAACGAAACCTTTACACATCCACCTTTGATCTTGCACTGACAAGCAAGCCTCTCTTCCCCCTCATCACCAATAAAATCTTCCTCTTCCTCTGTAAACTCTGATAGATTCTCCATCCCTTCCTCTACCTCAATCACACAAGTTCCGCAAATGCCCTCTTCACAGGCAAATGGAATCCCCGCCTCTTCACAAGCATCCTTAATAGGCTGTCCATCAGCAATTTCCATCTCATCTTCACCATTTACTATCAATTTAGCCATTTCTATCCTCTCTTGATCTAAAAGAGCATATTTAACCATAAAAACGACTATTTCTCAAGGAAATTAAACTTTTTGTAAAATGTTTATTTTAATTACTGAAAAACCACATTTACTCTATTAAATTAAACTGTATATTGTTTATAATTATAACATAACTAACATAAAGGATAGATATGACACCTGTTAAGGCCTATGCATTTGGAACTCTCGCTATTGGAGCTGCGCTTATAAGCACCCTCCCTTCCGTTCAATCTCTAGCTACTGATAACCGGATATCAAGATATGTAAGCAGTTTTTTTTCCACTAATAGGCAAGAGGTTGCTACTCACAATACTAGGGAAGAGGATATCCCAATGGCAGAGCTTGTCTCTGAGCAAGATAATACGGCGGGAGAAATGGGGCTTGGAGTATATGTCACTCCCTTAGATGATGATTATAACCCTGAGTTCGAATAAACCTCTACTAAGCAAGCATCCCGTCGTCATCAAGGCGGGCGTTTTCATTTTCATTCTCACTTAAGATTTCTTCTACCGTTCTTGTAAGTGTCGCTATCCCTTGTGGAAATCCTGATTTTCTTAAAATGGTGTCTAAATGAGAGATTTCTGCTTCTAAAATATCCAATTTAGACTCTAATCTAGCTAAATCTTTCCTTTCTTGCTTGTTCATAATCGCTCCAGATAATACATCCTTTATTATAACACATAAATCTTTAAAATTCAATATCCTAAGGCGGATCATCTCACAACTCTTTAACCCTTTGTTACTTACATGTGGAAAAAATTGCCGGTGGCGCCAAGTGCTGCCTCATGCAAGGCTTCTAAAAAGGTGGGGTGTGCATGGATAGTATGTGCGAGCTTATCCAAGGTGAGCCCTGCAGATATGGCAAGGGCCGGCTCGCCAATCATTTCTCCGGCATGAGGGGCGATGATTGATGCACCATAAAGTTTGTTAGTTGCTGTGCACACAAGGTATTTTACAAAGCATGGATCTTTACCACCAATGGCCACGTAACGAGAATTTGCGGCAAAAGGAAATTTCACCAGCTTATAATTAATACCGCGCTCTTTAAGATCTTTTTCCGTGGCACCAACCGATGCTACTTCAGGAGATGTATACACCACCCCAGGCACTGCTCCATACTTCATCTTAGTATCTTTGCCTAAAATCCCATCAATAGCGCATATGGCCTCGTGAGAACCTTTATGAGCGAGCATAGCCCCACCTATCACATCACCCACTGCAAAGATAGTAGGTTTTGATGTTGTAAAGCTCCCATCTACCTCTATAAATCCTTTTTCAGAGACTTTCACTCCCGCCTTATCTAAACAAAGCGATTCTGTATAAGGCTTTCTCCCAATAGAGACAAGCACATGGTCGGCTGTAAATTCTTTTTCACCTTCTTTTGTCTCGACTGTAATAGATGCCCCGTTTCCTGCTATGACTTTTGCTCCAAGGTGGAATTTGATCCCTTGATTTTCTAAAATCCTTTGAAAGACTGAACTTATATCATCATCATATTCAGCGATGATCTTATCTAAAAATTCTACCACCTCCACTTGTGTGCCAAGCCGTTTATAGAAAGAGCCCAGTTCCAAGCCAATGACCCCTCCCCCAACAACGATCATTTTTTTTGGTATAGACTCTAAGCAAAGAGCCCCTGTGGAAGAGAGAACTTTTTTTTCATCAAAGGGGAGAAATGGAAGTGCTACAGGTGCCGATCCGGTAGCAATGATAAAATGTTTGGCGGTAATCTTTTTTCCAGCTACATCAAGTGTATTCTCATCTACAAAAGATGCGGTACCAATAATCTTCTCTATTTTATTCTTTTTTATAAGGTAGTCGATGCCGCCGGTTAACTTTTTGATAATCTCTTCTTTCTTTTTCATCATCTTAGCAAAGTCTATTTCTATCCCTGTCGCCTTAACTCCCCAATCTTCCCCTTCTTCCTCAATAGCAGAGACAATCTCTGATGCGTGCAGCAGTGCTTTTGATGGGATACATCCCACATTCAAGCAGGTACCACCAAGCGCCTGCTCTTTCTCAACAAGCCCCACCTTCAAGCCATTTTGTGCTGCATAAATCGCCCCCACATACCCAGCAGGTCCGCTACCAATAATCACTACATCAAAATCTGCCATTATTCCCCTAAAATATACAATGAAGGATCTTCTACCAGCTCTTTGATACGCATCAAAAACTGTACCGAATCTTTCCCATCAATAATACGATGATCGTAACTGAGCGCTAAGTACATGATAGGCGCTACCTCTACCTTACCATTTTTCACCACAGGCCGTTCTACTATATTGTGTAGGCCCAATATGGCACTTTGCGGAGGGTTTAATATAGGCGTCGACAGCATCGACCCAAATACTCCGCCATTGGTAATGGTAAATGTTCCTCCTGACATATCGCTAATAGATAACTTACCATCCCTTCCCTTTAGCGCCATCTCATTCATAGCATGTGTCATCTCTACCATGCTCATCTTATTGATAGCTCGTATAACAGGAACCACCAAGCCTTTTTCTGTACTTACCGCAATTCCCATATGGACATTTTTATTATAAACAATTTCATCGCCATCTATATAAGCATTTACCTCAGCAAATTCAGTAAGCGCTTGCGCCGCTGCCTTCATAAAAAATGGCATAAAGGTAAGCTTTACCCCATGCTTTTTTAAAAAACTATCCTTCTCACGACTACGCATTGCCATAACAGCCGACATGTCCACTTCATTAAAAGTGGTAAGCATTGCCGTTTCATTTTTCACCCCCACCAAACGCTTTGCAATGATGGTGCGTATTTTGGGCATCTTTTTACGCTCTGTCTCTCCACTTTCTGGAATTTGTTTCTTTGAAGACTCTTTTACAGAAGACTCTTTTGCCACAGATGCCGCAACAACCTCTTGCTTTTGCTCTACCTGCTTAATATGCTCATCTAGAGATTCTCTAATGCCCCCTGAAGTCTCTTGCTTTTGCTCTACCTTGTCTACTACCTTCTCTACCGGTTTAGGAGCCTCATCTTTTGTATCGGCATCTACAGGCGCGTGCTCTTTTCCCTTCCCTTGGGTATCAATTACAGCAAACGCTTCTCCAACCGCCAAAGTATCCCCTTGCTTTTTTGTAAAAGTAATCACCCCACTTTTTGGAGCCGGCACCTCTACCGATGCCTTATCTGATTCTAACTCGCAAATAGATATATCTTCTTGTACAAAAGCGCCACTTTCCACCATCAGCTGCCCAAGAATCACCTCTGTAACAGACTCTCCTACCGATGGTACCTTCACCTCTATTTTTGCCATGTCCGCTTACCCTTCTACCACTTTCTTAATAATCTTTTCCTGATGGTATTTAAACACCGAGGAAAATCCTACCGCTGTGGATTCTAACCTTTTTCTTCCTACATACTCTAATGTCGCTTTTTTGGGAATGATTTGAGCAATATAATCTTTAGCAAAACTATAAGCTCCCTGATTCTCTGGCTCTTCTTGGGCAAAGACAAAATTGGTAGCCCCTGAAAATTTCTTTAAAGCCTCCTCTACCGCCTTCTGTGGAAAAGGGTATAGCTGCTCTATTTTTATTATCGCGCAGCTATTCTCTCTATCTTTCCTCTCTATTTCTGCAGCAATCTTTCCACTGCAAAAGACCACTTTCTCCTCAGCTCCCGTCCCTTTAACTATTACCTGCTCCAGCTTTCCTTCTAAAAGCTCTTTTGCCGCAGAGGACGGCGCTCTTAACTGACTTTTTGGAGTGAATATTATTAAGGGAATACGATCTTCACATAATGCTTGAGATCGTATCAAATGATAAATTTGGGCAGATGTCGTAGGGTAGAAGATCCTCATATTTTTTCGTCCGGCAAGCTGTAAAAACCTCTCTATCCTTGCGCTACTATGCTCGGGACCCATTCCTTCATTACCGTGCGGTAAATACAATATCAACGAAGAGCTATCTCCCCATTTTGATTTACATGCAGAGATATATTGATCGACAATGATTGTTGCGCCATTATAAAAATCTCCAAACTGCCCTTCCCATATTACCAGCCCTTCTCCCATCTTTAAACTATAGCCATACTCAAAACCCATCACCCCATACTCTGACAAGGGAGAGTTATATACCGTAAACGCCCCTTCCATCACTTTGTCTAACGGTAAATAGGCTTTTTCATTTTCTTGATCTATATAGACACTATGCCGATGGGAAAAAGTCCCTCGACGGCTATCTTGTCCAGAAAGACGCACTTTCTTTCCCTCTAAAATCAATGATCCATAAGCCATCAACTCCGCACATCCCCAATCAAGAAGCTGCTCATCTATGTTGGTAAGCATCAAAGCGCGTGTCTCTATCAGCTTTCCCACTTTTGGATGAATATTCACCCCTTCAGGAACAGTGGTTATCGCACCTTTCACCGTATCAAAGACCTCTTTACTAATCTTAGTCTCCAATAAAGGGTATGCCTCCTCCTCTTGCTCTAAACTATTATCCAATGCCACATAGTCTTCTAAAGGAGCATCTAACCCGCCTTGCACCCCTTCAAGCCCTCTTGATAATTTTTCTTTTATATCCTTTTCAAAAGCTTGCATGTCTTCGCTCTTGATCCAATCTTTTGCTAAAAACTCTTCTTTTAAAGTAGCAAATAGATCCTTCGAGCTACGTATTTTCTTATACAGCGTTGGGTTGGTAAATACCGGCTCATCTCCTTCGTTATGTCCATACAATCGATGGCAGTTGTAGTGAATAAAAATATCTTCTCCAAAAGTATCTTTATAACGCACTGCAATTTTTGCCGCCTTCATCACAGCCGCTATATCCCACGCATCTACATGGATTACCGGCATATCAAAAGCTTTAGCTATATCTGTAGGATATAAAGTAGATCTACTCTCCTCTGAGGTTGCTGTAAAACCAATCTGATTGTCAATCACCACATGAATCGTACCGCCATTGCTATACCCATCAAGCTTATTAAACTGCATCGTTTCATATACTATCCCTTGACCAGCCGCAGAGGCATCCCCATGAATAACTATCCCTAAAGCTTTGTCTAAACCATCATCAAGACGCGCTCTTATCATCCCAGGGAGGAGGCCATCTACCGCCTCTAAATGCGATGGGTTTGCAGCTATCTGGAGATACATCTCTTTACCGCCATAGGTCTTCACCCTATTTTCATAGCCATTATGGTATTTTACATCGCCCATACCAGCTTGATCAGGAAAACGGTCTGTTTTAAACTCTGTAAAAATATCCGCATATGGCTTTTCCATAATATGACAAAGGGTATTTATCCTCCCGCGGTGTGCCATACCTATATATCCTTCAGAAAACCCTCTCTCTCCCCCTTCATCAATAATCCCTTTCAATAAAGAGAGAACGCTCTCCCCCCCTTCTACAGAAAACCTCTTTGCCCCTAAAAATTTCTTCTGTAAAAAATCTTCCAATAATTTTGCCTTTCCCACTTCTTTTAAAGCATTTACCATCATTGCCTGAGAAATTTCTTCAGCATGAAATACCTCTTTATGGAAAAAATCTTGCTGAGGTGACCCTTGAGGAGTAAAAAACTCTATTCCCAGAGATCCACAATAAATATCTTTTAAACGATCTATCAAACTATTTAAAGTGATCTCCTTGATATCTAATGAGTTAACAGACACTTTCTGGTTAAGGTCTTGCTCTTTCAAAGAGAGGTGTTCTAAAAGCTTTTGCTTATCAAACTCTTTCCTTTCTACCATTGAATTGGTATCGGCATAAAGGTGTCCGCAGCTTTTAAAATAATCTACAACACGCTCTACATCAAAACCTTTTGCAGAACCCCCAGATGCCCCCTCGCCTAATTCCACCCCTTGGAAGAACCTAAGCCACTCTTTAGGAACGGCACTTTTATCTTTTTGATACTTTTCAAAGAGATCATATATATACCCCTCATTTTCAAAATGTAAGAACTCATCTTCCTGCATATCCACCTTTTCCTATTGATCACCACCCCCTACCCTATGATTATAAACATTCTTTTCAACTGCAAAATTTTCCTTGCAGGTAGGAGACCAAATCGCTATAATCCCGCAAATATAGTCACTACCCTTTAAAACGGTAGTGACTATTATAAAAAAACTACCATTCTTATCATTTAAAAAAAGAGAGCTACATGAAAAGTGAAAGACTAAAAAAATTAGAAAAAGAAATCAAAGAGCTGAAAAAATGGCTCGATTTAGATCTTGTTCCGAAAAAAGATATAGAAAAACACAATATTGAAATTGCTGCACTACAACATAAAATTGATGAAGAGAAAAAACGTCTTGACTACCTAAAGCCTAGCGGCGATGTGGAAGATTTTGTAATGCCTAAAAAAGGCGCCGCTAAACAAGCATATGAACCACAATCTATGCCTGATGTGGATTTTGATAAAAATAGCGACAACTCCAACTTTGATATGGATGCAAGCACTTCTTTTGAAGCGGACCATACCACTTTATTTGATATTGAGATGGCTGGCGGAAAAGATAAAGCCACCGCAGAACATGAAGCCGAAGATGATCCCTTTAGCGACAAAAACCGCTGGAAGCGCACAAAAGACATGCCCGAAGATGACTTTGATGACGCTTGGTAAAAAGAGTCTGATAAACTACACCTTTTAGAATCTTTGTAGTTTTTTGATTTGGGATTAATTTTATTCAAAAACCTAAAAAATTAGAAAAGTCTTGGAGTATCAGAGTCTCCTAAGGAGACTCTGATACTCCAAGACTCATATAATCATTACCGTTTCTTACGAGTCTATTGTAATAGGAAATGTTTCATTTATTTTTTTCCCTTCCATTTTCATATAGGTTGTATTCTGACGACGTTTATTCAGGAAATATTTTTTATCAGGATAGGCTCTCCATGCATCTTTCCATATAGTCAACGTGTCATTTGGAACACCAGCAAATGCTTCATATAGATCATCTCTTACTAAAAAAAGATTGATCGTCATACAAACTGGCTGGTAGCCCTGTTTTCTAGCCGCAGCAATTAAAACTTCAAGGGGTTGTTGGTTGTTAGCTAAAGCAAACTGCTCTGGTACTTCTTTATCATAAAGTGGATGCCAGTTTAAATTATTTTCTATGCATATCACTTTGGGTCTACATTCTAATGCTTTAAGAATATAAAAATCTCCTCCATCAATATCAATAGATAGAAAGTCAATTTCCCTTTGTGGAAAATGCTTCCTTTTTATATCGTCAAAACAAAGGCCTCTTTGATCATTTCTGTGCCAAGTAACAAAATAATTTAAACATAATATGTTATCAACATCTTGATAATTCTTTAAAAGCTTTTGGTACAAAGCGTTGTCCGCTTCAATATAACATCCATCCCATCCTTCTTCCCATAATTTTCTGGTATTAGATATCTCAATTCCATCAGCTCCTCCAAATTCTACAAAAAAACCTGAAGAAATATTTAACCGATTAAAAATCTCTTCGATTATTCCATCCTCACCCCACTGCGAGTACTTACAATATGCGTAATGGTTAAGGCTATTGGGTGATAGCCTATGCTTATTTTCTTTTAAAGAATCCTCTGTTAAGCTAGCAAACGTCATGCCAAACAGAAATAAGGATTGTACAGAAAAAAAACTAATTCCTCCTATGAAAAATTTATTAAAAAACATTTATACTCCTTGTTTTGTGTTGTTTAAAATCTATTTTTTAACACAAGAAGATGAAAAACGCAAAGGAATATATTTTGTTATTCCTGGATTAAATACCAAAAAACGTATAAGATTAGTCTAGCTTACCCTCACAATGCATAGATATGAAAAATATATTTAAAGTAATGATAAGTCCTAAAGGATTTATCCGCTCCATTCCCAAAGATAAAATTGGCAGATTCCCCCTTTATCTTGCATGGGTAGTAGGGATGGTTTTTCTTTTAGAAAAAGCATCTACAAGTCACCTTAATCAGCTCTATTCACTGCCTGTAATCATCATATCATCTGTAGTCTTTGCTATTCCTATTGGTTTTATCTTGGTATACCTTCTTGCTTTTTTCTTAAAAATCGCAGGAAATTTATTTGATGGAAAAGGCTCATTTAAGCAGCTTATCACTGCATGTATCTACGGACGTGTACCAGAAATTTTTGTCCTTGTTATCTGGTTTTTACTCATCTTATATTTTGGTGACGCCGCCTTTTCCTCTCAATCGATCAGAAGCTCTCCATCATTATATGTAAGCGTATTGCTTATCTCCCACTTTGTCTTTTTTATCTGGGAAATAATTGCATCCGTTCAAGGGATCGCGCTGATGCAACAATTTTCTCCTTGGAAAGGGCTTTTCACCTACATCATCGCTTTTTTCCTAGTGCTGATGACCTCCTATTTTATTGAATCAATATGCGCTTTTATGTTTCGCCTAAATGCCCATGCTGTAGAGTCTTTAGGTTAAAAGATGAAAGGAAAAAGCTTATATATACACGTTCCTTTCTGCCGTAAAAAGTGTCCCTACTGCCATTTTTTTGTCATTGGGTATAAAGCCGATAAGATGGATGCCTTTACAGACCTTTTGATCAAAGAGATTCTCTCTAAAGATTTTGAAAAGCCGCTCCGATCCATCTATTTTGGCGGCGGTACCCCTTATCTTTTAGGAGCAAAAAATATAAAACGTATTCTTGAGGTGACAGGCGATGCCGGAGAGGTGACTTTAGAGGCCAACCCTGAAGATGTTACTTATAAGACGATGACGGAGTACCACGAGGCTGGAATAAACCGCGTAAGCATAGGTGTACAAAGTTTTGATGATACGCTTTTAAAGCTTCTTGGGAGAAATCACTCTGGGGAAAAAGCGGCACGTGCTGTTAAAAACACCTATAAAGCAGGAATAAAAAATATCACCATCGACCTTATGTATGATGTTCCTTCCCAAACAAGAAAAGTCTTTAAAGAGTCGCTTGATCAGTGCAAGCTCTTACCCATCACCCACCTCTCCCTATACAACCTCACCATCGAGCCATATACGCCCTTTCATAAAAAGCAAAAGTCGCTAGAGATCTTGAGGCCCTCATCAGAAGATAGCACCTTGATGCTAGAGGATGCTGTAAAAACATTAAAAGAAATAGGGCTCCATAGATATGAGATCTCCGCCTTTGCAAAAGAGGGAAAAGAATCGATACATAATACTGGCTATTGGAAAGGGATACCCTTCCACGGCATCGGCCCTTCGGCGTTCAGCTATATAGACGGGGCGCGCTTTCAAAATGTCTGCAACATGAAAATCTATGCCCAAAGAGTAAGCGACGGAGAAGATCCAAAAGACTTTTATGAAAAGCTCGACCCAAAGGGCGCGCAAAGAGAGCTGCTCATGACAGGAATACGCATGTTAAAAGGGATCGATAAAACTGCCTTTAAAGAGACGCTTTTAGAGAAAAAAGAAGCTATCGAAAAGCTCCTCAAAGATGGGTATCTAAATGAGACGGTGGACCTTCTTACCCTCTCAGAAAAAGGACTCCTCTTCTACGATGATGTCGCCATGGAGTTAATCTAAATGATGGGGTTTAAAATATATCTTTATACAAGCTGTCATACACATAAGCATCTAAATTAAAATGATGTATCGAAGAGGGGCTTTTCTTAAAATCGACCGCACGGTTTTGAAACTCTTCGGGCAAAGCAAACGTTTTATCTATCAATTTTACTTTATCTTCGGGCAAGCTTGACTTGTCAGCGCTCTTCCATAATTCTCTTTTTTCTTCTAATTCTTCAAATACTCTTTGAGAGAGCTCGTCCAAAATATCGCTGTATGGAATGGCATCTTTTCCTATCTTCCCGTTTTCTATATTATCAGATAGCCAGTTGAAAATGTTAAGAAACACCAACAATAGCTCTCTACTACTCTCTATAATTTCACGAACTTGTAAACGCTTTAAAAACTCCCCCTCTAGCTGAGCAAGCTTTTTCCCAAAAGTAGGATCATTTTTTGAGGCCGCCAAACGCACTGCTTCCTCGAACAATCTCTTTTCTAACGGTTTTTTTTCTGTTAAAAGAGAGGCATGATACCTTGTTACAGAAGAGGAAACTCCGCTTTTTTTTACAGGTAGCACACCTTTAACAGCATCGGCTACCGCGCGACCACCATAACGCTCCCAAGCGTGCATCACGTTTAAAATGCCTTCTTCCTTCTCTGCTATTTTTTTTGTTACTTTATAAAACTTTTTCTTCCATTCTTGTGTTTCATACAACATTATTTTTGAAGGATCTAATGCAGCCTCCGTCCATGACTGATCCCCTGTTATCAAACACACTTCTTCCGAAACCGCCAAAAAATCATCAAAAGACTCCTTTGGCAAAGGAAATACATTTATAATGCGCAACACCTTCCCCTCTCCACTTGCACTAATCTGATCTACTTCTTTCCCATCTTTATCGATAATCTCCACTCGCCCAATACCCGCTCTTTGTAATTTCATCGTGTCGTAAGAGCAAGGCTCAATATTCGACCAAATCGAATACGACGTTTTAGCCTTTCTTCTCCATGGTATTATAATGTCAATCGTTTGCTCTTCTGCTTCTTTATTAAGGTATGCAACTGTATCTAAAAAAGCTGACATCGATTTTTTTAAATGGGCATAAGCAAAATATAACTTGTTGGTTTTCAGATACTCTTTAGAGCTTTTTCCTTGTAATAAGACACTACACCTTTCTGGGTCTTTTTCACAAAGCTGGGTAAACTTCTCTATCCTTTCTTTTTCGGATAAGGCTTTCTTTTCCCCATCTTGCTGAAAAATGCCAAACTGCCCTACCCCTAAACCAGATGCAAAATGAACATCTTTAATATCTTTCAATACTCCATCTTTAGGCAACTTCATTTCAAAACCATATTCCATCACATGCTCATTTGGGATACCTACTAAATTAGAAAAATTTTTCTTTAATTCTTCAGAAGTAACCATTTGTGGCGCAATCAAAACACAATCAGGGCTAGATCTCTCTGCTCTCGCATCTTCTGGAGTTTTTACCGTAAAATTATCTGAATCAGGCAATAGCGATAGTAAACTCCTTTTTACACTGCTTGCATCTCTATTCAAATCGCTAGCTCCCAAAGCTGGGCTACAGCACACATTAATCTCCACTTTACATCCACGCTTTATAAAACCTAAAGCGGCTTTATGAGCAAAAGATATATCCCCTCCATTTATTTTTGGCTGTAATACTATGGCAACAAATGGTTTTTTATCTCTTTGATCTTTAGATAAATACTCTTTTACAAATGTCTCTCGCAAAGACTGTAATGCACAAATAATAAACTCTTTTGAAGAAAGATGCCTATTAGACTTTAAGGGGTTAGGTACTTTTTTCCAAAAATCCTCATCTCCTTCAAATTTATTGCCTTCTTTTGCGCCTCCACTGCCTGAAATATCCATAATCACCCTTAATATATAATCTATATAAGGAAAAATTATGATTTAATTATCAACCATAATATAACTTTTATGGATGCCAAGGGAATCAATCAGGCTATAGGCTGATACACTACTGTCTACATTGGATGAGAAAAACGGCAGGACGCTTTCTCAGCTCAGGCCATTTCCTCGCTTTCCAGTTTTTTACAGAATCGGTGATCACCTCTTGGGAGGGGGCACCAATGTCTAAAGCGACGCAGAGCATATCTCGAGGGTCAAGCACTTCCATAAGATTTTGTACGGTGTATTCTGTTTTATATGGCGTCTGTATATAGACCTGAAGGTCTTTATCACGTCTCATCTGATTATCCATCCTTCTTGGCATGTAGCCATAAAAAGTGAACTTTTGTGAGTATAAACCAGAAAGCATCAATGCTAGAAAAATGCTTGAAGGGCCGGCAATAGCTTCCACCTTCACCCCTGCTTCTCTTGCCATATACACAAGGCGAGCACCTGGATCTGCAATACAAGCAAGACCGCAATCAGATAAAAGTCCCCAATTGCCACCTTTTTTCAAAAGCTTTACCAAATGCGTATAATCATCGGTTCTTCTATCCACAATCTCCATAGGCTTATCACGAAGTCTATCAAAATCAAAATGTTTCAAAAATTTCCTTGCCTCTTTGGGCGTCTCCACAAAAAAACCGTCAAGAGAATAAAGGATTTCCTCCACGCCAGGGGGAATGGATAAAGAAAGGTTGCCATCATCAGATAGCAAATTAGGTAATAGGTATAGTGTCATGCAAAAAGATTAGCATAAGAAGACCCTGAAAAACAAGCAGTTTTATATTTTCTTCAGATTTTTTGAAAGGGCGATGATTTCTAGGGATAGCAGGTCAAAAAGAGCAGATGGAGAGAGCTTTGACTGTTTGGCGCGCTCTTCGGCTTTAAATAATATTGATAGTGTTTTTTTAAAAAAAGAGCTTCCTAGCGTTACAGCTCTTTGCTTATGCTTTTTCTCCTGCCATAAAGGAACTTTTGAAGGTTCACGAGCTGTCATCTTAAGGCCTAGATATGCCTGGAAGCGAAAAGCACCTAATGTCTGCAAGAGCATCGAAACGCTATCTACAGAAAAATTCTTTAGCATTTTCCCTTTCCACAAGATCTCTTCAGAAGCTTTAAAGGCATTTTCTTCCGCAAGAGGTTTTACAAGAGCGTCTACATCTACCGCGTCAAGCTTGCTTTTTCCTATTCCATAACACCTAAGCTTGGTAAGCTCGCTGTGGAAAAGATGCAGATCTGTATAGACGCGCTCGACAAAAAGGGCGGCTACCGGCTGAGAGATTACTATCCCATCTTGAGCAAGGGTATAAATAGCTTCTGCGATAAGGCGGTTTTTTCTATCCCAAGGCTTCTCTTCTAAAAGGTTCAGGATAGCTCCCCCCTTTTTAAATCGATCTTGAAGAGACTTTTTAGCTGTCTTTTTTAAAAAAAACAAAGCTCCTTCTTTCTCTTTAAAAAGCATCTCCCACTGATCATCACTATAGCTGTCGCAATGGGTAATGATAAAAACCTTGCTGCCTCCAAATAAAGATGGCTGCATGATCTCATTGATCACGTCAGTAAAAAGATGATCCTCTCCATAAGAAAAAACCTCTCCCTTCACTTGCTTTTTGATAACGCCCATCAGGTGAGGATAGTCTTTCTCCTCCGAAAGAATCAAATTCTTAGAAAAGCGCTTGCCGCTAAAAAAGTCTTTTTCATTTCTTGCTTGCATAAACTCCATTCTAGCAAAAGAGATCTCTTCTGTCACCTTAAATTGGAGGCATAAGAACATCGACATAAGGAGACTCTGAAAAACGAGCAGTTTTATAATCTTCCAGATTTCTTATCCATTCTATTTTTCGCGGCGCCCCATCCCGACAGGGATGCAGCTTACTCCAAAATAGAATACCTTTCAAAAAATCTGAAAAGATTCTAAAAAGTACAGTTTAGGAAACTCTGAATAACTCATGCTGAATAATTCGTCCAGCTTACTTATAAATGAGATTTTTCGTGGCGCTCCATCCCGACAGGGATGCAGCTTACTCCAAAATCTAATGTATTCGAGCAATCTGAACAAATTATTGAAACCAGCAGTTATTCAGAGTCTCCTTTATCAGAGTCTCCATAAGGAGCCCGCCCTGACTGTAAAGTGCTTCTAAATTTTTTTCTTGTTTTAATGAGAAACAATCGATTACAATACTTTTATGAAAAATTTAATTGGAAAAAAGGCTTTTATAGCTGGTGTTGCTGATGATAAAGGTTTTGGATGGGCTATTGCTAAGGCTCTTGCTGAGGCCGGTTGTGAAATTATTATAGGGACATGGGTGCCTGTGGTAAAGATCTTTAAAGGGGCTCTTGCAAATGGTAAACTGGATACCCAGCTTAAAGATGGATCCCATTTATCTATTGCCGCTATTTATCCTATGGACGGCTCTTTTGATTCTATGGAAGATGTTCCGGCATCTATCTTGGAAAATAAACGGTATAAAGATGTCGCTTCCTTTACTATTTCTGATGTGGCGAATCTTGTGGAAAAAGATTTTGGTAAAATTGATTTTCTGGTTCACTCTTTTGCCAATGCGCCTGAAGTGAAAAAGCCGCTTTTAGAAACTAGCAGACAAGGCTATCTTGATGCAGTAAGTGCCTCCTCCTACTCTTTTGTTTCTATGGTAAGGCACTTCTCCCCTCATATGAATAAAGGCGGAAGCATCCTTAACCTCTCTTATGTTGCCGCACAACAAATTGTTCCCGGCTATGGCGGGGGGATGAGCTCTGCAAAAGCCGCCCTTGAAAGCGATACTAAAACCCTTGCCTTTGAAGCAGGGCGTAAATATGGATTGCGAGTAAATGCTATCTCCGCAGGACCTATCGAAAGCCGTGCTGCTAAAGCTATTGGCTTTATCGAAAAAATGACCGCCTTTGCTCAAGACAAATCTCCCATGCAAAATAAGCTTACCGCATGCCAAGTGGGAAAGACCGCACGCTTCCTCTTGAGCGATGATGCATCGGCTATCACCGCCTCCACAATCTATGTAGATAACGGCCTTCACGCGATGGGACCTTCTCCTGAAGAAGAGCAGGCAGATTCTCTACCAGCTTCCTCCGAAAGCCTTTTACACCCTACGCCTCTTGCATAAAAAAATAAGCCCCGAGAAGACTTATTTTTTACCTCTATTTTAGAGTCATGAAACAGGGAATTTAAAAAAAAATCAATGACTATGCATCTAATTCGATAGGAACATAATCCACCAAATCCGTTATTTCAGTAGCTGTACTTAAGGAGACTCTGATAAACTACACTTTTTAGAATTTCTTCAGATTTTTGAAAGGTATTCTATTTTGGAGAAAGCGGCATCCCTATAGGGATGGGGCGTAACGAAAAATGGGATTTATAAGAAATCTGGAAAATTATAAAACTGTCCGTTTATCAGAGTCTCCTTAACGATTGTAATGCAAGATTTACTACTTGCTGTCCATTTTCAGCTGCTAGTACTGCTTTTTGCACTGCTTCCTTCCTCTGAAAAATTGCAGTTAAAACCTTATTTACACCCGTTAATACACTGCTCTTTTTAGCATATCCAGATCTACAAATTACCCCTGCTACAAATACAATCACTGCCGTAGCTCCTAAGGCTTTTTTTATATCTGTGATTTTTCGCTGTACAAATCCAACGGCAATACCTACAAAAACAAGAGATGCAACAGCAACCACAATCCTGTCATTTTTAGATAGTACCCCTTTTGAAATAGCAAATATATTAGCCGCCCCTACAAGACCTGCTATTGCCATCGAGCTTTTTATTGGGTTTTCATGTAAAATTCTCATATTTTTCTCCTTAAAGAAGACTCTGATAAACGGACAGTTTTATAATTTTCCAGATTTCTTATCCATTCTATTTTTCGAGACGCCCCATCCCGAAAGGGATGCCGCTTTCTCCAAAATAGAATACCTTTCAAAAATCTGAAGAAATTTTAAAAAGTGTAGTTTGTCAGAGTCTCCTTAAAATTAGGGCGCGCCCTAACTATTATTTATTTACTCCTGTTATGTATATATAAAGGATTTATAGTCACTACCGTTCCTTATTCTGTACTAATCGGTATCTCCTGTAAACCTATTAAACAATGAAGACGATGCAATCCAATTCACAATCTTATTGCAATTATCTACAATCAAACTTTGCAGACTCTCTAATTCTGTCTCATTAGTTCCAATGTGGACACACAATGCAAAACCTGCTATACAAATCGCTGAAAACGATACGTAACTTGTAATGCTGGCGGCAACATTACTGATCCAGTAAGCGGCTAAAAGTGTTATAGATACAATAACCCCACAAGCTACCATTTTTTTTGTTGAAGGGGTACCTAAACCTCCATCTCCTGCATTATTTGTCCTTTCTGGCGGTGTGGTACCTGCCGAACTAATTTCTCCTGACATTTACAATCCTCTCCTTACGATTAACTTGCAACAAGCTTACATAACTTTCATAAAAAAAACAATAAAATATATATTATACAAGTAAAAAAAATACTTTCACTTACAAGTGAGTTTTTTTAAGGAGACTCTGAATAACGAGCAGTTTTATAATCTCCCAGATTTCTTATAAATCCTATTTTTCATGGCGCCCCATCCCTGTAGGGATGCCGCTTACTCCAAAATCGGATTTATTTCACAAAATCTGAAGAAATTCTAAAAAGTGCAATTATTCAGAGTCTCCTTAAGCAAAATTTTATGATCATATAAGGCAAAATTCTTTGCCTGATCTAAAATCTGATTTCCTCTATTCCCTTTCATGATATGCCCCATAAATGGATGATTTTTTGCGATAAACCTTACAGTAATACTTTTTTCTGCAGTGATAAGGGTGAGCGTATCCTCAGGATAAAATGCGGTAGCTTTTTGACCATCCACCAAAACCTCACTCTCCTTATAATCGGTAAAGAAAAACTCCATCTCCTCAAATTCACCAATTGTAATATCTATATGATCTCCTGAAACCACAAGGTCTATAGCCCCTTTTGCTACAAAAGAATGCTTTCCAAAATAAACGGCCAGGTCATCTCCTCTATGGTTTACAAACAAATCATCTCTTTCTTCTCTTTCATAGGTGACAAGGTCCCTCCATCCAGATTTGGGAAGAAGAGCTGCAAATAGGGCGCTCCTATGCACGCTTCCCCCTTTAGCTATTTGGGAAATTAGCGATTCTGCTGGAAGATGACCTTTGTAATAAGATTCTACAAGCGGTCCTGTATAAACATTTAGAGATGGATGCCAAGCAAGAGTTACTCTTTCGCCCATAAGAAGTTTGCATAATACCAATCGTTCATATTCAGGCAGCGAATCGACTAAAAGATCACTGCTTTCAAAAAGAGCCGTTTTGAACAAGAAGGCATCCATTTTGGCAAGAGGCCTCTTTCTATCTCTCTTTTGAAGGATCGAAACAAGTTTTTCTCGCATACTCTCTATTTTCAGCCGAGAAGAAGACGGTATTACCTTTGCATAATTTTTAAGAAAATAAGATAAGCACAAGCAAATATCAACATTTGCACGGTCGTTATATACCTGTGGAAAATCGTGAACATAGGACACAAAACCATCCTCAGTACAAAAATGAAAAAGCCTTTCTAAAAAAGCGAGTCCCTTCTCTGCCCTCTCCTTTGAGAAAGTGGTAACCAAAGCAATCCCATACAAAACATTTTCCACAAGAGGTATCACATCCCTTGTCACTTCTCTTTCATTCTTATAATGGATAAAACCTGTATAAATACTTTTATGTGTCTCTGCAAACGCAAGGGCACTCTCTAGAATCTTATTATCAGACATGTATCATTCCCTTTGCCTCATCAAGCGCTTCAATGATTCCCATGTTATATGAAGGCTTTGCAATAATAGTCGCCTTTTTAAGTAGATCTGGATGGCCATTTTCCATACCTATCGAAATGTCTACCGCATCAAACAAAGAAATATCATTTAAATCATCGCCACAACCAATTACACAACCTGTCCAATCATAATGATCGATCAATCGCCTTAGACTTTGCCCCTTGTCTACCCCTTTTTCCGTAACCATCAATACACAAGTATTTTCTCTTGTAACATCATTTAAAATCACACAGTTCACATCGGCGACCTCTAAAACCCTTTCCTTCAACGCCTCCATTTCCTCTTTCCCTCCAAAAAGACGCATCATCGGAAAAAACTCTCTTTGTATATTTTCAAATGAATCCACCTTTTTCCAGTGAGCTACTCCATATTTTTTCAGCCTATCCACATACTCTTTGCCTACTCCTGAAAATTTACTTGGATTATAATAACAGTAATCGCCCAGCTCAACACCTGAATAGATAACAAAATCACGATCTGTAAACTCTGAAACGCTACCTATTTTTAAAACGATATCTTTTGTCAAAAACTTTTGATTACGAAATACTTTTTCAGGCATCTTCAATACTTCAGCGCCATTTTGTACCGCTAAATGAAAAGGGAAAGAACACGCAGCTACCGCCTTGCTTGCAAAAGAAAAAGGCCTACCCGTCAAAAAGACAATCTCAAACCCCTCTTTATGGCTTTTTTCTAAATAATCAATCACATCATCAGGGATAATATGGTCCCTATTTGTCAAAGTTCTATCGATATCTGTTGCAATAATTCCACGCATAAAACAATTATACCTGGACGATAAATGAAAAAAAAGAGATAAATGATGTATGAGACAAAAAATTATCCTTTTCCTAGTTTTCCCTTTTTTCATCTTCGGTACCATCGAGATCGCTAAGGAGCCGGCAGCCGCCCCTCCTGCCAAGAAAAAAGAATTGCCTGCAAAAAAAATACTCCCAGTACAAACCGCTCCTGTACAAGAGAGCACAACCGCACGCTCTACAGGCAATGTTTCCCAAAAAGAATCTCCCTCAGAAGAGATAGAGGACGACTTTCCAAAATCCTCTGCGACCACCCCCGCTTACTTAGACGGCAGCCATCAAAAACAATTTTTTATCACTTTAATTTTCATCTTCGTCCTTATCTTTTTTGCACTTCTTGTTATTTATATATATAAAAGAGCTGCCCCAATGAGTAAAATCACAAGGAAAAATAGCCGTAATAACATCAAAGTTCTAGAAAGGCGCTCTATAAGCCCCCAAACCTACCTGTACCATATCCAAGTGGGAGATAAACAGTTTATCATCTCAGAATCAAAAGTAGACGTACGCAGCGTAGCAACACTTGACTGGCCTGAAAGAAAATAGAAAGCACACCCTTTCTCTCTAATCCATAATACCTATTTCATAAGCAAATCCCTTACATATTTCATACCACTCATCATATTCTTCTCCAATAGGATTTGGTTGGTCATCATGATCTATACGGATCCATTTTTCATTTGCAACCTCTGTGAACAGAGAATTTTTTGGCATAACTACTTTTTGACTTGGGCTACCGTTTAAATACGCTGCAAATACTGCATAACTAGAATTAGAGATAATCATATTGTTCATCATAGATATTAAGTAGAAATCCTCCTCTAATGAGTTGTTAGTATAAATAAACTTCCTATTATACATCTTTAACATCTCTTTTGCAGCAGGTATATAGTCAGTGCATACAACAAATGTCACGTCCTCATCAAAATGCTTCATTGCTTGTTCGTAATATATAGGGGATGTTGCCCATAAGGGAAAATAATTTTTACAATGACTAAAAATATGCTTCTCACCTTTCATAACAAAAGTTCTAAGATGCAAACCAACATATTTTTCTTGAGCATTAAATATATATTGAAATTTAGCTTTTAATTTAGCTTGCATAGAAGATGTAGGCTTAAACAAAAAACGAATAACATCGTCATGACCTTCAAAATACTTTGTAGAATTTGGATACCCATATATTACTGTTGATTGTTCTATTTTAGGATGACCAATAAAGTGCTGCTTTAGCTTTATTGCTTTTTTTGTTCTACAACTAGGGGAAATGTTTGGGAAATTATGAAATACTTCAGGATAAGCATTTTTAACAGTAGGGGTAATCATAAAATAATAGCCTTTGTCAAGTGCATACGACACTCCGGTAGCCACTCTAAAACACTTATTCCCTAGCTGTCCTGAATGATCTACTGTAATATGGGACATTTCTGGTGTTAATTTGCTAGGAAATAACTTAGACAACACATTTGTATCCATAGCACATAAAAACTGCATAGAAATAACAAATGAACACATTACTGAAAACAAGCATGACTTAAGCACGAAGAACTCCTTTTAAAGGAAAAAATTATAAACCAGTTAGCGCTAACAGTAAAGAGAATTTTTAAAATAGGGATTCGAACCTGTCTTGTTGCGGTTCTCCGAGGCCAACGTTTGGTCTCCAGAGGGTTACAGAAAATGGGAAGCCGTGGCGGTCATCGGAAACATTGCGTCTGAAGATCTTTGCGTTGGTATAAAGGATAGGATTAAGAAAACCAAGAAGAGGCTCGCCCTTTTCCATTCTTTTTTTATTCATAGTTTCTAGCATCTTGATAAATGCATCGGTTTTTGTAAGGGTAATATCAGGAGATGCCCTCCCTTCAAAGTTACAATCAATTTCCTTCAACTTTAAAATTATCAGAGGGTCAAGGAGGTAGTTTTTTACTAAAAAATCTTGATATGGCGCATATTTCTTTCTTTTGAAATGATCGCTAAATTTTGGTGTTTTGCCATTATTGAAAGAGGTCACAGCAGGCATCTCTCCAAAAAAGCTATCCACTGATGCAAGCACCGTTTTTCCACCGAGCGCTAAATTCATTAGAGCAAGATTTACCCGTTTTTTAAGCTTACGAGAGCCGTCATAGTCCCCTTCAAGTAAGTAAACAGACTTTTCAGCATCTAAGTCAATAATAGATTGTTCTATTTTCTCAAAATCTTCTTCTTCTTTCACAGAATAAAAAGGAGGGACAAAATGTCTTGCTCTTTCCTCTTCTGTTGTAATCAAGCGGAGAACGCCAGGAAAGCAAGTCTTTCTAAGTGCTGCCCCTTTAAACTTTCTAAAGTAGTTGCGGGCGGCCACTTCCCACCTCTCATCAAAATATGAGTGGTATGCATAATTTGCATACCATCTCGACGTAGGATCTGTTACTTTCCGAAAGAGCTTTAACATCTTACGGTGCTTCACAGGGAGAAATACGGTATAAACTTTAAGGCGGGCCATAAAAACTATTTTTATTTTCACCTTATGCTTATAATATAATTATATCAAGTCCTTATATTTAGGATTGTTTAGTATCGCAGAGGCAAGCACAAGCCCCTTTCTCCCTCCAATAGATTTCAAAAGAGAAGAAGACTTTTTAGAGTTCTTCTTTTTTTTCAAAGTAGCATCCATAGAAATTTTCTTTTTCTCAAATTCAAACATCTATTAATTCTCCTCTTTTGCTATAGCACGTCTCATCTCAGTATCAGCGATCATATTATTCAGTTTTTGATAGTCCATAATCCCAAGTTGCCCTCTTTCAAAAGCACTTGCAATCGCCTCTGGAATGCGCGCCTCTGCCTCAACCAACTTGGCCTTATTCTCTTGCTCTAAAGCAACCGCCATAGATTTTTTTCCTTCCGCACGAGCTTGGGCAACTTTCATATCTGCAAGCGCCTGTTCTGATTGTAAGACCGCCCCTACATTTTTCCCCACGGTAATATCTGCTATATCAATAGACAAGATTTCAAAAGCTGTCTGTTTATCCAAACCTTTATGCAATACCGTCTCTGATACATTATGCGGACTTTGCAATACATCATAATGACTATCTGCTGAACCAATGGCATTGACAATACCCTCTCCAACTCTTGCAATAATTGTCTCTTCGGTTGCACCTCCAACAAGCTGCATGATATTTGTTCTAACTGTTACGCGAGCGCGAACAAGCAACTCAATGCCATTTTTCGCTACCGCCGAAATGTACTTATCATTTCCCCCTTTAGGACAATCAATCACCTTTGGATGAACAGATGTTTTAACCGCATCAAATAAATCGCGTCCGGCTAAATCAATAGCTGTTGCCTGCTTCCATGTTAGTTCAATGTTTGCTTTATCAGCTGCAATACAGGCTCTAACCACCTCTAATAGATTTCCACCAGCAAGATAATGAGTCTCTAGTTCACATACCGAAATATCTTTCAACCCCGCTTTTGTCAAGTTGATTTTTGAATCAACAATTAACCTAGGCTGCACCTTTCTAATTCTCATCCCAATGATACTCAACATCGACACGTGTGCAGAGGAAACTATCGCTCTAAACCACAAACCTAACACTGATGAAATCACCGAAATCAACAACCCACCAATCACAAAAACAATACCCAATAACGCTATCATAAAATTACTCATTTCCCCCTCCTGGTTCGAGAATTACTATAAAGAAAATGCTATTTTTTTTCAAGGATTATTATATATAGATATACCGCTTAAAGACTTTATTTTAAATAAAATAAGTAATATTTAACCTGTTGATCACTAAAAGGTTTTTGAGATATGATTAAGGTAAGGTAAAATAGGAGAAATACACTTATGGCACACGAAGAGGGTACAACAAATATAGACAGAACAATCAATCCTATGGCTTTTTACTGCATGATGCAGAAAATGGCCGATGACAATCAGAAAATTGGTGCAAAAGCGATTAATAGCAAAATAGATCTGCACAGTCACTGCATAAAAAACATGAACTCTATCTCGCGTTCTCTTAACTTACTAGGTCAAGAAAAACTCACAAAAGAAGAGAAAGAGGAACTTCAAAAGCATATAGAAACTTTTGAAAAGGAGGCTTTTCCAATGCTTGTAGACGAGGGTATCCTAACCCAACACGAAAACCCCATTCCAGAAGGTTTTAACACAATGACCGCAACAGAAAAGCAAATTTTTGACCTTGAAACAAATCTTGAAGAGCTCGCTGCAAAGGAACAAAGAGCTTTAAAAGGGTGCTCTGATGATCTATACCAAAATTCAAGCAATCATCACGTAAATACATTAACAGCAACTATGGGCGCTAATAAACAATCTGAAATGGATGTTTTTGTTAGAGCTCAAAGAAGTCAATAAAGGGAATCATATGCAATCATTTATAGACCCCTCTCCCCCTCTTGAAATGATAGAGGTGCTTAATGATTTAAAGGCAAAAATCAGTGAAAGTAGAGATCTATCCCCTGATCAGTATCTGGAAAAAGATGTAAAAATGCTTTATTCCATTGCACACAAACATTACTCTATTGATAACTTTATCGATGCAGAGCCTTTGTTTATCAATCTTGTTCTAGCAAGACCTTTGGAAAAAATATACTGGAAAGGACTTGCCTCTTCTAGACAAATGCTGAAAAATTATCAAGGCGCCCTTGTTTGTTGGGGTATGATAGCCCTTATCCATCCAGAAGATCTAGCAGCGCATATTTTTGGAGCAGAGTGTCTTTATCAATTGGGAGCCGAACAAGAAACAGCAGAAGCGGCCGCTTATATTGAAAAGCATATTACAGAAGATCACCCTAACTACAAAAATTTTTATAAAATCAAACTGTCTATCTCTGAGGGGAAATAAAATGACATATATTGAAGACGGTGCAGCTATATCAAGGCCATATTATGGACAAGACTCTATAGTATTGGACCCTGCAGAAACACAAGCTCCAACTATACTAGAAAAAGTAAAAGAAAGTAGAGGCAAGCCAAAAACGCGCTTATTTCCCACAAAAACGGATCAACCATGTGGGAAATCTCCTGCAGTAGAAACCTTTGATAAAATATCCCTCCCCCTCCCTTCAGAAATAGAGGATAGGGAAACCTATACCGCTCTTTTACTACAAATAATGACTAAACTAGAAAAAATAGAAAAGGAGATGGCCGATCACGCTCATGAGCGTGGTGAAATCAACGCTAAGCTTGCCATAGCAGATATCTCTTTATTAAAGAAAAAAATGAGCGAACAAGACATCAATGATGGGAGCATCTCTTATCTTAAGAAAATAGAATCTCTAATATCGGCATTTTTAGGAGGTGCACTTCTTGCGACACAAAGCCCCATTGCATTGCTTGCAGGAGGTTGCTTATTAGGCTCAAGCTTACTTTCTAATGCCTCTCATGATCTAAAAGACTCAGGTTCCACAATAGACCTAAACAAACTAAAAAGAGCGGCTGGATCTTTAGCTTTTATTGGCAATGGTGTAGGCGCATTATCTGGAGCAACTGCTTTTAGAGGTCTTGGGCTACTTATGAAAGTTACTGGGGGATCTACCGCTTTAATGACTCAGGCATATACTAAGAAAAAGGCAGAGCATCAGGCAGATTCAACAAGACTTACATCTAACATCCAAAAGCATCAAAGCAAACATAAAGAGGCAGAGAGAGTCGAAAGTTCCCTTGGCGAAGATAACATATATATCATAGGAGCTATTGTTCGGACATTAGAAAACGAAATAGACTCTATTAAACATGCAAACAAAAAAAATATACAGGGGTAATAATGGGAATTTCAGTAGATGCGCTAAGAGCGTCAAACAACACAGCTTTTAACCAAAACCTCGAGCTAAAAAGAGACCATAAGAAACAGCAGCAAGAGCTCAAAAGCTTATACGACGAATTAGAGCATGAACATAAACTTGGTGCTCGGGTAGAAACGATCAAGTTGATTGGAGCCGCTTTAGGACTCTTGAATGCCTTTTTATATGTCACAGATGGTAAGGGAAATGAAGTTGTAACCCAGTTTAACAAGCTTCTATCTAATACCAGTAATATGCTTAATGTAACATCAGATGTTGGTAAATCTTACCTGCAGCCTCGTATCCAAAAAATAAACGGTGAGTTAGAACTATTAAAAGGGTTAATGACCGATGTAGATCAAAACCGAAATGAAGCGATTGAATCTATTCGAAGACTTGATCGTATGGTTGATGAGATACTTTCAAGAGAGCAGCAGATCGCTAATAAAATACTGACATAATGGAGACTCTAATAAAGCGCTTGAATTTATCCTTATAATCTGTACTATGCAGATAATAAGAATAAATATTGAGTGTCTCATGCTGCAAGGTTTGTTATCACAGTTTTCCTTTGTCACCATAACAGGTGAGTATGCGGTCTTTGTGGGAAGGGTTCTTCTCTCTATTGTCAAAAAATTTCCTAGGTGGAGCCTTCTTCGCGACCAGCTTTTTAATATTGGCGTTCTATCCCTATCGGTTGTTGCGTTAACAGGTTTTAGCACAGGGCTTGTTCTTGCTGCACAATCGTATTACCAGTTGGCAGACAAAGGTCTTGCAAGCGTTACAGGGTTAATGGTTGCCAAGGCGATGCTTACAGAGCTTGGCCCTATACTAACCGCCTTTATGATCACAGGAAGAGTAGGTGCATCCATGACAGCAGAGCTTGGCACCATGGTAGTTACGGAGCAGGTTGATGCTATGAAGTCCATGGCAGTGGACCCATATAACTACTTGATGGGGCCAAGATTCATTGGCGGTTTTATCATGGTTCCTATCCTTACTATCTTTAGTATTGTGATGGGGGTTTTTGGCGGATATCTGATATCAGTATACTTTTTTAATATTGCTCCTATTGTATTTTGGGAGCCTATCCCGATGTATACCACCTCTTTTGATCTGTTTGTAGGAATGACAAAATCATTTGTATTTGGAGTACTTATTACCACCATTTGTTGTTTTAAAGGGATTAAAGCAACAGGCGGGGCTGCAGGTGTTGGAGAAAGCACTACTTCTGCAGTAGTTATCTCTTATGTGATCATATTATTTGTAAACTTCTTATTAACCATTGGCTTAAACAGCTTGCATGATGAAATTTCGAGGTTTTTAGGATGATTGAACTGAAAAATTTATATAAGGCCTTTGGCTCGAATAAAGTCTTGGATGACTTGAATTTAAAGATTCAAGATAATGAAATTTTTGTCATCCTTGGAAAATCGGGAATGGGAAAAAGTGTTATCCTTAAACATATTGTAGGTCTGATGAAGCCCGATCAAGGCGATGTTCTTTTAGATGATTATCATATGAACACACTCGAGGGAATACGATTATACGAAGCGCTAAAAAATGTTGCAACGATTTATCAAATGGGCGCACTCTTTGATTCTATGACAGTTGCAGAAAATGTAGGATTTTATTTAAGAGAGCACCTAACAATAGGTGGTAAAAAAATAAACAAGTCCGATATTAGAGGATTAGTGGCAGGTGCATTAAAACTTGTCGGCCTGGAGGGAATAGAAGATCTATATCCTTCAGATATCTCAGGAGGAATGAAAAAAAGAGTGAGTATTGCAAGAGGATCTATATATAAACCTAAGTATATCTGTTATGATGAACCTACAACAGGCCTTGATCCTGTGACGGCGCTTGCAATTGGTGAATGTATTGAAAAGCAGCAAGATGAGCTTAAGGGTACAACGATTGTTGTTTCTCATGACATTCCTACAACACTTAGAATCGCAGATAGAATCGCCCTTCTTGATAATGGCCGTGTAGAGATCTGTGCTGACCCTTTAACATTTATGCAGACAAAACATCCTATAATTGATGAATTTAATGCAAGTATTGGTGGCGACCTATCGTTAATAAAAAGAGCTGCAAGGAGAAATGGTGCATAAGAGTTTAAAAAACATGCTTATTGGGTTGTTTGTCTTCGCAGGCGTATTCCTAATTATTGGTATTATTCTATTTATCAAACCAAGTATTGGTGATGGTAAGCAGATCCTAAATGTTCGATTTAATAATATTGGTGGAATACAGGTAGGAACACGTGTTACCTTGGCTGGTAAACCTATTGGTGAAGTGGAAGAGATCCATCAAATTCCAAATGCCCGCCAGCATGCTGTGAATCACTTTGGGCAAGTATTTCCTTTTGTTCTCACTTTAAAAATTGACTCTTCTACAAGAGTTTTCTCTACCGATCAATTTACGGTACAAACACAAGGTCTTCTTGGTGAAAAATATATAGCCATTCTCCCCCAGCCTCAAAAACCAGGGCAGGTTTCTGTGGTGCTTAATAGTAAAGATATCATCTACGCCGATTCTACCGACCTGTTTGAAAGCGCGGTAAATGAGTTTAAGGGGCTTTCTGAAAAAATGGAAAACACCTTAGAAAAAGTAATCCAGTGGATGGATAAATATGGCGACAACCTAGGAACTACGGTTACCAACTTTGGAAACCTTGCCGGAGGGCTCTCTGATACGGTTACTCAGATCAATAAAGATGACCTTGTAGGCTCTATCAAAAACCTTATCACTAATATCACCTCCGTAGCCTCTGGCGTCGATGTAGCGCTAAACACGCTCCAGGAAGATGACTTTTTTAACTCTCTCTCTGGTGCTGCCTCTAACATAAACGCTATTACAAAAGGTCTTGCCTCTGGTAAAGGGACCATTGGTAAACTGCTCACTGATGATGGGTTTTATCTTGATGTTTCTGCTATATTTAGCAAAGCAAACATGATGATGAATGATATCAACCAATACGGACTCCTGTTTCAATACAACAAAGCATGGCAAAGACAGCGCGTAAAACTCATGGCAAAAGCCAATGCCATCAAAGACCCGAAAGCTTTTGGCGCTCAGATGAATCACGATGTGGACTTTCTTCTTGCAACCCTTGAAAGGATGAACATTCTAACAGATAGATTTTCTGGAGATGAAATAGCATGTAATGCCAGCTTCCAAAAGAAATTTTTGGAATTTATGAACATGTTACAATCCCTTCAAGAAAGAGTTACCCTTTACAATCAAGAATTGTATGACCAGAAAGAGAAAGGATGCAAAAAAATAAAATGTAAATGTAAATACCGCAAAGCGAAAAAAGAGGTGTGCAAATGAGTGAATCACGCTTAAAAAAAGGTTTTTTATTAGCTGCATCCCCTGATGCTGAAGATAGCGCTACCTTTAAAAGCGTGGTACTACTTTGCGAACATACGAGTGCTGGATCTTTTGGTCTTATCATAAACAAACCCCTTGAACTAGACACTTCGATGGATGCAGAGATGATGCCTGAGTTTGCTCACCCAAATGTTCACCTTCGCCTAGGCGGCCCTATGAGACAAGGTCAACTTATGCTGCTTCATAGTAATGATAGTAAAAAAGATCAGATGCTAAATATTTGCGATAATGTATACCTTGGAGGAGATCTCCCCTTCTTACAAGAATCCATAGCAGATAATTCCTCCGGAAACCTTATCCTATGCTTTGGCTACCTTGGCTGGGGCTTTGGAGAGCTTGAAAAAGAGGTGGAAGATGGTCTATGGTGCATGTATCCGGCAAGTACCGATCTGATATTTAACACTCCTTCAGATGATATGTGGGGAGAGGTCTTGAAAAATATAGGCGGAAAATATAGCTCTTACTCAATGCTCCCTGATGACCTTTCTGCAAACTAGGGTTTAAACGCTTTTTTTTAATCTAACCTTTACATTAAATACAACTCTTTGATAATGTTGGTATTACAAAAACAACAAGAGGTCTGAAATGGTAGCTATTCAAAGGAACAGGCAAACTCGTAGTGATTTTTCTAACCAAACCCGTTTATCCTACCCCCCTGAAGCAAAAAAAATGATTTCCTTTTATCATCAAAAAATGAGGGAGTCCCATAGAAAATTAAAAGGTATTTCTACTTTTTTTACAAGAAGCATAGAACCAATCTATTATCCAATAACAAAAGAAGGGAAAAAACCAAACCTACAAGACATAAATGAAAAATACAACCATCTGGTTGTATTATTTTTACAATATAAACAGTTCCGTCAAGAGATTGCTACAGCTGAAATAATAATATTAGCAGTTCAAAAGAGCGTACCAGAACGGGCAATTCAAGCTATTGCAACTAAACAACTCAGACAACTTTGCGGCATAAAAAAATCTGCAGATAAGGCGCTTGATCAAGCATTTCGTGAGTTAAAAAGAACATCCAATGCAATCACTTATCTAAACAAGAGAGTTAACCCTGATTTACCCAAAACCGGTTTCTACATAAATGATGATATAAAAAGCGGCATGCCCCGTTTATTACCAAAACCATTTGTACAAGGCTCTCCTTAAGGAGTCTCCTTAAGCAACATACCTTTGGATATCTATTGCTTTAAAGGTATCGCCATAAAGGTTTTTTAAGCTTTTAGCGATTTTCTTTTTATCCAGCTCAAGCTCTCCTGTGATCACAGCAAGCATGCTCACGGCTCTATTGACTTTGGCAAATTGAGTCACTCTCTCACGAACAATAAGAGCTGAGGAATAGATCATTTCAATCATAAAGTCTTCATCTTCTACCTTCCATTCTAACTCGCCTGAGATACTTTTTAAGAAAGCAAACATAGAGCTCACGGCAGTACTAGTTACATCCACCCCATCTTTTGCAGAAAAAGAGACAAAGTCTGGATTCTGTTTTTGGATAAAGAATAGATAGATCATATGGTATACAATTTCTATAAAGTCCAATCGATTTTTTCTTGAAAGGTTTTTTTTATCTCCAAAGAAAACGGCATGAACCTCATCTATCATCTTTTTAGAAAACGTGATAAACTCGGCTTTATTCATCTGCATGGGAAAGTAGTAGCCACAATCTTCTCCCCCTTCTAATTGTTTGATAAATATAGATTTAAAGTCTTTAGCGTCCTCTATTTTCAGGTAGTCATCGCTTTGGTTGTAAAAATCTGTTGATTTGGGCAAAGTAACTACGGTGATCGCCATTGAAAGCTCTGGGTCAATAGAGGCATTTTCGATCACATGAGCGCGGGAGTACTCTTTCCAAGAGGTTCTATCTTGAAAATTAAATAGAAGAAGATTCTTTTGAGTGAGTAATAAGGCTCGTATAAACCCGGTGAACTCAAAAGATAAATTTGCTACGTCTATATTTGTTTGCATAGTGGGTGATGGAATTTTCAGAAAACTCATCTTTTTCTCCCCTGTTTTCAAGGAGAAATAATTACCAGGAAAATCGCCCAGCAGTAGCGGATCAAATTCAGCAAAAGCCTCCCCTTCCTTTAAGATGTCTAGCACTTTAAAAAGAGGGCCGTTTGGGCATTTACTAAAGATCGCCGATAAAATGTCATAGTCATCCAATAATGTATTCCATAATGCAGTAGAGGAGCGGCGGCTTTTCTTTTCTGTTTTTTTATCTTTTCCAGTACCTATCATCGATGCTATTAAAGCACCTGCCTCATCTGTATTAATATGTGCCGTATAAATCACGTAACAAAGCATGTGTAAAAGGTCTAAGAGTTTTACATAAAACTCTTCTTCCGGAGGATTGTCAATATAGTTTCTATAATCGATAGAAGAGAGGGCTGATCGGATATTTGATTGGAAATCTTTAAAATAACCAGAGACGCTTTTTCCTGTGGTGATTTTCAACTGATTTTTAGCATTACTGGCCAGCAGCAAAGCCATGGTCGCTCTAAATACATTTTGTACCAAAGGATCGTCTCTATACTTTCCCGCAGCCTTTAAGATCCCATCCAGCTCGCTTTTTAGTCTGTTTTTAAGCTCTTTACAAAGATGATAAGCGATATCATCCTTTAGCAAAGGAACCCTTGTTAATGGATCAAAATCGCTAAAGTTACTAATTATCTGATCAAAATCGGCTACCAGTCGAATATGTCTTGCAAGATTGGCATTATAGAATCTTCCACCATTTTCTTTTTGTAAGAAAAATAGCTCATAGTCATTATCTCTTGTTACACTTTCTAAATCTTTAAGACCGCGTCTTTTAATATCAGCCGAATTTTCTTCCGTCTCTTCTTCCTCATCATCAGAATCATCTGACTTTGACTCAGGGGTAAACCTACTTTTAATTCTTTTTTCATAAAATTCTATTAATGCTACATATTCTTTAGAATTTTTGATACTTATCTTCTTTTTACACTGTTTAGCGTAATCATCTACCTTATCTACCGCCTCTTGGGCAAGATTCATAATGGCAGCAACCCCTTTTTGAACCCCTTTATCTTTTAATTGAGCAGAATCTTTCTTGTGAATATGTTTTAAATAATTAGAAACTACTTTAATATTGGCCTTTACTGCATCAATCGTTTTCTTCTCATCCACCGCATCAAGCCATCTCATTGTATTGACACGCATCGTGCCATTATCCTTTTGATCAGCCTTAATCTCTTCTATATCAAGTTCTGCCATACTTGATAAATTATCCACTGCTTCTAAAATGGAAGGGTCCTGAACTATCTTTTTTTTTGCCATTTCTGAATCCTAATTAATATTATCTAAAATAAAGGGATGTACAAAATAGTACATCCCTTATAACACTTGAAAGAGACTCTAATAAAAAGTACAGTTTATTAAACCCTCCTTAAGGAGACTCTAATAAACGGACAGTTTTATAATCTCCCAGATTTCTGATACATCCTATTTTTCGTGGCGCCCCATCCCTACAGGGATGCCGCTTACTCCAAAATAGAATTCTTTTCAAAAATCTGAAAAGATTCTAAAAGGTGTAGTTTATCAGAGTCTCCTTAACAATAAGAGTGTTTTAGTTTACTTTTTGCAATGAAAAAAACAGCTGCAATAAGCTTTCATTAAACCAGCAACAATTAAAAATATCGGCCAATAACAGATAATTCTATGCTGAGGAACCAAATTTGATATTAAAAAAAACACACCAAATGCAGCAATTAAAAATCCCCAACATTTATGATGACAAAGTTCGCCTCTTTTCATGTAATACTCCTTATATTTAGTTTACATATGTACGTAAACATAACCTTACAAAGAAAAATAATTTATACAAGCAATTTTTTTAAAATAATTGAAACTATTGAAGAAAATATTGATATCCAGTGTGATAAGAATATTATTTCACATAAATGGTAGTGGAATTTTTAGAAACAACATTCTTGATGATTTTCCCAGACGGGTCAATAAGCTCTAGTCGAATAGTATGCTTTCCTGAAGGTAAGTTTTGTATTACATAAGGATTCCACCTTAACAACCTAGCAATTTTACGATCATCTATATATAGATCAACCTTATGTTCATTGGGAGAAAGGATCGCATTTTTTACATAGAAATCTAATAGTATACCACCATTTTTCACCGTTCCATATGGCTCATTATAAACTAAATAAGGTTTTTCCATGGCGCCTTTAAGCCCTCGAATACCCTTATGCTCGTGAGTATAGCAATAAACATCTGAATAAAAGGCATTTTCATTTTTAATGGTCTCTCCATAACAATTTACAAGCATACTTGAGAGCACAAAATTAGTATCCCTTATACTATTGTATATAGAGTCTGAAACACTAACTCTAAATCGTTTGTTAAAATAGGATCGTTGGGTGAGTAATAGATTTACATTATTCTTAGAGACATACATCCTTTTTCCATTACTAAAAACAAGTAACACCCTTGACCCAGAAGGGTTTAGAGGTACATTCAAGTCGTCAAGGGCTTGAGATTTCAAATCCACTCCAATTGGAAAATTAGAAACAAGAACTAAAATAGGAGACTTATTTTTTAATACAGCAGGAGAGGTGATTTTTAACTTGGCGCTTGCATTATATTTAGTCTCAGGGATCTTTACTACGGTAAGTGGCTTTGTAGCCGCGCAAAGGGAAATGCTCAAACATAGAAAAGATGATAGTAACCGTTTTATACTCATAAAGGAGCTCCTTTAAATATTTTTTTCATCTTCTCGGCATAGACAAGTATTAAGCCCAAGATGGATAATGCTAAGGAAAGAATAGAAATCCTTCCTAAAGCCATATATGCCGCTTTTGATGCTTCTTTTTGAATTTTTATCACATCAAGTCCTTGATAGGACTTTGTGGAAGAACCTGTATATATGTGCTCTAAGTCTGTTTTTTTCTTTGCGCTTAAAGATGGATGTATCCCTACCATATAGCTTTTCATATGGCTAAGCTCTGTACCTGTATATATGGATCCAAGTATTGCCATACCAAGTGCTGCTCCTGTGAACCTCATGGTATTATAAATACCAGATGCAAGCCCTCTTTTTTCAGGGATAACAGAACTTATTACTAAAGTTCCTGTGGGCGTTAAAATTTGGGAAATACTAAATCCATAAACTATAATACCAATAACCATCAATATAAAGTATTGATAGCTTGCAAAGAGCGTCAGACATACAAAAGTGATGGTTAATCCTACAAATCCTATGCTCGTGGGAAGTTTAGCGCCATATCTATCGGTTAAATACCCAGCAACTGGCGCAGCTATTAGAACAGGCACCGTTGAAAAGAAAGTCCACATTCCAGCAATCAAAGGGGTAAATCCCATCCCTAATTGGAAAAATATGGCCCAAAAAACAGAATTCATAAGGATAAATTGCACAATAAAAACATGCATATTCCCTATAAAAAATTTTATTTTTTTAAATAAGGAAAAATCAAAAAATGGCTCTTTGCTTTTACTTGTATGATAGTGCAAATAAAATAGTGCTGCTAAGATAACACCTGTTAAGAGGAATCCTATTATCCGATAAGTAAACCAACCATACCTTTGCCCTTCCATAGAACCGAGTGTAATCATTAGAAGCGCTCCTCCAAACAGGAAAAAGCTTATTACATCTATTTTTACTCTCTTGCTTGCGTAAACAGGAACATACCAAAGAGTGAGAACAACACCCAAAACAGTAATGAAAATATTAATAAAGAAAATCCATCTCCAAGTAAAAAACTCTGTTATTAATCCTCCAAAAAAGGGACCAAAAGATAAAAATAGAGCTCCTATTGCAACAGAAATACCTATTGCCTTGCCCCTTTTCTCATGAGGAAATTTTGCAATGATTATCGCCGTTATCGAAGGGGTCATTAACGCAGCTCCCAGCCCTTGGATAGATCGTGCTATCAACAACCAAGTAGTAGATGATGCAATACCTCCAAAAACAGATGCTATCCCGAAAATAAATAACCCAAAAATGTAAATCCTTCTAACGCCAAAAACATCTCCGAGTTTCCCTCCTAAAATCACAAAACTTGCTTCACCTAAAAAGTAAACGTTGACTATCCATTGTAAATTTATAGAAGAGATCCCAAGCTCTCTTTGAATCGTTGGCAAAGCAACAGGTAGTATAGAGGCGTCTAGAAATATCATAGCAAGTCCGCAAATCATTGCAGCCAGTAATAACCATTGATCTTTAGAAAACTTAAACCCCACAGAAAACCTTTTCTTTGTAATCTTTTTTTTCAAATTAACAGGTTGCCTTCTATATTACCACTCCTTTTGCTCCTTTTGTTCTTTACTTTTTTCGCAACTTACCATATGTTTCTTTTTTCTTAATCTTATACATACGAATCATGAAAAAATATATCTTCATTTCCTTAGCTCTCATCTTCACCACTTCATTAATTATATCTTGTGGAAAAAAGCAAACGCAAAAAAACACTCTTAATGGTATTCATATAAATGTGGATGAGGATCCTACGACCTTTGATCCAAGAAAAAGCGCTGATTATATCTCTGGCACTTTCCAATATCTATTATTTGAAGGCCTTGTTCGAATGACCCCCGACTCAGTAGCTGCTCCGGCTTATGCTCAGAAAGTAGATATCTCAGATGATGGTCTTATATATACATTTCACCTAAGAGATGCCAGGTGGTCTAATGGGGTGCCCATTACAGCCTACGACTTTTCTCAAACATGGCTTGACATGTTAGATCCACAATTCAATTCACCAAATGCTCACCTGCTATTTCCTATTAAAAATGCCGAAAAAGCAAAGCTTGGTTTAGTTAAAATTCGCGATGTTGGAATAAATGTTATTAATCATAATACTCTTGAAGTCTGTTTAGAGCACCCTACACCATATTTTAAAGAGCTTATCTGTTTTCCCGTTTTTTCTCCTGTATGTCAGCATCATGTTCAAAATAATCCTTCTTGGGCAAAATCAAAAGGTCGTGATTTTATTTGTAACGGACCGTTTAGACTCGTCAAAAGAACACCCTCTAGAGAAATTATTCTTGAAAAAAACCCTTACTATTGGGATGCAGATTCTGTAGATCTTGAGCAAATAACTATTTCTATTGTTGATAATGATATGACAGCTCTTAATATGTACCACAGTGGCGAGCTTGATATTATTGGTATTCCTTTCAAAGGAATACCGGCAGATGCAATTCCCGATCTTTTAGATAAAGGTTTAATAGATACTACTGATATTCCAGGCTCCACAATATGCTGTTTTAATATGGATAAGTTTCCTTTTACCAATAAAAATATAAGAAAAGCATTTGCATACTCTATCAATAGAAAGGAAATTGTAGAGCATATCACCTTAACTCACGAAACTCCAGGCATGCATCTTCTTCCTGAAATGCTGCTTCCTGATCAACCAGAGCCTTTTTTCCAAGATGGTGATATAGAAACAGCGAGACTACACCTTAAAAAGGGATTGAAAGAGTTAGGAATAACACTTGAAGAACTTGAGGAGATCTCTCTGCTTCATGCTACATCAGGTATCTATCCTAAAATTGCACAAGCAATGCAAGAACAGTGGAGAAAAGCTTTAGGCATCGCAGTTAGTTTATCCCCTCAAGAGTATAAAGTTTTTCTAGATAGACTTGCTAAAAAAGACTTTTGCATAGGTCAGTGCGTTTGGGTTGCGCAATATCATGATCCTATGAATATCCTAGATAGATTTCGTGTTAAAGAAAGCGTGAAAAATTATCCTGGATTTGATAATAAAGAATATAAAGAAATTATCGATGACTCTGTTTATCATTCTAATAAAGAAGATCGTTTTGAAAAGTTAAGGGCTGCTCTCAACATCTTAAATGAAGAGGTTCCTCTTACTACAATCTATCATTGGAAATGCCCATATATGAAAAAGGATTATGTTAATGGTCTTCTTATTCAAAAATCGGGATTTGCACATCTTCATAACATAAAGATGAATAGAAATACTCTTCCACACGATAACCTCTAGGACGTCTAGGTTAAGGAGAGTCTGATAAACTGCACTTTTTAGAATTTCTTCAGATTTTTTGAAATAAATTCTATTTTGGAGTAAGCGGCATCCCTGTAGGGATGGGGCGCCATGAAAAATAGGATTTATAAGAAATCTGGAAAATTATAAAACTGCTAGTTTTTCAGACTCTCCTTAAGGAGACTCTGAAAAAGGTCTAAAAAGAAAATAAATTGTTCTTTATTATTTACAAATAATTTCTTATCTATATACTAGTGAGTGTTACTAGGGCGTGTCCTCAATTAAATCTTTCTTTTATCACAATTCGGCATCTTAATTATGGAGAGTCTATGAATATTTATTTCCCAATAGACTCTGAAGAAGAGTTTAATAGCGGGTTTCCAAGACTCTTAGAAAGACTTACTTCTGTCACCCCTTTTTATGAAATGCCAGAGTTCAAAAAAGCTTCTCAAGAGGAATACTACAAAGGAGTTCAAAAGGCAATTCAAAGTATGCTTGAAGAGAAGTCCTTATCTCTTGCTAAAAAAATGTGGAGTGACTGTGACACGACTAAAAATAGGGCCTTTTATAGATCCATTATGGAAAGCCTTCCTCTTGTAAAGGCAGTGTTCCACAAGAATAAAAAAAGTACCACCCTCTCCATTTGTACCTTATGTAAATCTACTTTCACAAGAGAGGTAGGGAGATTTATATGTGATTATTTTTCAAAATGGTTACTACCAGGAAGAACTATAGCTGTGCATGATGTTTATTCCTCTGTTGTTAGTTTTGAAAACCTCCCTAAAAGAGGATTTTTCTTTCATGAAATGCTTGTGCAGATAGAAAATAATAAAGACTTAGCTACTATCAAGAGCAATATTTCTAACTTAATAAACGAAATGAAAATTAACATCCTCGCAGTAAGTCACGCAAGGAGAGTTGTTTCAGTAAACGCGCTTACTGAAGAGCAAAAAAAGATCATTATCCAAGAAAATATTTCTGAATTATTGGACATCCCTTCTAAAGGGTATAATCATAATCTATTTGAACAAATGCAGCACTTTTTGCTCAAGGCCTCATCAGAAGAACGGATTTTAAAAATAAAAGAATCTCTTTCTCCTCTCACGAATTTGAAACCGCAGTTATTCGAACGTGATCTTTTTAATGAAATGGGGCGTTTTATTCTCCCAACGACAGAAAATTTCACTTTAAATCGCCCGCTAGCTTTTGTAACAAGAATTATATCCTATTCCTACTTACTAAGAAAACGTGCTGCACATGCATTCATCTCAGAGCCAAACGAAAGGTTTGCTGTAACAAAAGTACTTCGTACTACTCTTAATACCTCTCCTATTAAAAAACCTGTTATTGGCTTACTGGCTGCTGTGAACTACTCCTCAGATAGTGAAAATTTTGATGAAAGACATCTTTTAGCAGGGGCTCTTGCCTTAGTTCCGCAAGCCTCGCTAGTAAAAAATTCTACTATCCATAATAAAAGAGAATATACAGGTACACGTATTATCTATCTGGAGATAGAGAAAAAAGAAGGGGTATTCACGGGCAAAGATATAAAAACATTACAGCAATCGCTTACAGGAGAGGTTCTCTCTAGAATAGAAAGCGTTACAGACACTGTATTTATGCCTCGTAATGAAGAAGAAGTCTTAAGAAACATTCTCACCTTAGGAAATCAGCTAAAGTTCCCTACTGACCTTCCTCAGGTAATGATAAATTTTCAAACACAGGAAAAAAAGAATCTGCTCTTTACCGTGCTCCTTGTTCGTATCGAAAATCCAGGAGTGCCTGTTATCAATATTTCTACTAAAAAAAATCGAAAAGAGATTTGGATCAAAGAAAAAGAGGTAAAAACAGTAGGGCTAATCAGAAAAAAGACCCCTAAAAAAGCATATATCCTTGAGATATGCTGCCCAAAAAAAACATATCTACGGAAAGATTTCTCTTTAGATTTGACAAGGGCTCGAAGGGATGTATTTGCTTATATAACGGAAACAGCCGGTGAAGTTCGCGATTTTAATGGCGGTATGATTGCTAAACAAAACGAGGTCCTTGTAGAGCTAAAAAGGATGCTCCTTAGTAATAACTTTGCAGATGATTTCTTCTTAGAAAATTTCTTCTATTCTTTTACTCCAAGATTTATGCAGTGCTTGCTTCCTGCTACTGCATTAAAACATTCTTTTGGTTTTCTTTGTGAGGCAGAGGAACATGATTTTAATAAGTGTATATACTTTATTAAAACTATCACATGGGAAAGGTATATTATTATTACTGTATCAACCATTAACTCCTCTTTTAAGGAATTTATAGAAGAGAGGATAACTCTTTTAGAATTTGACCCCTCTAGCCTTGCTATTTCCTATACAAAGATCCATGATATACCCACCCTTTCCTATATCCTAAATTTTTCAGATCCTATTCAGTCTGAAAAATTATTAAAAACTCTTGTGGAAGGTATAAAAGAATGGAAGGCAAAATTTTAAGCTGCATCTAGAAAGTTACATTTTATCCACTCTTTGTCCAGATCCCATATATCACAGTGGCCATTTTTAAAATCTGTCGCCGAATCCACTAAGATATTTACTCTCTTTGCATCATCTATTGCAACCTCTTCATTGAGTATAGTATTTATCCTTCGGTACTTATCTTTTAATATCTGCTTTAAAGGATAGTGAGGTGCTTGCATGCCCATCTCTGTCATCAGTTCAAATAATCTATACTTTTTATCCATCCACTCCTCTATCCCCCAATCAATCTCCCCTTCTATACCTGTGGGGTTCACACCATTTCCAAGAGATAACAACCTTACCTCTGAACTATCCTTTGCTCCGTGCTTTTCATCGATTACTCGTGAATAGGCAAGCAATGAAGGATTTACAGCAAATACTCCACCATCTACATGCCCTTGATAGGAAGGGAAATAGAGCGGCGCTGATGCTGAACGAATAGCTACATCTATTACCTTTTCATCACAAGATCCAAATGTATCATACACCTCTTCTTTCCATCTTTTTTTATGAGCATGATAAAGCCTGCAAGTAGGAATCACTAAATCTTTCTTTAGTTCATTCATCTTCAAATCCTTAGGAACAATCGTCCGTAGTAAGGTTTTCAGCCTATCATGACGATATTTAGAGTTCCCCTTTGCATTCTTAGGAAAAGCCAATGGGCTTAGATACTTATAATAGAAAAGTAGTCTTCCTGGAGAATACCCAAGATTAAGACAGGTAGCAATAAGACCGCCCGTAGATGTTCCTGCAAAGCAGTCTATCTTTTTTAAAAAATCTCTATCCACCTCATCTTCAATGAACTTTAACATTTTCAAAGCAAAAGCACCACGAACCCCGCCTCCATCAATTGATAAAATCCTATAAACCATTTGTTTTTCCCTTAACTCTCTCCTTCTACCTTGGGCACAGATGTAAATAATAAACAACCTTTTATTAGACCTTCTTTTTATGCTTCTTATTCTTGGAGATGAAAATATAATTATACAAATAATTGCAGGCAGAAAAAAAACATCCTCACTATTGTAATATATTCAGATTCCGTCTATTGTAATTGAGTAAAAAATAACGCAAAGAGAAAAATACATCAAACAAACAAACAAGATAACAGTACACCCTGTTTCTTAAACTCAAGGAGAGAAAATGAAAAAAACATTACTGACAAGTATGCTTTTAGCAGGCACTATGTTTGCAAGTAACACAGCTAGCGCTATTGACTACGATCAAGAAGAGCCAAACAAACACCACTTTACATTATCACTGCAAGGTGAAAAACCTTACTCAGGGATGTTTGATGCTAAATCACCTGTATATGTGGGTGCTGGATTTGGTTTCCAAACAGCTATCGATGAAGATGCTTTCATTGAGTCTTATTCCTTTGAAGCTGATACAACAATGTATTTCGAATCACAAATTATACCTGCTCCAACTAAAACTCCTGATCCTGCTCCTGCTCCTGATAAGGTTACATCTACTGAGACCACTGACAAAGCTACTTTAGCGGTTACATCTACTGAGACCTCTGACAAAGCTGCTCAAGCGGTTACATCTACTGAGACCACTGATAAAGCTACTTTAGCGGTTACATCTACTGAAACCACTGATGAGACCACTGACAAAGCTACTCAAGCGGCTGAACCAACAAAAAAAGAGATCCCTGCTACGAAGTATGCTCTAACCAGCATCAGTCAAACTTTTAAAGCTTCTGGAATTAAATATTTCGATTCTACTGATGAAAACAGACTTTTTGTTTGTGGCGGACCGTTTGCTACAGTAAGAATTGGAAGAGCATTTAAAGATGTTAATACAAGCGTAGCTACCTATTCATTTTCTGGTATAGACCTTGGTGCTTCACTAGGAGTTGGAATTGAACTTGGCGAGCCATCAGAAATTATTAATACACTTAAACTTGTGTATTTTCAGCCGTTGATGAATATCTCTAAAGGGATAAAAGAAGGGGTACCTACCGATAACACTCCTGCTATTGGTACTAAGCAAACAGAGTCTATTCTTTGTAACTCTACGTTTAAAAACCTTGGAACTGTTGCCCTTACTTATTCAATCGGATTCTAATCTGGTTCGTTTATAAGACTCTGCTAAGCAGATTCTGATAGAAGGTCCTGATATTTTCAGGGCCTTTTTTTTTGCTTTTTATTACTACTTATTATAATGTATAGTTTCTTAATTTTAGGAGGAACAATGAGCAAATGGATTCTTACATTAACAGCGATAACCTGTAGCATTTTTGCAAGCAATGTCTCTGAAAATCTATCGTATAAAGATAAGGAGCAAGCATCTCCTAAAAATATTGGTCATTTTATAATTTCTACCGGCGGTATTAACTCTAATTATGATTATAAAGAAATCATTCCTATTATTAATTTGGGATATCAGTCGAAGATGATGAACGCATCTCTTTTTCAATCTGCATCTATAGAATGGTCTTGCAAGGTCCCTTTTGTAAATAAAATAACTAAAAGCAATGACTCTTGTGAAAAATTTGCAAGAGCACAAATTATGGGACTACATTATTTCCAAAAAGAGGGGGACTCTAGACTTTTTTGCTCTGTAGGAGCACATTCTATCTGTTATCTATACATAGAGGATTGTCGTATGACAGCTGCCTCGGTATATTTTGGTCCCTCTATCGCAGTAGGAATAGAAACAGGTCATCCAAGTGGGATGATAAACATCTTCAAGGTAAATTATGATCATCCAGCTATAGGGGTAATTACAGATGAAATCTCCACACAAGAAGGGAGGTTCTCTCTAACTTTTGGATTAGGATTTTAAGCTATAGTCGTGAGCATTCATATGGCGTACTGTTCCATTAGGACATGCCTTAAGAGACTTTGATAAACTGCTGTTTTTAATAAAACATTAAACTAAAGGGTGCATCTTTTTTATGTACCACTACTCAAGGAGTAAAAATGAAACAAACATTACTATTTACACTACTATTAAGTGGTCTATTTGCAAGCAACCCTAGTACTAATGTAGAGATGGCTATGCCACACACTCCTAAAAATATTGGTCATTTTATCTTTCCCATGGGAATTTCAGGAGGCATCAACCAAAAAATTCTCTTTAACGGGTATGCAGGGATGGGTTACCAAACAAAAATCAGAGATAACTCCTATATTCAATCTATGTCATTTGAGTTTGGTTCCAAATGCTTTGCCTCTTTGCACAAGGATGATTATGGACCATATGCTTTGGTAGAAGCTTCTAGTTTTCTTCCTAAAATATCATTGATTCGCTACCTAAACAGTAAAGCAGAAAATAGATTATTTTTTAGTGCCGGCCCCTACCTTTCTGCCTCTTGTAAAGTAACTGTATCTGCATGTGAAGAAATAGAGACACAAAAAGATGGTACAGATAAAAAGAAATTTGTCTTTGATAACGTTGGAGGACATGTAGCGGCCACTGCCGGTGCTGTATTTGGCATAGGAATTGAATTTGGCCATTCTTACGGCGCTTTAAACATCCTTAGATTAGAATACCTTCTCCCTGTTAAGCATGTTGAGCATCTTATGGACTGGTACATGGAGTATAATGATTTGCAAAGTTCTGAAGTAAGCTTACCAAAACAAGTTCTTAATAAACCAATCGTAAACATTACCTATGCCGTAGGATTTTAATATGCTAGGAAGTCTTGAGTCCATTATTACTAGTGAGTCACTTACTAAAAAAGCGGTAAAGTTTTCAGAGCTTTGCTTGATAGATAAGAAGGTCTATTGCGTGGAATCGCGTCCTGAAGATGAAGGGCGCAGCGTTATCCACAACCTAACCGATAAAAAAGATGTACTCCCCTACCCTTATTCTGCAAAAAATGGGGTTCATGAATATGGTGGCGATGCTGTATGTGGAGATAGCGATGCTCTCTACTTTACCAATAAAAAAGATCAACAAATCTATGAAATAGTCAATGGTAGCGCTAGAAAAGTTACAAACGAAAAGGAAATCCGTTTTGCCGAGCCCACCATTTGTCGCGGCTTCTTATTAGCGATATTTGAAGATCATAGTGATAAAAAAAATATTAAAAATGGGATAATGCGGATAGATAGGGCGACAGGCACGTGTATGGTCATGGAATCCGATCACGATTTTTATGCAGGTCTTAAAGTTTCTCCTGATCAAAACCACATTGCATTTTTTACCTGGGACATCCCTAACATGTCTTGGGATGCATCTGATGTGTGGAAGGCTGCGCTAGATGACTCTTGTGGCTTTGTTAATAAAAAAAGAATTAGTCCTCAAGGTGATATATCTTCTTGTGAAGCTCTATTTTCTCCATCTGGAAAATTATATTATATTAGCGATAAAACAGGTTTTTGGAATATTTACAAAGAAGATGGCACGCTCCTTATTAAAGATGATTCTGATTTCACTAAGCCGCACTGGCACATGGGTAACGCAAGATACACTTTTGTTACCGAGGAAATTATAGCCGCCATCTATACAAAAAACGCAGTCGACTCTCTTTGCATAATAATTGATGGGAAGATGAAAACTTTAGACCTTCCTTTTACCGCTTTTACTTATTTGATAAGTAATGGGGATACCCTTTATTTTATAGCTGCAGGAAAACAATCCCCTCAAGGGGTCTATTCTTATCATTTAAAAACCTCTCTACTAAAAGAGGAAAAAATATCTCAAGCGATAACCATCCCAAAAGAGTGGATATCCATCCCACAAGAAATATCATTTACATCATCTCATAATCAAATGGCTCATGCCTTTTTCTATCCTCCTGTGAACCCTAACTACGACTTTAAAGATGAGAAGCCTCCTCTACTACTTATTTCTCATGGTGGACCTACAGGACATAACCCTCCCATCTTTACTTTAGCGATACAATATTGGACATCCAGGGGATTTGCAGTATGTGACGTTAATTACAGCGGCAGCTCAGGTTTTGGAAGAGCATACCGAAATAGATTGTACAAGAACTGGGGCATAAAAGATGTTGATGACTGCGAAAACTGCGCGCTACACCTTGTTAATGAAGGTTTGGTGGATAGTAATAGACTAACCGTCCGCGGCGGCAGTGCCGGTGGCTACACAACCCTTGCTCTTCTCACTTTCCGTGACACTTTTGCAGCAGGCGCTAGTTATTTCGGCGTAAGTGACTTAGGCCTACTAGCAGAAGATACCCATAAATTTGAATCGCGCTACCTTGACAAGCTTATTGGAGAATATCCTAAAGAAAAAGATTTATACAATGAGCGCTCTCCCCTTTTCCATACAGAAAAAATGAAAAAACCTATTTTACTCCTTCAAGGCGATCAAGATAAAGTGGTGCCGGTAGAGCAGGCGGAAAAAATGTATCACGCTCTTTTAAACAAAGGGATTCCTACAGCCTACCTTTTATTCCAAGGAGAGGGTCACGGCTTTTGCAAAAAGGAAAACATTATAAAAGCGATTGACAGTGAACTCTATTTTTACCAAAAAATCTTTAAACAAAAAATAACCTTTGCTAGCCCGCCCCTTCTTATCGAAAACCTTTAAGGAAACCCTGAAAAACGGACAGTTTTATAATTTTCCAGATTTCTTATAAATTCTATTTTTCGCGGTGCCCCATCCCTACAGGGATGCCGCTTAC
>JAJACI010000059.1 GCA_022601595.1 Chlamydiia bacterium | reverse complement strand
GGCGCTGCCCCACACCCCGCAAAAGTGCCGAAGGCCCTTTTAAAACCCATCTTTGCTTTTTTTTATCAAAAAAAAGAACAAAAAAACCTACTACAATTGTAGTAGGTTAGAAAATTCTAAAAAGAGCTGTTAAGGAGACTCTGATAAACTACACCTTTTAGAATCTTTTCAGATTTTTTGAAATAAATTCTATTTTGGAGTAAGCGGCATCCCTGTAGGGATGGGGCGAAACGAAAAATAGGATGTATCAGAAATCTGGAAGATTATAAAACTGCTCGTTTTTCAGAGTCTCCTTAACTAATCAATTTTATCTATTTCCAATTGTAAAGCATCTTCTGCAATCATTTCTGCAACAGCAGCACGAATAGGTGCTATATACCACCTATGAAAAGATTGTTGTGCAACATCGTTAGGATCAATATTTAAAGAAAAATCACAGTTAACTATAGTACGTTTAGACAGCAGAAAATTTAAAGCCATCATATACGTCTTATCGGTATTATCTCCAAGTAGATATATTAGAGATCCTAAGACAAGAGATGCTGATCTATCCTTTCCTGAAGAGCAGTGTGAAAAAACTTTTTTTCCTTTTCGAAGCTGATCAACATGAAATCTAATTGTTTTTCTGATACGAGCACTTCCTGCCACACCTTCGAAATAGTCTTTCTTGCAATCTGCATAATCTTCCTTAAGTTTCTCATCAAAATAATGCCTATTCTCTTCCGCTACGTGAAAGAGATCATGAGGCATTTCCACACCGCCATACTCTGTGTCCATACATTTTTGCCTCCCTTGTAGCAAGACTACTGCATCTGGCTTAACCACACTTTCCGTGCCGTATAAAACACAACCTCCATCTCTAACTGCTGGCATAATTGCACCAAGTAATATTGCTCCATCATTACTAAATTTTGCTATTAATGATACTTGACTCATTTCACTTTCATAATATGCTTGACTGGTATTTCCTGTAGCATAATCATGATTAGATTTTTTTGCCTTTGCAAACCCATCTTCTGTACACAATTTAATTAAAGTTTGGGCCTCTTCCCTTAATTTACTAAAACTCATAGAGTTTGTTCCCCCACTTTTATGTATAGAGAACGGCAACTTCGTAACTTGGGCGCTAGAAGGTTCTGGAGTGGCATCTTTTGTCCCCGGTACCGTATCGTGTAATGTAGGAGGTGGATCTGAAGCGGGTCTTTTGAAGAAAGTACGGTAAATAATAAGCAGTGCTGTAAATAGAACAACTACTGCAGCGG
>JAJACI010000058.1 GCA_022601595.1 Chlamydiia bacterium | reverse complement strand
ATTAAGAGCGGTGATATAGAGGCTGCGAAAGTTTTAGCCAAAGGATGCAATCAGTGTAGCGCAAAAGATGAAGCTCTCCTTTCTGTTGTCCAATCGTGTATTAATAGTGGCAATATTAAAGGAGCCGATGCGATGGCTGAGATTATTTCATCTGGAGATGCCTCTAAATATACAAAAGATGTAGCTTTGCGGCTTTTAGCAGGAGCCTATGCAAGGAGGGGAAATTTTTCTGCAGCAGCAGACGCGATCGATGACATTTCATCAGCATTAGAAAGAATAAAAGCAGAATTTGAAGTGTATAGAATAAGAGAAGAAAGAGAAAAAGAAGATAAAGCAAAAATTTTAGCTGCAGAATAGAGTGTGCCTTTTTGAGAGTCTCCCTAAGGGGACTCTGAAAAACGAGCAGTCATCAGAGTTTTGTTAGAGAATCTAAGAAATTGCAGTATCTTTTTGAGTAACTTTTTGGTTTATTGTATTTTTTTCTTTTCGTTTAAAATATATTACACTTGGGAATTTACACTTTAATTATTAATCGTTATAAAATTATTTTTTATGTTTTTTTAAACATAACAATGTTAATATTTATCTATTATTAAATAATAAGCAAGGGTTTTTAATATGGCGGACATTCCAGGTAATGCAGGTGGTGGTGGAACGAAAATACTACCTCCTCGTGGTTCTTCGGATAATACCCCATTATTACCCCCTGATATTCTAGAGCGGGTATTTACATTTTTAGTGAAACCTTCTGAGGACCAAACCATTGCAAAAATAACAACGGTAAATAAGTATTGGAAGAAAGTTTTGCATCGATCTATTCCTTTATGCCAAGCTTCCCTTTTATTTCGAGTAAGATGTTCCGTTGATATAATCCATTATCATCCCTCAAAAATAGAGGCTTTAACGGTTATTGCGGTTTTTAGCAACACAATAGGTCAGAAAATAGTATCAGAGAGTTGTCTTAGAAAAGCAAGTAGCATGATTTCTGCAAAAAAACACCAATCGTTTGGTATATATCATACCCTGGAAAACGAGTTGGAATATATAGCAGGGGCAAAAGCAAAATTAGGGAAGAAAGTTGAGGCAATTAAAGTAGCAGATAGAATTTCATGGCGAAAAAGGATAAAACTCAAATTAGACCTAGGTTATATGGAAGAAGCGATATTGGATGCCAATAGCATCAGTGATCCTTACAGTAAAGGTATCGTACTAAGCCAGATTGGGAGGGCCCAAGCTGCCCGTGGAGATATCGATGCAGCAAAAGAGACGGCAGGCTTGATCTCTGATTCTGAATCTAAATCACTAGTAACAACAGCTATAGCAATACAACTTGTTAAACAAAATACGGATCTAGATCAAGTGTTAAAAGAGGTTTCGACAATTCCTAATGATATTCAAAAGAATATTGCTCTAAGACAAGTGATAAGAATACTAGCAGAGAGTAATAAGATCAAGAAGACCGAGCTCCACCGTCCGGGCCCGCATGATCAGATCAGTTTCC
>JAJACI010000057.1 GCA_022601595.1 Chlamydiia bacterium | reverse complement strand
CAGTTTTATAATCTCCCAGATTTCTTATAAATCCTATTTTTCGTGGCGCCCCATCCCTACAGGGATGCCGCTTACTCTAAAATCGGATTTATTTCAAAAAATCTGAAGAAATTCTAAAATGTGTAGTTTATCAGAGTCTCCTTAAGAATCCTATGATTGCTTTTTTTTAGTAAAAAAAAGAAAAAAATATTTCCTAAAAACAACTTTTAGTATGTAGGAAGTGCTGTTTTTTTGGAGGAGATCTTTCCTATTTCGATTCGATAGTGTGTATATGACACTCAGAGGCCGGAGATAGTGAAAGAGTTTCCAAAAGAAATCCCCTCTTTCTACATTCTTGGGACGGTGATGCCTTTCTGGCGCATATACTTTCCGCCGCGATCAGCATAACTCACATCACACTCTACATCAGCCTTTAAAAACAGCACCTGAGCAAGCCCTTCTCCTGCGTATATTTTTGCAGGAAGAGGTGTTGTATTACTTATCTCTAAAGTGACCTGCCCTTCCCATTCTGGCTCAAAAGGGGTGACATTAACGATAATACCGCAACGAGCATAGGTAGATTTCCCTATACATATGGTAAGTACATCACGAGGGATTTTAAAATACTCAACACTTACTGCTAGAGCAAAAGAATTTGGTGGAATAATGCAGACATCGCTTTCCACTTCAATAAACTCATCTTCACTAAAACCTTTAGGATCAATTACAGCGTTGTTTAAATTGGTAAAAACCTTAAATTTATTAGAAACACGTAAGTCATATCCATAGCTAGAAAGGCCATAGCTTATCACCTTATCGCCGTCATGAGCGCGCACTAAATGATCCACAAAAGGATCAATCATCTTATCTTTTTTTGCTTTTTTCTTTATCCACGAATCAGGCTGAATGGGCATATGTACCACCTTTGTTTTCCTTTGATAATAGCAAAACCCACTCTATTTAGCAAGGCATAGTCTTTCTATTTTAAACGGTAATAACTATATAGTCATTACCGTTTCATATGGCGTATCTTCTGCAAATTTTTGTAGCTTTTTGATAAATGCATCTCTCTAATATTTAAAATATTAGCTCGCTGAATGAATCAAAATTCCCTCAAAAATTTATTGAACAGTACGTCATATGAAACGGTAATGACTATACTAACAATAAAACACCCAATCTCGATCCAACCTCTTTTTCACTGGAGGTTTTGGAGATTTTCCAGCTGAAGTTACGGCAAAAGTTGTTTGGCTAAATGCCGATGTCCCTCCATCCGTAAAAGGATTTACACCTTTTAGTGGTGTCACTGGGAGATATGTGTCATCACTACTATGCGAAGAGGATACTTGAACAAGAGGAGCTGGACGAAGAAACGGCGATTTCTCCTTCTGGAACGGAGAAGAAGGAGGCGTCTTCTCTGCAGGCGTACCATGACTAGAACTTCCAGCAAATGGTGTAGGCGCTCGTCTAGTAACAGGAGGAGGGAAAGAAGGAGGGATCTTCTCTGCAGGCGTACTTTGACTAGAACTTCCAGCACAAGGCGTAGGCGCTCGTCTAGTAACAGGAGGCATCTCTTTGGGTTTACTAAATAATTCAACGCAGCTCTCATGCACTCTCTTAAAAACAGTGGTTATAGTACCAAGAGTCTCCTCTAATCTTAACTGTTTATCTAGTGGAAGATCGCCATTTACATCTTGTT
>JAJACI010000056.1 GCA_022601595.1 Chlamydiia bacterium | reverse complement strand
TCCCTGTAGGGATGGGGCGCCACGAAAAATAGAATTTATAAGAAATCTGGAAAATTATAAAACTGTCCGTTTATCAGAGTCTCCTTAATATATATCTAATAATTTTAACATGTACAGAGCACAGTTACTTGGGAGTGTACTACCCTCCGGCAAAGTACATGAAAAAAATAACCCTTCATAAGGCTCTCCAGATACAGTATGAACACAGATCTTAACACCCCTACAAAATATTTTGTCTTCGTGCAAACATTGATTTATTTTTACAATAGTTGAGTCATATTTTCCTATATCTATAATTGTGGTATTAAACTTTCTTACATGCACCGTCCCACCAATGAGAACTTCATGCGATACCCAATTTGTTTGTACACTTTTTAGTGTTGAGATATATATTACGCGTGTCATATTACTCCTATTATTCATTATGGTAATAACTATTAAGGAGACTCTGATAAACTACACTTTTTAGAATTTCTTCAGATTTTTTGAAAGGTATTCTATTTTGGAGTAAGCTGCATCCCTGTAGGGATGGAATGCTGCGAAAAATAGGATGTATCAGAAATCTGGGAGATTATAAAACTGCTCGTTTTTCAGAGTCTCCTTAAATGCACTACCTACAACTTACAAAAGGGGGCGATATCTTTTGACAGCCCCCCCTCTTTTTTTCAAATCTTTCTAGTATAAGTCCTGACCGCTCCTAAAAAAGGAGCCTCTCCCGTGCGATTGCCCGTCCAAAGACTCCAACTCCTAAAATAATCAGCGATGGTCCACTGCATCCATAAACATTTCATCTATTCGGTCACGGTGAGAGACATAGCACTTCGGACGATCAAACGTCGGATCTATCAAAGCACGTATTGCCTTATCATATCCAACTGGCAACTGTGTACCAGACAGGCAACACACTTTTAAAGATACCCTAGGCCTTTTTTTTGGAAGCTGATCTGCACCTTCAGCCTCAAGTTCAAAGTCAAAACGCTCTATTTTCTTCAATGCAACTTGCATAAAAACGAACTTAGTTTTTATACCATTTTCTAAAAAATATGCCGCTACTTTTTTCAGAAGTGTTTGAAAAGCTTCTTGATTCTCCTCTACAGCTTCAAATGAAGCTACACATTTTTCCCCTCCTATACAAATTTGCATAAGCTCCCAGGATGCTTTTGGTCTATCTACTGTTGATCTATCTACTGTTGATCTATTTACTGTTGAAGCATTTAATGCCGTCGTATTACCTAAACTTTCCATATTGCCCTCTTTGTTTATGATTGTAACCAAGAGAATCTTAATAAATAGAGCTGTTTATTACAAGAAAAACAAATGAAATCTTCATGATATACTATGATTTTAACAACCATACCTTGTTAAGGAGACTCTGAAAAACGGACAGTTTTATAATTTTCCAGATTTCTTATAAATCCTATTTTTCGTGGCGCCCCATCCCGAGGGGGATGCCGCTTACTCCAAAATAGAATACCTTTCAAAAATCTGAAGAAATTCTAAAAAGTGTAGTTTATCAGAGTCTCCTTAAGGAGACTCTGAAAAACGGACAGTTTTATAATCTTCCAGATTTCTTATAAATCCTATTTTTCGTGGCGCCCCATCCCGAGGGGGATGCCGCTTACTCCAAAATAGAACACCTTTCAAAAATCTGAAGCAATTCTAAAAAGTGTAGTTTATCAGACTCTCCTTAAGGAGACTCTGAATAACTCATGCTGAATAATTCGTCCAGCTTGCTTATAAATGAGATTTTTCGTGGCGGCACAGCCCTACAGGGCTGAGCCTTACTCCAAAATCCAATGTATTCGAGCAATCTGAGCAAATTATTGAAACCAGCAGTTATTCAGAGTCTCCTAAGGAGACTCTGAAAAAAGAGCAGTTTTATAATCTTCCAGATCAGCAAGCAAATCAATTAGTGCTATCGCCGCTATCATATATGAATTGCATTATAGCTTTATTATATCCAACTGGCAATTCTTCACCAGGCTTCAAAAACGCACTTAAAGATACCCTAAACTCATTTACTGGAAGATTATTTGGATCTATATGCTTATATTTAGAAACAGATTCTGCTGTAGGCACCTTTACAACTTGCAGATCAATGTTATAAGCATGCACATTTTTCGATGAAAAATATGCGTCTACTTTTTGTAAAAGGTCATTATAAAGACGGGTACTGCCTTTTATACATCGAAATGAAGGTACAATGTCCGCCTCTCCTATACAACCCCCTGTGATCACACCCTCTGTTACATTTAATGCCCTCGTATTACCTGTACTTTCCATATTGACCTCTTTGTTTATGTTTTAACCACGGGCATCTTAATAAATCGAGCTGTTTTATACAAGGAAAACAAATACAATCTTTATAATATACTATGATTTTATATTCATTATGGTAATAACTATTAAGGAGACTCTGATAAACTACACTTTTTAGAATCTTTTCAAGTTTTTTGAAATAAATCCTATTTTGGAGTAAGCGGCA
>JAJACI010000055.1 GCA_022601595.1 Chlamydiia bacterium | reverse complement strand
TCTGTGTATGAAATGGCATGTTTAATTCTTGAGCGAAAAGCAAGTATAGATATAATGGTAAATATTTGCTGAGAATTTAGCATGCACTGATTGGGGTGGTTATCTTGTCCGTTATGTCTCTTTCGATTTACCCATCTATTTATTAGTCTTTCAAACTCGCCTGGGAAAACTATTCGACTATCCATAAACTTAACACCCTTTAGATTAATCAGATACGCTACGCATCTTAATTCTAAATTCATTTTCTGTATAGAGATAAATCTTGCGCTTTACTGTCAGGTAGAGTTCCTTTAAGGAGAGTCTGATAAACTGCTCGTTTTTCAGACTCTCCTTAATCAGGGAATGGGACAGAGTCCCATCAACCCTTTACAACTGCCCGCCTCTTTAGTATACTTGAAGACTACTTTGGAGGAATATGTCACAAACGATCCATATGTTATCGGATACTGCGATCAATCAAATTGCTGCTGGTGAAGTGGTTGAAGGGCCCGCATCGGTGGTCAAGGAATTGGTTGAAAATGCTGTGGATGCCGGCGCGGATAAAATATCTATTGAGATCAAAGGGGGAGGGCACTTTTTCATTGAGGTTTCAGATAACGGGAAGGGGATGGATCGAGACGATGTGCTACTCTCCATACAACGTTTTGCAACCAGTAAGATAGCCTCTTTAGAGGATTTGACAAGGCTTCGATCGATGGGTTTTCGAGGGGAGGCGCTTGCCGCGATTTCTTCGGTATCAAAATTTTCTATGGTAAGTTCTACAGGGGGCATTGCAACATTGCTTGAAACAGCCGGTGGTAAAGAGGTGAAAGTTACTGAGACCTCTCGAGGGAAAGGGACAACTATTTCTGTTGTGGATTTGTTTTATAATACACCTGCACGAAAAAAATTCCAAAAGGCAAGAGGCCCATCCACTACGGAGATTGTAAAATGTATTACCAAACTTTCTCTTTGTCATAAAGGGTGTGCTTTTTCATTAACAGTCGATGACAAACAGGTGTTTTGTGTAGAGGGGGCTGATGAAAAAAGGGTGGAAGAGGTGTTAGGAAAAGGTTTTTTTTCCCCCGCCATAGCTGTAAATTATCAAGGGGAAGGGCTTTCTATCCAAGGGGTTATTGCCGCTCCAGAAAAATATCGTAGCAATCGATTGGGACAATATTTAATTGTGAACAAGAGAAATGTCTATTCTCTTTTGGTAAGCAATGCAGTGTTGGCAGGCTTTGGTTCTGCATTGGGCAAGGGCGATTTTCCCCTCTTTTTTTTAGATATGACTTTTGATCCGGCAAAAATTGATGTGAATGTTCATCCGCAGAAAAAAGAGGTCCGTTTCCAAGAGGAAGAGGTGGTTTTTGCTATGGTCCGTGCGGCGGTATCCTCGGCGCTTACCAGTTCTTTTCAGACGCCGCGTAGGGAGATGCAGGTACCCACTTCTTTTCCAACCACTTCTTTCAAAGACTTTAATTATGTGGAGAAAAAAGATGTAGAATACCTCTCACAAGCACCACGACCAAATCATTTTGTGCAGCAGCCTTTTGAAAAGCAAGGGCATCTTATGGTCAAAATGCTTTGGGATGAACTGTGCCTTGTTGAAGTGACAGCGCCTCATAAACAATTTCCTGATGTAGATGATAAAGAGCGTGTTCTTGTTGATCTCTCCCTTATTGAGCGAGAAAATAATATAGAGAAATATACTTTTGTGGGGCAAAAATTATTGTTTTCCGAGGAGATTTTTCTTACATCATCAGAAATGGCAGTATGCAAGAGATTTCTTTTATCTTTTGAGGATTTAGGCATTACCTTTCAGATAAAAGAGGTCTCTGTTCTGATAGAGGAGATGCCAGCTATTGTGGCAATGGATGTAAAGGATGCTTTTATGTATGCACTCACCCTTTTTGAACGGGGTGAACATTTGGGAGATGTAAAAGAAAAAATTCTCTTTCGCGTATTGCATAAAAAGAGGTATACAGGGGATGAGGCGATCTTGTTGATAGAAAGCTCAAAAGTTATAAATCCCGGAAGAACAGTTACTAAAAAAGATATGAGAGGGTTATGCACAGAATACAAAAGCTAAATATCACTGAAGGGATGTTTTATACCAATCACCCTACTGATATATATTACTTGATTGGAAAACATGTCTCTGCAGGGACGCTACTTATTTTTCCTAAGCTCTCTGTGTTTTTTGTAGACTCCCGTTATATTGATACCTGCAAAAATATGGAAGGTCTAGAGGTGCGCCTTGCTGAAAAGGGATCGGTAGAGGCTTTTTTAAGAAAACGAGCTCCCCATTCGGTTTTTATGGACGGGAAAACCGTTACGATGGACGGCTATAAGCACTTAAAAGAGGTGCTTCCTAAGGCAAAATTGATCTCTTCTGATATTATGGATAAAACGCGCGCGATCAAAGATGAAAATGAGGTGCGTAAAATGACCATTGCAGGGGCGTTAAACTTTGCCGCTCACAAACATGCTCTTTCAAAATTAAAGGTGGGCGTCACGGAAAAAGAGATTGCCTGGGAATATGAAAAGTACTGTAAAGAGAAAGGGGGAGAGGTGCTCTCCTTTGAGCCTATTGTCGCCTTTGGAAAAAATAGCGCCTACCCGCATTATCGCAGTGGATATACCAAACTTGAAAAAGGGATGCCTGTTCTTATAGATTGCGGCATCACCGTTAATAGCTATACAAGCGATATGACAAGATGCATATTTTTTGAAAAGGATGCGAACCCTAAAGATTATCAATTATGGAAACATCACTACGATTTGGTAAAAGAATCGTATGATAGAGCTTTTGCGATAGCACAAGTTGGGGAGATGTTCTCTCGGCTAGATGATCTGGTGCAAGAATATGCTATAGAGCAAAAAGTGACCGCGAACGTAAAACATCCCCTTGGTCACGGCCTTGGTTTGGATGTTCATGAATGGCCGCGTATATCGTATTTGGTAAAGGATATCGCCATTGAGAAAAATATGTTTTTTACCATAGAGCCAGGCCTTTATTTTGAAGGTCAGTGGGGGATCCGCTTTGAAAACACCATCGTTGCAGGTCACTCTGGCCCTATGGTCGTCTCTTGTTAAGGAGACTCTGAATAACTGCTGGTTTTAATAATTTTTTCAGATTACTCGATAAATTTGATTTTGGAGTAAAGCTCAG
>JAJACI010000054.1 GCA_022601595.1 Chlamydiia bacterium | reverse complement strand
CCATCCCTACAGGGATGCCGCTTACTCCAAAATAGAATTCATTTCAAAAATCTGAAGAAATTCTAAAAAGTGTAGTTTATCAGAGTCTCCTTTAGCATATATGCTCCATGTTGAGATAAGTCTTTGCTAAAAATAGGAGCGTTTAGCCATAGAAAGACAAATAATATTGCGGTTCTATATTTCATCTACTTACTTTTCTTCTTATTTTTTTGTATAAAAAAATCAGCCAAAGGATTCTTAAGGATCTTGATCCTTGAGTGGGGTGTGGGGTAAAACCCCACATACACCTAGAATTTAGCGTGCTTTGGATAGCGGGGGAAGGCAGAGACGTCGCGGATATTTTCCATGCCGGTGACGTATTGGACAAGACGCTCAAAGCCTAGGCCAAATCCTGCATGGGGTGTGGAGCCATATTTACGTAGATCAACGTACCAGTCATAGGTCTCTTTGTCTAGGTTGTGCATATCCATGTTTGATAGTAGAATGTCTAGACGCTCCTCACGTTGCGATCCGCCAATTAGCTCTCCGATACCTGGCACCAGAAGATCCATTGCAGCTACCGTCTTTTCATCGTCATTTGCTCGCATGTAAAAAGGCTTTATGGTCTTTGGGTAGTTGTATAGGATTACAGGGCCTTTGAAATGCTCCTCGCATAGAAAGCGCTCATGCTCTGATTGAAGATCTGTTCCCCAAGATACTTGGAACTCAAACTTTTTACCCGATCGGTTTAGGATTTCTATGGCATCTGTATAGCTAAGACGGGTACATGGTGTTTCTACTACATGGGTCAACCTTTCAATGAGCTCTTTGTCTATGAACTTATTGAAAAATTCTATATCTTGTCTGCATTTGGTAAGGGCATGATTTACCAAATACTTTAAATAGTCTTCGGCAAGGTTCATGTTATCATTTAGATCGGCAAATGCCATCTCAGGTTCTATCATCCAAAATTCAGCAAGGTGGCGAGAAGTGTTGGAGTTTTCTGCTCTGAATGTTGGCCCAAAAGTATATATATCGGTGAGTGCCTGCGCATAGGCTTCGCCATTTAATTGTCCTGAGACGGTTAGAAAAGCCTCTTTTTCAAAAAAGTCTTTGCTGTAGTCTATTTTTCCATCTTTTTGTTTGGGCATATTTTCTTTATTGAGGGTGGTTACCGAGAACATCTCTCCGGCCCCTTCACAATCGGATGCAGTAATAATTGGTGTTTGTACGTAGGAAAAATCTTTTTCTTGAAAAAACTTATGGGTAGCATATGCCATCTGACTTCTTACTCGTGCTACTGCTCCAAAGGTGTTTGTTCGAGGGCGCAGGTGAGCAATTGTTCGCAGAAATTCAAATGAATGCCTTTTTTTCTGCAAAATATAGTCTGCAGGAGCCTCTCCTATGATCTCAAAACGCTCTGCTTGGATCTCTACCGACTGTCCTTTTCCTGGACTTTCGGTGATCGTTCCTGTTACCGATATAGCAGCCCCTGTTTGTAGCTTTTCTATGAGCGATTCATACCCTGGTGTCTTATTTTCAATGATAATCTGTAGGTTGGACACTTCACTTCCATCATTGAGCTCTACAAAAGAAAATGTTTTCTGTGCTCTATGCGTTCTTACCCATCCGCTTACCGTTATTTTTTCACCAACCATTTCTGGTTTGGCTTTTATTGTCTTTGTCTTCATTCTATGGTATAGCTTTGCATCAATCATTTATGAATGTCCTTAATTTTTTTATTTCATTAGCCCAGTTTTCCGGATCTGGCGTCTCTAAATATTTTGGTAGGGGAGCAAGGGTCTTGTTTTGCATGCATACTTTAAAACATTCCATCCCAATTTCTCCTTTCCCAAGCAGCTCATGGCGATCTTTTTTAGATCCTAGAGGGTGTTTTGAGTCGTTAAGGTGAAGTCCCACTAAATATTTTAACCCAATATGCTTATCAAAATCCTTTAAAACCTTTTCCCATCCAGCTTTTGTGGAGATGTCATAGCCTGCTGCAAATATATGGCAGGTGTCTATGCATACACCAATTGGGATCTTCCCTTTTACGCCGGCAACTATTTGGCCAAGCTCTTCAAAAGTAGATCCAACAACGGTTCCTTGACCCGCTGTAGCCTCGAGCACCAAAAGAGTTTTTCCTGCTTTTACGGTAGATTCCATGGAAAGTAGGCTTTCAATAATTTTTTCTACGCACTCTTGCTTGGTAGATGTGGTGGCCGCACCCGGATGGAAATTGCAAAAGTCAATACCTAGTAGGTGACATCTTTTGAGCTCTTCTGTGAGTCCATTTATACTTTTTTCGCGCAATTCATCTTTTGGAGAGCCTATATTTATTAAATAACTGGCATGGGACATGATGTTTGAAATGCCAGTCTCTTTTTTTAGCTTTTCCCATTTCTCAATCTCTTCTGGGGAAATTTTTCTCCCTTTCCACTGCTTTTGATTGCTGGTAAAGAGTTGAATGGAGGTGGCCCCGATTTCTCGTCCCTGGATAAGGGCATTGAAACTTCCGCCTGCAGCGGAGGTGTGGGCGCCTAAAAAGGCGTGCTTTTTCTCTGTTTGTGATGTCATAGACCCCGGCCCCTTTTAGGAGACTCTGAAAAACTCATTCTTCCATAATTCCCTCAGATTTCTTACAAATTAGATTTTTCACTGCAATCCAGCCCTACAGGGCTGTATCTTGCTCCAAAATAAAATTTGTTAAAAAAACCTAAGAAAATTCCAAAAAGAGTAGTTTATCAGAGCCTCCTGTATATAAAAAAAAATAGCCATCTCTACTATATAGGGATGGCTATTAAATAATAATAAAAATTATGTTGTGTAAGCTAAGAACTCACAAACAACAGCAACGTTTACTGGAATAGGAAGTGGCACTTGATCCATATGAGGCTTAACAAGTAACTTTCCGTTCATTCCTGGACCGTCTAAGCTAAGATACTCAGGTACATCTACAGAAGATCTTTCGAGAGCTTCTTGGATTAATGCATTTTTCTTACCTTTTTCAGAAACAGAAACCACCATTCCTTCTTTTACTTCAAAAGAACGGATATCCACTTTTTTACCATCTACATTGATGTGACCATGAGCAACCAGTTGCTGAGCGTGGAAAGGGGTGAGAGCAAATTTCAATCGATAAACAATGTTATCCAGTCTACATTCAATTCTTTGTAAAAAAAGATCTTGAGTGTTTCCTGTAAGTCTTACCGCATCACGGTAATACTTAACAAGGGTCTTTTGTGGTAACATACCGTAGATAGCGCGAAGCTTTTGCTTCTCTTCGAGCTGAACACCGTAGTCAGACTTTTTCTTTCTTTTAGCGCCGTGCTGTCCTGGTGGATTCACTTTGTGTGCTAAAGGATTTCTTTTTTTGCCAAATATGTTTGCACCAAATCTTCTTGCGATTCTGTTTTTTGGACCTGTATAACGAACCATAGTTCTCCCAAATATTCAATTTTAGTTAATGGGGAAATTGTACCCTGTTTAGTCTTTTACGACAATCTTTTTTATCTATTTTAATGATTTGAAGAGGTTTAATACATACTAAATATTTTAATCATTGAAAAAATCCCTCATTTGTAGTAAGATTTTCCCTATGAATATCGTTGTTATTGCTTATTATGTAATTGAGAAGGTAGCAAACCCT
>JAJACI010000053.1 GCA_022601595.1 Chlamydiia bacterium | reverse complement strand
ATTTATCCAGAAGTTCGCATTGAACATTTACGAAAAGATGGTGCTGCCAAAGCTTTTGTAGATGCAGATTTAATTGAACTTGTACTTACCAATTTATTTAAAAATGCAGTCAAATATTCCCGTGATGAGAAACTACTTACCGTTACGGTAGATAGCTCAGGTGATGAGATCTACATAAAAGTGCAAGATAAAGGCATTGGAATTCCTGAAAAAGACTTAGAGAAGATTTTCGACAGGTTTTATACGGTGGATAAAGCCCACTGCCGTAAGCTTGGGGGAGCAGGACTTGGTTTGTCTATTGTTAAACTTATCGTAGAGAAGCATAAGGGAAAAATCTATGCTACCTCTGATCTTGGACTATCTACCACCATGCATTTACACCTTCCTAAGCAAGGTTCTAAATTATGTAGTTTTGAAGCCTCTGAATGACTATATTATCGAGCAGGTAGAGCATCAGGAATGCCTATGGTAATTAAATGACCGCCCTCTAATACGCTGTGGGTTTGTTTTTCTTTTAGTTTTTTATGCCCGTCCAGTCGGATGATTGAATAGTAGGGGTTATTTTTTATAATTGGCTCTATTTCAGCTTTTTTAAGTCTAGCTGCATAGCGGCCGCTATAGAAAATTTTTCTCTCCATTTCGCATATTAGTTTATAGGTTTTTTTGTCTACCATCGCTCGAAGAATTTCACTATGCACGTTAATGATAGATATTCCCTTTGCCTTTGCATCATCTTGAAATGTTACATAATCAAGAAGAGAGCGGCCTTTATCATGTCTACAAAGGTTTAGATAAAAATCCCTCTCCTTTTGATCTTGAAAAAAGATTTTTGCAAGAGCGCCATCTTTTTTGAGTCCAATAAGGAAACGCTTGATAAACAAATCCAAATAGGAATCTTTCGTTCCCATTTTCTCCTTAAAAAATGGCTCATCTTTGTATAACTCAATAAGCAAGTTCTTTAGGATCTTTTTCAGTTGATTTTTCTGTTTTTTTGTGTAATCTCCTTTGATCAAAGGATAAAGATTGAGTTTAGCGTTTTGCCCGCTTACCTTTTTTCGAGGAACAAATTTTTCCTTGCTTCTCCTTTCTGCCCTATTTCTTCTATTGTTTGCCATCTTTTCTATTGAAGAGGGGGGTATCTTTTTAGATTTAGTATACTTTTCTTTGGCCATCTCATTTTTGATATAAAGTGTTCGCTCCACTTGCATATCAAGTTTTTTAGCAGCAAATGCAATGGTCTTAATAGAGGTGGTCATGGACGAGGAGATCAATGTAAATATTAGGATCATCATAGTGGTAAGGAATAGGAAGTTCATTTTGCCTCCTTTTTGGGCAGTTCAAAACAATAGGAGAGAGGAAGATTGTTTATCAATCCCACTTCAATGTATAGAAGATCTCCTTTTATCTTACTTTTAAAAGAGGTGACACCTTGTAAAAGAACTCTTGTGGAAGTATTCTTCTCTCCATTTTTGATTTCATATTTTATGATATTACCTGGTGCTCTATAGAGTGTGCATAGGCATCTCCCTGATAAGCGGGCATTATCTTTAAAACCATTATCAAAAATAAAAGAGAGAAAGTCTTCATATAGAGGACTTTTTATAGCTATGGTTGATTTATCAATAGAACTGGACATATCAAGGAGCTTTTCATAGAAAAGGGTTCTTTCAAGAACCTCCTCTCTTATGCCATTTAAGTTTGCATTCAATTTATGGTATCTGAAAAAAAGGGAAGTGGTAGTAAATAGCAATATACCAAATAAAGAGGCAGCTATGATCACCTCGATTAATGAGAAATAATTCGTTCTTTTAATCATAGATGGCTTGATTCTTTTTTAGGTAGATCTTTTTAATTGGGGAGTTTTTTGTGGTAGCAACCATTCCTAATGAATCATATATAGGTGGCATATTTTTGATGTTTACCGTGTCTAAATGGATAAGGGTATAATGGTTAGAGTCTTTACTTTTTAAGAGAAATGGTTTGTACTTCATTTATTTTCCTATGTTGTTTTTTTCTGACAGAAAATTTTCTCTCTGCTGATCACTTCATTTTTTGCGCTTAAAGTAATTTTTACGGTGATTAAAGATTTTTGTGAATTCTCAACAGTCTCTTGATCAATGGTGGCAGATCTTTTTACGGTGAGCTGATTTTTCTCTCCAAATGGTATCTGTATAGGCTCAAGCAATATTTCATCTTTATCTTTCTGATGATAGGCATCAAAAAAAGCATCTGTAAAATAGGGCTCCATAGTCATTTTTTCCAAAAGCTTCAGTTCTTTACTAAAAACTTTATATGGATAGGAGGAAAAGGGTAAGATGGTCATTGCTATGAGCATAAAAGCGATGAGCACTTCTAAAATAAGAAAGGGAGTAGTTCTTTTTTTTATCATTATTTTACTATCTTATTGGCGTAAGGGCTAATAATATATGAGATTAGGATTGAAGAAAATGATTAAATCGTATAAACATACGATAAGCTAATAAAATAATTTAGAGGACGATGCTTTTTTCAGGTAGAGGGTACTACAATTTATTGTGGTTACAGAAATTACGAAATGTCGCAGAAAATGGTGAAGCGTGGGAGTCTTTAGACTACCGCACACTTCCGCTTTCAAAGTTATGGAGCTCTCTTTCCAAGTTAAGTTTTTCTTTTGATAAAGAAAGTTTTATTGCTTTTTGTGAGCCTGTGGACTCACCAGAAGAGTTAATCCAGCTATTAATGCCTGAGGAAAGTGAAGAAAAAAATAAAGTATATCTTTTGATTTTTGAACTTTGGAGGCGGCTCCTTCCAGAGAAAGAGTCGGTATCTATTTTTGCCGATGAGCTGGATAGAAAAATTGCTGCTTATGAAAGATATAGAGATGATTCTGAGCTCCTTTTAGGGCTGGGTCAAGTAGTAGAAATTTTAGAGAGCAATACTATAGAAGGGGAGCCAGGAGAGGCTGTTTTTGAACGGCTCTGTTTGTATGTTGCTCATGATTTAGAAAGCGTTATTTATACCTATATAGACAGTGCCTTAGCAGATAGTCCAGGAGATAGCTGCCTTCTGCTTATAGAGCATTTTATGCCGTATGTGAAGGAGAAGCGCAATTTACAATTTTTAAAGCTCAAAAGTATTCCTGTGGAGTTTGTGGAAGAAAGAGAGCAGCTGGCCCATTATTTGATCAATTCCCTACAAGAGGAAATGTCTATTCCTTTGGCTATCGCTTTACTATTTTATTTGATAGATAGGCGCGATAAGGAACTATTTGCAGAGTTATTTTCTTCTGTTATCTCCCATGTTTCTGAAGAAAAGGTTTTGGTGAAACTTTTAGATGTGCTCATGGCTTACCATGGAGCATTTGGCAGCGATGAAAAGCAAAATCAAGTGCACGCCTTTTTACAAAAGCATTTGGATAAGAATCAAAAAATTGCAATTTCTAAATCTTCCAAAGATAGGCTTCTTTCTTTTCTGTGAACTCTATATAGTGATTACCGTTCCATATAGGAGACTCTGAAAAGCCGGCAGTTTTATAATCCCCCAGATTTTTTATAAATCCTATTTTTCGCTCCGCCCCATCCCGACAGGGATGGCTATATTCAGACTCTCCTTTATATCAGTTGCACTGGGCAAAAGTCTAAAAAATCACAGGCGGTACAAATATATTTTGTCCCATCTTTTGTGAAGTTCACAGGTGCATCAGGAAAAAGGTTATGAAGATGACCGTATATACATATATCAATCTCTGCATCTTTTATGAGCCTTGAAAATGCATTGTCAGACCGATCAGGGGGTATAGGAGGGTAATGGATCATAAGAATACGATGTTTTGCAGACCTGTCCATTGCATCTAAGCTACGAGCAAGTCTATCCAGCTCATTTTTAAATATCTTTGCATCATGGTCGATAGATTCTTTTGTGTATTCTTTCTTTTTGATATTGACGCCATCAATTTCTTTGATATCGATATATTTATAGTAGTTAAGATCTGGATGGTCCCAAA
>JAJACI010000052.1 GCA_022601595.1 Chlamydiia bacterium | reverse complement strand
CTTTTTAGAATTTCTTCAGATTTTTTGAAAGGTATTCTATTTTGGAGTAAGCGGCATCCCTGTAGGGATGGGGCGCCTCGAAAAATAGAATGGATAAGAAATCTGGGAGATTATAAAACTGCTCGTTTTTCAGAGCATCCTTAACTGTAACTTAAACATCAGGAGATTATTATGGAATCAGCAACATCCGTGCCAGCAGCAACATCCGTGCCAGCAGCAACATCCGTGCCAGCAGCGACATCCGTGCCATCAGGAACACCGCTTCCGATTGCAGCTACACACGATTCAGCGGCGCCCCTAACTCTATTTACGCTATTATCGACAGAAGCCGGGTTATTACGTGACATAAGCAGCTTCTTGTTTAACCCAAAAGCGCCTCGCAAACCAGACGCCTTCAACCTACTACAATTAAAGAATGTTAATAGATATTTTTCTAATGCTATTGAAAGCTCAGCATTCGAAAGCTTGCAAGAAAACTTGTCTATGGTTACCCAAGCAAAAGCAATTGCAGACACCCTCGACCCTCCTCTAAAATTATCAGCACTAATAAAAATTGCCGCGGCGCAAGCTGGCATTGGATATTTCGAAGCCGCAAAAGAAACACTTTTGCAAGCAAAAGACCTCATCCCCGCCATCACCGATCCTTACCATAAAGCAATAAGGCTAAAAGATCTTGCCGTGGCGCAAGCTCGTGCTAAAGATAGCCACGGGGCAAAAGAGACAGCGGGCTTAATCGAGGATCTTGAGCAAAAAGCTAATGCGCTAGCAGGGATCGCCTTGGCGCAAGCTGATGCTAATGAAATCGAAGCCGCAAAAGAAATATTTTGTAGGGCAAAAGCCCTCGTCCCCTCCATCTCCCATTCTTTCCAGCAAAATCTGGCACGAAAAGAGATTGCCGTGGCACAAGCTCGTGCTGGAGAAATTGAAGAGGCCATAAAGACAACTGAATCTATCTCTGATCCTCGCCAACAAATTCAAGCAATAGCAGGGATTGCCGTGGCGCAAGCTACTGGTAAAGAGATCATCAAAGCCGCAAAAGAAACCTTTTGTAGGGCAAAAGCCCTCGTCTCCTCTATCGACTATCCTCAGTACCGAGATGAGGCATTAAGAGACATTGCCTTGGAGCAAGCTCGTGCTGGAGAAATTACAGAGGCCATAAAGACTGCTTCAGAGGCCATGGAGATTACTAAATCTCTTCGAGATTATAATAAAATACTAGTTCTTCTAGCATGTGTTCGAAAAATAGCTTCTTTAAATCAACAAAAGTAACAGCTTTTGCCCTTTATTTTAGTTTAAAATTCTTTTAACTTTTTATTTATTAGCGGCCGATGGTACTATATTAACTGTATCTTAAGTATCAGGAGATTATTATGGAAACAGGAACACCGCTTCCGATTGCAGCTACAACTCATCAAGAGCCCCCACCAAATCTACTTACAGAATTATCAATGAAGGGGTTATTAGGTAATGTAAGTAGCTACTTGTTTAACCCAAAGGTGCTTCGCAAAGCAGACACTATCAACCTACACCAATTAAAGATTGTTAATAAATATTTTTATAATCATATTCAAAGCCCAGCATTCGTAATCTTTCCTATGTTTATCACAGCAAAAAAAATTGCAGGCAACCTCGCCCCTTTCAAAAAAACAACAGCGCTAATAAAAATTGCCGCGGAACAAGCTCGTCTTGGAGATGTCCACGAGGCCATGAAGACTGCTTCCATGATCAAGCTTGATTTCACAAAATCACTAGCGCTAATAAAAATTGCCGCGGAACAAGCTCGTCTTGGAGATGTCCACGAGGCCATAAAGACTGCTTCCATGATCAAGAGCCCCCACCAACAAGCTGAGGCACTTAAAGAGATTGCCTTGAAACAAGCTGCCGGAGGAGATATCGAAGCCGCAAAAAAAACATTTTTGGAAGCAATAACAATTGCAAACACCATCTCCGATGCTTGTGAAAAAAGAAAAGCACTCATTGGGATTGCCGTGACACAAGCTGGTGCCAGTGATATCGAATCTGCAAAAATAATACTTTTGCAAGCAAAAGAACTCGCCCTTGCCACGCCCTCTGCTTACCGAAAAATAGAAGCACTCAAACAGATCGCCTTAAAACAAGCTCGCCTTGGAGATACCCAAGAGGCCATAAAGACTGCTTGCTTAATCGACTTGGCGCACGAACAATCAATGGCTCTAAAAGATATTGCCGTGGCACTAGCTGCCGCTAAAGATATCGATGCCGCTAAAGAGACAGCGGGCTTAAACAAGGTTCCTCACCAACAATCAATGGCACTAAAAGAGATTGCCTCGATACAAGCTGGTGCAGGAGATATCGAAGCCGCAAAAAAAACATTTTTGGAAGCACTAACAATTGCAAACAACCTCATTGGTGTAGGAAAAAAAATAGCACTCAAAGCGATTGCAGAGGCACTAGCTGGTGCAGGTGATATCGATGGCGCAAAAGAAACTGCTTTCGACGACCCACTTGTACAAAAAGCAATTGCCGTAGCACAAGCTCGCCTTGGAAATACCGACGCGGCAAAAGAGACTGCCCGCTTAATCGATGATCTTAAACGAAGAGATGAAGCACTCATAGGGATTGCCTTGGCACTAGCTGGTGCTGGAGGAATTAAAGAAGCTATAGAGATTACTGACTCTATCTCCGATCCTGCCCAAAAAGCTCGTATACTCAAAGAGATTGCCTTGATACAAGCTGATGCTAATGATATCGAATCTGCAAAAGAAATATTTTTGCTAGCAAAAAAGACAGCCTTCTTAATCGGGCATGCTCCCCGAAAAGAAGTAGTACTCAAAGAGATTGCCGCGGCGCAAGCTGGTGCAGGAGATATCGAAGGGGCAAAAGAGACTGCCTCATCTCTTTCTGATGCTTTAAAAGTAGATGTTCTTCTAGCATGTGTTCGAAAAATAGCTTCTTTAAATTAAGGAGACTCTGATAAACTGTAACTTAAACATCAGGACATTATTATGGAATCAGCAACATCCGTGCCATCAGCAGCATCCGTGCAACCAGGAACACCGCATCCACTTGCAGCTACAAAAGATTCAGCGCCAGCTTCTCTAGATACAGTATTAATATCGGGAAGGAATGAGCTATTAATTAAAGTAAGGAGCTTCTTGTTTAACCCAGAAGCGCCTTGCAAAGCAAACGCTCGAGACCTACTACGATTAAAGCAAGCTAATAAACTCTTTTATGATAATGCTGAAAGCCATGCTGAAAGATCGGCATTCGAAGTCTTTTCAAGCTTTATCGCATCTATGTTTAACAATGCAAAAAAAATTGCAAGCACCCTCGAACGTTTAGAAAAAACAACAGCTCAAATAAAAATTGCCGGGGCACAAGCTAGTGCAGGATATACCCATGAAGCCATAGAGACTGCTTCCAGGATCAATCTTCCTCTCGCAAAATCACTAGCGCTAATAAAAATTACCTCGACGCAAGCTGGAGCAGGAGATATCGAAGGGGCCAGAATGACTGTTTTGTCGATCGAGAGCCCTCACCAAAAAGCTGTGGCACTCCAAGAGATCGCTACGGCGCAAGCTGGAGCAGGAGATATCGAAGCCGCAAAAAAAACATTTTTACAAGCAAAAACAATTGCCTTGACCCTTGATTCTCTTCAAAAATTAGAGGATCTAAAAGAGATCGCTTTGGAGCAAGCTCGTCTTGGAGATGCCGACGAGGCAAAAAAGACAGCCTTATCGCAAGAGGTTCCTTACGAAAAATCACGGACACTAAAAGATATTGCCGTGGTACAAGCTGATCTTGAAGATATCGAAGGGGCAAAAGAAACATTTTTACAAGCAAAAAAAATTGCAGGCACCATCGCTTCTTTCCTAAAACCAATAGCATTCAAAGAGATCGCTACAGCGCAAGCGCAAACAGGAGATATCAAAGGGGCAAAAGAGACTATTCCCATGATCGGGAACGTTTACCTACTACCACGAGTACTAAAAGAGATTGCCGTGGTACAAGCTGGCCTTGGAAATCTTGAAGCCGCACAAAAAACTGTTTTGTCGATCGAGAGTACTTCGCACAAATCATGGGCACTCCATGAGATAGCTATGGCGAAAATTAGTGCAGGAAAAATTATAGAAGCGATAAAGATTAC
>JAJACI010000051.1:1184-4417 GCA_022601595.1 Chlamydiia bacterium | reverse complement strand
ATGCAATCCAATCATGCTAACTCAGCACTTTTCCTGAGTCTATTTTGCCGTAGCTTGTTTAACTCGAGAGTCTCCTTAAGGAGACTCTGAATAACTCATGCTGAATAATTAGTCCAGCTTACTTATAAATCAGATTTTTCGTGGCGGCCCAGCCCTACGGGGCTGAGCTTTACTCCAAAATCAAATTTATCGAGTAATCTGAAAAAATTATTAAAACCAGCAGTTATTCAGAGTCTCCTAAACGGACAGTTTTTCGCGCCTCAAACACAAAACCTCCCCCATCTTCAGGGCTGCGCTTTTCAATTTTTTTAACAGTTAGTCCAGATGCTTGGATAAGATTCCTGATAAATGGTTCTCCGTCTTGATAAATTTGCTGGTTCATTCTCTCGGAAAGCTCTACCAATCCTTGCTCAAGGGATTCATTTGTAGGGAGCGTTGCAATAAGAATTCCGCCTTTTCTCATGCATGTAAAAATTTTTAGCATTGTATCTGTAAGAGTATATTCAGGTAGGTAACCTAAGATGTTTATAGCTATTACAAGATCATAATTATTTCCAAAACTTTCCATTCCCGTTATATTGTTATAAATTCTACGTATCTGTTCTTGTGGGATCTTCTCTTTCTCGCATCTGAGCCCCAGCTGATGAAGGAGTTTCTTTTCCTTTTCAATAACAGTGACAAAGGCTCCTTTTTTTGCCATAGGAAGGGAATTATTTCCCACTCCGCTTGCTAAATCAAGTACGGTCGTAGGTGGATGTTCTATATATTTTTGTACGCATTTGTCCGCGGCAAAGGCTATATTATGTTCTACAGGTGGAGGGTTTAAAAAAGGAGATATTTTTTTCGCTTCAAACTCAAAGCCTCCTCCATCATCTAGATCACGAGCGTGTATTTTTTGTACCGATAGTCCAGATTCTTCTAAAAATCGACGTACAAAGGTTTGATCCCCATCATATATATGATGACCCATTTTTCTCATAAGTGGCTGCATTTCCTCTGCTATAGAGCTAGTGGTAGAAATGGTCCCAACAAGGATCCCTCCCTCACAAAGACTTTTATAAATTTTTCTCATGGTAGGTTCAAGAGCTTTAGGCGCAAGGTAGGGGAAAAGATCGACCGCAATGATAAGACCATAGTTTGTTCCGTAGGAATTTATTTTTGTTATATCGTTATGAATAATCCTTATTTGATCTGCTGGAATTTTTGCAATTTTCCTAGCTTTTTTCACCTGCTTTAGAAGAGGGTTTGATTTATCTATAATAGTTACATATGCCCCACCTGCAGAGAGGGCAAGGGTGTTAGCCCCCACTCCGCCACCTAGATCAAGAACTTTTTCAGGGGGGCTTTGAATAAACTTTTCTATGCACTTTGCTACGTACTTTGTTATGCGGCTATTTTCCATTGTAGCGTTAAAGGTAAAATGATGAGAGAGAGGGCAAAGTGTTTTATAACCTTTTATCTGCTCCCAAAATGATAAACGATCGGAAGGAGGGGTGCTTGGGGTCGAAGTGCTTAATAGAACTGGCATAATTTATTGCGCTTCCTTCTATTTTAAAGATAAGATAAATCAAATTTTAAGGTAAGCTTGGATTTCTGGCAAATGTTTTTTTTGGGATAAAGTACAGTTTATCAGAGTCTCCTTAAAAGAAATGTTTTTCTTTTCATAAATAAATGATGAAACTATAATCAGCGTATTGATAAAATATGGTAACCAAAGGTTTTAAGTATGACCTCAAGAGTAAGTGGTGATAGTGGATTAAGAGGAGTCTCGGCAGAAAAGATGTCTTTATCCCAGACCCCTTCACCAGAGGATTATGTAAATGCTCCTGATATTTACTCTCAAATAATAAAGTCAAGGGGATCCACTGAACCTTCTGCTCTTCCAACAGATATTGGGAAATTTACCAGGCTATTTGAGAATGTTCTACTATTAGCTCTCCAAAGCAAGACTTCTATCAATAGGAATTTATTATACATTATAAGAGCTCAAATAAAAACAACTTCCCCCTGTATAATGGCGCTTGCCGTGCAGACGTTGAAAACTATGAGTCTTTGTTATGAAAAAAATCAGGCTTTGGAAGTAATTTCTAAAGCGTATGCTAGAAAAGGGAATAGAGAAAAAGCGATAGAGATAGCTAAATCACTTCCCACTTCTTGGCAAGATAGACTGTTGACTGAGATTGTAGAAATTCAGGTTCAAAATCAGGATATTGACTCAGCAACAGAAACAGTTCAGCAGATAATAGATCTTTATTGGAAGCAGCAAGCTGATAGGATTATATCGACATATAGACAGACGTCTAAACTCTGATCGATGTCTAACTATTTGATCAGGTGGTGTAAATTAAAAAAGGAGATAAAAAGATGAGCGGAATTTCAGGTAATGTAGGTACTGCAGATGGTGGTGGCCTAAAAATAGATGGCACCGCACAAGATGAGCTGAATAAGGGAGTACAGCGTGATAGAGCAACAGAGCAACAGAGTAACAGAGCAACAGAGCAACAGGTAACTGCACTAGCACAGGAACGTATCCAAGCACAAGTGAGCAGTGCAGAGAGAGAAGATCAGCTTTTTGAGCGAGTAGCAGGTTTAGTATCTATAATATCTAGAAAGTCATGTCAAGTGAAAGCGTGGACAGAGATCGCAGTATTTTTTTCATCGATAAACAATAGCGAGAAAGCTAATGAAGCTTTGGAAAAAGCACAAGGTTGTCATACGCCATATAGTGGTCAATGTGATGAGGGTCTTCCTGGAGGTCTTGTCGCTGTTGGACATGAGTTGGGGTATATTGCAGAGGCGCAAGCGGCAACAGGATGCAAAGAAGTAGCAATACAGACGATTAATACTATTAATCCAGATCAACGGTTTATTCAAGGACGTTATCTTAGAGTAAAACTCAAAGCAGAGATAGGCGATATAGGAGGCTGCCAAAAAGAGAGAGATCTGTTAACTTCTCCTGCTAAAAAAAAGCAATGCCTGCCGGTAATAGTGCGGGGACAAATCAAGAAAGGAGATACCCAAGGGGCAAAAGAAACGGCAGGCTTGATCTCTCATGATTTGTTTAAATCAACAGTAATAAGAGATGTAGCAATGCATCTTTTTAAACAAAACGGAGATGTGAATAAACTGATAGATAGCGTTAAAGAGCTTTCTGACACTGATGAAAAGAATGATGCTCTAAGACAAGTGATAAGAATACTAGCAGAGAGTAATAAGATCAAGAGAGCTAAGCA
>JAJACI010000051.1:0-1175 GCA_022601595.1 Chlamydiia bacterium | reverse complement strand
TTTTCTTTTCATAAATAAATGATGAAACTATAATCAGCGTATTGATAAAATATGGTAACCAAAGGTTTTAAGTATGACAGCAATTTCAGGTAATGCAGGTGGTGGCGTAAAAATAGATGTCACCGCACAAGATCTAAATAAGGGAGTACAGCATGATAGAGCAAAAGAGCAACAGGTAACTGCACTAGCACAGAAACGTATCCAAGCGCAAGCGAGCTCTACAAAAGACAATCCTACAAACGGAGAACATGAGCTTTTAGACTTAGTAGAGCGAGCAAGACGCTCAATTGATAGAATTAGTTATTATCCCTCAAAAATAGAGGCTTTAACAGTTATTGCAGTTTTTTGCGCATCAATTGGTCGAGGAGATAAAGCTAAGAGTTTTCTTAGCGAAGCAGAGGGTATGCTTTCACCAATAACTCCCACAGACCCCGAATTTTCCTCTACCCGGCCCAAAGAGCTGGAATATATTGCAAAAGCAAAAGCAGAATTAGGGGAGAAAGATCAGGCAATGGCAGTAGCTAATAAGATTTTTTCAATAAATGATAGGATAAAACTCAAATTATACCTAGGTTATATAGAAGAAGCGATAGTAGAAGTGGAAGAAATCCTTGATTCTTATAGAAAATCAATGGCACTAATGGATATTGCAAAAGAACAAGCTTCCCGTGGAGAGATCGTAGTGGCACAAAAGACTGCTGCTTTAATCACTGATTCCTTTCCTACCTTTAAATCAGAAGCAATGGTAACTATAGTATTACAACGTGTTAAAGAAAGTGAAGATCTAGATCAAGTGATAGCGGAGGTTATGACAATTCCTGATGATACTCAAAAGAATGGTGTTCTAGGATCTATTATACAAGTACTAGCAAAGAGTGGTAAGATCAAGGAAGCCAAGCAGCTGACTGAGGAGATTAATGATCAAACAGAAAAAGTGGCCTCTGAGATAGCTATAGCAGAATTTCATGTTGAAGAAAAAGATATAAAAAGGATAGAAGAAAGTCTCAGTACATATGGTTTGAAGGACATACCAATACTTAAATTTTCTCTTTTAAAAGTTCAGTTAAAGAGAGGGATTGAGAGCGGTGATATAGAGGGTGCGAAAGTTTTAGCCAAAGGATGCAATCAGTGTAGCGCAAAAGATGAAGCTCTGCTTGCTGTTATGCAATGGTGTA
>JAJACI010000050.1 GCA_022601595.1 Chlamydiia bacterium | reverse complement strand
AGGGTTGTTGTAATTTTATAAAGATCTTCTTTTGGAAATTCAATAAGTAGCTGATCACATGTTTTTTTTAGACGCTGTATATGATCGTGAATACGAAATGGTACCCTTGCATAGGTACGAAAGCATTCATATGCTCCATACCCACGAGTAAATCCAAGGTTATCGATGTTAAGAAATATTTTTGATTTATGCAGGTAATTCCCGTTAAAATATGTAACTAAATCTTCCATAAAAAATCTCCTAGAACGTATAAGAATAGACAAAGAGTAGAATAAAAGCAATAGGGGAGGGGAGCTATGGCATTTGAAAAGGCTACAGATGAAATGTCTCATTTATTAAATGAAATTGTTAGAGATATGCCCAAGGTATATAAAGGGAATAAACAAGCGGCACAAAGGGTTCGAGTAGCGACCATTGAACTGTCAAAACTTTCAAAAAAATGGCGTAAACTTTCAATGAGTATAGAAAAGAAAAAGAGCTAAGAATAGAGAATTGTGCTATTATTTTTGTTATGGATGATACAAATGTTGAGATAGCAGAATTTACTAAAAAAGGTTTTTGCACCTTAAAAGATAGACCGGGAAATATACTTGCAGCTATACCAGGTGAGAAAGGGACAGTAAAAAAAGTATTTGGCAAGGGAAAGCGTTCTTTGTACCTACTAGAAACTCTTTTAGAAAAAAGTAATGATAGGGTGGAGGCCAGATGCAAGCATTTCACAGCATGTGGAGGCTGCTCTTTACAACATGTCTCTTATGCAAGGCAGTTGCAAGAAAAAGAAGGAAAAGTAAAAAATTTATTCTCTGACCACCAAGTTGCACCAATTGTAGGGATGGATGATCCTTGGAGATACCGCGGTAAAATGGAATTTACCTTTTCCCAAAATAAGGCTGGAGAAAAATTTTTGGGTCTAATCAAACCTAAAAGTCGTGGCTTTGTAGAAAACCTTACCGAGTGTCATATTACCCATGAGTGGTACTTAGAGATGTTAACCAAGGTGCGTACGTATTGGATGAACTCTGAGATGGAAGCGTATAATTTCAATTCTAATACTGGCTCCCTACAAACACTAACTTTGAGAAAAGCTACTCATACAGAGAGTAAAATGGTGATATTAACCGTTTCTGGAAATGCAGATTTTGCTTTGTCCAAAGAGCAGCTTAACGGCTTTATCACTGCAATTGATGAGGAAGATTGTGCTGTATTTCTTCAGATAAAATGCATCTCAAAAGGTACCCCTACCCGTTTTTATGAAATGCATCTTTCAGGTCCTGCCTATTTTGAAGAGAAAATTTTGGATAGGACTTTTAGAATGAGCCCAAAAGCTTTTTTTCAGCCAAACCCAAAGATGGCAGAGAAGTTTTTTACAGCGATTAAGGAGAGCTTGCAATTAACAGGAAAAGAAAAAATATTGGATCTATTTTCTGGAATAGGCACCATATCAACGCTTCTTAGTGCTCATGCAGAACATATTGTAGCTGTAGAGATAGGCAAAGAGGCAGTGTGTGATGCTCGAGAGAACATCGAAAGACTAGGGATTGATAATATTGAAATGTATGCCGATGATGTGGCAAATTTTATAGAGACAAGGGGAGAGCATTTTATTCCAGATATAGTGGTTATTGATCCTCCTCGTATTGGTATGGGTAAAGTGGCTATTGATTTTTTAGAAAAGCTTAAACCATCAAAGATTGCTTACCTTTCTTGTAATCCTGTTACTCAAAAAGAAGATATTGAAAAGCTTCCATCGTATCAGATTAGCTCTATACGACCTTTTGATCAGTTTCCCCATACTCCCCATCTAGAAAACCTTATTATCTTAGAGCTTAGATAGGGAGTATTCTCTTTTTATTTTAGTGCAGGAAAAAAAAGATTGGAGTATGATGAGCTGTTATACGGAGGAATTTTATGAATTTTATTTTAGGAGATGGGGCAGCTGGTGCGACAATCTCTCAGCCTATTATTATGATCGCAATTTTTGTGTTGATTTCCTACTTTGTGTTGTGGAGACCAGATAAAAAAAGACGTGCTAAGATGAAAAAGCTGAGAGATTCGATAAAGAAAGGGGATGTGGTTATCGCTATGGGAATACGAGCTACTATTGATCAAGTAAAAGATAGAACCGTTATCTTAAAGCAATGCGACGGATCGAAGATGGAGATGCTCAAGGCTGCTATCTCTGAGGTGGAATCATCAATGAATGCCACTGTAGCAGATTAAACTTTTATCTAAGAGCATTACACTCCATCCCTACAGGGATGCCGCTTTCTCCAAAATAAAATTCATTTCAAAAAATCTGAAAAGATTCTAAAAAGTGCAGTTTTTAAAGAGCTATGCGCTTACCTTTTATTTGTTCATTTAACTTTTTATTGATCTTTAAAAGTAAAGTGTTATCAATAGTTAACATTTGCATCTCTTTTTCCAGTTCTGTAAGTTTCGCATTGGCTGCTATATATTGTTTATTTTGAGCTCGCAGTAGTTGATTTGCTTCCAATAGTCTATTATTGGTAGTAGTCATGTCGCTTATTTGCCTTTTCTGATTTTTCGCTGCTCCTTCAAGCCTCTTATTTCTTTTTAAGACCGCAGCAAGTTTATCTTTTAGAGGTTCAAGTTGTTCAAGTTGTTCTTTTGCAGCTTGGGCATCATGATTAGAGACTGCAAGCTGTGCTTTTAGAGTTTCTACTTCATTCTGGGCAGTTGTTAGCGCAGCTACTGCTACTTTTTGTCTATCTAGCGCTACTTTTCTTTCAGCTTGTGCCTTATATACCGCTGTTTCCATTGGTCTAAATTGTTGTTCTAAAATACGCTTTTGATTTTCTAAATCTTCTATTATTCTTAAATCCCCTTCAGTATGTTCCGGTGCCAAAGCATTTTCAACTTCTGCTTGATGTGATAGCTTTAAAGCCGCTATTTCTTCAAGATGAGTCTTGCTTAATTGTGCAATCTGCTCAGCTTGTGCTGCAACTAGTTTTTTGTCTTTATCAGAAGCTGCTTGAAGTGCTGCTTGTAATTGTGCTTTCTCAGCAACTAAGTCTGCATTTGCTGCCGCTAATCCTTCTTTTTCTCTAGTTAGGGTCTCAAGATTAGCATGTTGACTTCGTAATCCGCTGTTTGCTGTAGCTAAGAGTGCTTTCTGTTCTTTCAACTGATCCTTTTGTGTTGACATATGACGTGTGGGTATATCACTTTCACAAGAGTCTGTTTCGGATGAGTCAGAATCAGAAGTTGTTTCTACGGCTGTATTCCATTCAGTGCTTGAAGCATCTGAGAGGAGAGTTATTGGCGCGTTTAGTACTGCTGTAAGTGGAGTACTGCCTGAATGGATCTTAGATAGTAATTTTTCCGCCATACTTGAAATTTGCTGTGCCTTCTCATAGATCTTTTGCATAGCTGTGATGGAGCTTGGGGAAGATGGGGATCCTTTTTCCGGTGTTAAAAGGGTAATCACATGATCATCTAGATTGATGTAGTCTCCATTGTTTTTATCCCCTTTTACTAATATAGTTGCTTTTCCGTCTATTCTAGTAATAGTATAGTCAAACTTTTTGCCATCTAGTCCTTCTGAAGAGACTTGTGCAATCATAGATTGTACAATAGTTTTATTTAATATCTGCCCAATACAAGTATCTCTATCTGTGGTATTTCCATTGTATATACCGCCATCGATTTTTCTAACGCTGTGATGATAGTGTGGCTGATTTACTAATTGGGTTACTCTTTCCATGACAGACCTTTCATAAGTTGTTATTTATGCAGTAATTATAACATTATTATTAATAAAAATCAATATTATCTTTATAATATTTAAATAATTTGTTACACAAAAGAGTATCACCAATATTGCCTCTTTAAGGGCAATTTGGATAATAAAAAACAAGAGAACTGAATAACTCTCTAATAATAAGTAGTTTAAGAATTGCTTTTATGGAGTGGGATCCTATTCTCATAATAGTATAGGTATAAAGATGTTAGTATCTGATTTTATGAGCCTTTTTGTAAAAAGGTTGTATGAAGTTTTGCCTGAGGATGCCAAAAGGGATCTGATCAAGCAGGATCGTACGGTTAAACATGCTCTGTATATGGTAATGGGTAAGTATCAAAGACTTAGAAAAGATTTGGCAACACCATTCCAGGAGAAGTTTCATTTAAGAATGGATCAGCTTGCAGCTGATTATAGAACATGGAAAAGAGCAGGATGTAAGACATATGCTCGACCAAAGCAGTATATCTCTGGGCAGATTGCAGGAGCTTCTAAGAAGGCTTTTGATTTTGCTTTAGGTACATTTTTACTGGATTTGAAGCAAAGAGAAGGGGAGAAAGTCATCCCTATTCCCCAGGAAGTAGATCAAAAAAGCTCATGGGATGAGCTTTCAGAAGAAGCTTCTTAAGGAGACTCTGATAAACGAGCAGTTTTATAATCTTCCAGATTTCTTATAAATCCTATTTTTCGTGGCGCCCCATCCCTACAGGGATGCCGCTTACTCCAAAATTGGATTTACTTCAAAAAATCTGAAGAGATTCTAAAAAGTGCAGTTTTTCAGAGTCTCCTTAGGAGACTCTGATGTGATAGCCCGCATGATCTTTTGCGGGCTATACCCATGCTAAAATATTGAAAAAACAATTAGTAAGAAATATGTGGCCAGCCTGGCTGAACATCTTGTTTGGTATAAACAAAATGTAGGTTTTCTTTAGAAGGTCTATCTTTATCATTCAAATGTTCTGGGCAATAG
>JAJACI010000005.1 GCA_022601595.1 Chlamydiia bacterium | reverse complement strand
CCCGAGGCAGATACCTCCTCATCTAAAAGGTAGGTATAACCAATACCTTTAAAATAACCATAAAACCAATCTCCCCAAGTCTTTTTTTGCCAAACAATTTTATAAAGACGCCTGCCTCCACAAGCAAGCTCTAAACGAGCTACCTTTTTTATTCTATCAATATATAGGCGATGATTGCTTGCATTTTCTCTATAACTTTTCGCCTCCGAATTTTGATTTTGAAGAACCTTAGGCTTCATGATGATTAACCCCTTGACAAAACGCTCTACTTCATAAGTAATAAGCCCTCCCGAAGATTCTATAATTTCAGCTTCATAGCGATCATGGTCCCTATTTACGTATAAATGAGTATGAGACAGAAAACTCCACCCCTGAGTGAAGGTCCATTTAGGAGAGTCTGAATAACTGCACTTTTTAGAATCTCTTCAGATTTTTTGAAATGAATTCTATTTTGGATTAAGCGGCATCCCTGTAGGGATGGGGCGCAATGAAAAATAGAATTTATAAGAAATCTGGGAGATTATAAAACTGCTCGTTTTTCAGAGTCTCCTTTAGGATATTTTTCCTTTGTCACTTCATAATTGGTGTAACTCCTTTGCAAAACAAGGGGCACCGCGCCTTGTACCACATGATCCTGAAAGCTAAGCTGTATCTTTCCTGTGACAACATTAACGTTGCGGTGCATCACCGAATCATTAATATCCATGGTAAAAGCCAACCCAGGGACCAGAAGCATTAGAAAGAAAAGTCTATTCATTAAAAAACATAAAAAGATTAATTAAAAATTAAACTTATAAAGATAAAATCTTTACCTGTCAAACGAAAAACTTTCTTTTCTTTTGTAGTTTTTTATATCAAGTTTATTTGGAAGGGGTTATAAAAGGCTCTTTTTTTTTAAGGAGAGTCTGATAAACTGCTCGTTTTCAGAGTCTCGTTAAAAAGGGTAAAAGAGATCGGATTTTCTCAAGTGGTATTGCATAAGGCTTTTGTGAAGGAAGCTTTACCAGAAAAGGGAGATGATGTAGTGGTTTTTGAATGTAAAAAATAGATGGAGCAAAGAAATTAGAATGGACTTTTTATGTTAAAAGTGCTATTGTTGAGCAGTTACAATAGGAGGTCAAGGTGGATTTAAGGATAAATAAACAACACAAATTGATTTATGTTTTTCTGTGGGTGTTATGCATTTTAGGAGCATGGTCTGTAATCCCTTATCTATTACATTTAAAAGTAATACCCGAATCTATTTCGCTATCTACGATATTCACATTGGTAACGGTTCAATCAGGCATTATGTCTGGGGTAGCCTGTATTTTGAGTTATTTTATTTTGCCAAAGGTAGATTTATTTCCTTTTTCAACACAGAGTCCTTTAAAAAGAATTGTTTATCCAGGGTTGATTTTTGGTTTATTCTTAGGTTTGATTCTTTTCTTTTTGAACACTACGGTGTTTGCTGGATCCATCCTTTCTTCTGTGCATCCTCCTGCGTGGACAGGCTTGCTCGCCTCATTTTATGGGGGAATCAATGAAGAAGTTCTCCTTAGACTGTTTTTCTTTTCTTTAGTCTATTTTCTAATGAGAAAATGGATAAAGTCCAGTAGCCGTTTAACATCTCTGTGGATAACAAATATCATTGTAGCCATTATCTTCGGATTAGGACATTTACCTACGGCATTGAAATTGGTAGAGCCATCCTCTTTTGAATATTTTCGAATTCTTTTATTAAACGGCATTCCGAGCCTTGTCTTTGGGTATCTTTATTGGTCGAGAGGTTTGTGGACGGTGATGCTCGCTCACTTTGTCACAGATTTAGTAGTCCATGTTTTTGTTGTCTAATTCTTTTTTTTGTTAAAAAAAAGCAACTACACCCCTAATTTAGAAGGTGTATGATTTAGGGAATTTTCTGGTTTCTGGGGAGATTTTTTTGAGTAGGATGATGGCGGCTATGCTGGCAAGGGCGTTTTTGGTGTGGTATTTTGGGTTGGAGATGGTGCCGTCGATTTTGAAGGGGATTATGTAGTTATCAGGAAGGTATTGTATGTCAAAGGCTTTTTTTATGGAATCTGCCATGAGCCCGACAGATATATTTAGAGTGCTTTGATTGAAGTTTACCGTTCCTTTTGAGACAACTGTATATTCCTCATCTACAAGAAAAGGGGTTTTTCGGTAGGAGGCGATGCCGTTATCCACCATAAAGTTAATGGTTCCGCAATTTACTGGGATCCTTGCTTGAGGCTGGCTTTTCAGCATTTTAAGGATGACGCTGAGTAGGTGGTTTTCTGTGCAGTCGAGGGTTCCTAGCGCTAAGGAGCCTGATAAATTATGAATTTTTTTATTTTCTCTATTTATGGAGCCTTTTTTAAGGGTTAAAGTAACTTTTTCTGCGGAAAAAGGTGGTACCACGCCATGGTTTAAAAAGGCTTTTGTTCCGCCTTCGATGATAGAGCAGTGGACAAGGCTTTCTTTGGAAAGGCTGACGGTTTGATCTTTACCTGCGAAAAAGATTTTAGCCATAATATCATCTAGAAGAAGTTTGTTTTTATAAAAGAGTTTTCCTTTAAAGGTTTTTATAGGTGTGGAGGTGCCGTTATATAGCTCCCATAGTGAGCCCTCAAGTGCGATAACAGGTAGCTTTAGTTCAATATCTTTATATTTCCATGTAAAGTTGTATAAGGAAGGTTCCCATGTGCGGCCGGTTATATAGACGCTGTCGTAAGTGATGGTTCCAGGAAGATCTTTTGTGTAATGATTAACTGCCATCTTTTGTATTTTTTGCGGAAGCAAGTAAGGGAAGAAAAATAGGGTTCCAGCGGCGAACAAAAGGATAAGAATAAGGAGGAAAAGTTTTTTCATAGGATTATTCAACGGTTACCGATTTTGCTAGATTTCTTGGAAAATCAATTTCTTTGCCTAATTTTTTAGCGATAAAATAGGAAAAGATTTGTCCTGCAATACAATAGGGGATAGAAGCAAAAGTGTCATTGCCATTTTTATACATTGCAATGACATCTTGGGTAATTTCTGGGTGTGTATCTCCGCCAAAAATAAGGACTTTTCCGTCTCTTGCTTTTATTTCGCTTAAGTTGCTTAGCGTTTTAGGAGCGGTTTTTTCTGTGCCAAGAAAAGCGATGGTCGCTAGATTTTCATCTATCAAGGCGATAGGGCCATGTTTCATTTCTCCCGCGGGAAGAGCTTCTGCAGGAAGGTAGGAGATCTCTTTGAGCTTTAATGCCGCCTCCATGCTTACAGGATACATATTACCGCGCCCTGTAAAGAAAAAATAAGGGTAGCAAGCATATGTTTCTGCATATTTTTTGATAATTTCTTCTTTGCTAAGTACATCATCGATGGCAAGAGGGATATTTGAGAGCTCCTCTATGTAAGATTTATTTTCTATCTTTAATACATTAGAAAAATGGATGCCAAGCAGGTAGAGGTTGAGCAGCTGGCTGGTAAAAGCTTTTGTAGAGCAAACGCTAACCTCTTTTTTAGCCATAAGAGGGATAAAACGGTGGGTTTCTCTTGTAAGTGTTGAAGTGTCGTTATTACAAAGGGCGATGCTAAGTAGAAAGCTCTCTTTTTTACAGCGAAAGGCAGCAAGGGTATCTGCTGTTTCTCCCGACTGGCTTATAATGATAGCCACAGTATTTTTTTTCTCTAGATGTTTTGCATATCTATATTCAGAGGCCAGGTGAATAGTGACAGGAGTTAAAGTCATCTCTTCTAAAAACTCTTTAGCGATAAGGCCTGCGTGGTACGAGGAGCCACATGCAATAACATCTATGTGCTCCATTTGCTCTATAAATGTATTATCATTTTCAAGTTCTTTAAAGGAGAATGTATTTAATAGCATTCGCTTTTTTAGGATTCTTGCGCTTAGAGAGCTTTGCTCATGGATTTCCTTATGCATATAATGATCATAACCATCCTTACTAGCTTCATCTTTGCTGATGATAATTGTCGACAGATCATTTTTTTTCACTTTCCCATCAGATGCGTAGATAGTAAGTGCGGTACTTGTGATTTCTGCTATCTCATCATTTTTCATAAAATAGGTAGAATAGGAGCTTTCAGAAAAAGAGGAGGTGTCTGAGGAGATATAGACATCTTTGCTGGTATCGCAAATACCAACGGCAAGGGGGCAACCCCGCGCTCCTGCAAAAATAGTCTCAGGAGAATCTTTATGAATTAAAACGATAGCAAAAGAGCCTTGAACGCGTTTAAATGCTTCTGCAATAGCTTTTTTAAGATCGCCTTTATAAAGATACGCAATTAAATTGGTTATCACCTCGGTATCGGTCTCAGAGGTGAAAGCCACCCCTTTGGAGAGGAGAAACTCTTTTAGCTCTAAGTAGTTTTCAATAATACCGTTATGGACAAGGGCAATAGATTTTTTATAGTCTATCTGTGGATGTGTATTTTCTGCGCTAAGTCCGCCGTGGGTGGCCCATCTAGTGTGGGCGATAGCAGTATTAAGCTCATACTTATGGTCCTTTACAAGAGCGGATAGAAGGTCTACTTTACCAACTGTTTTAAAAGAGAGAACCGTACCCTTGTGAATAGATGCCACTCCTGCAGAGTCATAACCTCTGTATTGTAGCTTTTGGAGACCATCCAAGCAAGTCTCTAAAGGCTTTTTATTACTCTTAGATTGTATATAACCATATATTCCACACATACAAAAAAATATACAACACGAGCCTATTATTTTCGAGGTTTATCTTGCTTTGATTCTCTTCTCTGTCTATATCTTTTAATGTAGGCACTTATGAAAAAGAAACATTTAGCACATTCTACGGAGAATTATGTTCGTAACTCTAACCATATATTAGAGTTAGATCAAACGATCGCCCAAGCTATTTGTAGGGTCCGTGAGAGGCATAGCAATACAAACAAGCCTTATTACTACGTGCTTGATGAAAAAGGACATTTGATAGGGATTATTAGCATCAGATCGCTGCTAACACAAGATCCAGAGTCGCCTTTAAAGGATATTATTAATACAAAGGTACATAAAGTAGAAAGCAGAGAGTCTATGTATGCAGCTTTGGCCATTATGCAAAAGTATCATTTACTATCTATCCCTGTGATAAAGAAAGGGATATTCATAGGTGTAATTGAAATACAAGAGTATTTTGAAGAAAAAATTGAGATGTCATCAAAGGTAAAACGGCTACAAATTTTTCAGATGCTTGGGATTTTAGTAGAAGAGGGACCTACAAAGTCCTTATGGCGAAAGTATATGCACAGAATGCCTTGGGTATTTTGTAATATGCTCGGCGGAATTTTATGTGCGGTAATATCAGACTTTTACGAAGTTTTACTTGTAAACGTTATTATCTTGGCAATGTTTATCCCATTGGTCCTTTCTTTGTCAGAATCAATATCCATGCAGGCAATGACTCTAAGTATCTATTTAATGACACACAAGAAGCACAGCTGGAAGAAGATTTTTCTCTATACCTTTATGGAAACCAGACTCTTTTTTCTAATCGCTTTAACAGCAAGTATTAGCGTAGGAGCGTTGTCACTGCTATGGGGTCATGGGGTGGGGCCTGCTATTGTGATATTTGTAAGTATCTTCAGCTCTATCATCATAACAGCTATTATAGGTGCATTTGTACCGATCGCCCTTTATAGGTGGCGGCTGGATCCAAAAGTTGCCTCAGGACCCATAGTTTTAATGTTTGCCGATGTGATTACCACTTTGATATACCTAAGTATAGGCTTTGGCTTACTGCTTTAGTTTTGGTTTCCAGGAAGGGCGCCTTAAAGAGTAGATAAGGAAAGGTAGTCCTACCATCGAAATGATGCCTATCGCTAAAAAGGATTCAAAGAAGAGAAGGCTTTCTACTTTCACATCTGGTGGAGGGAAAAATCCTATCACTAAAGAGAACGTTACGCCAATCAAACCAAGACCTGCAATTATCCACATACCGGCTATTCCGCCAGGTACCGCATAAGGTCTTTGTGCATTTCTTTTTTTATATTTTAAAACGATTCCCGTGATAAAGAGTAAAATGTACATAACAATGTATAGCTGAGCTGAAAGTACGGTTATCATCCAGAAGCTAGAGTTAGGGTCAGACATATATGGGAATAAAAAAGCAAGCCCGGTAACAATAACGCCTTGTATGATCATCAATACATGAGGCATGTCATGTTTGTTTGTTTTCTGCATAAATGGAGGAAAGTCCCCTTGTTCGGCTGCCGCAAGGAAACCTTTGCATGGTCCCACTATCCAACTGCTTACTCCGCCAAGAGCTCCGATCGCCATTAGAAGAGCAACTACGGGCATCAATACACCAAGGCCGTATTGATTTAGGTAGATGCTCATTGCTTCCATAGCTCCCGCTACAAGACTGATCTTATCGTGAGGTACTGCTATTGCAATGCAAAGTGTTCCTAAAATGGTTAAGGTAACGATAATTCCTGCAGAGAGTAATATTGCGATAGGAAAGTTCTTTTTTGGATTGTTTACATCTCCTGCGTGTACCGCTGGCATTTCAATTCCTGCAAACCCAAGAAGGATACCTGTGAGCACTGTAAAAGTGGAGATGGAAGTGAAGTTGGGTAATAGAGGGGTGGTTTCTAAGCTGATCATAAAAGGTTTGTCTGAAAACATCCACAAGGCACCGAGAGTTAATATTAGCGCCGTAGGAATGAACGTTCCCATCACTACACAAAAGGTACTAAATCTTCCAGTAAAACGAATCCCTCTGAAATTAATTATGGTTAATATCCAAAAGACTATAATTATCATGCCACAGATATAGATAGGGTCGCCTGCAAGGTGAGGGAAAAATACATAGGCAATAGCCGCTGAAACAAAAGATAAGATAATGGGATAGAAAACAATGTTTTCAATCCATAAGAGCCATATTGCGACAAATCCGAGTCTGTGACCAAGGGCCTCACGAACCCAAACATAGACTCCACCTTTTTTAGGGAATAAGGTTGCAAGCTCTGCTGCGACAAGTGCACATGGGATAAAGAAAAATACTACAGAGAGTAAGAGGTAGAATATGGATGTGTAGCCATACATCGCTGTAATGGGCCAGTTTCTAATACTTAGAACGGTTGCTAAGTTGATCATTAACAGTAAAAATACCGTTAATTGTTTTTTTGATTTTGCCATTTGTATTTCCTAATTGTAAAAAGGCCTAGATTTTAAAATCTAGGCCTTTTTAAATCAATGAAAATAGAGCTGATTAGAACCCTACGGTATAAGAAAGTTTTGCAGTAGGATAATAACAGTAAGTTGGTCTGGCACCTTTCCCGTAGTAAAGTGCTGGTTGATCGATGCTTAACTCAAAAGAATTAATAGTTCCGCTAAATTGACCAATTTCAATTCCAACGCCGGCAGAACCCATTAGGAATAGGCCACCTTCTGTTTTTCTATAACTGTGATAGGTGATTCCATTGTGAGTTTTTGAAGTGTGTTTTTTAAAATATCTTGCTGCCAAAGCGCCTCCAAGATTAAAATAATAACGTGTATTGCTATCAAAATTTAAATAATGAATACCTGTAAATTTTGGAAAATAGAAAAAACCGTTATCGGCATCTAGAGAAACGCCTCCACCAAATTCTAGTTTTTGAGATTGGAAAAACTTGTATTCTTCTGCTGCAGACTGGTACCCAAAAGTAAGTTGAATGTTAGGGTTTTTTGCATCTTCACTTTGACTTTGAGCACCAAGTGTGACGATCCAGTGACCTATATTTTCTTTTTTAGTAGGTGCAGGTTCTTGGGGTGTGTTTACCGGTAGGCCGCTAGCAAAAGCAGACCCTGCAAAAGACAATAATGTTAAAAGTGTTTTTTTCATAATTCCTCCATGAATTTAGCGGGGATTATATACCGAAATCATAATTAATGCAATGTTTAGTCTTTTCAGATGTTTATCTCTAAAATCTGCTCCCAATTGGTGGTGTAACTCAAAGGGGCGCCGCCTTTTTCAGGAGAGCTATTCTTGATGCTAGCGTATCGAAGGGTGTTTGAGCCGTATTTTGCATTGATAGAGTCTAAAGTTTTCATTAATTTCTTATTGCCAGCTGGCTTTTTAGTAAATAGGTTGCTTTGGGTAGATCCGCTATCTATTAAAGAGAAAAAATGAACACCTGCTCTTTTAATAAGAAGGCTGCCATCAAGGAGATCTTTAAGGCCCTTTTCTTTGAGGTGTAAAAAATCAGGGGTAAAGTTGGAGGGCTCGTCTAAGGTAAATGTTTTAGAGTAGGAGCTGCCTTTATTTTTAAATCGAGAGGACTCCATAAAAAGAGAGAAGCATTCTGCCTCTTTGTTCATTTCACGAAGTTTTTCACATCCTTTACTAATAAAAGAGGATAAAATTTCTTTGATAGAGTTTATAGAGACGATTTCTGTGTTAAAAGTCCTTGTGATTTGTAGAGATTTATCCTTTGCAGCGCAAATAAAAGGGTAGGCATTTGTTCCTTGCAACTCTTTTTTTAGACGAAATCCAGATATGCCGAGCAGTTTTTTTAGAAAGGCTTCGTTTATAGAAAGGAGATCTTTTCCTGTTTTTATTCTGTGGAGCTTTAATTTCTCTGCGGATTTTCTTCCTACACCCCAAATATCATCTACAGGAAAGCAAAGCAATGCATTAGCAATAGATTTTTCATCAACCAAAGCTTTTCGATGAGAGGGGATTTTTTTTGCAAGCTTGGTGGCAACTTTTGCAAGAGTTTTGGTGTAAGAGATGCCGATAGACACATCGATACTGGTCCATTTTTTAATCTTGTGCTGAATTTCTTCTAATAATTTATCGCTATAGCTCTCTTTGGGGATCTCTAAAAACATTTCATCAATTGAGTAAATAAAGGTTTTAAAGGAAAAAGTAGCTACCGTCTCTCTAATGCGATTGGATATATCCTGATAGAATATATGGTTGGGCGCTTTTATAATGACATCTTCTTTGATGAATAACGACCGATAGTTAAAAACAGCAGCGCACATAGGGATGCCAAGGGCTCGAGCTTCCTTTGAGCGGGCGATGACAATGCCATTTTTCCCCCCAGCAACCACCAGGGGTTTACCCCGATACTCTGGATGAAAGATCTTTTCGCAAGAGGCAAAAAAATTATCACAATCAATAAGGCAGATATACTTCATAGAGGTTTATGGATGGTATAGGTGACGACTCCAAAAACTTCAAAATCGCACTCATTGGTTATGGAGATTGTAGGGTATTTTGGGTGTTCTGAAAAAAGGTACTTTCTCCCATTTTTTATGATCAATCTTTTGATGGTAAACTCTCCATTAAGTGTGGCAACAATAATTTTTCCACAAGTGATTTGTTTTGATTTATCTACCACCAAAATATCTTTATCATAAATACCTACGCCCTGCATAGAATCGCCTTTTACACGAACGAAATAAGTGGCTGTTTTATTCTCCACAACGTAATCATTTATGTTTAAGCGATGATCTGCACTATCAGAATGTATAAAGGGGAGTTTTTCGCTTGCTTTTGTTTTATTGTTCATAGATACTGTTTTTTTATAAAGAATCCTTTCATTGTATAGTCGTTCGCGTTTCATTTGGCGTACTGTTCAATGAATTTTTGAGGGAATTTTGATTTATTCACCGAGCTAATATTTTAAATATTAGCAAGATGCATTTATCAAAAAGCTGCAAAAATGTGCAGAAGATACGTCGTAAGAAACGGTAATGACTATATAGGATAAGAGAGTTATTTTGGTAGAGAAAAGAGAGCATTGGAAGTCAAAATTAGGGTTTATGTGGGCGGCAATTGGCTCGGCAGTAGGCCTTGGAAGTATTTGGCGATTCCCATATATTGTAGGTCAAAATGGAGGGGCGATATTTGTTCTCCTATTTTGTGTGTTTTTGATCTTTGTAAGTTTACCTATCATGCTGTCAGAGATAGTGGTGGGGAGAAAAACCCAGGCCAATCCATCCGATGCTTTTAAAAAGCTTGGCAAAGGGGATGGATGGAAAGCGCTGGGTACCATGCAGGTGATCACTGGATTTTTAGTAAGTGTTTTTTATAGCGTGATTTGTGGATGGACGCTTGGTTACCTTATAGAAACCATTTCAGGAAATATTACGCATTTTAAGACAGCTCTAGAGGCTAAGGCTTTTTGGGAATCTTGTTTTCAGAGCGTGACATGGGCGCTTGGCTGTCAGATAGGATTTATCTTTATAGCAGCGTCGGTCTTGTTTGCTGGGGTGCAAAAAGGGATAGAGGCGACGAATAAGATATTAATGCCAATGTTATTTTTTATGTTATTGTTTTTAGCATATATAGGATTATCAATGCCTGGGTCGGAAAAGGGGCTTTTGTTCTTATTCAAGCCTGATTGGAGTATGTTAAATGGAAAGGTGGCATTGCTCGCACTTGGTCAAGCATGCTTTGGGTTGAGTGTGGGTCAGGGAACGATTATTACCTATGGTAGCTATCTTAAGAATAAGGATAATCTGTTTAAAATTTCTATACCTGTAACCATTGCAGTGGTAGTGGTGTCTTTGCTTGCTGGGATTGCTATTTTCACTTCGGTGCTCTCTATGGGAGGGGATGTATCAAGTGGTTCAGAGCTTATATTTCAGAGTTTGCCTTTGATCTTTTCTCAATTGCAATTTGGAGGGTTTATCTCCTTCTTGTTCTTTTTGTTGATTTTATTTGCAGGGCTCACTTCGCAAATATCTGCAATGGAACCTTTAATAGCTTATTTAACCGATCATAAAACCTTTTCTAGGCACAAGGCGGTACTTGTTTGTAGTATTGGTGTGTTGGTGCTAGGAATCCCTGCAGGTCTATCTTTTGGAGTGCTGAGCGGTTATACTATTTTCTCCAAGACCATTTTTGATGCCCTTAGCTTTCTCTGTGTTAATATACTCATCCCTCTTGGAGCCTTGTCTGTTGTTATTTTAGTGGGATGGAAAAATCCATTTGTAGATTTTATCAACCACTTGGAAAAAGGGATGAGCTTTAAGGTGAGTAAATCTAAAGGGATGCGCTTTATTTTTGCAGCAGCGATTAAATATATAGCTCCTGTGGTTATTTTTCTTATCCTTTTAAATATTTTTTATGCATAGTCTCCTTATAGGGGGCTTATGTTAGAGATTTACTTATTTAGGCATGGAGAGACGCAGTGGTCAAAAACGGGCAAACATACCGGCTTAACAGATATACCACTGACAAAAGATGGGGTCGTCCAGGCCAAGAATTTAGCAAAGCTTGTCAAGGGCATAGAATTTGATGAGGTTTACTGCAGTCCTTTAGAAAGGGCCAAAGAGACATGTAAAGCTGTGCATCTATTAGACAGAGCTATTATAACAAGTGATTTGCTTGAATGGGATTACGGTGATTATGAAGGGATGACAAGTGTAGAAATCCACAAGACACATCCTAATTGGACAATATTTAATGCCGATCCAAAAAATGGGGAAACATCTGAATCAATAAGGGATAGAGCTGAAAGAATGCAAAAGCTTCTTAGAAATAAAAAGGGGAAGATAGCTATTTTTTCAAGCGGACATTTTCTCCGCTGTTTTGGAGCGCACTGGTTAGGATTTCCAGTAACCTATGGAAGATATTTTACTTTGTCCACGGCATCGCTATCCATCCTTTCCTTTGAACATGGTAATCAAGTGTTTAAGTCATGGAATAATCTTCCTTGCTAAAAAAGTTTCTCTGAGTAATGTAGAAAATATATTAATAAGGAGAGATATGAAAAATAGTGATAAGAAATTAGTGCTTGTAACAGGTAGTGCAGGCCGAATAGGTTCAGAAGTAGCAAGACGTCTTGGTAAAAATTATCAAATTGTTGGATTTGAATTGATGAAAGCGATATACGCATCTTCTAACGAAGAGCTTGTACCGCTGGATGTCTCATCAGAAGAAAGTATCCATCAAGCCTTTAAGCATATAGAAGCCTTTTATGGTAAAAAGATAGCCTCGGTGGTTCATCTTGCTGCCTATTATAGTTTTACAGACCAAAGGTATAGCAAATACAACAAGATTACCGTACAAGGGACGAAGAACCTATTAAAAGCTTTGCAGAATTTTGAGGTAGAGCAGTTTATCTTTTCCTCTACCATGCTTGTCCATAAAGCAACAAAGCCTGGGGTTAAGTTAACAGAAGATTCTCCTTTAGATGGAAATTGGGCGTATCCAAAATCAAAAATAGAGACAGAGGAAGTAATTGCCAAATACAGAGGAAAAATTCCATCAGTGGTGATGAGAATATCTGGTGTGTATGATGATGACTGCCATTCCATTCCAATCTCTAATCAAATACAACGTATTTACGAAAAAAGCTTTACAGCTCATTTCTTTCCTGGAGACATGTCTCATGGAGCATCGTTTTTGCATATGAAAGATGTGGTAGATCTGATTGAAAAAGCGGTGGAGAAAAGAAACTCCCTGCCTAAGGCAGTAACGGTTTTAGTGGGTGAGGAAAAAACGCTAAGTACAAGGTTTTTACAAAATAAAATTTCTAATGAGTTTTTTGGGAAAAATATATGGATGATGAGGCTGCCTCGCTTTGTTGCATGGTTTGGCGCATGGGTGCAGTGTCATATCCCTTTTATGGCTAAACCTTTTATTCAGCCGTGGATGATAAAACTTGCCGATGAACATTTTGAGTTAGATATTTCTTTCGCAAAAAAAATGTTTGATTGGGAACCTAAGCATGACTTAGAAAATCTTCTAACAGATATGTGCAATGACCTAAAAGCCGACCCTGCAGCCTGGTATAAGAAAAACAGCCTGAAAATGCCCAAAGGAATGAAAAAAAGTAGCAATAGAAAAAAAATGAATAATAATAAGAAGGATGCCGCATGAAAGACATTTCACCACAAGTAAAAAAAAGACATGAAAAGTTGCTGTGGACCGTATTTGCCTGCGCCTTTTTAGGGGTATGGCTTATATTTTCCCATTTCGCTCTTGGCTATAAAACATTTGCTATGTCGTTAAATGATATGATAACAGGTGGCGTTGTTGTTGTTGCAAGTATATTTGCTTTTAAGGCAAATCGCTTTGGCTTTTTTTGTTTGTGGATTATTGCTTTTGCAGGAATATGGCTTAATTTCGCTCCGTTGCTTTTTTGGGCAAAAATGCCTGCAGAGTACTTAAATGATACGGTAATTGGCATACTGCTTGTTTTATTTTCCTTAATCATTCCAGGGCTTCCTGGAAAAGTAGAAGAGAAAGGTCATGAAATTCCTGCAGGATGGAGTTATAACCCTTCTTCATGGTTACAGAGATTACCTGTAATTAAACTTGGGATTATTGGGATGTTTATCTCAAGGTACCTAGCCGCTTATCAGCTTGGCTATACAGAGAGTGTGTGGGATCCTGTTTTTGGAAATGGTACCAAGGAAGTGATCACCTCATCTGTGGCAAGCTTCTTTCCGGTTCCTGATGCAGGCCTTGGATGCTTTGCTTATACGATAGAAGTGCTGCTTGGTCTAAAGGGAGGGCAAAATAGATGGCGTACCATGCCATGGATGGTAATGTCTTTTGTGCTGCTTGTGGTTCCTTTAGGTATTGTAAGTATTGTTTTGGTTATATTACAACCGCTACTTGTTGGGGCATGGTGCTTTTTATGCCTTTGTACTGCGACTGCTATGATGATAATGATCGTATTTGCGGTAGATGAACTGGTTGCTGTATTTCAATTTCTCCACCAAAGTGTAAAAGCTGGAAATAGTTTTTGGAAGACTTTTTGGCATGGGGGAGACCTACCTCAAACAAAAGATGACGATGATACACCGCTATCTCAAGTGCCTATCTTGGGAATGTATAAAAAAGCATTTTTAGGAGTGGGGTGGTGCTGGAATTTATATCTATCGGCAGCGGCGGGCGTATCGTTAGTGTTTTTCCCTTACTGGTTCTCTTTTTCAGGAACGATGCACACAATCGATCACCTGGTGGGTTCATTGATAGTGGTGGTATCTATTCTGTCGCTTGCAGAGGTTATTCGCTCTGTCCGCTTTGTAAATATGCTCTTTGGAGCTTTTATCATGGTAACTGCCTGGATCTATTCCGATATTGCTATCTACCATAATTTACTAGGGCTTGCCCTTATTCTTCTATCTATCCGAAGAGGAAAGATAAGAGAATTATATGGCCCGTGGCAAAAGATGATAAAATAGAATGTAAAGCGCTCTAGAATCCTAGGCCACACCCTATATAGAAGGCTCCTGTTTTTGGAGCCTCTCCTTCACTTGATATAAAAGGATGGTCATATCCTGCATAGAAAACGACACTATTTAATTCCGTTTCAGGGGCAAAGACTTCTATACCAGTAACGATAGAGGGGCCAATATAGGTTTTAAACGAGTCTATGTTTTGATTAGATACTACATAAAGGTTTAGGTCTTTCGGATTATCGACCTTTAGTTTTATAGAATACCTTTGATAAGAGGAGAGTGTGCAGTGGGTTCCTATAGAAAAAAAGCATTTAGATGTTTTTGAGGTTAAAGTTGCAAATGATCCCATAATACGTGCAGTTGCTTGCAGCTCAAAATGTTTGGATAAAAGAGTTTCATGGACCGCTTCCTCTTCTGGAGTGAATCCTAAATCTATGGATAGAGTGGTTCCTGTAAAAAAAAGGTCATCTCCGCTATTGTATTTATAACTCACTCCTAACAAGAGTAAAGGGGGAGCGGACTCGTATAAGGAGCTTTGAATCCCTGTATTAAAATAAAAGCTGTGGGTAGGAGAGGTGTTTATATCGATGGAATTATCAGCTGTTTTCTTAACAATATTGCTGCCAAACACGGCACTAGAGATAAGAGTAAGTGCAAGAATTGCTTGTTTCATTAAGGCTCCTTTAAATAGGTATTATATTATAAATTAGCAAGGTTAGAATCCTATATTATATCCAATAAATATTCTTCCAAATTCATGTGACCTGTTATACCCTTTGATACATATCATGGGGTGGTCATATCCAAGCTGTAAGGCAAAGCTAGATGCTTCCGCTTTTGGTGTTAAAAATTCTACTCCGATTATCATGGATGGGCCGATATAGCTGTAAGTTGTATCAGCTTCCTGTATAGAGTAAAAAGTCATTTCTATCAAACCATCGTCTGTAGCTTGTAAAAAAGAGGAAGTTCTTTCGTAATTAGATAGGCTGAAATGCCCTCCAATGGATAGAAAATATTTCCATTTGTCTGATGGGTTAAAATAATGAAGAGCCATAACACGCCCAAGAGCTAAGAGCTCTGAGTCTTTTACTAATAGAGCTTTATAAGAATCATTCTGAGGGGGAGAAAAACTCAGATCTAAAGAAAGCGCAGTGGTCTTAAAGGAGGTAGCATTTTCGCGATGATAGTGGTAGCCAAGTCCTAGTGCTAATAAAGGAGGAGCATCCTCATGTAATGAATTTTGACAGCAAAAAGAGAAGTAGGCCTGGTGTTTTTTCGGTAGATTCGATGCAGGCTCTGCCTCAGGCGCCTTCTCTGAAAGAGAGCTCGCTAGTAACGTCCCGGTGATAAGAGTAAATGCAAGTATTGTTTTTTTCATTGAAGCTCCCTTTTTTTTGTCTAGCAGAATAGTATAAGGAAAGATTGTTTGCAATTGTAAAAATAAAATTGAATGTAAAGTGTTAGTTGTTGTATGTTAGCTTTTTTTGTATAAAATAAGGAGAATATGAATGAAAAAAATAGTCTATTTATCATTAGCGGTTAGTGCCGCTTTTGGAAGTGTTATAAAAGTACCAAATTTAACCCCTACGGAAAAAGAACATTATAAGGATTATTGTTATGATTATAAAAATAGAGAGGAGAATAAGTATGTTTTTAATTCGGAATATGAACTTTGTAAGAGCGTAGAAATGTTAAAAGAGAGATTTAACCTATCTGTAGCAGTTGAGTCTGGCTCTTTTATGGGTGGAACAACCAATTTTTTATCTAGTATTTTTCCAAGAGTAGATAGTTTTGAAATTAATGAAAAATATATAGATGCTGCAAAAATACGATTTAAAGATCAGCCTAATGTGTATATTCACGGAGAAGACTCAGGTAAGATGCTAGGTGATTTGTTGTCTAAACTTCCTGTAGAAAGAATTTTCTTTTATTTAGATGCACATTGGGGGGAATATTGGCCTTTACGAGATGAAATAAAACAAATAACAGAACATTGTAAAGATAATTGTATTGTCATGATAGATGATGTAAGAGTGCCAGGAAATGACAAGATTGGCTATGATACCTATCAGGATAGAATATGTGGGTATGAGTATGTAAAGGATGTGGTAGATGAGTTATTTACCAGTTATAAGGTTTATCACCTGATTACTGAAAGAGAGCATAGAGGGAAATTGCTATTAATTCCTGATTCGTATACCGATGGTATAGAACTCACTCGAGCAGATTTTATGTAAACTCTGACAAACCCTCTTTTTATATTTTTTGGAGGTTATGACATAAGCTTGGTGCTTATGTCATATTTTTTTATACATTTTCATTTAAGGAACCTCTGAAAAACTCATGCTGAATAATTTGTCCAGCTTACTTATAAATGGGATTTTTCGTGGCGTCCCAGCCCTACAGGGCTGATTCTTACTCCAAAATCAAATTTATTCAAGCAATCTGAAAAAATTATTGAAACCAGCAGTTTATCAGAGTCTCCTTAAAATAGTAATCACAGTAGTTGCAGGGAAAAGTAAAAACAAGTATTTTAGGTTTATGAGTAAGTTTATATGTATATTTGCCTGTATTTTTTCTATGTGCGTAAAACAGCCAGCACATGTTACCGCAGGAGATAGGACGGTTGAAATGTATGCCGAGACTATCAAAGAGAATGATTTAAAGGTGCTTGCAGTAGGTGGCTTCTATTTTAAGAACAAGGTGGAAAAACTATATCTTGATTTAGAGTACAAAAGTGTATTATCAGATGAAGATGCTCATCAAAAACTAACCAGTTATATAAGCGGGCTTGTTTTTTCAATAAATAAAGACTTGCTATTAAGACCGCATCTTATCAAGGAGTCTTTTTCTCAAGAGGATGTGAGCGTAAGTTTATCCTACCTTTCGGAGGCAGGAGAGACTTTACAAGTGCACCTTTATAATGGGGAAATTGTATTTTCCTTATATGAAGGCGCAAATAATTTACTGATCAAAAAACGAAGCGTTCCCTTTAGGAGCCTCTGAAAAACGAGCAGTTTTATAATCTCCCAGATTTCTTATAAATCCTATTTTTCGTGGCGCCCCATCCCTACGGGGATGCCGCTTACTCCAAAATCGGATTTATTTCAAAAAATCTGAAAAAATTCTAAAAAGTGCAGTTTATCAGAGTCTCCTTTTCCACTAAAGATAAAGTCTACGATTAGCTCTTACAGAAATCGATTTATTCATATTGATTAATGTATAAGTATAAGGGGTGCTATCCCAAGCACTTGGTTTGTTCCATCCAAAAACTATGCAATCCCCAATGGACCAGTTGCTTACTGAATGAAGATCATTAGTATGGATTTCCATATCGTAGGCATTGCCAAAAAGGTCGAATAAAGTAACCACACCTTCGGCAGTGTGTATCGCAGAAATTTCAATATAAAAGGTTAAAGCAGGATCTGAAGAACATGAGATCTCTGCATCCACACAGGTATTTCTATTTAGATTGTGTAGCTCGTAAGTAGAGCTATAGCTATATGGAGATTTATAGAGATAAAGAGTGTCTGCCGTCGTCCATTTTTGAATCTCTTTTTGATCATAGGTAAAATCTATTTTCCATACAGATCCATCATCTAAATAGACGTTTGAAAATCCTTTGTGGTTTGTTATTCTTGTTGTATAACGATTAAAATAAGCGCTAGTATCGTATGTCCACGTATCTGTATATACTGGAGTAGCGTATGCTACAGGCACTGGTTGAGCAGGCGTTATTTGCCCAAATGCAAAAGGCATAGTGGCAAGGCAAAGTGTTGATATAAGTAATGTGTTTTTAAGCATGAAAACCTCCCTAATGGTTGGAAAAATTTTAACCATTAAAAAGATTTAGAACAAGATCTTATTGGATGTTCCGTAACTTATTTAGGAGCACAGCACTTTCTGATAATGTGATTCTATTTTTTGTAGCATCTGTTATCAAGTCATTTAGCGAAAGAAAAGTTTTTTTGTATGCTAAGGTGATGTAGAAACTTTCACCATTTGGTAAAGGGGTAAGTCCCATGTCTGTACGTAATTTTGTAAGCTCATCGGAGGTAATGGTTAAATACCAAACGTATTTGTTATTTAGATCGTAAAGCAGAGATGCTCTGTAACATCCTGTGATAGTAAAAGAAAACGCATCACCAAGGGGGAGGGGGGAGAAAAGTTTTTTCTCTTCATCGCCTGTTGCAATAGCAATATGCGCCCCATCTGAAAAGCTCTCTCCATAATAAGGGGGAAGGTCAATGGAAGGGTCGTCGAAAAATGGGATAACCGAAGTGATATATTCATTGGCAATATCAAGATATATAAACCCTTTGTCGTTTTGCTTTAAGGTTCCTGCAATAGGCAGCACAGAATTTATATAGGAGACGATTGATGTAGAGCGGGGATCGATGATCACCTCTTTCTCTCTGCATGGCAGCTTTACCCCATCAACTTTTACAGAAGGTAGACACTTATCAAAAGTGGTAGGATGAGCAATTCTTATTTCTTCTGGTGTATACATATTATTTCCTTGCTAAATTTATAGATACAAAAAATGGCAATAAGAAGCAAACTCTATTGTAAGAAAAACAAAAGTTACTATAATGGCTCTTATGAAGAAAAAAATGAAGTTTACACCTCTATTAAAAAGTCCTTATTACCAAACAGTTTTAGCAAATATTGTTGATTTTGGAAAAGAGCCGCCCTCTAAACCTCATTTTGTAAAACTTGCTGATGGTGATGTTTTGTCCTTAGAGGTATCTACTCCAAAAGGATGGACAGAGGAAAAGGGTACGGTCGTTTTATTACACGGATTATGCGGAAGTAGTAAATCTCCATATATAAAACGTATTGCGAAAAAGGTGTATAATAGCGGCCGGCAAGCTATACGTATTAATATGCGAGGCTGTGGAATTGGAGCGGGACTTTCTAAAAATATTTACCACAGCGGATGTAGCGGTGATATAAAAAAGGTCTTACAAGATATAAAAAAGCATTTTCCTAGAACTCCTATTATCTTGGTGGGCTTTTCTTTGGGGGCTAATGTAACGGTAAAACTTGCTGGCGAACTTGGGCAAGAGGATTCGTCCTTGTTAAAAGCTGCTTTTGCCGTTTCCCCACCTGTGAATCTACTGACAAGTGCACATAGATTAGCTCTTCCGAAAAATCAATTTTATGCAGAGTATTTTTCTAAACAGCTTTTTGTTCATATTGATAAATTACATAAAACGTTTCCAGACCTTCCCCCTCATAGACTCACTGAAAAAACCTCACTGAATGATATTGATGAGTTATATATTGCAAGAAGGGCTCATTTTTCCAATGCATTAAATTATTATAAGCAATGTAGCGGTGTTAAAGTGGTGAAATCTATAAAAATACCAACCATTATATTACTTGCTATGGATGATCCTATTATCGATCCTAATGAGCTGGATAAGATTGATCTCCCCGATAATGTAGAAGTCCTAAAAACCGATCATGGTGGTCATATTGGGTTTGTTGGGATGAATATCTTACGGGAGTTTCGGTGGATGGATAATTTAATTGAAAACTGGATTGATAAAATATTTGACACTAAGTAAAGTGGAATAAACCACACTATTTAGAGGCTTATGCGCTACTTTATTTTATTTCTTATACCCTATTTTCTGTTTGCCGACACAGGGCTAGATCCAGATCTAAAACAAAAACCTGGGGCGCCAAAGGGACCGTGGCTTACAGGCCCAATTATCACCACCTCAGCCTATACAGTTTCTAAAGGACATTTTAACTTTGAGCCATATGTATATTTCACTGACAGTACTGGTTTTTATAATAGTCGCGGACATGTGCATAGATCGGGGACACAGCCAAAAGCTATCAACTCTGTAGAGTTACTACAGCTTGGCATTAATGATTGGATAGATTTGAATCTTTACCCTCAGTTTACCTATAATTACGGCGTAGGTGAAAGAACCCGCATAGGTATGGGAGACCTCTCTATTAGCCCTACCTTTCAATTGTGGAGAGATGACCCGAAGTTTCATATGACCACCTGTAAAATAGGGCTTACTCAACTCTTCCCCTGTGGAAAATTTGAAAATCTTGACCCTTCGTATAACGGAACTGATGGACTGGGAGAAGGGGGCTGGAGTACCACCCTTTTTGTTGCTATGTCTCGAGAGTTTCACCTGCGAAAGGAAAACTTTATTGTTGCAAGAGCTGCAATATCTACGATCTTTTTTTCCCCACTCGACGTTCATGGCTTAAACTTTCACGGCGGAGATGCAACTACTAACGGAACCTTAGAAAGAGGAATATCTGTTGTGGTTGATTTGGCTTTTGAAATCACCCTGTCCCTTCACTGGGCTCTTGCATTGGATATGGAAAATGTCTATTCGACAGGATCTACCTTTAAAGGGACAACCATTGAGCCTGTAGGTAGACCTGAACCAGGCTATCTGCTATCGTTTGCCCCTGCCATAGAATACAATTTCACCAAAAACGTAGGGCTAATAGCAGGTGTCTGGATGTCTGCCTATGGTGCTGAAGAAGGGCAATTTATCAACGGCGTTATTGCCTTAAATATCTATATGTAAATTACGGATATAACAAAGGCCGCTATGAAGATAGCGGCCTTTGTTATTGGTGAGAAAAGCTGAGGTTAAGGAGAGCCTCCTTAAGCGGCCTTTAGCTTGAGGCGCATGATACTCTTAGAAAATCTTCTCCACTCTCTCCAGTCGTTTTTAAGGGACTTTTTGAGGGATTTGATTTCTAGGGACAGCTTCTTAATGCTTTCTGGCATTACAAGAGCATCTTTTTTAGCTTGTTTGTATTCTTTAGCAAGCGTTTGAAGTTTTGTCATCTTCTCAGAAATAGATTCTGTGAATTGCACTGTTTTTTCTTTAGCCTCAGCCTTCTTTTCCATGAAAGAATTGGTAATTCTCTCGATCAAAGCTTCTTTATGTTCTTTGAGCATCAAGGAAAAAATCCTTGTCTCTTTAGAGCGGCGCAAGTTTTTTGCAAGGCCAAGCTTACTTAGCGTCCAAATCAACCACTTTGTAGGGTCAAAATGATACCATCTGATTCCGTTTCTGTAGTCATTGGCAAAGGTATGGTGGTAGTTATGGTACCCTTCACCAAAGGTTAGGAAGCATAAGATGTAGTTATCCACAGCTGTATGTTCTGTAGAGTAATTTTGATGACCCCAGTAGTGAGCTAAAGAGTTGATAAACCAAGTAGTATGGTGTGAACAAAATTGTCTAAACACCCAACTCAAGATAAAAGCACCAAATAAATCGCCTGTTGCAAGCCATACTAGAGCTGTGGTAAAGAGGTTTGCCGCAACCATAAGCCATACATAATATTTATGTTGGAAGGTGATTAACGGGTTTCTTCTTAGGTCTGAGGTGATGGACTTTTTGTCCATTGGAGTTTCATTTTTGAACATCCATAAAATATGTGCCCACCAAAAACCTTTTGTTACGCTATAAGGATCATCATCTTTGTCAATATGAGCATGGTGCAGTCTATGGTCATGAGACCAGCGAAGAGCGCTACCTTGAGTAGCAAGAGTTCCAAAAAAGAGCATGATAAATTCAATCACTTTATTTGTCTTATAAGTAGAGTGGGAGAATAATCGATGGTATCCAGCGGTAATTGCAAGACCTGATGCTACAAATAAGCCAACAGTTGACCATATTAGCATTGAGCTTGGATTAAAAAAGATAAAATAGATAGGAAGTAAAGCTAGCAGAAGGGCATGATATCCGCAGATAAACAGCACGCTAGGCCAATTAATATTTTTAATTTTACTCATTATTGCTCCTTTTTATTAATGTTTAAGACTATGGTATCATTATTAAGATTTAATAGTCATTATTAAATTTATTACTACTATACATTGATAGGTTCTTGAGGTGCTGTTGCTTTCTTCTCAAACTCTTTACCTATCTGGCTTACAGAGTAAATCCAAGAAATGGTCATTATAACAATAATAGGCACTAGAAGGTGCGAAATAGAGAGGATAGAGCCTGATCCAGCGATATATAGAAGGAAGATTTGTATCCATGAAGAGCCAGATTTTCCTAATCTAGAGCCAACTACATCAATAGCAGCTTTACCTCTAACCTTCTCATTCTCAGAAAGTGGTATGTAGGCCATCTCTTTAGTAGGGTCAAAAAAGGAGTATTTTGCCACTTTACTAACGATGTTTTGGAAAGCCCCTAGTGAAACTGTTAACAGTAAGGGGGTTATGCCTAAGTAGCTAGTAAAGGGGTGTATGTTGTCCTTAAAGACTAAAGCGGCAAAAAAGAGCATACCTGTTACGCCAACTGCAACGGGAGTGATAAGGGCGCTAAAACGCCATCCAAGGCGTCTAATAATATTGGTGCCAAGAAACATAGATATGATAAACCCAAAGAATCCTACGTAAGAGGTTGTCATTCCTGTAAACACCTGATAGTCAGCGCCTTCCGGAAAGGCCTGTTTTAGACTGGCTTTCCAGCTAATTTCAACCATATTTATGCATAGCCCGTAACCAACAACCAAAATAGCTATCCCAAGTAAATATCGAGACTTGCCTATTAATTTGAAGCCTTCGAGTAGAGAGAGTTTTTCTTTCTTCTTTTTAGGCGCCTGTGTAATTTTATGCGGTGATATATCCACAACATTTTTATTTACCCACCAATATAGATACATGATAAAAGCGCCAAAGATGAGCACTAGGCTCAGCAGAGTTTGCACTCTAAAGCTATAGGAGAACATATCCATTTTCTTGATAATAAGCCAAACAATAGAACCTATGGATAAGGTCGCGAGGTTGCCTGCAGCTATGTAGATATTATAGGATCTTTTAGCTTCGCTAACATTTGTTACGTCGTTGGCAAATCCCCAAAACATCAGGAGAATAACAACGCTACCCCAAAGTTCTGCGGTGATAAATAATAAAGAGTGTATCCAATTCCTATATACAGCTATCCAATGACTATATTTTGCCCCAAGGGTGTCAGAAAGCCAGTCAGAGGAGGCGGTTGGGGTAAAGAAATCTATATTTGGGTATAGAATAAAAGTGTATAAAAAAATAACGGCTAAAAAGCCGCCGATTACCGTATAGAAGAGAGTTTTTTTACTCAGTTTATAACTGAGCTTGGAGTAGACAAGGGTCATAATAAAAGCTGCTGGTAATACAACCAGTCCCTTTAAAACAGGGATTACTTCGGCCCCTGACCCTTCAGAGGTAACCACCATAGCTTCTTTTAAATTGGCCAAGATACAAAAGATAACAGTGATAAAAAATTTAATTAAAATGAGGGGGAGGAGTTTCTTTAATTCAGTTTGATGAAAGGGCCAAAGGCGTCTTCGCCATTTACTAAAATCTTTTGTTACGTCTACTTCTTCCATAACTCCTAATGTGCAGGATTGTCTGCTCTAAATCTTTTAAAGATTATCAGATATTACCTTTTTTCTGCAAAGGTATTATTTATTTAAAATTTTCTCTATAGATTTAAAAATTTGATCTATTGTAAAATCGTTTCCACACTCAATATTTGCCATTATTTTTTTATCCTTATAATGTTTGATTACAGGTTCGGTGTAGGTGAAATAGGTGTCTAATCTTTTCTTTACTACCTCTTCGTGGTCATCTTTTCTTTGAATTAATGGTTCTTTGCAGTTATCACAAATCCCTTTCTTTTGTGGAGGTTTAGAGGTGGCGTGGAAAACTGAGCCGCAAGCAGGGCATGTTAACCTTCCTGTAATTCTGTCTAAAAGCTGGTCTGAGTTAATGGAAAAGTATAAAACTTTGGTAGACCCATCTTCTAAAGAATCTTCCAGTAAATGAGCTTGGGCGAGGGTTCTTGGGTAACCATCAAGGATCCATCCTTTCCCTTTGCATCTTGAAAGTCTTTGTTTAACGATATCTAACATCATCATATCAGGAATTAATTTCCCAGAATTTAAGATCTCCTTTTGCTCGGGCGATAAATTTGGATTATTTCTAAGTAGATCACCGGTGCTAATGTGTTCAAGGTGGTATTCTTTTGCGATTTTTTTTGCTTGTGTTCCTTTGCCAGAACCTGGTGGTCCAATTAGTATAAGATGCATAATTTCTCCTGATTTTGAAGGCATTATAGCTTCTATGAATATTGTTAATCAACACTTATAGTCATTATCGTTTCTTATGACGCACTAAGCAAATTTTTGTAGCTTTTTGATAAATGCATCTCACTAATATTTAAATATTAGCACGCTGAATTAATTAAAAATCCCTCAAAAATTCATTGAACAGTACGCCATATGAAACGCTAACGACTATATATCGGAAAAAAGCAGGGCTGCAGCAAAGGCTTTTTTCCAGTCCCGTATTATTTTAGCCTTGTCTTTTGGGGTCATTGCAGCAGAAAATTCTCGTTCAACAGAAAATAGTTTTTTGACCTCTTCTTGATCTTTCCATATGCCTAAAGAGATGCCAGCTAGATAGGCAGCTCCAAAACTGGATAATTCAATGTTTTTAGACCGAAGAAGATCTACCCCCATCAAGTTAGCGCTCATTTGCATCAGGAATATATTTTCAGAAACACCGCCTGAGCATTTTATTTTTTTAGCAGGGGAGTTGTTTTTAGGATTCATGGTCTGGTAAAGTTCTGATAGCATATAAGCGATACCTTCTAAAGCGGATCTACAGATATGACCAATATTTGTGCTTGACGATAGCCCTAAAAGAGTTCCCCGTACCCGTTCTCCTCCTTTAATAGAGGAGATTCCGTGAATAGCTGGAACAAAATATACACCAAAGGAGTCAGGGACGCTATAGGCAAGACCTTCGATTTCTTTGGCAGAGCGTATAATGCCGACATGTGTTTTTAACCATTCCACCACCGATCCTACGGAAAAAACAGATCCTTCTGTGCAGTAGACTGGTTTTGCATCTTTAAATTGCCATGCAACGGTCGTAAGGATGAAGGGAGCTACATCTTTTGGTCTTTGGGGTCCGCTGTTTTTTAATAGGAACCCTCCTGTACCAAGGGATATATGCTCGTCTCCAATACCGTGACAGCCGGCGCTAAACAAAGCGCTTTGTGCATCTCCTATCATCGAGCAGATTGGGATTTTAGCGCCAAAAAATGAAAGGTCTGTATGTCCGTAAGTTTCGCAGCAAGAAGCTAGTTTAGGGAGCATAGATTTTGGGATATCAAAAAAAGCAAGTAGCTCATCATCCCATCCCATAGTGTCAATATTGAAAAGTAAAGTTCTTGAGGCATTGGTAACATCTGTTGAGAACACCTTTGATCCAGTTAATTTCCATAATAACCAAGTATTGAGCGTTCCAAACAAGCAATTTTCCTTATTCTCTATGTTTGCATTTTTAAGTATCCATCTAACTTTTGTAGCAGATCCATAAGAGGTTAAAGGGAGTCCTGTTTTCTTTTTGATCATCTCTTCGCTGCTCTTGTATTCTTCGCAAAACTCTTTTGAGCGAGTGTCATTCCATAAAATGGCATTCCAAACAGGTTTCCCTGTCACTTTATCCCAGACAATGGTTGTTTCTCTAGCGTTGGCGATACCGATGCCTGCGATTTTATCTTTTGATATATTGGTTTTGCGCAAAACCTCTTCTATTGCATCAAGGGTTTGGAAGATAATTTTTTCAGGGTTCATCTCTGTATGCCCTTTAAAGGGGTGCAGAGTTTCTAGCTCTTTTTGGGAAATAGAAACCATCTTTCCTTTGCTATCCATTAGAATAGCTCTTACATTAGATGTACCAATATCAATAGAGAGTATATATTTCATTATAGTTTAAACATTACAAACAAAACCTTTTTGAGAAAGGGATTATTTAGGCTCTTCTGGGATAATATAAGTGCCTATAATATAAAGAACTACCATTGTGCCAAATGAAAAGAAGGTGACGACCACAAAGATAAGGCGAAGAATATTAGAGTCAATTTTGAAAAATTTACCACATCCTCCACAAATACCTGAAATTCTTTTGTCCCTTTTAGAGCGATAAAGTCTTTTGTAATTGGCAACTACATAGGCTTTTGGTCCAAGAGGAAGAATCAGCCAGCATAAAAGATAGATAAGTAAAAAGATACCACCTGATAGGAAGGTCAAAAGCACCCATAAGATCCTGATTATAGAGGCATCTAGCTGAAAATACTGCGCTAACCCGCCGCAAACTCCGGCTAATTTTTTGTCAAAACGTTCTCTGTAGATCCTTCTCATACTATAGAGTGTATCCATAACAGGTCATTTGGTCAAATGAAACTATTAAAAAAATAGAATTAATAGAGATTTTTATGAAACTCTCTGGGGATAGGGGAGATAAAGCTCATTGGCTTATCTCTTGTTGGGTGCGTGAAGGTGAGCTTATGTGCATGTAGGAATAGTCTTCCGCCTTTTTTTGCATCACCATAACGGCTATCTCCAACCAGGGGATGCCCGGCATGTCCGGCGTGAACTCTAATTTGATTCTTTTTGCCCGTTTCTAAACGGCATTTGATAAAGGAATAGACTCCTCTAACTGTTTTTTTGACGGTGAAATGGGTGATTGCCAAGACACCTTCTTTAGCAACTCTCATTTTCATATCGCCGCCTTCTTTTAAGAAAGAGCGCCATGTACCGCTTTTTTCTTTTATAGCGCCGTGTGTTAAAGCTGCATATTCTCGGCCAACTAGCTTTTCTTCAAACTGTTTACGTAAAGACTCTTTAGCTTCTCTTGAAAGAGCAAAGACCATCACACCTGTTGTCTCTCTATCAAGTCTTTGGACAGGGAAAACAGCGCCATAACGTCTCTTTAATGAGGAGTGTACACTAATTCCTGGAGCTTTATCTGAATCCACAGACAAGAGAAAAGCAGGCTTTTCAAGGACGATAATGTCTTTATCCACATAGTAAATAAGAAGGTCACCAAGAAATTGAGGTTTCTTTAAGATAGAGATTTTCTCTCCAATCTTTAAATCACTGTCTTTTTGTGCTACAAAGTCATTGCGCACCACTCTATTTTGCCTATAAAAATTATTTAATTTATTTTTTGAAAGATCAGGGTAGAGCTTGGTCAACAGGTCGGTTAAGCGACCTTTTTCTTCTGTTGTTATATCTAATTGTATCATAATGAAACTATTATACCCCATCTCTCCCTATTGTGTCTATAACACTTGACAATACGAATAGAAATAGATAGTTGTGGGTATATGGATAAATTTATTCGAATACTTTCTAATTTTGCTTATACCATTGGATGTCTGTGTCTTTACCTAATTTCCTTGTGGATTATAACAGCTGCAATTGTAGGAATTATTAGTGATATTAGCAGCGATCATTTTACTATCTATAAACTGCTTGATGATGTGGCTTTAATAGTCTTTTCTATAGCTGTTATTGATGTTTCTAAGTACTTAATGATTGAAGAAGTGCTCAAAGGCAATGATCGCTCCCCAAGAGACGCTCGTCGTGCATTTACAAAATTTGTTGTAATTATTATTACTGCGCTATCTTTAGAGGGGTTAGTAATTACCATTGAGACGGTTAAGACAGATGTCACCCATCTTATCTATCCAATTTTCTTATTCTTTACAGCGACTATCTTGATGGTAGGGCTAGGATTGTATCAAAAATTCAATGCGGACTCTGAAAAGCATTAAGACGGGAGTCTAATGAATGTTAAGGAGACTCTAATAAACGAGCTGCTATTCAGAGTCTCCTAAACGAAGCGATGAAATTTTGCGAAGTCTTTAATTCCTCTTCGCTCAGGTCGTTTTTTGATGTAACCTCTAACTTGTACACTGTTTTTTTCACCAAAATAAGCACCCCTTTGGTTTGACCGCCACCATGGTTTTGTAAGTGGTAGCTCATAGCCGAGTGGGAGTTGTGTTTGATTAGTTTAGAGTCTATTATTTTACCCTGGTGCTTGTCTATTTGCTTACCAAGAGTTTTTAGCAGATAGTTAGACCCTAATAAAGTCCATGCTCTAGGCACTTGCGTGGAGGTTAAGCTATAATTTACATCTGCTTGATGGTGATATTCAGTAATGTCTAATACAGTGTCATGTTCTTTTACCTCTAATTGAGATTCTGAAACTTTAGGTTTCTTTGGGAAAAAAACAGAGAAATTTAAGTCATCATCCTTTACTTTCACCCATGAATCAAGGGCTAGCTCGGTCTTGGTCAAGTTGGAGAGTTTGGATGTAAAAGAAACGGGGCTAAAATTTGCAATAACTGCAAAACAGGCAACGCTTAAAAATGCATATTTAACAAAGGAATTTCGTTTTTTATGGGTCAGTTTGGCCGCTTTATATTCAGACCATCTTTTTTGTGTATGCTCTGCTTTTTCGCGAAGGTAGAAAATGGCAAAAAAGATGTTTAATGGAGGAAAAAATAAAGGGGCAACTAACAGGGCTTTTTTGAAGGATAGCTTGAAGGAATGAAACAAAGAGAGTCTTTTTGATAAATGAATGCCAAAAATCCATTTTCCAGGAGTGGTTTTAAAAGCTAAGTAGCAAAAACCTTCTACTGGCGCAAAGAGAAAGGGAAGTCCTAAAAACAGGAGAATATTTGTGATCATGCCAAACTCAAAGAGAGTTAACAAGCTAAAAAACAAAGTATAATCTAATGCTCTTGCGAGAAATCTTGATTTATTCATACCGAATATTTTCGCAAAAACAGGAGATTTTATCAATCTTAAGGAATCGTTATGATAAAAATGTGCTTATTTGATCAGAGCGCCGCCAAGACAAAGGTCGCCGTCGTAAAAAACCATGGACTGATCGGGAGTGACAGCTCTTTGTGGATCGTCAAATTCAATTTTTAATTCACCGCCTTCTCTTGATACGGTACAAGGGACATCAGGGGATCTGTATCTAATTTTCACTGTGCATCGTAATGGGAGTTTTGGGGCATCTCCTATCCAAGTTTCGTCTGTGCCTACGGTCGATTTTTTAAATAGTTCTTTGTTGTTTTCTCCTTGAGCTACATAGACGATATGTTCTTTGATATCTTTGCCAACCACGTACCATGCATCTCCTGGACCGCCAATACACAATCCTTTTCTTTGTCCAATAGTGTAGAACCATGCTCCTTTGTGTGTGCCTAAGATTTTTCCACAAGAGGTTCTAAAAGTGCCTTTTGCAGGTGGTAGGTATTTAGAGACAAAATCTCCAAAGTTACGCTTTCCTATAAAGCAGATGCCTGTAGAGTCTTTTTTGTTAAAAACAGGAAGCTTTGCAAGTTCCGCGATTTCTCGTATTTTCGGCTTTGTGTAGCCCCCTAGCGGGAAAAGCGTTTGTCTAAGGATGTCTTGATTTAAGGTGTATAGAAAGTAACTTTGATCTTTGTTTTTATCCACACCTCTTTCTAACAGAAAGTCCTTGTTGATGCGGGCGTAATGACCTGTGGCAAGATGAGTTGCACCGAGTGATAAAGCTTTTTTCATGAATACAGAGAATTTGATTTCCTTATTGCAAAGGATGTCTGGATTTGGTGTGGTGCCTCTTTTTAAACCATCAATTAAATCTTGAAAAACATCATCAAAATACTCTTTAGAAAAATTAAAAGAATAAAGAGGGATACCAATTTTTTCAGAAACGGCAAGAGCGTCTAGATAATCCTGCTCAGCAGGACAATTTTCATCATCTTCCTCCCAGTTTTTCATGAAAAAAGCAATTACTTTGTAACCTTCTTTTTTTAATAGATAGGCCGTTACTGCAGAATCCACACCGCCAGAGAGACCTACTGCTATCACCTTTTCTTCGCTCATTTATAACCTTGTGCATTGTAAGGGATAGAGGATAACCGAATTCTAAATTGGAAGCAAGAGTCTCCTTAGGAGACTCTAAAAAGTGTGGTTTATCAGAGGCCCCTTAAAACCTTGCGAAAAAAAATGGCCCTAGGATATAATATAGCTATGAAAAAATTATTTAAAGCGTTCTCTATAGTGTTTATTTTAGTCTTTTTTAGCATTTTTGGTTATTATTACCATATGCAGGAAAAGCTTATTTTCATGTGTAAAAGGCTTGCTCATCACCATGAGTATGCATTTGAAACTCCCTTTGAAGAGGTTCATTTAACCCATGAAAATGGAGAAACCATTAATGGTATTCACTTTTTTCACAAAAACCCCAAAGGTGTAATTTATTATTTACACGGCCAGGGGAATCATTTAGATCATTGGGGTAAAAGAGCAGAGGAGTATGTTGCTTTTGGTTATGATGTTTTTGTAATTGATTACAGGGGTTTTGGAAAGAGCACAGACAATCTTACAGAAAAAAATCTTATGACCGATTCTTTAATGGGTTATCAATATTTAAAAGAGCGATATAATGAAAATGAGATTGTTTTGCACGGCGTCTCTTTAGGTACTGCAATGGCATCTTTTGTAGCCTCCCATCATAACCCTAAAATGTGTATCCTTGTTTCCCCCTATTTTAACATGATAGAAACAGCTCATTATAATAAGCCAGTACTACCTAGGTTTGTTTTAAGGGTGATTTTAAAATATCATCTAAGAACAGATACGTGGATTGGTAATTGTAAATGTCCTTTATACATCTTTCACGGCACAAAAGATCGCCTAATACCTTATGCGCAATCAGAGATGATTATGGCTTCTTTAGAAGATACTCGTGTCTCACCTACGCTTTATACGTTAGAGGATTGCGGTCATAACCACGTTCATAAAAATGTGGAATATCTAGCTCAGGTGAAAAAATTACTAGAATAATTAAGGGCGCTTTAATTGGAGATCCTGTTTGTTACAGTATATCAGATAAAGTATACCCTTTGCTATTTCCTGAGTATAATGTGAAAGGGGAGTTTTGCAAAATCCAAATCGATTCTGCAGCTTTGCCTTCTTTTTTTGAAAACATCCCTCCTTATGACTTTCTAACAGTCACTATGCCTCATAAGCTTGCGGTTAGTCGCTATTGCAATGAATTTACTGATGATGCAAAAGAGATAGGGTCTGTGAATTTTATCTCCATTGTCAAAGGTCAGCTTCTAGGGTGTAATTTTGATGGAATAGGCGCTCTTGATGTAGTGGAAGAAAAGCTTAAAGTAAAAGGAAAGAGGGTGGTGGTTATAGGCGCCGGTGGTGCTGCAAGGGCAGCTATCTATGAGGCAAAGAAGCGAGAGGCTCGTGTTATTTGTGTGAATAGGACAGAGAAAAAGGGGGAGGAAATAGCTTCTTTTTTTGACGTAGGTTTTCAGCAGCAAATCCCTTCTTGTTTTGACGTCTTGATTAACGCAACTTGCGTAGGAATGGATAAGGGCGATAGGCAAGTTCTTGTAAAACAACCCTCCCTGTTAAAGGGTAAGATTGTTCTAGATATGGCGTCAAGGTTAGGGGATTGTTTGCTAAAAGAGCAGACCGACACCCATCATGGGGTGTATATCTCTGGATCAAAGATGTTTTATGCTTTAACCCATGCGGGGTTAGAGTTTATCTGTCAAAAAACCTAGTGCGTTATTTAGCTGGATACTTTATTATTCTAGTAAAAAAAGAGGATAACGTTGTCTAAGTCAAATTTAAGGTCTACTTTTCTACAAAAGTGTCCGCCGTCATTAATAAAGTTTTTATTTTGTGTAGCAATAGGTGCAGGTATTTGGTTTAGTCCACCTGCCGCGGGGATATCCAAAGAAGGGTGGCGTGTGCTTGCCGTTTTTGCTTTTACCCTATCTGGAATGATTTTAAAACCTATGCCTCTTGGTTCTATTACCCTTATGAGTTTGATAGTGCTTATTGTGACAAAAGTATTAACTTTCCAGGAAGCATTTTCTGGTTTTGCGCAGCCTGTTGTGTGGTTAATAGCCGCGGCTTTTTTTATAGCGCGCGGATTTATTAAAACAGGGCTCGGTCTCCGGATTTCATATAAAGTGATGAGTCTTGCTGGAAAAAGTACTTTAGGCCTTGCTTACAGCCTTGTGCTTACTGAATTTCTAATAGGGCCAGCTATTCCTTCTGTCACGGCAAGGAGCGGTGGTATATTTTTTCCAATTGTTGAGTCTTTAGCTCAGGCATTTGGAAGTCACCCTGGAAAAACGAGAAAAAAAATGGGCGCTTATTTGATGCAGACGGTGTTTCAGTGCAGTGCTGTGATAAGTGGAATCTCTTTAACGGGTATGTCAGGAAATCCTATGGTAAAAACTTTAGCTTTAGGATTTGGAGTGGACATCTCTTGGTCTATGTGGATTCTTGCGGCAATTGTTCCAGGGCTTGTTTGTATATTAGTAATTCCTTATGCAATGTATAAAATATACCCACCAGAGGTCAAGCGGACAGAGGGTATGGGAGAGCTTGCAAAGAAAAAGCTTGAGGATTTGGGTCCTATATCGAGTAATGAAATAGGATTAACAGCTGTTTTTGCTTTTATGATCTTTTTCTGGTGTTTTGGCGCTGTATTTGGCTTGAATTCTACGGTGGTAGCTTTGACTGGGGTTCTTACTCTTGTTGCATTAAATATTATAACATGGCCTGAGTTAATGTCTGAGAAAGGGGCGTGGGATACACTCATTTGGTTTGCTTCATTAATTACCCTGGCAACTTTCCTAAAAACATTTGGGGTAACAGGAGTATTTAGTGAATTCTTGGGCGGCTATGTTCAATCAAGCCATTGGCAGTTGAGCTTTATTATGATAGCAACTACCTACTTTTACTCTCACTACCTATTTGCAAGTAATATTGCTCATATTACATCGATGTTTGTTCCTTTTCTAGTGCTTGCGATTGCAGTAGGAACACCGCCATTGCTCGCGAGTCTTGTTCTTGGTTCTTTCAGTTCTATATTTGGCGGGTTAACAACATATAGTTGCGGCCCAGCTCCTATCTATTTTGGTGCAGGCTACGTGACTACTAAAGAGTGGTTTTCTTTAGGATTTGTAACAAGTGTTATCAATTTAGCTATTTGGTTTACCGTAGGTTTCGCTTGGTGGTATTTCCTAGGGTTAACCACTGTCGGAGGTTGATATCACTGACTTAATTGTTACAAAAGAAGCTACTGAAACAAAATTTGGCATTACCTATGTCGATACTTTGGTGCCCACATCAAATAAAGTCTTAGAGAAAATAAAAAAACGTGCGGTCAAAAAGCTCTTTCCCTCTCATGAAAAAAAACATAATAGATGGATTCTAGGGTTATATGGGGAGAAGTTAGCGCAGAAATATGAGATCCCTTTTTGTATTAAGAAGGTCAATCCTCTTGTAGGTTATGGGGTTTTTGCTAGAGAAAATATCTCTTACCTTTCATATATTGGTGAGTATGCTGGTGTAGTTCGCGGTAGGCGCCGCTTTACCGACAAGAAAAACGATTATATATTTGGGTATATGGTAGGCCGTTTTGGCACTCCTTGGATAATAGATGCTGAAAAAAAAGGTAATTTCACCAGATTCATCAATCACAGTTTTTCTCCCAATATCAATTCTAGAGGGGTTGTAATAGATGGTGTGTATCATGTAATCTTTTTTGCTAATAAAATCATACGCAAAGGGGAGCAGCTCACCTATGATTACGGCCCTACTTATTGGAATAAAAGACCTTATCCACAAGATGTCTAATATATAGTCACTATTACGGTGATGACTATATTAGCTGTATAGTTCGTGCCCAAGAGAGGTTACTTTAAAACACTCTTTGCCTTTGTAAGATCCAGGGATGATCATTCCAGATTCAAAGAGCCAATCTAAGATGACAACCTTGATAAATGCAATCTCTTCCAGATCGTAATCAGGAGAGGAGTATTTCCATGTGCGACCGGTTTTTACAAGCTCAGGCTGCTTAAGGCTATTGGTGCGGTATAGGTGATCTTCCATAAATGCATCAAATAGGATCCAGCTGTCATTTTCAATGCATGATAAGGCTTTTTGCACTTCGATAATATTTCTATCATGTCTTCTAAAGGAAAAATCGCATTTATGAGAAAGGGAATTATGAGGATGTTTAAAAGTGATCAGCGTTCTTTGTTTAAGGGGTGTTGCAAGCCATTTAGCGGCAGGGGAGGTTTGTCTTAGAGTGTCATCATGAATTACAATTAATCCAAGGAGAAGGTTTTTATTAATCACTCGCGCTAAATAATAAGGAGTGCAATTGGTAAATCCAAGATCATCTTCTAACTCTTCTTCTAAAAAGAAGAGTTCTTCCTTTTGATTGTAAGCAATTTTAAGTGATTTGCGAGCACAGGTTTCTAGCATAAGTGACATGTCTTTTATAAAGGAGAACTCCTCTGTAGCTAAACTTTGTACTTCTTCTGCGCTTATAGGGCTATGATTTACAGCACCTCCTGGACAGGCTGCCTTATGATCGCTCCACTCAGTAAATTCTGATAGTCGTTTTTTAAACCCTCCTTTATGGGGAGTATAGGTGCTTGCTAAAATAAAGTGGTATTCTAAAAAGAGAATTTTCTCTTCTAATTCTTCTTCTGAAAGGGAGAAATGCTCTAAAATCTCTGATGCATCTTTGATCCCCTCAGAGCTATCTGTAACAAAGGATACCAGGTCTTTAAGAAGGGGGTCACTTGCAAGGGTATCTTTCAGGTATCTTGAGTATGTTTTAGGTGTTTTAAAGTGCTTATCTAAAATGGATTCGAAAATATTATTTGATGTTCTTGGGGTGTGAAACCATGACACTAAGCAGTGTATAGGGACAAGTTTTAAGAGCTCTTTGAAATAATCTAAATTAGGCTTGAAGTCTTCAGTGAATTTTTCTATTAAAATTTCTAAGTATTTTCTCATCTCCTTGTTCACAAGTAAAAATTTATCTTGCACTACAAATAACTTTAAAGGAAGAAGAGCTTCTAAAATCCCTGCGATTTCTGAGGAGCTGACATCTGTGTTATTGCACAGTTCTTCCACGCAAACTTTTAAAGGGCTGTATAAAATTTCCTCTAACACAGCCATTTCTATGATAGATAATTTTTCTAACACTAGTCTTAGGTGTAAATCACGCTTGAAGTCAAAGTCTTCTAAAACAACTTTACAGGGAATGTTTGTGAGTAAGTCTTGCATAGTACCTTTTTGTGTGTAGGGGCTCCTTATATAATAAGTGTAGTTAGGATAAGAAACAATACAAATTTACATAAATTTAGATTGATTGGAGAAACGTCATAGGCTATTATAGTCGTTACCGTTTCATATGGCTCTCTATTCAATGAATTTTTGAGGGATTTTTAGAGGGTTCAGCGAGGTAATATTATTAATATTAGCAATGTGCATTTATTAAAAAGCTACAAAAATTTGCTTAGTGCGCCATAAGAAACGGTAACGACTGTAAATATAGCCAAAACAAAATATCAGGAAAACTCATGAATAATAAGTATACTCCCTCAGAAATTGAAAAAAAATGGCAAGCGACATGGGAGAGGGAAAAAACCTATAAATCTGAGGTGGATGAGGGTAAACCTAAATATTATATATTAGATATGTTTCCCTATCCAAGTGGTGCAGGTCTCCATGTGGGGCATGTAGTTGGGTATACAGGAACAGATGTTATTGCAAGGTATAAGAGGCAAAAAGGGTTTAACGTACTGCATCCAATGGGCTGGGATAGCTTTGGTTTGCCAGCCGAGCAGTATGCAATACGAACAGGCACGCACCCGCAGATAACTACAGAAAAAAATATTAGCACCTATAAAAAACAGTTGAAGTCTTTAGGCTTTAGTTATGACTGGGATAGAGAAATTACTTCTTCGGCACCAAAATATTATAAATGGACGCAGTGGATCTTCACTAAGTTGTATGAGAAAGGGCTTGCTTATCAAGCAGAGGTTACTGTTAATTTTTGTGAGGAATTGGGCACCGTTCTTGCTAATGAGGAAGTGGAGGATGGTAAATCTATTGAGGGCGGTTACGAGGTGGTAAGAAAACCTCTTAAGCAATGGATTTTAAAGATAACGGATTATGCAGATAGATTGCTTGAGGATTTAGATGACCTGGACTGGCCAGATCATTTAAAAAAACTTCAAAGGAATTGGATTGGTAAAAGCACTGGGATGGAGGTAGATTTTAAATGTGAAAGCGCCGGGACTACCGTTACATGCTTTACTACAAGAGCCGATACTCTATTCGGTGTGAGCTTTGTTGTCATTTCCCCAGAGCATCCGCTTTCAAAAAATCTTATTCAAAAGAAATATAAAGCAAGTTGCGCGGAATATATAAGACAGGCTTCATTAAAAAATGATATGCAGCGTACAGAGCTTGCGAAAGAAAAGACTGGCGTGTTTACAGGGAGTTATGTGGTAAATCCTGTAACATTAGAAGAGATTCCTGTTTGGATGGCCGACTATGTACTTACTTCTTATGGAACTGGTGCTGTGATGGGTGTACCATCAGATGATGAAAGAGATAGAGAGTTTGCGGAAAAATATGGCCTTACTATTACCGGCGTATTTGATGAAGATGGAGCGTATGTTAATTGCGTTAAAGAGGGGCTTTCCTTAGATGGATTAACAATTGTAGAGGCTAAAAAGGTGATAGCTAAACATCTCTCAGAAAATAAGACCGGCAGAGCTTGTACTAACTTTAAGTTAAGAGATTGGCTTTTTTCTAGACAAAGATATTGGGGTGAGCCTTTTCCTATTATTCATCAAGAAGATGGGGAAACAAGGGTTCTTGGGTTAGATGAGCTACCGTTAACCCCGCCTGTGATGGAAGATTTCCTGCCATCTCCAGATGGAAATAGCCCGCTTGCAAAAATGCGTAATTGGGTAGAAGTGGTTGATCCTGAAACGGGTAAAAGAGGTTTTAGAGAAACCAACACGATGCCTCAATGGGCCGGCTCTTGCTGGTACTATTTAAGATTTTGTGACCCGAACAATTCCGAGGCTGCGTGGGGAGCTCTCGAAGAGAAATACTGGATGCCTGTAGATTTATATGTTGGCGGGGTAGAACATGCGGTGCTTCATTTGCTCTATGCAAGATTCTGGCACAAGGTTTTGTTTGACCTGGGTTATGTTTCCACCAATGAGCCGTTTAAGTCTTTAAGAAATCAAGGGCTTGTTACTTCTATGTCTTATAAAAAAGATGGGGGAGGGTATGTGGCTCCTGCCGATGTTGAACAAGCAGACGGCGAGTTTGTAGAAAAAAGAAGTAAAGCAAGAGTCCATGCTTCTATTGAAAAAATGTCTAAATCTAAGTTAAACGGAGTCTCTCCTGATGAAATGGTGGAAGAACATGGAGCGGATGCATTGCGATTATACGAGCTATTTATGACACCTTTTGATAAGGAAAAAATATGGCAAAGTGATGCTGTTTCTGGTTGTAAGAGATTCTTGAATAGAGTATATGAAATGATTATCTCTGAAAAAGTCACAGAAAAGGAAAGTGTTGCTTCTTCACAATTGATCCATAGATTAATAAAGACGGTAGAAGAAGATTTAGAATCGATGAGTTTCAACACAGCAATTGCTAAAATGATGGAATTTATTAATAAATTTTCAGCGCTGGATGCTTATCCTAGATCTGCGCTTAAAAGTTTGATACAGCTTATCTATCCATTTGCCCCTCACTTTGGAGCAGAATGCTTTGCGCTGCTTGGAGAGAAAGGAAATGTCGTATTTGCCCCTTTTCCTAAGTATGAGGAGAAGTTCTTAGAAGATGATGAGGTGACAATTATTTTCCAGGTAATGGGAAAACTAAGAAGCAAGGCAGCTGTTAAAAAAGATTCCTCTAAGGAGCTTGTTATAAAAATAGCAAAAGAAGATCCAAAAATAGCAAAATATTTAGAAGCAGGGATAGTAAAAGAAATTTTTGTTCCAAATAAACTGGTAAACTTTGTGGTAAAAGGGTAGTAATGCGTTTTATATATAGCCTTTTTGTAGCTTTTTGGGCGGGGGTGATAACTCTTAAGTACACTTATGATAGATTCAAGCATCAAAAGTTTAAAGGTATTTTGCTGTATAAACTGGGGTTTTTAAGGCAGAAGATAAAGCCAACGCTTAAGAAAAAACGGATATGGATACATGCTACGTCTTTTGGGGAGACAATGTCTATAAAGACATTAATTAAAAAATTAAAAAAAGAAAATACAGATTGTCATATTGTTTTTTCAGCTTTTACTACGGTAGGTTATCATTTAGCGGAGACCATTGAGGATGTGGATCAAGTAGTCATCTTACCCGTAGACTTAAGACGTTCTGTGCGAGCCTTGATAAAAAGCATTCAGCCCGACTTGTTTATCCTTACCGAAAGCGATTATTGGTTAAATCTTCTTGCGGAAATGAAGAGGTATGGAGCTAAGATGATTCTTGTTGGAGGGCGAATTTCTGATCGTTCCTTTAAGCGATTTCTACTGGTGCCGTCTTTTGCGAGATATCTCTTTTCATCTTTTGATCACCTGCTGTTACAAGATAAATCTATGGAGCGTAAGTTTTTGAAGTTAGGTGTAGATCCGTCTAAAATAGAGGTGATTGGAAATTTAAAGTTAGACGTGTCTGTAAATAGTGAGCCAGTGGAAAAGGACTATTTTCTAGAGGGGGGTAAGAGGTATATAACTTTTGGCTCTACTCATAAGGGAGAAGAGGTTCTTTTTCTTGAGACTTTACACTCTCTGCCTGATGATATTACTTTTATTCTAGCACCTAGAAGACCGGATCGTTTTGATGAGGTTGAGACATTGTTAAATGATAGTGAGGTTAAATGGAGATTTGTAGCAGATAGAGGTGATGGCGATGAAAGGGTTGTTTTTGTAAACAGACTTGGAATTTTAGATGATTGCTATCAAAAAAGCTTAGTTGCTATTGTAGGAGGAAGTTTTGTAAAAAACGCTGGGGGGCACAATGTTTTTGAACCTGTAAAAGTTGGAACCCCTGTTTTGTATGGCCCTTATGCCTACAATCAAGATTCTCTTACTCAGCTGGTAGAAAAATACGGCTCAGGTGAGTCCTGTACAGCAGATGCGCTTCTTGGTAAGGTTTCAAATTTGTTAGAAAAAGGGAAGATTTCCCCAGAAAGTATGAATGAAATCAAGAAGGATTGTGAAGGCGTAACAGAAAAAGCAATTAATTTAATAAATAGCTTGTTAAAAAAGAGCAGTCTTTGCTAATATGGAGTCACTTAAAAACGCAAAGTTATTAAGTAAGTTGACGCGGGATAGAGCAGTTGGAAGCTCGTTGGGCTCATAACCCAAAGGTCGGCGGTTCGAGTCCGTCTCCCGCTAATTTATCGGGGCTAGCATACCATGCCTAGCTCCTTTTTTTTAGGCACATTTACTAGAGGTAAGACCTTGTGCTTTTAATGGCGGCTTAGCTCAGTTGGTAGAGCATCGGAATCATAATCCGCAGGTCACTGGTTCGAGTCCGGTAGCCGCTATTAACCTATTGAATACATTTGAAGAATTAGTTTAAGGAGACTCTGATAAACTACACCTTTTAGAATCTTTTCAGATTTTTTGAAAGGTATTCTATTTTGGAGTAAGCTGCATCCCTGTAGGGATGGGGCGCCACGAAAAATAGGATTTATAAGAAATCTGGGAGATTATAAAACTGCTCGTTTTTCAGAGTCTCCTTAACTTGATTCTTGTTTGCCCAGAAGACAGAGGTCTGATTGGCTCAGTCTTTTTTTCCTTATATAGCATGATCACTTGCTTGTATTCCTTCGCTTGAGGAGAGGCAAAGCTACCATTTCTTTTGAATGCTTTAATAAAAGTCTTGGTAGTTTGTTCAATTACAGCAATTTTAGAGTACTCTGATTCGTGGATTTTTTGAATACGTATATTTAAGTCAGAGCTTTGATTGGAATGAAGATTCCTAGTTGATAGGCGTCTTATTTTTTCTTTGTTTGCTTCTTCTATGCTTTGTATTGCCTGCTCAGAGCAGCTTTTTATTATCGCTATAGATTCTTTTCGTTCTTGAGAAGCTTCTTTTACCGTTGCATTTGAGTAATGGCTATCACCAGATAAGCGCCTTGAGCTTTTTCCTCTCTTTGCTAAATCATTAAGGTAATAAGAAGCAATGGGCAATGATTCATTGCTAGATAAAGATTTTATGCTGTAGGACAGAATTGGAGTATCAGGTGCTCTAGGAGCCTCAGTCACTGCAGTTAAATAGGTAATAGGACGGATCATATTCATCTCTTAATAGTTTATTATGTTAATAAAGTTTTATTATGAGTTAATTATAACATATAATTATTAAAAAATCTACTATATAGTACCTGTACCTTGCTTGCTTGTTTCTAAGCGTCTTAATATTAACATCTTGCGATTTGAGTGTTATCAGAGTCTTTGTAACGATTATAGCTGACCATTTGTATTTTGTAGATATTCCATACTAAACCACATAAAAATACATAAATAATACTCCTAGGACGTCTCTTGATTTGAAAGCTAGAGTTAAATAAATAAATTATATACTATATATAGTCATTGCCATTTCATATAGGAGACTCTGATAAACTACACTTTTTAGAATCTTTTTGGATTTATAAGAAATCTGGGAGATTATAAACCTGTCCGTTTATCAGAGTCTCCTATAGCAATGACTATACAATTATTTTATCAAGGAAGGTCTCTATGAGTTATTTTATATTTTTATCGCTATGTTTTTTAGGCTGCACGCTTTCAGCTGCTGAAGAGATCGACGTTTCTCAAACTCTACATATTGAAGAATTAATGCCGAGAAGAGACCAGGTTACTTTTATTGCCATAGATCCAGCTATTCCAAGAGAGTATGTTGCTCTTTCAAAATCAGGTAAAATAAATTATTTTGGTGGTGAGTGGGTTTATTGGGGGCCTGAAGAAGTTTTAAAATCTTACTTTAAAGACGAATCATCGCTTTCTGTCCCGGTTCTTTTTATGGATTTTACTCCGAATTACTCTCAAAAAAAAAGGGGGGTTCTAGATGTAAGTAAAATAAAAAAAGAGATAGAAGGTATTGTTAAGAATCTTAAAATCACCTCAGGTAAGTGGGGTGAATACCCTTACTGCACTATGTCATATCAAATGGGAGGAAAAGATTTCAATACGGCTTATGTGGGGCTAAACCAGGATAGTGGCGCAACTCTATACATTAATCTTTTGAGTCCAAACGTTCCGGGAGGGAAAGCTATTGGATTAAAGTTTTGGAATGATTTTTTTGAAAATACAAAGCAGCTTTCGGAGCCTTTATGTTTCAGGGTATGTAGTAACCAGGAATTGCACCCAGGTTATACAATAGTAGATATTGCAGGCCGTAAGATTAAAGTCTTGGCGGAAAAAAGAAAATCAGATGGAAAAGTTCAGTTTATTGTTCTCCCTGAAGATGAAGCATCCACGTTTAAGTTTGAAAATGCTTTTAAGACTATAATGTCTACGAATTGGCATTTACTTGATCCTGTTTTAAAAGTTAAAGGTACTTTTGTTATTGAAGAGGGGTGGATCAACTACTCTATGACTACAACTGTTCTTATTAAAGAAGTTGAATCATTTACTTGTGTATCTAATAAAAATAAGAAGATTAACTCTATATTTATTAAAACGATCTGAGAAACTACACTTTTTAGAATTTCTTCAGATTTTTTGAGATAAATTTGATTTTGGAATGAGCTGCATCCCTGTAGGGATGGAGCGTGATGAAAAATGGAATTTATAAAAAATCTATGGAATTCTGAAACTGCCGGCTTATCAGAGTCTCCTAAATAATATTTTGTTTGAAATATAATTCATCTAGTGGGATAAGAGGGGTAACTTTAAAAATAAACAAAAGGGTGAAAATTTGCTGCTCTCACTAATACTCTCTTTGATCAATCGAAAAAAAACCTCTTTATTTTTGAGCTTGTTTATATTTGGCCTCTGTAATGCGGTGTATTTTACATCAAGTATAGAAAAGCATAATCTGTTAAAGAGGTATACAGCAAATATAGGAACATTTTCTAAGCAAGATGTTTTTGTGTTATCCAGTGATAGTTCAGATGTATTACATCCCAAAGCATTTGATTTTCCGCATATGGAAAATCTTATTTCTCATAATGATGTTTTACATGTTGCAAGTCTTTTGATGGAAGAGGATCATTTTTGCAAAGCTGAAGGGGATGCTGAGGTTTTAGTGATTTCATTAAAGGATGGAGTTTCTTCAAAAAAGTGGGTCGATACATTTGATAGGCAAGCAGCTTATACTGCTGTTCATTCAAGTCAATATAGAAAGCTCTACAACAAGGCTATTCTTATAAGAAATGAAGCTCTTTATTCCCATTACACTTTGCTCTCTTATATCGCTCTTTTTTCTTTTTTAGGAATTATTGCTCTTGCGTCTAATGTAGCATTTAAGATGCGTACTGAAATGAGCGCTCTGCTGTTAGAGGGAGTAAATACATTTATGTTAACACTGGGATTTGGATTTTGCTTGAGTAAGCTTGCTGGGTTTGTTTGCTTTTCTGTATGCCTTCTATCTCTTTTACTGACACCTAATTTGCAGGTTTTATTCACTTTGTTTATCTGGTCATCAGTAGCTGCAGCATTATCCATTTTTACATCGATAGCATTAATACTTTTATTTAAAAGGAGAGGCATATGGGCGAAATAGAATTTAATGATGTTTCCTATATAGAAAAAGAAAAAATCGTCCTAAAGAATATCACTCTCACGGTAAGTGCTGGAGAGTTGTTTATGATTAAAGGATCATCAAACGTAGAAACAAAAGCTTTTCTGCGATTAATAAACGGCTTTATAGCACCTTCGTCAGGCAGATTAAAGATAGATCAGAAAGATGGTATATCTATAGGCTCTAATTTAATTCCTTTTTTACCTGCGCTTAAGGCTCGTGAGATTCTCTCTCTTCCTTTAATAGCAAGGGGGTACTCAAAAGCGGAAAGCGATAGGAAGATAGAGGAGATAGCTAGCTACTTTTCCCTTTCAGAATTTTTAGATAAGAAGGTTAAAGAGTTGAGTAAAGATACCCTTGCGTTGCTAGGTGTTTCAAAAGCAGTGATAGCAGAGCCCTCACTTGTTCTTTTAGACACGTTCACTCCATTTTTAGAACATAGGGTGGCTGTACAGGTAATGACTTATTTACATGAAATTTCGGTAGACTATGAAGTAACTGTGGTGATGGTAGAAAATGACAAAAGGCTCCATCCATTTGCAGGAAAGATCCTTCATTTAGAAGATGGCTATGTAAAGGAGTTAGTGGGTGAAGGGGTAGACTTGAATAAGTTAATGCCATTTTTAAAGATATAAGGATGACCTATGACAAAAAAGATATTTGATCCTATCCATGGGTTTATCGTAATCAAAAAGTGGGAAGAGCAGTTAATAGCCTCTTTACCCTTTAGAAGGCTTCAAGGGATACACCAGATAGCTGCTGCAGCATTTGTATATAATGGAGGAAATCATAAACGGTATGATCACTCTATTGGAACGATGATGGTTGCTAATAAAATATATGATCATGTGATGAAAAAATCATCTTATTTTCCAGATTTACCAAAAAGAGGATCAAAAGAGTATTCTTACTGGAAGAGCGTGCTAAGAGCCGCTGCTTTGTGTCATGATTTAGGTCATCCTCCCTTTTCACATCTAGCAGAAAAGCACCTTCTAAAAGGAGAGCGACATGAAGAGTGGACTAAAAAGATCATATATTCAGATTATTTGACGCCTATATGGAAAAAAGCAGGGCTTAATCCAGATCATGTTGCAAAAGTATCTGTGGGTAGATCATATATCAAAGAGCCTTTTAGTGAGATTGAATCTATTTTGACAGAGATGATCACAGGGGATTACTTTGGAGCAGATCGTATCGATTATCTGTTAAGAGATTCCTATTTTACAGGGCTTGCTTATGGCTCTTTTGATTACGAACAGCTTATACAGTCGCTGTGTATTCTTCCATACAAGGACAGGTATTATTTAGGGGCTGAAGAGGATGGCTTAGAATCATGTTATGCCTTGCTGCTGGCTAGATATTTTATGCATAAGAGATTGTATCAATATGAAAATGTTAAATCTTACAGCTTTCATTTTTCTCGCTTTATCATCAAATACTATGAAAACACCTCGATTATTGATAGTGTAGAAGAATATGTAAAAACCAATGATTTTGAAATTCTTGCAGAAGTATATAAAGCCTATATCGATAAATCCCACAGATTGCATGATGAGGCGGCTCATTTGATGGAGGGGAGTAAGAGGTTTACAGCAACTCCTATTGATAATGAAACGTATAAAAAGTATAAAAATATTGTTAAAGAAGAGGATGCTTGGGTCTTTTTTGAAGAAAATAGCATTAATAAAGAAAAGAAATTCTTCTCTTTTCCTGTATTGCAAAAAAATGGTATGATTCAAGGGGCGGACAAGATATCAGATGTACATATTCCTGTGAACATGAGCAACTGGGTCTTCTTATCGCCTGATCGTAAAGGTTTTTTTGAACAAAAGGAAAATGATGCTGAAGAGCTTCATTCATAAAATACGAAAAGAATATAGAGAGTATACATACGTTGAAAAAATGTTTATTCTTTGTATGATGATCTGTAGTTTTGCAATTACAGCTGAGGCCGCGATCACTAGAAGTGTTAGTGCCTCCTATTTTTTAAACGCCTATAGCGTTGAGCTTTTACCGTATGCATGGGTGGCATCGCTCCCTTTAAATTTTACAATTGTTGCCTTATATAATAAATTTATACCAAAATTAGGTCCAAAAAGAGTAATGGCATTTATTTTAATGTTTGCCCTTGTTTTTAATATTTTTTGCGCCTTTTACTTAAAGAGTGTGTATAGCCTCCCTTTTATTTTGTATTTGTGGAAAGATATTTTTATCATCTTTTTATTTCACAAGCTTTGGTCAGTTATTCACTCAACCATTCCAGTTAAGCGTGCTAAGTATATATATGGCCTCTTCTTTGGGCTCGGAGGACTCGGATCTATTGCAGGGAATATGGTCCCTGGATTTTTTGCAGTACAGCTGGGCACTGAAAAACTACTTCTTGTTACCTTGCCTTTGTATATCATCACCTACCTAGCATATAGCCGTTCGATTAAAATTAGAGAGGAGATAGAGGCATCTCAAGACATTTCCTTTAGCATTGATAATGGTGACATCTCTCACGGATTAAAGCTTATTAAGCAGTCAAAATTACTAAAATTCATCCTCCTTCTAGTGGTGTGTATGCAGGTTTCTTCAACTATTCTTGATTATCAATTCAGCACTCTTTTAAAGCAGAATTTTCCCATTCTTGACCTAAGAACGCAGTTTACAGGTAGATTGTTTAGCGTGGTAAACACAGTAAATATTTTTCTGCAGTTTTTTGGAAGTGTACTTCTTGTTAGAATAGCTGGCTTAAGAATGACTCATGCACTTATTCCTCTGGTACTTCTTTTTAATGGAGTGCTATTTCTTTTTAACCCCGTATTCAATGTAATATGCGCCGGATTTGGTACGATTAAGAGTCTTGATTACTCTATCTTTGGGATTACAAAAGAGATGTTATACTTGCCATTAAATGTAGATGAAAAGTTTAAAGCAAAGGCAATTATCGACGTGTTTGCTTACAGAAGTTCTAAAGCGCTTGTCTCTTTACTTATCTTAGGACTTACTTTTTTGTATGGAAAAGACATCAAGACCTTACTATCCATTTCAGTAATCGGAATTTTTATTATTTGGATATATTCAGTACTTTCTATGAAAGAGTACTTTGCAAAAATAGATGCTGAGAAACCGCTCTCTGTTAAATAAATTATTTGATAAAAAGAGCTTGAGAATATACTCTCTAGAAATAGAATCTATTTTTTTGAGGGTGTAAAATGTTAAAGAAAAGCTTGCTTGGTATCTCTATTTTTTTTCAAGTTTTCCTTGTAGGAATTCTCTCCATTCACCTTTATTTAAGCCGCGAGAAAGAGCAAGTGGTGGAGAACATATTTTCAGAAAAGACAGTACCTAGCGTCGAAAAAGAAATAGCGCCTCCTACTTCTCACTCGCATCTTCCTTTCACCTCTTATATAGAGGTTACCGGCACGATAGTGCCTGTGGGCGGATATGTTACCATCTCCAGCCCATTAGAAGGTGTGGTAGAAGATCTTTTTGTAACCCCAGGAAATAAAGTTGTCGCTGGTCAGCCGCTATTTAAAATGGATGATAAAGAAATCTACCTTGAGATTGAGGAAAAAAAAGCTTTATTAAATAAAGCTCAAGCATCCCTTACCTTTTTGCAAAATGGAACATCCAAATATACCCTTTTATCCAAGCAAAAAGAACTAGAAAAAATTTCCCTAAAAAAAGAAAGAGGAGAGAAAGAGGTTCAAGTGTTTGATGATCTTCTAGATAAAATGGCGGTTAGTGTCTCTGAAAATGATGAAAAGAATCTTTTTTTGCAAATTACTAAAAAAGAGCTTGAAAAGGCAAAAGCAGAATATGATGATCTCAACGCGCCTATGACAGCAGATGAGCAGGAAATCTATTTAAGTGATATTGAGGAGAAGAAGGTATCTTTGCAAAAGAGCACGTTAAAGCTTGCCAGCTCATTGATTACATCTCCAATGAATGGCAGGGTTGTAGAGCTTACTGTTGCAAAAGGGGAGTACCTTGCAGAAAAAGGATTGAAAGGGGTCGTTATCGTTAAAGATGACCCTCTTATGATAAAAGTTAGCATCTCAGAAAAAGATGCATATAAAATCAAAAAACATAAAAATCTTCGTGCAGTAGCAGTGCATCCTACCAATCCAGATATTCATGTTGTTCTCGACTACCACTCCTATAATCCAAAAATGAGCATCTATAAGGATGATGCGCGCAGCCTCGACTTATTCTTTACCTTTAACAGAGATGATGCGCCCGTCTATCTAGAGCAGTCCTTAGAAGTCTATATAGAGACAAATCCCGCCATTGACCTATCGTTCCTCCATTATAAGTTTCGTTAGTTATGTGGGGTTGGTGTAAAACCTCAGCGAAATGACTATAAAAAGCTTTGCCTACTACAATTGTAGTAGGCAAAGCTTTTTGGAGCGGAAATGACTATATTAACCCTTGATCAATAGCAACTTGCCGAGCATGCGCGAGTGCAAAATGGAAAAGAACATACTGGAGGGCCCCTTCAGTACTTATAATATTTTCATTCAAGAATTCAGCGACTGGGCTCAATTGCTCATTACGAGGCAGCATGATCTCTTGTCTAGTGCGCATCATTGATATAGCTTTGTGCTCTTCACATACAGCAACATATTTGTCAGCAAGTGCTGATACACCAATGATTGATAAAGATGCGATTACAGTGCGAGCGACTCCTGAAACCTTGTCGGGAGAAGAGGCAACCCACTTACCAGCGGCAATACCGTAACGCCTCTAGCTATATGGGAGGCGCAACTTGTAGATGCAGATATCCATTTTGCTGTTTTATATAAAGGAGAGTTCTTTTCATTTCCCCAGGCTACTTTTGCGTTTTCTCTTGCAAGTCTAAAGTTGATTGTATTGGTTGGATCGAAATTATTCATAATAGCCTATTTGTTTGTTAGTGTGTTTTTTAATTATAACATAATTACAATTATTTTAACATAAAGTTTATTTTAACTCAGCTCTTCATTTTTGCAACATGCTTACTATGTGATGTTTGGATTGATTTTATCAACTACCCCAGCTCAAAGTCGAACTAGAGGGTTGATAAAAAGAGACTTTTGTGGATATTTGACTATATATACGGAGTTAGATTTGGAAGATTCTAAAGATAAAAGGGTTAAGGTGTGTCTTAGGGGAAGAGAATTGCTTAGGAATTCTATTTTGAATAAGGGGTCTGCTTTTACCCAAGAAGAGAGGGAAAAACTTGGCCTTGATGGACTTTTACCTCCTCATGTATCTACTATGGACCAGCAGCTTGCAAGGCGCTATGCAAACTTTTTAGAATGCGGTAATGACCTTGGTAAGTATCATTTTCTTACTGACTTGCAAAATAGAAATGAAACACTTTTTTACCGCTTTTGCTCTGATCATGTGGTGGAGACCTTGCCTTATATATATACTCCTGTTGTGGGTGATGCATCGCTAAATTTTAGTCTGCACTATCATCATAGCCGTGGTATTTATATCCCTTATGATAAGAAGGATCAAATGGAGACGATCCTTAAAAATGCCGGTAAAAAGGATGTCTCTGTAATTGTTGCTACAGATGGCGGTAGGATCTTAGGTCTTGGCGATGTGGGTGTTGGTGGTATGACTATCCCCATAGGAAAAACCTCCTTATACACTTTATTTGGCGGAGTAGCTCCAGAGTCTGTGTTACCTATCTTTTTAGATGTTGGAACCGATAATCAAGAGCTGCTCAAAGACCCTCTGTATATGGGCCGTAGAGAAAAGAGAATTACCGGTGATGATTATTTTGCTTTTATGGATGCTTTTGTTGCTGCTGTGAAAAAAGTCTTTCCTAAAGCTATGTTGCAATGGGAGGATCTTTTAGGCGTTCATGCTCAAAAAGTTTTAGATAGATATAGAGATGATATTCTCTCTTTCAACGATGATATTCAAGGCACTGCCTCTGTTGTTTTGGCAGGGCTTCTTTCAGCTTTAAAAATGAAGGGTAGCGCTCTTGCTGAAGAGAAGATTGCTATCTTTGGCGGCGGCGCTGCCGGCCTTGGTGTAGGAAAAAGTATTTACCGCTATCTTATCCATAATGGAATGGAGGAGAAGGAGGCAAGAGATAGAATTCACATTATTGATAGAAATGGTCTTACCTATATAGGACAAAAAAACCTGAGAGAAGAACATGAGCTTTTTGCTAAAGAAAAACCTTCTGAATATGACGATGTTATCTCTGTAGATGAAACGATTAAATGCTTTGACATTACTATTTTGATTGGGGCTTCTGCACAAAAGGGAGCTTTTACTGAAAAAACAATTGAGGGGCTTTTAAAAAATACAAGCACTCCTGTTGTTTTTCCATTATCTAATCCACATACAAAAGCTGAAGCCACTCCTGAAATGATCATCAATGTATCCAAAGGAAAAGCAATCGTTGCTACTGGCACCGCTTTTCCTCAAGTGGTGTATAAAGGGAAAGTCTTTGCTATAGGCCAGTGTAATAACGTATATATCTTCCCAGGTATTGGCCTTTTTACCAGCGCATTTGATATAAAAACAATCCCTGAAGAATTTTTCTATATAGCAGGGGAGACCCTTTCTGAAATCTCGCCGCCGCTCCTTTTCCCTGAGTTTAAAAATCTAAAAGAGGCTTCTAAACAAATCGCCTTTGAAATAGCAAAATATGCTGCCTTAAAGGGGCTTATCAAGGAAAAAGACGAGAGCTCTATTTTAAGAAGAATTGAGACAAGTATGTGGTATCCAAAGTACTTTCCCTACGATTGAGACGTTATAATCATTACTGTTTAAATCTCCTTTAGCAGACATGTCCTATGTTACTTAGTTGTTTTTGGAGCAAATTCTTTATCTCTTTGGCAAGATGACTCTTAAGCGCCCCAGCAAATGATGCTTTTGCAATTTTAAACTCTTGTGTATTTTGTATACAAGTAAGTAGTATTGATCCAATGTCAGCTGTCTTTTCTGCAGAGCTGTCTGCTGTCTCAGCTTCTGAAGCAGCGCTACCGGAGCCATCTAGCGCTTTCATCTCATCTGTTTCCACAGTTTCTGTTATAGCTGCTAAGGTAGAGTTTTGCATAGTTTGCGCAGCAGCCTTAAATGTATCAGTTCCCGCTGCTTTCTCGAAAGTACTTTGCAAAGACTTATCTAATTGGATTTGAAACTGCTCTAACGTGTCGATAACCCTTTGATCTTTCATAAGCTTTTCAACAAACTCATCTACGAATGAATCTATTAATTCTTCTGACTCTTTTTCTACACCTGTTTTTATAGATTCATTTAATTTATGGGTAGTTTCGATTAACCCAGGATGGGTGGAAATACTATCTTTAATCTCTCTATAGATATACGCCGTTACAGCAACAAAAGCCACAGCGGCGCCTAGAAAACCTATAACCAAAGCTGCAACAGCCCCAACTTTTCCTGTTAGGCTACTCTGTTTATTGTAACCCTCTAACAACCAACAAGTAAGACTACAATCCGTTTTTTGAATATACGGAGTGGGGTCTGCATTATAAGCGATTGAGGCAACAGAATTAAGAATCAAAGGTATACTCCTGCTCTTTTTTCTTTGGTTCATAATACTTTGCTATTGTGTCATGATAATACTGCACTTGTCTACGTGTCCTGCTATCAGCATCATCATCCTTAGGGGGGACTGCTGGTTTCCCTCTTATAGCATTCAACCCTGCCCAAGCAGAGGCATATACTGAGCAAGCGGTATTTCTAAACGCATTTCCTGTATTTCTAAGAACTCCAGATGCTGCTCCTGTTGTAGTGTCGGCGACAACTTTTGCAGCAAGAGTTGAGAGTTTATTCTCAAGATCCTTGTCTGACAAGGTCTCTTTAGCCAGATCAACCAAAAGGGTTACATTAGAATGAATAAGTCCCTTTACACCTCCTGTAACCTCTGGGCTAACTAGTGTTTGCACAAGGAGCTTTTCAACTGCGTCGAAAGTTTCTGTATCTTCAAGTAGTGTTTTGAACTCAGGTACCATTTTTTTCCCAGCGCCTTTTATAAGATGGGATACAAATTCGATGGCATCCTTTTTCGTCTTTTCATTGGTAAGGGTGCCCTGCAATGTGCTGTTAGCAAGCTTTGTAAGATCTCCAGATTCTATTTGTCTGCGTGCAACATCTTCTAGGATGCTGGCAGTAATATAGGCAACACCGTCTATTAAAAGAGTTACAGAAAATATTGCAGCAAAAAAAATACATTGAATCGCTCTCACGGTTTTGCTTGCTTTGTTTATAAAAAAAGTAGAAAGTATGGAAATGAAAAAAATAGATTGAACAAGCTTTACTGTGCTACTTGCTTGTTTAAAGTCTTTAAAAAATTGTACAGTTCGATACCGTGATCGATCGGTCTGAGGTCTTATTGCAGCTCTTGGTACGTTACTATCTGAAGCTTCTAATTTTAATCGATCAGAAGAGTTATCAAGCGCGTGGATTTTTCTCTGCGTATCTGCAAGTTGCCGCTGAAGTTCAGCAGCTTTGGCTAGTAAGTCCGCTTGCTCCTTGGTTTGATCTACAGAGTCTAATATTACTACTTTAATAGAACTCTTTTCTAGGGGAGGCCCAGGATTCGATGGTGCTGGAAGCATTCCCCCTTCCTTTTTATTGCTAGTGATCGGGTGATCATCTGCAGGCATACCGAGTAATGGATCTGATTGTATTATGGTAGGCATAGGAACCTCGAATGTTATAAAACATATGTTAGTAATGTATGAATACTTTTTAACATATCGTAGGTTTTTTTACAAGAAATTATAAATTTTTATAAAATTTCTTCAGATTTTTGAAAGGTATTCTATTTTGGAGTAAGCGGCATCCCTGTAGGGATGGGGCGCCACGAAAAAT
>JAJACI010000049.1 GCA_022601595.1 Chlamydiia bacterium | reverse complement strand
GGTATGATTTTTTTCCGTATGCAAGCGAGGGTGCTTTTCTACCTGTGCATTTACAGGCTCACTAACGATCAATGTGCCAGATTTGAGTACGCCGGTATGTAAAGATACGCCGCTATAAGGTGAGGTGCAGCTATCTACCAAGAATGAGGCTTTATGATGAGATAATATTCCAAGATCGCCTCTCTGTCCGCCCATCTCTGCATAAAAAGGAGACTTATTAAGGATTATGGATCCTCTTTCCCCCTCTTTCAGGGTGTTTACCAGCGCTCCGTTGTGTAAAATTCCAGTGATGGTCCCTTGGGCCTCTAGTTGATCTCTTAAAAATAGGCTCTCACCATGTTTTTTTACAAATTCGGGAAAGATATCGGATTGCACTTCTTGAGCATGTGTTTTATGAGCTTTTTTAGATTTTTCTTTAGCCTCTTTTTCTAAGATGGAGTACGTATCAAGATTCACCTCTAGATGGTGATCTTTTGCAAGGAGGCAAATTTCTTCAATAGGAAAACCAAAAGTGTCTTTTAAGGTAAACGCATCTTTTCCGCTAATTTCTTTATGATCGGATCCTTTAGATTTTTCGATGATGGCATGTAGGATGTTCCCTCCACGAGCAAGCGTTTTTTGGAAACTTTCTTCTTCGCGAGTCATAAGCTCTAAGATGCGATCACTACTTTCAGCAAGCTCTGGATAATTGGTTCCCATTTCCGATAAAAGGGTTGGAAAAAGTTCTGCTAAAAATGGTTTGTTAATAGAGAGTTGACGGCCGTAACGTACTGCACGTCTTAGGATTTTTCTAAGGACATAACCGCGCTCTACATTTGACGGGACGGCACCATCTGCAATAGCAAAGCTTAAAGCACGCAAATGGTCGGAGATAACATGAAAAGCAGGTTTATTTTCTGTGTAGGCAACAGAAGAAATAGAGGAAAGCTTGTCAATAATAGCTTGAAAGATATTTGTCTCAAAAACATTTTCTTTGCCCGAGATAAGCGCTGCCATCCTCTCAAGGCCGAGCCCTGTGTCAATGCAAGGGGAGGGGAGTTTGGTGATAGATCCATCGCTACCTGTATTATTTTCCATAAAAACAAGGTTCCAAAACTCGATAAAACGATGACCATCTGGATCTTCTGCAGGGCTCTTATAATCGCCAAAGGCTGCGCCTCTGTCAAAATATAATTCAGAACACGGACCGTTTGGGCCAGTATCTCCCATAGACCAGTAGTTATCTTCCTTTCCCATAAAGCAAATTTGCTCTTCAGGGAGGAAAGATTTCCAAAGTTCATAGGCTTCTAAATCTTGTTTGTAAACACTAACAAAAAGGCTTTTTGGGTCGACACCAAGAACATTGCATGTCACCTCAAAAGCCATTTCAATGGCCTCTTTTTTAAAGTAGTCTCCAAAAGAAAAGTTTCCAAGCATTTCAAAAAAGGTTAGATGCCTTGATGTGTGACCTACATTATCCAGATCATTATGTTTTCCGCCAACGCGTATACATTTTTGAGCGGTGGCAATTCTTGAATGGGGAGCTTTTTTTTCTCCTAAAAAATAATCCTTAAACTGATTCATTCCGGCGTTTACAAATAGTAAGGTGGGATCATTATAGGGTATGGTCTTGCCAGAAGGTAAAATGATGTGACCCTTGCTCTCAAAGGCCTCTAAGAATTTTTTTTTGATAACTTGTGTTTTCATAAGTATATGATGTTTCCTTTAAAATATAATACATGATAGTCTAAAATAATAACAATTGCAAGAACAGACGGAAAAAATCATGCTAGATAAAAAACAAAAAAAAATTTATGAAGATGTGGCAAATACCATAAGAGGGCTCTCTATCGATGGTGTACAGAAGGCAAATTCTGGCCATCCAGGCCTACCTCTTGGGTGCGGAGAAATAGGAGCGGTGTTATGGGGCGCCTTTTTAAATTATGACCCTAAAGATGAAGAAGCTATCTGGCGCGATCATTTTGTCCTATCTGCAGGACATGGTTCGATGTTTTTATATTCAGCGCTGCACCTTGCGGGATATAACGTTAGTTTAGATGATTTAAAAAATTTCCGTCAAAAAGGATCCAAGACTCCAGGGCATCCTGAAAAATTAGATACAGAGGGGGTAGAGGTAACAACAGGACCTCTTGGTCAAGGGGTTGCAAATGCCATAGGAATAGCTTTGGGGATGAAAGTTTTAGGCGAAAAATTCAATAAAGATGGTTTTCCTATTTTTGATAACAAGGTGGTTGCCCTTGCCGGCGATGGTTGTTTAATGGAAGGAGTGTCGCATGAGGCGTCGTCTCTTGCTGGCCATTTATGCTTGGATAACTTTATTTTGCTTTATGATAGAAATAACATCACCCTTGATGGAGCTTTTAGCGATTCGTGTAGCGATGATGATATATTAAGGTATAAGTCTTACGGTTTTGATGTAGTAGAGATTGAAAATGCAAATGATATTAATGAGGTGTATGAGACTTTGATGAGTCTTCGTAATGCTCAAGAAAAACCTCTCCTTGTGGTATGTAATACCGTTATTGGTTTCGGCTCTCCGAATAAAGCTGGCTCTCATAAAGTTCATGGATCTCCTCTTGGCGATGAGGAAATAATTGCTACGAAAAAAGCGCTTGGCATGTCAGAGGAAAAGTTTTTTGTTCCAGCTGATGTAAAAGATTTTTTCAATGAAAGGAAAGAGCACCAGAAAAAAAACAAAATGCATTTTGATGCGATGTTTAAAAATTATGAAAAGAATTATCCAGAGCTTGCTAAAGAAATTAAGGAGATGAAAAATCATCCTATTCCTAAAGTCTTGAAAAAGGAACTGCAAAACATAAAATTTGACGAAAAAATGGGCGGACGAAAAGCAAGCGCTCTTGCTATCCAAGTTATTGCAAAACATGTACCTGCTTTAATAGGTGGATCTGCAGACCTTTCAGGGTCAGATTGTACCAAGCTTGAAGATTATGGTATTATTAATAGAGGAGACTTTGCTGGGCGAAATATCAAATATGGCGTAAGAGAATTTGCAATGGCAGCTATTGCAAATGGTTTGTCAGCTGTTCATTTAAGACCTTTTACAGGAACTTTTTTGTGCTTCTCTGATTATATGAGAAATGCTATACGACTTGCAGCTTTATCAGAGCACCCAACCATTTTTCTCTTTACTCATGATTCCATTTTCCTGGGGGAAGATGGCCCTACTCATCAACCGGTAGAACATGTAGCCTCGCTAAGAGCTATGCCAGGACTAAACGTTTTCCGTCCAGGAGATGCTCATGAGGCTGCAGGATCTTGGTGGGTGGCGCTAAATAATTCCCATGGTCCTTCGGTCTTGATTTTTACAAGGCAAAACCTACCTACACTTAAAGAGACCAATCGTGATTTTGATGAAACAGTGGGCAAAGGAGCCTATATCTTAATAGAAGAGGATAAGAGCCGACCAATAGATATTACACTTATTGGCACAGGATCAGAACTGCACCTTGCAAAGGAAGTTTATGAGATTTTAACTTCTGAGAAGTTTTCTAAAAATGTACGTACGGTCTCTATGCCTTGTATGGATATTTTTGAAACACAAGATAAAAGCTATAAAGATACTGTTTTAGGAAAAGATTGCGGTCTATGCGTTTCTATGGAAGCAGGAGCATCGTTTGGATGGGAAAGATATACTGGCCGTGACGGGGTAAATATTAGCATTGATACCTTTGGTAAATCAGAACCTATAGAGGATCTACAGCAAGATTTTGGCTTTACAGTAGATCAGATAGTGGAGCAAATACTTGCTACTGAAAATGCAAATGCTTAGAAGATTTTATTTATTGTTTATGCTTTTCTCTGCGCCTCTCCTTTTTGGGGAGGTCGTTCTCTATCCTAATCCCGCTCAGCAATATAATACCGTCGCAAATTTTGCAAATCTAACCATCTCCTTTTTTATTCAAGTAAATGATGATGGCTCCGTAACTCTGCAATCACAGCCGCCCCCTCCTTATCCTCAAGATGAAACGCTCCTTAATAGCGGTATTGCATTGATTGATAGCGAAAAGGTTGTTCAAAATTATACAGCTACAGAGGCAGCCGCCTTAGACTTTGCAGATATCACCTTTACTATCAAAGCATCACCTAATAGCACATCTCAAAATGGATATAGTCTGAATGCTACTTTATATCAATGGCTTGTCAACTTAGATCCTAGAAGTGATTTGTTCTATCAGCTTCAGTCTACCAATATCACCACTCCATATAGTTTAAATGCGTTGAATAACCCCACCTTTAATAGCAATAATGGGGAGTTCTCTCTTTTTTTTAATGTTTTAGGTTATAACAAATGGGTTTCGGCATCCCGTGGAGCATTTTTATCACAAAGTCTATTAGATAACGCCTATTTTACAACCGGCGATGCGCAAACAGATTCTTCTCAAGACTTTACTTATCGAGTAGATTTTACAAAACTCCCTCTTGTAACCGCAGGTACCTATTCCTTTTATATTATCGTTCAGATGACCCCTGTTGATAGTGCCATTACTTTTTTAGAGACCATAACCAATGCTGCTGTAACCCAGCAAACGCAAGTGATCTACCTGTATAATAGTATTTTAGCGGTAGATGCTTATCTGGACGGAAATAATGCTTTATACGATCCTTTGCCCGCTGATCAGGCGATACTTAATACCAATCAAGCATTTTTAATTGATTTGTATAACAAAACGCTTGCCGCCATGCAGGTGCAGTGGACGGCATATTCATTGCAAACAGGTTTATCCTCTGCTGAAATAACGCTTATCAATACAATGCTTGCCTTTATAGCCGAGTATCAAGCTATTGAATCTAGCTTGACTGTACCATCAGACTTTTAAGGAAACTCTGATAAATGTAGTTTCAAATGCATCCATCAGTGTTTTTTCTGTGATATTTTCTATTGGCTCAAGCTCAAAAATATGTGATATTTTA
>JAJACI010000048.1 GCA_022601595.1 Chlamydiia bacterium | reverse complement strand
TGAACAAGCCAATGATAAAAAAGGCGGAGGGGGCTAGCGCCATTAGGTTGCAGTTAACGTATCTTGAGGAGTGTTCTGCGGTGGCGTAGATGATCTCTGGAATTACTTGGAAGCCGAAGATCGTTCCGAAACCAAAAAGTTCTCTGATAAAGCTTACGGCAATAATTACCATGCCATAGCCTGTAGCGGCCCCCACTCCATCTAAAAGAGCTAGTAAAGGCGCTTCATTACGGGCAAACGATTCACATCTTCCCATTACCAGGCAGTTGGTGATAATAAGACCTACAAAAACAGAGAGCATGCGGGAGATATTGAAAAAATAGGCCTGTAAAAATTGATCGACGATGATTACAAAGGTAGAGATGATCACCAATTGCGCTATCATTCGGACACTATCCGGCATCACTTTTCGGACAAGCGATACAAAAAAACAAGAGAGCCCTGTAACAAAGATGACGGCAAGGGCCATAACAAGAGCTGTCTTCATTTGAATCGTTACGGCAAGTGCGGAACAAATTCCAAGTATGGCGACAAGTATTTGATTGTCTTTCCATAAAGGTTCTAAAAGGGCTTTTTTCTTGGTTATCTTGGCCATAATAGGAAGATACCAGATAATAAAATTATACAGAGAGAATTTTTGTAATAAATTAAATGTTGGAGTAGACTATACCTCAAAAAGTTTATAAATAGGAGAATGTAATGAATAGTGTGGTATCAGATAATGCCGTTTATGCTACAAAGATGGAAGCATTCCGAAAAGAGTGCACTGCTCTAAGAAAATTATCCCCCTCTTATCAGAGATCTAGATCTTCTTTCAAAAAAAAGCTATCTACAGAAGATGTAAAATGTCAAGAAATTATGGCAATGCATATTACTTCCACTGTAGATGTTTTATTTCCCAATACGAAAGGGCTATCGTATACAGAGATTTTTTGTGAAGGGCAAAAAGGATTTAAGAGCGCATTGAATATAGCCTTGCGAGAGATATTAAAAATGAATGGAGTCACACAATCCAAAAAAAAACATGCTGGGTATCAGAGAAAACTCCGCAAAGTAGGTACATTGGTAAGGAGGTATTTAGCAAAATGGAATACTACTGTTAAAGTAGAGGTAGAAGATAAAAAAAGGAAGCAGGTATATGAAAACGAGGAAATAATGGAAGAAGCCTGCGTCTGTCACCCATTTTTTCAGTCTATATAAGAGTCTATTCTGCTTCCTTATTTTAGAAGTGAGCAAGGTGCTTGTCTGAATTTATCCAGCCTTAAGGAGAAAATAAAAGAAAAGCGGAGGGATGTTCTTTGCGCCAGGTCAATAGAAATAATTAATTGGATGGGAAATCTAAATAACTTAAGTGTGGAATCGCCTATTTATAAAGAGATTTATAGTAAGGTAGATAGAATTAGAAGATGTATTAAAGTAGGTGATCACGAGTCTTTAGATGGTATGAATAAGTTAACCAAAGATTTGGAGTCTCTTGTAGAACGTTTCAAGAAAAGAGATGAGCACTTGTTAGCCTTAAAAGAGATAATGACTAATATCACAAATTATATTGATTTTAAAGGTCACTTTTTAGAGGTAAGAAAAAAACTGGATGATATGTTTGTTTTTTGGCGGGCTTATATAGAGGACGAGGGAAGAATTATGATCTGTCTTGATTCCTCAAGTAATAATACAACCACACCTCTTATAGAAGTTATTATAGATGATTTAGATTGATCAAGAGAGCTAATTATGTTTTCTTTTTTGCATTTTTTTAAGTAGTGGTATGTAGGGAGAGAGAGAGTTTTTGATAGCGTTTTGTACTCCATCGGTGGTAAGTGTTGCTCCAGATATTGCTGCAATAGTATATTCTTTTTTTAGGGAAGAGAGAAGGTGAAGCATTTCTTTAGGGATAAAATCTAAGCCGAAACGCTCCATTTTTTTCCCATGAAAGAGGGTTTTTCCAATAAAAGTATCTTGCCATTTGCTGCTGCTGATTTCTGCGCCAAGGCCTGGAGTTTCCTTTTGGTCGTACCAAGTGATACCAAGAATACGGTAGCCATTTTTCTCTATGGCTATATAGCCATATATAGCATCCCATAGCCCCATTCCATTTACAGGAAGAATAATTCCCCCGTCCTTTATCTGATAATAGAGTTTTAATGTATTTTTAAAATAGCCAGTTTTTATTCCTTTATCAAAATAAGTAGCGTAGTCTATTTTTTTCTCTTCAAAGGTGAAGCTTTCCCCTTGATCGTTGGTGAGCATGGGTGTGATTTTCTCTCTCATAATATCTTCTACCGTTTTCTTTGTAGAGCTTTTGGAAAGGAGGTGTGCTGCTATGAGTAGCTGTCGACTTCGGTAAGCAGTGCGCGCCTTTGTTTGCGGGACATGAAGAGAGGTTGCTACAATGGATAATATGAAAGCTGATACACTGCACATAATGATTACAAAAAGGTAGGTTTTCATTTCCTTGATCACACTTTCACCTCATCAAAGGTGATTTTTCCGGCGACCCCTTTTTTTCGGTAGCGCAGGGCGATACGGTCAAAGAGAGGGGAAAAAGCATTGGCAAATAGGATAGCAAGCATTATCCCTTCAGGAAAAGCTGGATTGATCAGTCTAATGATAATGGTAAGCATCCCTATCAAGGCACCATAAATGATTTGAGCCACTTTTGTGGTGGGACCTGAAACCGGATCTGTTGCCATAAAGATAATACCAAAAGAGAGGCCGCCTATAATTAGCTGTTTATAGGGCGGTAGAGAGAAATGTGCCGGTGTGTCCGCTCCCGACATGGCAAAGAGGTAGAAACATCCTGCAGTTAAAAAGGCGGTAACCATTGCTGGAAAAATAATACGAAAGGAAATAAGACCTGTAAATATAAGAATAATCATTCCAATATGGACAGCACATTTAGAGGTCTCTCCAAAACTTCCAGGCATATTTCCAAAGTAAAAATTCATGTCAGTAAAGGGAGCGATATTATAGAGGATTTTGGCAAAATGAGCGGCTTTTTCTAGTTGTTCTTCTGGTAATTTAAGTCCATTGGTTACAAAGTCTATATTTTCTGCTACCGACAGCGAATCGATAGAGAGCTTTTTGTTAAAATCTAAAAGGCTCTTTTGAAGCTCCTTTTTTAATTTTACATCTTTTGTATAGGAGAGGGCAATGCCATCAATTTGTAATCTTGTTACCGACATAGGGAGCTCTGAAATAGTTAATGGACTAGAAGTAGTTATTGTATCATAAGGACCTGTCTCAAGCATTTGGTTGTAAGCGGCGGTATTTTTTGCAGTGATAAAAGAGTTACTTCCTGCCCAAATATTTCCTGTCATATAACTTGGGAAAGAGAAATATAAAATACATCGACAAACAAGTGCTGGATTAAAGATGTTCATTCCCGTTCCACCAAAAAGCTCTTTGCCCAAAATCAGCCCCACCGAGACGCCAAAGATGGTCATCCAATAGGGAAGTGTGGGAGGAAGTATAAGTGCAAACAATATTCCTGTAACAAAAAAACCTTCGGAAACGGTTTTCCTATGTAAAGAGGCGAAAAAAATCTCTATCAATCCTCCCGTAACGTAGATGATAATTACTTGAGGAAGAAATAATTTACACCCTGCAAAAAAGAAGAGAAAAAAATGAGAAGAGACAAAAGAGAGATAGGAAAAAATAGATTTGGATGCTTCTATATACTCTTTCATAAGTGGGATGTTTACTTGATCATATAGAGCGCCATGGACCCCGCTGCTTATGATTGCAAAAAAAATCGCTGGAATAAGGGCTATAACAACCAGTGTCATTATACGTTTTATATCGATAGGGTCTCGAACAAAAGGAGCATGTTTAGGTGTTTTTGCAGGGGAGTAGAAAAAGGATTTTGAAGTTTCTAAAAGAGAATATAAAAAGGAATTCATTTTATTTATCATGCCTATTATGATATTAGTCAGATAGGATTGTACCAACTCAAAATTGCCATGTCAAAAAAATTATTTTTATCAAAGCGCTCGTTCTTTCTTTTTCTTTCATTATCGATGGTGATCATGGGTATAGTCTTTAAAGGGCCGGTTTTTCATTACGCGCTAAAAAAGTATGTTTCCTACAAAATTCCTTTAGAAGGGGAGTGGAATCTCAACTATTCTTACATGTCTTTGCGAAAAAAAGGTGTGGCTTTTCACGATATTTGTTTAGAGGATAAAGAGGGAGGTGTAATTTGTAAGATAGGAAAGATATTTTGTTACGCCCCCTCTTTGGAAAAAATCTCTTTAAGCAACCATTATATTATTGAAGATTTAGATATTTCTTTTACCAAGAAGATGGCGTCAGAAAAGGTGCTATCTGGTGATCAGATGCGATCTATTTTACTCTCGTTAAGACAGGTGGAAATCAAAAATGGAAATATACATACCCCTGATAAAAAAATAGGTTTTTCTTTAGCAAAATCTATCTCTTCGCAAAAGCTTGGCACACTGATTTTTTCAGAGCCGCTGCGAGGTCAGATAAAGATGGATTTATCTTCATGGGCAGATAGATGGATCATTGATATAGAGGCGAGACAAAGTAGCATTGGATATTACAAAGAGTTTTTTGATTTCTTTATGGGCGATGCAGCGACCGACTGGAAAGTGGAGAAGGGGAAATTGGATGGCCGTGCTTTTTTAGCGATCTCCGCGCAAAATACGATAAAAGATGCACGTTTTCATATGAATTTTCTAGATGGAAAAGTAACAAATAATGCCGCTGGGATAACCTCTTCGTTTGATAGGATTTTTGTAGATATGGACTATCCCATTTCTTCAGAGGCAAAGAGTATAATTGATAATGTGAAAATTTCCTCTTCGATGGATAAGGGGGAAATTCATGTGTACAATGAAAATGGTGATACCCGTTTTCATTTCAAAGACCTATCTGGTTTTATCACCATGGATGCCTTTAAAGAAGCCGCTGTTGATATTACTGGTTTTATTGATGATGGAGGAAAAACACTTCCTGTAAAGCTTGCCGGCAATCCAACAAAGAAGAATGAGCAGGGACTTGAGCTGGATCTCTCTCTTCAGCTGGACCCGATGTTTGGTCATATGGCTCATATAAATGTAGTATGTACCCATGAAAAAGGGGAGTTTTTACTCAGGAGTCATCTGGATTCGTTGGAGGTAAGGCAGATGTTAATTCTACAGGTGTGCCTTGGCCTGTTTAACCCCTCTTTAAAAGACTATACCATCAGTAAGGGAAATTATTCCGGTGATGTGCTTGTTGCTTTTAATAATGGAGGAATAAAAGAATTTTCGTTAAGGAATTTAAGTTGTGACGATTTAGGTATATATTCCTCTAAGAGGGATAT
>JAJACI010000047.1 GCA_022601595.1 Chlamydiia bacterium | reverse complement strand
AGGGTAGAGGTATGCCGCGCTGCAACTAAAACCCTTTCTTGCCCAGTGTTATATGCTTGCCAGGTTGGTGCTAGCGGAAATGTGATCTGTGATGGATATAGTCTTTTTGTTGATGAAGATGGCGCTGTTTGTAAAGTGGCTAAAGGCTTTGAAGAAGATTTTGTTGTTATAGACCTAGAAAAGAAAGAACCTGTCATTCCCTTTAAGCCAGATGCTATGGAAGATACTCATATGGCCCTTATCCTTGGCGTAAAAGACTATTTTGTTAAATCATATAACTCAAAAGCAATTATTGGTATAACAGGAGGGTTGGACTCTGCTCTTGTTGCTGCTATTGCCGTAAAAGCTCTGGGAAAAGACAATGTTATCGGTGTTCATTTGCCTTCTAAATTTATCACCGAGGAGCAAACAAAAGATGCAAGAGACTTGGCTAAAAATTTAGGCATCAAGCTCCATGAAATTGCTGTAAAAGACTTGTACAAAGACTATGAAAAGGCTATGAATCCATTTTTTGATATAGAGCAAGATAGCGCGATCTACGAAAATCTTGTAATGCGTATTAGAGCGTCTATCCTCATGGCGTTTGCAAATAAAGAAAAAGGACTGCTCCTTTGTACAGCCAATAAAACAGAATTAGCGCTTGGTTACTGCGCACTCTACGGGGACATGGCCGGGGCGCTTACCGTGATAGGCGATGTGTTAAAGACAAATTGCTATAAACTTGCCCAGTACATCAATAAGAAACAAGAAATTATCCCAAGTAATATACTCAATAAACCTTCATCAGAAGAACTACGCCATCATAAAGATGATAAAAAATCCCTTCCCAGCTACCAAATAGTAGATAGAATAATAAAAGATTACGTAGAAGATTACAAATGCCCAGAAGAAATAGCAAAAATCGAAAATATAGATTTCGAAATAGTTTCAGAAGTAATTAGACGCATATATAAATCAGAACATAAAAGACGCCAAGCAGCGCCTTCACTAAGAGTCTCTAAGAAATCCTTTGCTGTAGGGAGGAAGAAGCCCCTTCATTATCGCGGCTCCACCCAAGAAAAAATTTATTAGGGGGATTTGCTTTTGACCTTTTGTGCTAAGGGCATTTTTCGAGTGCCTGCATGCACACTTCAAAATGCCCTTAGCCCAAAATGCCTAAAAGCAAACCCCCTAATAAAAACCGTGAGGGAGAGGGATGTTTCTGCATGCACACATCGAAACCGACTTAGTAAAAAATACCTAAAAATAAATCCCTCAATAAAGCCAGTTATAGTTTGTTTTGTAACATTCTTTTCAGAGTCTTCTTAGGAGACTCTGAATAACTCATGCTGAATAATTAGTCCAGCTTACTTATAAATGAGATTTTTCGTGGCGGCTCAGCCCTACAGGGCTGAGCCTTACTCCAAAAACCAATTTATTCGAGCAACCTGAAAAAATTATTGAAACCAGCAATTATTCAGAGTCTCCTTAAAGCCATTCGAATAAATTACTTTCACTTCAAATAAGATTTTCATTATAGTGTTTCCAGATTTGCTTAGAAATTCAATTGGCGCAATGTCTAAACAAAGCAAAAAAAAGAAAGATCAGAGGTTGTAAAAATGCAGATAAGAGTTTTGTTAGGTAGTATAGTTGGGATGTTTTCCCTTTTTGGTAGTGAGTATAATTTTGCTCCTAAAATAGAGAATCCAAAAACCGAAAAAAAAATGGTTGTTTGTATTTTGTCATATAATAATGAAAATTATTATAAGAGGAATCTAGATGGTTTGTTCATGCAGGACTATGAGAATTTTAAAGCCGTGTATATAGATGATGCATCGACAGATAATACTTGGGAGCTTGTTAATGACTATGTTAAAGAAAAGGGGTTTGAGGATAAAATTACTCTTATTAGAAATGAGAAAAATGTAGGTGCTATGAGCAATTGGTATCATCTCATTCATTCTTTAGAAGATGATGATATTGTTGTTACCTATGATGGAGATGATTTCTTTGCTCATAAGGATGTTTTAAAGCGTGTAAATCAAGCGTATGCAGATGAACGAGTTTGGCTTACCTATGGAACGTATAAGGTTTTTCCTGAAAATAATGATTTCCCTATTTATTCAAAAGCGGTAAAGAGTGCTGATTTAGCAAGAGGAAATCACCGAAAGTTAGGGTGGTTTAGCTCTCATCTAAGAACATTTTATGCAGGTCTTGCTAAAAAAATTCCAGTAAAGAATTTTCAGTATGATAATGGGAGATTTTTTATATCAGGCCCTGATTATTCTTTAATGTTATACATGATGGATATGGCAAGAGAGCATGTCTTTTATATACCTGAGGTTTTGTATATATGGAATAATGACACTCCTCTTAATGAGTATAAATGTGCAGATCAATCATTGTGTCCAATAAAAATTGTCAATAAAAGGCCGCTGATGAATAAAGTAAAAAGTTGGAGAAGTGAACATTGAAGATGTTAAAATATTTATTTTTGATGGTTAGTATTATAGGATTAAGTGCTGGAGAACAATCCAAGTTTATCCCTTCAAATGAAGGATTAAAGCCTTTAGGAAATTATATTTCTGGTAGCGCTTTTAGGGGCATAAGTGATTTTACATATGAAGAATTGCATGTAGAATCTTGGGAATATTCTACACCAATAGCACATATGCGCGGTCAAATGAATAATATTATCCAGAATATTGAAACGGGCGATATTGTATTTGTGCAAGTTCATTTGTTGGATGATTTTTTGGAAAAGGTACATCCTCATATTGAATGTCGCTATATTTTAATCACCCATAATGGGGATAGTGCTGTAGATAAAAAATATCTCGCTCTTCTTGATGATCCTAAGATAATAAAGTGGTATGCACAAAATGTAAATCTTCATCATGAAAAGCTGATACCAATTCCTATTGGCATTGAAAATAGATACTGGTATAAAAAAAGAACATCAGATGAGAATTTGTTAGCTAAGATAGCTAATTTAAGTGCCCCTCGAGCTAATGTAACCTATTTAAATATTGCGTTACATACTTTTCAAGAGGAGCGATCTTTTGTACATAATTTGTTTAGTAAACAGCGCTTTGTAGTACCTGCTAAGAAAAAAAGATTTCCTGATTATTTAAAAGATTTAAAGAGAAGTAGATTTTGTCTATCTCCTTCAGGGAATGGAATTGATTGCCATAGAACTTGGGAAGCATTACTCATGGGTTGTATTCCTGTTGTAAGACCTATAGTGAAAGATACAAAAGAGTATGCGCTAGGTAATGAATTTTTGTATAAAGATTTACCTGTAATAATGATTAAAGAATGGTCTGAGGTCACAGAAGATTTTCTAGAAAGAAAATTAGAAGAGTTATCGAGAAAAGAAATGGATTTGACTAGGCTGTATTTTCCCTATTGGAGAGATTTAATTTTGAAAGAGGCTGAATTAGCAAAAGCCAGTCCTCAAGGAGACTCTGAGTAACTGCATGAGTTTTTCAGAGGTTCCTCAAGGAGACTCTGATAAACTACACCTTTTAGAATTTCTTCAGGTTTTTTGATATAAATTCTATTTTGGAGTAAGCGGCATCCCTGTAGGGATGGGGCGAGGCGAAAAATAGGATTTATCAGAAATCTGGGAGATTATAAAACTGCTCGTTTTTCAGAGTCTCCTAAAGGATGATGTTGTGGATTTTTTGGATGTCATTTGCAAGCATGAGGAGGCGGTCAAAGCCGATGGCGATGCCGTAGGTGTTTTTGGGAAGCCCTTTTTCAAGATTTTTTAGGAAGATTTCATCTAACGGATAGGAAGGTTTATGTAAAAAGGTTCTCTTACTATTGGCATCAACAAAGCGAGCTCGTGCTGTCTTTTCGCAGGAGAGCTCTAAGAAGCCATTGCCTAGTTCTACGCCATCTACAAAGATTTCAAAGCGTTTGGCAACCAGTTTGCCATTTTCCATTTTTGTCTGGGCAAGGCTTGCCTCGCAGGCAGGGAAATTTGTTAGGATGGTAAAGCAGCTTTTGCCGAGTGCAGGTTCTACGTGATGGGAAAAAATATAGTGACGTTTTTCTTCTTCCGTATAGTTTATCGTGTCATTGGAAAGTTTTGTAGGGCTATATTTTTCCATAGCATCATCGTAGGTGAGGGTTTCTATTTTTCTTTTGCCAAGAAAGAGGGAGAGATAATCTATCACCTCTTTTAAAAATATCTCTTCGGTAGTTTCTATGCGGTAGTATTCGAGCATGGTAAATTCTGAGTGATGGCGCGATCCTATTTCTTCTTTGCGGAAGACGTGGCCAAGAAAATAGATATTACCAGATCCGTTGCAAAGATAGTCTTTCATGCGCAGTTCAGGAGAAGAGTGAAGGAATCCTTCCTCTTTTACTTCAAAAAGGTCGATGTAGGCGTCGACTGCGGCGGCTTTATTACATATTGGAACATCGGTTTCTAAAAAACCTCTATCATCAAAAAAAGCCCTTGTTTGTTTAAGAGCTTTTGATCGGATTTGAATTTTTTGTAGTGGTGTTAGCATCTGGAAACATATTCGCCAGTTCTAGTATCCACGCGCACTTTTTCCCCTTCGGTGATAAAGATGGGAACAGCAATTTCTGCATCTGTTTCAAGAGTTGCAGGTTTAGTCACTTTTCCAGAGGCGGTATTTCCTTTTTCTCCAGGCATCGTTTCCTTGATAGTTAGCTCCATAAAGTTTGGCGGTTCAAAGGCAACCACTTGTCCTTTATAAAAGATGATAGCGTATAAAATTTCTTCTTTTAACCAATTTTTATCTGATCCAATAATACTATAGGGTATAGTAACTTGTTCAAAGCTCTCATCATGCATAAGTGTTGCGCCATCACCGTCGGTATAAATAAGGCGCATAAAAGTTTCATTCACATCGGCAAGCGCAAGCTTTTCATTGGATTTAAAAGTTTTTTCAAGCTGCGAACCTGTCATTAGATTTCGTAGCTTTGTTCTGGTAAAAGCTTGACCCTTTCCTGGTTTTACAATATCTGCTTGAAGGACATTGTAAGGGTTATTATCAATTTCTAATTTCATTCCCTTTTTAAGTGCATTTGCATCAACAGTAGCCATAGAACCTCTTTTTTGTATGTATCAAGTATGCCATAGGCCGTGTTTTACGCCAATATATATTCAGAGTCTACTCTATTGGGTAAAATGATAGGTTTTTTCTGGGGAAGATCTGAAGCAGCTCGGTGTATTATTTGACAAGTATCTACAAGCAATGATCGAGCATTTTTTAAATGCACTGTTTCTTGAGAAAGATCTTTGTTGGTTTGTTGAAGTAAAGATATATTTTGAGAGAGTAGTCCATTTTGTAATGTAAGTTGTTCATGCTCCTTTTGAAGGCTCAGTATTCTATTTTTGAGGTCGTCTGCTTGCTTAGTGAGTAAGCTTGCAGTGGGGGTGAGAAGCTCTATTTGACCAAGTATTCGTTCTAGTTTTTTAGGAGCATTTCTAAGCGAGGAGATCACTTTTTCAGCCTCCTCTTTTAACTCTTTTTTCTCCTGTGCATGTCTTAAGATTTCTTCTTCTGCATGCTTTTTGAGTTGATTTAGGAGCTCTGTAGA
>JAJACI010000046.1 GCA_022601595.1 Chlamydiia bacterium | reverse complement strand
GTAAGCGCCTCTTCAATATCTGCCGAAGCAATGGTATCTTTAGATAGAATTGGATCATTACTCGAAGGATAAAAGCCTTTCTCCGGAACAAATTTCCATGCTCCAAGATCTATGCTCTTGCTATCCTTTTCCCCATCAGTACTACTCCCAAATATGGTGAATTCTTGCTTTTGCTCGTCATACTCCACTTTTTCTATTTCTCTACCTGTCATTTCATGCACAGGAAGATTCATCTGATAATCTTTTAAAGAAGGTAGCACCCCTTCCCACTCCTCTTTTTCGATAAAAGCAGCAATAGAAAAATCTTTCATTTCTATCTCTAAAACCTGAGGAACTTTAGCCCCTCTATTAACGATGGTAATATTAGCCTTTTTATCATCATCCTCTAAAAATAATAGGTATTTTGCCAGATCAGACCAAAAAGAGAGCTCAAATTGCAATTTCTTAGAAGGGTTTCCTGCCTGGTAGTTTTCAAGCTCCTCGGCTTCTAGGTTAGAAAACTTAATACTTGTTTCCTCGGTCTCCTCCACCCTCTCATCCACTGTAATACGAAAATGCTCATGAGCCCTCTCGCTCTTGCAAGTGATTTTAAAAAGAACACTCCCCGTATCATCAGCTATTTGATAGAGATCCCCTTCCTTTTTAAGAAGATCATGATCATAACCAAGCCTTTGCGCAAGCAGCTCTAAAGCACTTTTCCAAAAACAGGATTCATAACGAATATGGATAGGATCTTTATGACCACGATAGATCGCTTCTACAGACGCTGCCAAATGTACACATGCCTTATCTTTAGAGCCGCCACATTCACAAAAAAGATCGGTAAATTCGCCCTTACTATTTAGCTGAAGAAATGTCCATTCTGGCTTCTCATTATCAATAACCTCAGCCTGATAGGTGCCTGTAGAGAAAATCACATTAGCAACCTTCTTCTCATCAACCAAGGATTTTGCTTTTTTCAGAATTTCTTTACTAAACATTTTATCTATCATTATTATTTTCTTTTATCTTTTCTTTCCTATACGCATGATTTTATCTAATGCAAAAGGAATATTTCTGGTCAAGGGAAAGGTGTATATTATTATTGTAAACAAGTAGATGGATCTACATATTCATACCCAAGATCCTTTGCTACAGGAGCATTGGTTACCTTCCCATGATGCACATTCAAGCCTTTCATAAACAAAGGATCTTGAGAAAGCGCCTGCTTATACCCAAGATTTGCAATCTTAATGGCATAGGGATAGGTAGCATTGGTAAGAGCCTGTGTTGCCGATCGCGCGCATGCTCCTGGCATATTTGCCACACAATAATGCACTACATCATCCACAATATATGTTGGCTCCGAATGAGTTGTCGCCATCGATGTCTCAAAACATCCTCCCTGATCAATAGAAACATCCACCAATACAGAACCGGCCTTCATATCTTTTAACATCTCTTTGCTAACCAAACTAGGCGCCTTCTTACCAGGTATCAACACCGCTCCAATAATCAAGTCTGCATGCCTTAAAAGCTTGCCAATAATTTGCGGAGAAGAATATAAAGTTTTTAGCCGCCCGCCATAGTGCATATCCAACAGCCTCAATCTATCTAGATCTCTATCTAAAATAGTAACATCCGCACCAAGACCCATCGCCATCTGCGCAGCATTGGTTCCTACAACGCCTCCGCCAATAATCACCACTTCAGCAGGCTTCACCCCCGGCACTCCTCCTAAAAGAACTCCGCGGCCGCCATTTGCCATCTGAAGAGCATAAGCACCTGCCTGTACAGAAATCCTCCCTGCTATCTCACTCATAGGGGTGAGCAAAGGCAATCTACCCTGTTTATCTTCAACCGTTTCATAGGCAATAGCAACCACTTTTCTCTCTATAAGCTGCCTGGTCTGCTCTGCATCTGGTGCCAAATGAAGGTAACAAAACAAAACCTGCCCCTCATGCATCAAAGGAAATTCAGAATTTTGCGGCTCTTTTACCTTTATTATCAGATCTGATTCATATACTTGCTTAGCAGTAGGGACCACTTTTGCTCCCGCCTTTTGATACATCTCATCACTGTATCCAATACGAGCGCCAGCATTTTTCTCTACAAAAACACTATGACCAGCCTCGACAAATCCCATAACCATCGTAGGTGTTGCCCCCACTCGAAACTCCATATTCTTAATCTCTTTTGGCACACCAATTTTTTGCTTTATCATAGCACTGACCCCTCTATTTCATATGTATTTTCCATCGCCATCTTTCCTTTAAAAACAAGACTAGCCGGACCTTCCATCCAAATCCTATCATCCTCATCAAAGGTAAATTTCAATGTCTTTTTGGATACTGGATATACAGTATACTCAAAGCGCTCTTTTTTATCATTCTTTCTCACAAGAAAAGCTGCGGCAGCGGCTGCGGTGCCACATGCAAGCGTCTCTTTTTCCACCCCCCTTTCATAAGTACGAATGAGAATATCCCCTGCCTCCATAATATAGGAAACATTCACTCCACTCTTTCCAAAGCGCTTATCAAAACGGATTTTTCTAGCATCTTCTTCAAAATCAGGCGTATCAAAATCTACCTCTTCAAAAATGATCAAGTGATACACTCCTGTATCTATTAGATAGCCCTTTCTATTATCATCTAAAATATATGGCTCCACCTCTTCCTTTACATAAGGAAGGGTCGCTAAAATAGCGCCATCTACTATCTTACCAAAGCAATTACCTGCAGCGGTCTCTATAGAAACTATCTCTTTTTGGAGATGCAAAACAACACATCGTAACGCATTTCCGCACATAGAAGCCTCGCCTCCATCAGAATTGAAAATCCTCATCCGTATATCACAATCTACAGAGGGCTCTAATACAATCACTCCATCGGCACCTATTCCAAAATGTCGATCACAAAGATGAGACACATAACCGCACACTCCCTCATCCTCTACGAGGATAAAATCATTGCCTGCACCTTGATATTTATAAAAAATCATCTCTGCCTAAAGTAATACTAGACCATATTAATGTCTTTATAAGAATCCACAATACCATCGAGCAGTCCAAAAGCTTTCGCCTCTTCTGCAGTCATCCATGTATCCCTATCCAAAGCTTTTTCAATTTGCGATCGCTCTTTACCAGTCTCCTGCTCATAGATATCAATCAAAGCCTCTCGAGTTTTAATAATCTCTTTAGCCTGAATCTCCAAATCCGTAGCCTGCCCTTGAATAACGCCGCCAATTAAAGGCTGGTGAATCATAATACGAGCATTTTTCGTAGCAAATCTCTTGCCTTTACCAGCAACCAAACTCAAGATTGATCCCATAGACGCCGCAAGCCCTGTAACAAGCGTATACACAGGAGAAGTGATCATCTTCATCTGATCCCAAATAGCAAAACCAGAATCGACAGATCCGCCCGGAGAATTGATGATAAACAAAATAGGCTTTCCAGGCGCTGTATGCTCTAAATACCAAACTTTTCTAATAATCTCTTTAGCAGACTTATCATCTACCTGAGAAGATAAAAAAATCTTTCTCTCGGCAATCAGCATATCTTCGATCTTCCCTTCAACGCTGCCCTGATCTTTCTGCTCTTTTTTCTCTTCCACTTTATTCTGACTCATTATTGCCTCGCTTTGATATAACATATAAATCCGCAGTATACCCGAACGACAAAAAAAAGGGAAACTTCTTTTCTAGCTATAGAATTTCTGGGTAGAGAGGATAGCCTGAAAGAAGCTCTTTGACATCCATTTTTGTCTTTTTAACCAGCAGGTCGGCAATATGCACTTTTGCTTTGCTTCCCTCAAGAGGCTCTGCCGCATCAAGCAGGCGACAAATGATTTCTACAATTTTGTGCATGTCAGCCTCGTTCATGCCGCGCGAGGTAAGCGCCGCTGAACCAAGCCTGATTCCTGAGGTATACCAAGGGCCATTAATATCGCCTGGGATAGAATTTCTATTTACAGTAATACCGCATCTTGCAAGAAGCGTTTCGGCAGCGCGCCCTGTGAGACCAAAGCTCTCTTCTACATTAAGTAGAACCAAGTGATTGTCTGTTCCTCCAGAAATTAAAACTTTCCCTTTTTCTAAAAAGGCCGCAGCCATCGCTTTAGAATTTTTGATAACATTTGCAGCATACGTTTCAAAGGCAGGCTCTAAGCATTCGGAAAAGGCCAGTGATTTTGCAGCGATCACGTGAGCGAGAGGGCCGCCAATAGCGTATGGGCAACCTTTATCTATAAAAGGGGCAAACTCCTCTGTACAAAGGATAATTCCACCACGAGGCCCCCTTAACGTTTTATGAGTGGTAGAGGTGATCACATCGGCATAGCCCACAGGGTTATATTTGCCTGTAAGTTGTTTCCCAGCGACCAGTCCTGCAAAATGAGCCATATCAACAAGAAGCGTCGCCCCGCACTTGTCTGCTATTTCTCGAAAAATGGAAAAATCAATAAGCCTTGAGTAGGCAGAATAGCCTGCTATTAATATGGCAGGTCTCTCTTTGATGGCCTGCTCCTCTATTTTTTTATAATCGAGCAGACCTGTTTTAGCATCCACTCCATAAGTGATGCTTTTCATCATTTTAGAGGAAAAATTCACGCGGCTACCATGGGTTAAATGTCCGCCGGCATCAAGGGCCATACCCATCATTTTTTGGCTGGCAAACTCATTGCGAACTTGCTCATACTCATCATCTGTAAGCGCTGCTACATTTTTCTTTCCAAGGGATTCAATAAACGGCTCCTCGATACGCTTTATCAAAATCGCCCAGTAAGCGATTAAATTAGCATCGGCACCTGAATGGGGCTGGATATAGGCGTGCTCTGCTCCAAATAATTTTTTAGCAAGAGCGCACCCCACTGACTCAATCGTATCCACATTATCACAACCTGCATAAAAGCGGTGAAAGGGGTGGCCTTCCGCATATTTATCGGTTAAAAAATTCCCCATAGCAAGCTGTACAGCAAGCGAGGAGTAATTTTCAGAGGCGATCAGCTTTAAAGAATTTCTTTGATCGTCCAGTTCTTTTTTTAATGCCTCGGCAATTAATGGATCTTTCCGTTCTATTACTTCCATCGAGGCCAAATAGGCAATACTTTCTGGGGATAATGTATGTAAATCCTTTCTGTCTAAAAAACTTTTTATCATGGGAGGGTGCCTCTAAATATTTTTCCGTGAGAGTAGATCATTCTCTAAAAAAAAGAAAGACAATTTTCTTTACTCTTAATGCCTATTTAAGGTAAACTTGCCAATATTTTTCTAGTAACTTAAAAAGAGACAGAACATGCAAGAATCCCTACAAGACATCCTATCTATCCAAGAGCTGGATATCAAAATGATCCGTTTAATGCAGATGAAAAAGGCTCGTAGTGACGAACTGATAGAAATTGCAAATATACATAAGGAGCTTCTAGGCCAGCTTGCCGATAAAGAAGATGAGCTCTCAGAGATCAGCGAGTCATGCGACACTTTAGAACAAGACATTGAAGAATGCAAAGCCAACATCAAAAAACTAGAAGGTCACCAATCTTCTATCAAAAAAATTGATGAATTCAACGCCTTAACCCGTGAAATCAGCATGCAGGAAAAAGAGAAGGCATCACTTGAAAATGAGCTTTCCC
>JAJACI010000045.1 GCA_022601595.1 Chlamydiia bacterium | reverse complement strand
TGTCCTCGTCAGCAAAAGAGTTTTTTTTATTTTCCTCCTTATCCAGAGATATCTTAGATTCTGTAGGCATAATAGCTTTTTTAGAGGATGGACTCTCCACCTTTTCCTTTAAGGCGACATCAGGGGTTTCTGCGCTTATTAAGTGGCACGTGCAGGTAGCAAGCAATGTGTAAAATAAAAAATTGGTTTTCCTCATTTAGAACTCCTTAGGAGATAGACACTATATCTCAGGGTGTTATTTCCGTCAATTTTGTAAAAAAAAGAAAAAGTATTGCAAGTAAACAGGGTGCCGGTTATAATATTTTTCATTATTCGCGCCCGTAGTTCAACGGTAGAACAATAGCCTTCCAAGCTATGAGTGTCGGTTCGATTCCGATCGGGCGCTATTCCCCCGCAAGGTAGCGGGGAGAATTTTTTGTAGTGCTTTTTTCAGATTTATAAATATATATTTTATTGAAGAGCGCAGAACCATTATAACACTAAGAGGTACAAGTTGGCAGAAACTAAAGAAAAGAAAGAAAGGCAAATAAATGTTTCCATCAAGGAATTATTAGAGGCGGGAGTGCATTTTGGGCACCAGACCTATCGTTGGAATCCAAAAATGAAGAGATTCATCTATGAAGAGAGAAATGGAATTCATATTATTGATCTTTCAAAAACAATGTATCATCTTAGAAAAGCTTGTGACATCATTGCTAAAGAAGTAGCTAAAGGTAAGAGTGTTCTATTTGTAGGAACAAAGAAACAGGCAAAAATGGTGGTTCAAGATTGTGCCGAAGAGTGCGGAGAGCACCATGTTGGCGAAAGATGGCTAGGCGGTATGCTTACAAATCTTTCAACGATTCGTGGATCTATTAAAAAATTAGAGCGTATTGAGAAAAAATTAGAGACAGGCGCGGAAGGCTTAACTAAGAAAGAAATTTCTTTAATGATGAAAAAGCAAGTAAAGTTGAACAATAATTTGTGCGGTATCCGTACGATGAAAAAAGTTCCAGGTGTGATTGTTGTTATCGACCCTGTTACTGAGCATTTAGCAGTAGCCGAAGCTAGAAAACTGGGGATTCCTGTTCTTGCTATCATTGATACAAATGGTGACCCAGATGGTGTAGATTTTGTTATCCCTGCAAATGATGATGCTTTAAAGAGTAATAAGTTGATCTTAGGTGCTTTAAAAGATACAATCATTCAAGTGAAAGAAGAAAATGGTCTGCCTTTAAGAGCTAGCGATGTAGAGAAAAGTAAAAAATCTGCAAAAAACGTAGCAGCGGCAAAAGAGACGGCTCCTAAAAAAGCAGAAGTAAAAAAGGCAGAGCCTAAAAAAGATGTGAAATCGGTAGATGTTAAGGGGGCGAAATAATGACAGCAGTTACAGCACAAATGATTAAAAGTTTAAGAGATAGAACTGGCGTTGGCATGATTAAATGTAAAAATGCTTTAGTGGAAAGCGGTGGTGATATTGAAGGCGCTATTGCACTGCTTAGAAAGGCAGGAATCGCATCTGCTGTGAAAAAGGAGAGCCGCGAGGCAAAAGAAGGTGCTATTGATTTTGTGGAAAATGCAAATGGTATTGGTATTGTGCAAATGAATGCGGAAACCGATTTCGTGGTCAATAATGAAAAATTTAGAGAATTTTTACATGTTATGGCAGAAGAAGTTGCAGCAGGTAATGTATCTACTTTAGAAGAATTCATTGCAGCTCCTTTTACTAAGGAATCTCCTAAAACGATTGATGAGAAGAGAAAAGAGATGATTTCTGTTCTTGGAGAAAACATCCTTATTTCTAAGATGATTTTTCTTAAGAAAGAGAGCGATGTGTCTTACGGAATTTATTCTCACATGAATGGGAAGATATTTACTTTAGTAGAGATAGCGGGATCAAGTGACGAGGCAGGCCTTGCTAAAGAAATTGCTATGCATGCAGCGGCTGAGGCTCCTGAATATTTATCAGAGAGTGAGATCCCAAAAGAGATAAAAGCGCAAGAAGAAGAGATTGCAAAATCTCGTGTTCCTGCTGGCAAACCTGCAGAAATTGTGGAGAAAATTGTATCAGGAAAGATGCAAGCTTTTTATAATGATGTTTGTTTGGTAAACCAAAAATATATCAAGGATAATTCTACTACTATTGAGAATCTTGTTAACTCAAGAGGAAAAGAACTAGGAAAAGAATTAAAAGTTAAAGGTTTTTACAGACTGCAAATTGGTGCATAGTAAAAGCAAAATATATTCGGCGCTGATTTCTTCGGCGTCGAACCATATAAGCGGGTGGTGACAGTGGCGCATTATAAACGTGTATTATTAAAATTATCGGGCGAGGCTCTTGCAGGAAAATACCCATATGGTATTGATTATGCAGTTGCCGAGCAGATAGCTGAGACCATTTCTGCCATTCAAGATTTAGATGTAGAAGTTGCTATTGTGATTGGTGGAGGCAACATCTTTCGCGGCGGTACTGCAAGTGAGTATGGCTTTGAAAGAACTCCGGCAGATAATATTGGAATTTTAGCAACTTGTATTAACGGCCTAGCTCTTCATCAGGTGCTCCTTTCAAAAGATCGAAAAGCACGTGTGATGAGTTCTAGAAATTTTGATGGAATCATGGAGCCATTTAACTGGATGCAAGCAAATCTATACCTCTCTAAAGGGGTGGCTATGATTTTTGCAGGCGGTACAGGAAATCCATATTTCACCACAGATTCAGCAGCAGCCTTAAGATCCTGTGAAATTGGTGCGGATGTACTGATAAAGGCAACAAAATATGGTGGTGTTTTTGATAAAGACCCTGCTGTACATAAAGATGCTGTGATGTATGACAGGATAACCTCATCAGAGGTTCTTGAAAAAGATTTACGCTTTATGGATGCAAGCGCTATCGCTTTGTGTCGGGATAATTCCATACCTATTCAGGTGTGTAATATCTTTGATAAAGATGTTTTATTAGAAATAATTAGGAGCGGCAAGGGCGGTTCTCTCATAACAAAAGGATAGACAATGAGTTTAGATAAAGAAGCTTCGACAATGATGGACAAAGCAGTAGCCCATTTGGCTGAGGAATACAAATCTTTAAGGACAAATAGGGTGAACCCTGCAATGCTCGACTCTTTAATGGTGGAAGCATATGGGTCTAGCGTAGGGCTCAAAACAGTTGCATCTATTTCAGTTCAAGAGAGAAATTTAATAATCACACCATTTGACCCGGGTATATCTGGTGACATTGTAAAAGCAATCAATAGTTCTCAAATGAACTTGAATGCGATTAACGATGGAGCCTCTATTAGAGTCCCAGTGCCGCCATTAAATGAGGAGCTGAGAAAAGATATAGCTAAGCAGGCAAAGCAAAAGCTTGAGCAGGCAAAGATCTCTGTGCGAGAGGTTCGAAGGAAGATTAAGGATGCTGCTAAAAAGAGGAAGGCAGATGGCGATTTGACCGAAGATGACATCAAACATATGGATAAAAAGCTGCAGACACTAACCGATGAGATGTGCTTAAAATTGGATAAACTGTATGTTGTTAAGGAGAAGGAGATTCTAACAATATAGGCAAATAGAATGGGAGCCAAAGTTTTTGCAATTTTTCATAAAAATCGGTTGTGATAAATAGCACGCTTTAGTATAATTATTAGCGAAACTGGCCCCATCGTCTAGCCCGGCCTAGGACACCAGGTTTTCATCCTGGCAACAGGGGTTCGAATCCCCTTGGGGTCACAAATGGGCTCTTAGCTCAGTGGTAGAGCATCTCCCTTTTAAGGAGAGGGTCGTTGGTTCAAAACCAACAGGGCTCATTTTGAAGGCTCGCAATTTTATTATTGCGGGCCTTTTTTTTTAATTATTAGGTATGTATTAAAAAAACAGAGAAGAATGACTTTATGGCAAGGGCCGCCCATTCAAAACCAACAGGGCTCATTTTGAAGGCTCGCAATTTTATTATTGCAGCTTTTTTTTTACCGTATTTATTTATTAATCAAACACTTTAGGAAGAAACAATGCATTTAGTAGACTATATATATAATAATTCTAATTATACTGCGGAGTGTGCAGAAATTAAAAAGAAGTGGGGTCATGAGAGAGATCTAGTGTTGGATCTATTGAAATTGGATTGGGTTCCAGCCCACATAAAGGCTATATGGAGAGAGCAGTTTAACAATGAAGATACATTGCTAAAAATAAGCAAGAGTATCATTGCAGGCCATTCACAAGATAATTTTCCAAAAAAGTGTTTAGAAGTCTGGAAGAAAAAAATCGAGTATCGAAAGATATGTAGAAAACTCCTCCTAAAAATCTTTTCTGATCGGTCAGGCGTTCCAGAAACAAGTGGTGAGTATATATCAAGAACAGACGTCACTTATGCATTCAGAGATAGTAATGCTGTAGAGCAAAAGATAACAGACGTACCTCATGAACAGTTTATACTCTTGTAGGTATGGTAATGAGTATATTTATTTTTCTCTGTCTAAACAGTAATTGATGCAAAATAAGAGAACATTTTCAAAATCTTTTTGTTTGATCTCCGTATATAGGCAGTTTTCTTCAAAAATAACTGCAACCTCTTTTACAAATTCATCATCCATACCCAAACTTTCTCCTGCTTTAAATTACAATTGTAGCATAGATAGTTCAAGTTTGCATAACCTACTGAACAACAAGTGTAAATATATTTGCCTACTACAATTGTAGTAAGCAAAGAAAGTCAGTCGCCTTTAGAGGACGTGGGACAATGTCTCATAAAATCAACTGATAGCAAGAGACGTTCTTTTCTCTTTGATAAGGCTTAAAAGGGATAGTGCGATGAGAAATCCGATGGGGAAGATGAGAAATGCTATTAGAAAACTTTCTTTGGGAAAGCTTATCGCTCCAGTATAAGGATTGATAATGCTAAGCGAGTCCATAATCTTTCCTGCAAATGGCCCTAAGAACATTGGTAGGCCCATTATGATTACTGCTGCGATCGATGTGGATGTGCCTGTAAGTGATTTTTCTGAGGCTTCTGTAATAAGAGGATAGCCAAGTACTTGTGAGCTTGTAAAAAAGCCTAAAAGAGCAAATAGAGTCATTAGACTGATCATGGATGCCGATGGGGCGAACATGATTGCAAAAAACACAGCAATAGAGAGGATGCTTCCTGCCGCCATCAATAGTTTTTTATTGTTATATTTATCTCCATAGTGACCAAATACTGGTGATCCTACTATGGTTCCCACGCATATCATGCTTATTGCAAACGATGCTTGGATAAGTGATATTCCGTGTACTTGAGTAAGGAATAGGCTGCCATATACCGCACCTATTATCATAAGAGGCATGTTCATAAACGATATGTATAGTCCGCATGCGATATTTTGGGTGTTTACGAAACATTTTTTCAAGCCTATTAGAAATGACCCAATGCCTTCTTTATTTGTAGCTGCTATCTTTTCTTTGTCAAAGACAAATAAGGCGACCAGCGTAAGAACAAAGAGTCCTATAACGCCATCTACCATCAGGGCGCTTCTCCAAGAAAGTAGCTGAGCAAGTTTTGCAAAAGGGGATTGTGCGATAAACCCTCCGAACATTCCTGTAGTTATTACAAGACCTATAATTAACGATTGTTTGGACGGGGAGAACCATCGGGTGATAAGCATGATACAGCTTAGAAAGCAGAAGGCATTACCAATTCCTGAGATAAAATGCATAAAGCAGGCGACGGAGAAGGTAGAGGCAAGTGCGAGTCCAAATGTTCCTACGACGCATAGGATCATTGCAGTAAGTATTAC
>JAJACI010000044.1 GCA_022601595.1 Chlamydiia bacterium | reverse complement strand
GTTCAGCGAGCTAATATTTTAAATATTAGTGAGATGCATTTATCAAAAAGCTACAAAAATTTGCTTAGTGCGTCATAAGAAACGGTAATGACTATAAAATTCCATCAACCTTGATCAAAACAGACACACAGCTTATTCCAAAAGTTGTTTTATTGCAAGAAAATTTCCTTTAAGGAGACTCTGATAAACTACACCTTTTAGAATCTTTTCAGATTTTTTGAAATAAATCCGATTTTGGAGTAAGCGGCATCCCTGTAGGGATGGGGCGTGATGAAAAATGGAATTTATAAGAAATCTATGGGATTCTGAAACTGTCCGTTTTTCAGACTCTCCTTAAGCACCTGGATTTTTTGAAAGCTTTCATTTAATCTCTCTTCACTGATACGGCGTTTTTTTACAGCTTCTACCAGCGCTAGATGTACTTCTTTTACCTGCTCCATATTAAATCCAGGATCATTTTCCACAAGTCTGCTTCCGCCAATTAATAAGATGTCATTACCAGCGTTAAAGGCATCGATTGCAACCTCTCCTAGACTTTTAGTGGCTATTGCATCCATACGAAGCGAGTCTGTAATAATAAGACCTTTATATCCTAGTTTTTCCCTTAAGATATCTTGCAAGAAAATTTTTGAAAGGGTTGCTGGATAATTTGGATCGATATGTGGAAACAAAATATGTGCGGTCATAATAAAAGGGGAGTCTATTTCCATATATGGGATGAGCTCCATTTCCATCAGCTCATTTAGAGTCTTATAGGAAACAGGTAGAGTGTAATGAGAATCATCAGAAACATCGCCATGACCTGGAAAATGCTTTAGACAGGGGAAAACATTACCATTTTGTAAGCCTTTAGCAAAAGCTTGCCCAAAAGCGGTAACGATTTTTGGATCTTTTCCAAAAGAGCGATCTCCTATTACTCTATTTTCTGGGTTGCTATTAATATCAACCACGGGTGCAAAATTAAGGTTGATGCCTAAAAAATGAAGCTCCTCAGCCATTTCTTGTGCTAAAACGAAAGTCTCCCCAGGGGTCATTGTTTTTGCAATTTTTTCTGCACTAGGATAACCTTTTTTTAACCTATCTACCCGGCCGCCCTCTTGATCAATACCTATGAATAAAGGGGATCCGGTGTTTTCAATCGATTCTTTTTGAAGGGCTTTGATAAAGGGTCTAATCTTTTTGCTACTTGTAATATCATTAGACCAATTATATAAGATAATTCCGCTAATTTTTGTTTCCTTTAGAAAGCTTTTGACTTGCTCGGTTACCTCTTCTCCATGAATAGGGCACATTAAAATGGCTCCTACTTTCTCTTCAATAGAGACCCCAGAGAGAAAAGTAGATAAAAAGGTAATAAAAAAGATAAATTTCATAAAGTCCTATGTAATTTGTTTTATGGTTTTGGTAGAGGTATTAACGCCCTGCTTAAATCGGAGTTTTTTACCTATTTTTTTTCCTAAAAGAGCAGCTGCCGGAGATAGCTTTCTTTGACTTCTCGATGCCCTTAGGCGGCCATATGCCATAGCCTTAGCAGTCTCTAATTTTTTTTCTATGATCATTAGGCTGCAAGAGGTCTCTATTTGCTGCTCTTTTAAGGCCTCTACTTTCTCGCAATATCCTTTTGCAATACCGTAAAAAAAAGAGTTTTTTTCTGAAAGTCCTTTTAAGCCAGCTTTTGCCCATAAATTATCTAACTTATAATCTAGTATGCTTGATATATACTCAGCGATTTCCACATTCACCGCACTTCCCAATATTTCAAGGTAGATAAAGTCCTTGCCATGATTATATACGGTGCTAACAAAAAAGGTCTCTAAAATATGAGCAATAGCCTCCATTTTAGCATTTTTCCTTTTTTGCTTGAGTATTCGCCTTAAAAAAATCTCATCATCACTTTCTGTGGAAAGATCTAAATTATGCTTTATAAGCAGCTCTCTCGCCTTAATAATTGCACCAGAAGCTTCATGGATATTAGCACTTGTGCCAAGCGCCATTAATTTTTCTATCTTTCTTGAGAGTGATTTTTTCTCCAAAGGGGGAGCATCAAAAGCCATAGATGCCCCATAAATTTCCTTTCCCCAATTAAGCTCTTTGCAAATAGATCTAAACTGAGCTCCATGAGCATGCTCAACATCTCCATATTTGATATAAGTTAGGTAATGAGCAAGCTCATGCCTGATCAGGTTGTGAAGCTTTTCCTTCTCGCAAGAAAAAGCAGACCTATGAAAGCCGAGTTCATAAAAATTGGGATCAAAATACCCAAGCTTACTTTGATGGTTAAAAATGACTATTTTTATTGGAAAGGAGTGAGTTTGGTTTTTATTGTAAAACCGATCTCCTCTTACCTTAAGGTAAGCCTCTCCCACAAGGATCTCTTTTAGCGCATTTTTAATCTCTGTAATAAAGCTTATCATCTTTTCGGAGTAAACTATCATAAACGCTCATTACGTTGATCACAGGGGGGGGGTACTTTTATAATCTATGACTATAAAATGTGGGGCAACACAGACTTGAACTGTGGACCTACGGGTTATGAGTCCGTTGCTCTGACCAACTGAGCTATTGCCCCTAAAATAGAAAAAGGAATTTTATAATAAATTCCTTTTTTGTGCAACCCCATTTTATAGGGGTTTTTATATAATGCTTGTATTAGCCCTCTGCAGCTTTTAGTACAAACACAGGTTGATGCCCAAAATGAGTTTTTGGATTTTTATTTAAATCTGATGGTTTAAAGCCAAAACTATCCACCACTTTCCATCCCTTAAAAAGCATAGGCTGTCTAATATGACCATATGTTCTGTGAGCATTAAATGTGATGCTATCTCCACAGGTAGGAACCGCTAAGAATAAAAGGCCTCCTGGATTAAGCATAGATTTCATATTGGCCATCGCTTTTAAATCACCATAAGGATCAATAGGATCTCCATATCTTCCAAGTCCATCATGTTCAATACTTGAAATAGAAAGGATGATATCAAATGTTTGTCTATTCTTTTCAAATTCTTCGACGGTATAAATTTCAAATCGGGGATCTGTACAAGAAATCGTATTATATTCAATGGTCACTGGATGAGCGTTATAAGCGAGAACTACACATTCATACCAAGGTTCTAGTGACCCTATAATGGCGATTCTTTTTCCTTCGATCAGCTCTCTATACTTAGTAAAAGCTTCGTATACATATGGGTCAGTCAATGGGTAATGGCCAAGGCCCCCCTTCAGAATGCTTGCTATATTTGAATTAATAACATCTTCACTCCATAATTTTGGGGTGTCAGGAGAGTAAGAATCATCCCAATACCATTTTAAAACTGGAATGGCTCCATTTTCTGTAAATTGATTGTATAACTCTGAGGGGATGTTTTTTGGCGGTGTAGCCGATAGCAGAAAAAAGGAACTGAGAAATAGAGCAAAGATTTTCATATAAACCTATTGGGTTGAATTTTAATTACTGATTAAAAAGCGTTTAAGGATTTTTGTCAACCTTAGTTATCTTGCAAATGGAATGTAATACACTGTTTCTATAGCGGAGTGAGAACAAACACAGGCTCATGCTTAAAGCCTTTTTTCGGATTTTTAGTAAAATCACTTTCACTAAAGCCAAAAGAATCTACGATTTTCCAGCCTTTAAATAATAATGGGAGGGCGACTTTTCCATAAGTGCGAGTTGCATTAAACATTAGGCTATCTTTGCACACAGGCACCGACAAGAAAAGATAGCCGCCAGGATAAAGCATAGCTTTAAAAGTGTCCATGGCGATCTGATCGCCATCGGCTTTCAGGGGATCGTTATACCTACCCAGCCCGTCATGTTGAATGGTTGATATAGAGATTATAGCATCAAATTTTTGAGGTGATCTCCTGTAATCATCCACCGTTCTAATGTGTACACGCGGGTCTATAGACCGAGGAAGAATATATTCAAGGGAAAAAGGGTGTCCGCCATATTCGATGGCAAAAGAGGCATACCAAGGCTTAATGGCACTAAAGATCCCGATACTACCATCTTCTATGCTATGTTTGTATTTGGAAAGAGCAAGAGCGAGCCAGATATCTGTATGTCCAAAAATATTCATCTGTTTAGATCTGATTTTTCCAATATTTATTTCTATTTTTTCATTGCTCCAATCATCTGGTGCTTTAGAAGAGCGCGCGCTGTTGACGTATCTTTCATAGACAGGAATGCGGCCATTTTTTGTAAATGCCTTAAGTAGATGAGGGGGAATTTTTCGAGGAGGGGAAGCGGTTAAAAAGGAAAAGCAAGTTAGGATGAAAAATATTTTATTCATGAGCATCTTTTTGTTATAAAAAGAAAAAGTTAAAGTAATAAGTAGTAATAGTCAAGAAAAAATATAGTCGTTCTATGTTATTGACAGGTGATAAAGCCGTCAATGCACCCTTTGTATTCCCTACCGATTTCTAAGGAGCCTGTAAAAAATTTGTAGTATACAGAAAGCGCTTGTTTATAGTTTTGCGCGCAGTAAAAGCAGTTGGAAATCCATTCAGAACCTTTAATAGTGCCTCTTTTAAGGTTTTCTTGGTGTGCTCCGGCAAGTTTTGCTTTATAGTATTCAGGGTCTCCAAATAAAATAATAGGAGCGATTTTTTTAGAGCCCACCTGAATGCGTAAAAGCTCTAAAGCGTACTCAAAATCGGTGCCGATTCCCCCTTCAAAAAAGATAGGAAAGTCTAAACCAAATTCAGATTGTCTGATGATTACCTGCTCTAGACGGTAGGTCATTCTTCCTTGGATATAGTGGTTCATCGTTTCGTCTACATCATTATTTGTTTCATGAGGTCTTCTAAAGTCAACGGCGTGGCCAATAGAGAGTAGCCCAAGCTCTGATGCGATTAAATTTCCCATAGCCATAATCCCAGGACCTCCGCCTGTGGCAAGTGCTATGGCGTGGTTTTTTTGAAAAAGATCGTGATCCACTCTTTTTTTCATCTCAATAAGTCCTGTAAAGAGTTTTCTCAGCTCAGATTCAAAAGAGGTGATCTCAAATCTAGATCCATAGACTCCAAAGATGGTGGCATTTTCGTAATCGGCAACTTTGTCTATTGGAACAAAGAGTCCAGTATCCATATCTTTTCGAGGTACATATTTTAATAAAAGGTCCGTTTCTTTATCTGCCCAAAAAACATCAATATTTTGTTTTGCAAGGTTCCTTAATAGTGATCTATCATCATGAGAAAAGTAGTTGCCATGTGAGTTGGAAGGGCATAAAAAATAAATACCTTTTAAGCATCTGGTGACATGTTCATTTAATAAAAAACTAGAAAGTAAATTAGAGGTAAAGTTTTTGGAAAAAAGAATTCCTTGAGAGGAAATATATCCCTCTTGCATCGATTTAAGGATAGGGTATTCAGCCTGTCTTTGGATGTATTCATTTACAGCATTTTTTTCTTCGCGAGTCTTTGGAAAAGTAGGCAGCGGTGCATATAGCTCAGGATCAGAAATAATCCAATCACTCATCTGGAGTTGTTTAAGTTGAAATTTTTTTACAATAAAAGTAGCTGCATTATCATCTTTTGGTGCGGTAGCAAGAGCTTTGAAAATGACCTCTTTTTTTTCTAAATCTGCGCGCAGTAGTTCTTTGTCGTTAAAGAAAAAGAATTCACGATATGGTTCCAGGGAATAAAACTCAAGTGGTATGTGAGTGATTTCTGTGGTAGGGGGTGCGGTAGGATTTGTTGAGTGGAATTCAAAGATATCACCGCTAGTCATCTGAGGTTCTAGTATATCGGCGCTTGCGTGGTTGTAACCCTCAGGAAGCATGTCATGAGCTACTCGAG
>JAJACI010000043.1 GCA_022601595.1 Chlamydiia bacterium | reverse complement strand
AGGCTCCCCTCCTATCAATGTAAGCGACCCTCTTACCACGCCACCGCCAAACACCTTGTCTACCTCTGTAAACCCGCAGCTAAACCTCTCCTCGGCACCAATTTCCACCTCTGTGATTGGCACCGGCTTTTGTACACTCAACCCCTTGATACTTTCTCCTCTAGGCATTTTTGCCTCTAAGAATTTCTCTATGGTATTCCATGATTTACATCCGTTACAACTTCCTGACCATTGACTTTGCGTATTTCCGCATTCTTTACACAACCATGAATTTTGTACTTTTGCCATCGCCCTCTCCTTGAGTATTTTAAGGAGACTCTGAAAAACGAGCAGTTTTATAATCTCCCAGATTTCTTATAAATCCTATTTTTCGAAGCGCCCCATCCCTACAGGGATGCCGCTTACTCCAAAATAAGATATATTTCAAAAAATCTGAAGAGACTCTAAAAAGTGCAGTTTATCAGACTCTCCTAAAAGCATAAAACTTTAGTCGTTTATTGAATAGAGAAATCTATTGTAAAAAATAGATAAAGATTATAGCTGTTAAGTATACATATATAATTATACGAGACTATGAGTAAAACAATATTAATTACCAACGGCCGCTTTCCTGCGACATTAGATTTAATTAGAAATCTATCGCGAGGCGGGCATAAGGTTATTGTTGCAGAGACAAGTCTCTACCACTATTGCTCCACCTCAAAAGCTACTGCTAAAAATGTCTTAATCCCAAGCCCTCGAGAATGTGAAGAAGGGTATATCCTTAAGATACTGCAGGTTATAGAAGAAGAGAAGGTAGATTTTTTCTTGCCTGCCTGGGAAGATGTGCTGGTTGTCTCCAAGCATCTAGACAGATTCCCAAAAGGGGTAGCCTTTACCTCTGAATACCAAGTGGTCCACGCTCTTCATAATAAATGGGAGTTTTCCAAGCTTTTAACCAGACTTGGCTATCCATCACCATCCACATTTTTAGTAAATAGCCAGGTGGAGCTCGATTCCGTTCCTTTTGATGCCTTTTATATTAAGGCGTGCTATTCCAGGGGATCAGAAAGTGCTTACTTTGTTGATAGAAAAGAAAATATCCCTAAAATCCAAAACCCTCAAGAATTCCCTCTGCTTGTCCAAGAAAAGATTGAGGGCAATCAATTTTGCACCTATTCTATTTGCCATAATGGAAAAGTTACCGCCCATGCTACCTATCCCTTACATTATGCAAAATATGATGGCAGTAAAACTCGAGGAACCTTTTGCCTCTCTTTTGAAGAGGTAAAGCATAAAAAAATCTATGCCCTTGTTGAGGAAATTGCTCAAAAGATCAACTACACAGGGTCACTTGCCTTTGACATTTTTGAAAATGGTGATAAACTAAGCATATTAGAGTGTAATCCAAGGCTTACCTCAGGGGTAACTCTACTCACCTCTCAAGATCGCCTTGCTGATGCTTATTTTAATACCATCGAGAAAACTCTCCATCCAATAGAAAATGAGCAAACACAGCTTCTTTTCCCTTCGATCCTTTTTGCTACAAAAAAATCAATAAAAAATGGTTCGTTTAGACCATTTATAAAAACCCTTTTCAATGCAAAAGATGTGATCTTTCATAAAAATGACATGAAGCCATTTTTCTTTCAGCCTGTTATCGGCATCCACAATCTCCTGCTCAAATTTAAGTATAAAAAATCTGTCATCTCCTCCTATTCCCACGATCTTGATTACGAAGAACGGTAATCTAAGGCCTTCCTGAGCCCCTGCTTAAAGTTGCCCTTTGCTTTTTTCTACAAAAAAAGAAAAAATTATGTAAATATGTATAGCCCTTGTATAATGATTACAAAGCAGTAGAGGGGAATGTATGATAGAGACAAAAAGCAAAGAAGATGAGCTCTTATTTCCATGGATAGAGGCGCAAATTACAAACTTTTTACAGGAAAAAAATTTAGAGAAAAAGGATTTGCTTAATTTAGGAATAGGCGACACTTGTCATGTTATGCCAGAATGTATCACTCATGCTTTACACGAATCGGTAGTAAAGATGAGCAAGGTTCCTACCGGCTATGGCAGCGAGCAAGGGCGTGTTGCTCTTCGAGAAAAAATTACAGAAACAGTATATGCGGAGCAAGACTTTTCTAAAGATGAAATTTTTATCACTGAGGGAATTGCAAACTCTCTTTCTCTTTTAGTAGGTCTTTTTAAAGAGGGATCGGTAATTGGGGTTTTATCTCCCACTTATCCTGTCTACCAAACTCTTTTAAAGGTGATGGGAATGAAAATCGTAGAAATCCCAGCTAAAAATGATCTTTCATTTGATCCCCCTGCAGAGAAATTAGATGGGGTAATCCTTTGCTCTCCAAACAATCCTACTGGCATTGCTTTTTCTAAAGAGCAATTGCAAAAATGGGTGAATTGGGCAAATGATAGAGAATCTCTTATCCTTTTTGATGGCGCTTATGAATCTTTTATTTTTGATAGAAAGACACCTCGCTCCATATATGAGATCGAGGGAGCTAAAAATGCTTGTATCGAGATGAGAAGTTTTTCTAAATCGATTGGTTTTTCTGGATTGCGCCTTGGTTATTTTACGGTTGCTAAAGAGCTCTATTATCGCGGGGAAAATATCAATAAAAAGTGTTTTACCATGATCACGGCAAAGACCAATGGTGTTTCTTATTTGATTCAAGAGGCAGGGCTTGCTGCATTGTCAAAAGAGGGGCTTAAAGAGATAAATCGGTTATCAGCCAATTATATGGATAAAACCAGGCGTTTAAAAGAGCATCTTCTTTTACAAAATCAACAGGTAGAAGGAGGAATTCACGCCCCTTATTTATTCTGGAAGATCAAAGGCTGCTCTAAAGAAAAGTTTATGGAGATGCTTTATAAGCACGATACCATCACCATTCCGGGGATTGGTTTTGGAAAAGATGGCTATCTTAGGCTTTCAGGGTTCTTAACCGAAGAGGGTTTAAACAGGGCATGTAAAACCCTTGTCTTCTAAGAAAGACTCTGGTAAAATCTCCAAAATAAATGTTTAAAAACTAGGAATTCTATGGGTTATGAAATCTCTGCAGCGCAGCTTACCGAGCTAACAAAGACAGGAACGGTAGTCTTTGCTGATTTTATCACTGAAACGGAGGGGCAAATCCTTTCCCATTCTCCAGAAACCATAGATTCTTTTCTAAATTGTCCTTTAACGAAAAAAATATTGGTAAACAGAGAGCTTGGCAACCTTTTATTTGAAATGATAAAAAAAAGACCTATCCGCCTTGTCCATTCCAAAAAACTTTCTAAACACACTTTTTTTTCTTTAGAAGATATTTCTATAGATGAGGTCTATTTAGGGATGTTTTTATCCTATACCGACCGCACCGTACAATTTTTTACAAAAGATTATATACCTGAATTTGAAACCGATGGAATGGTAGTGGTTTATGGTGAGGCAAGAGCACGTTATATTCAAAAAGCAGAAGATATCGATGGCAGTTATCTTTTAAAACAAGGGTATGCAAGTGGAGATAAGCTCGCAACTAAGGACTATCCACTGGTTTATAAATAGGGGCAAACATGAAAAGAACAAAACTTCGGATAACAAACCATGATCCTCGAGGTATAAACCGCACTCTATTTGGATCCCCCTTCTCTCCCTCTGTAAACCTTGCCCTAGAAGATCCTTTATTATTAAGCTGTCATCCAGCTGTGCAAAAAGAAGGGCTTGCCTATGCGACCTATTTTGGGGGTAATTCGCCGCTATCTGTCAAAGCTCCAGAGTTCTTGAAAAAGAAAATCTTAATAGAAAGTATATTTAGCCAAAGGATAGGGAAACAAAAAACACTTATCCTGCCGGCAATCAACTCTCCTTTAGCAGAAATTGCAAAATCATTCCTTTCAGGGCAAATCTATTTAGTACCAGATTCTATCAGATCACCCTTCCCTCCCGAGCAAACCATCACCTTTGACCATGATGACCTTGCGAGCTTAAAGGCATTGCTCGCCACTGGGAATTTTGAAAGCATGCCCATTGTATTCATGCCAGTACTCTGTCCTATATATGGGAAAATTGATTACCCTTTATTCAAAGAGATAAAGGAACAAACGCCTTTCTTTTTTATCACAGAAGATAGTCATACTTTTGGCTTAGAAGGGCTTGACGGTTCACATAAGAAAAGTGACATGATAGTTGTAGACTTGATCATCACCCATATACCCAAGACTTTTGGTAAGATGCTAACACTTATCTCAGGAAAAGCAGATTTTCTAGATACCCTCCTTGAATATAGCTTTTGCAGCAGCTCATTATTTCCTCCGGCACCATACCTTGGAATGTTAAATGCCTGCTTAGAGATTCTTCCAGTAATGGAGGAAAGAAGAGAGGCTATTAAAGACTTTTCTGAAAAAATTGCCCATACCTTTTCTGATAATGTCTCTGTCTATTCCCCCCTCCTTACCTTTCATTTACATAGCTCTGATGAGAAATCACTATTTACTAAATCATTAGTAGACAAAGGATTCCTTCTACCAGCCTCTGCCTTTAAGCAAGGGGATAACCACCTTACTTTCTCTCTCAATCATCTGCTAGAGGAAAGATCTATTCATTCTCTTTATGAAATACACAGCAGCATGCAGCAGCAAACCATCTGCGAAAGCATTTAGCCTCTGACCTTCAAACGGTTAAATCGAATAGGGAAATATATCGAAAAATTTCTCTTGTGGTATTCTATCTATTAGTGTCTATACTTGGAATTATAATAAACATCATATTTAATTATGCTTTTTAATAAGATTTCATGGCTTCTATTTACTATCCCTGCTCTTGCGTTTTGTGCAGAAGAGGCAGATATCAATATTGTTATTATCACTCCAAAAATAGAAACACTTGAAATACAAAGTATAAGCGGTTTTTTTACAGCAAACCACCAATCTTACCCCCTCTTACCTTCTGTAATTCGATTTAACTATATTGAATATCCCATCTTTACGGCGCAAGAGGCACTTTGTATTTTAGATAACGGAAAGCCTTTATACAAAACAGTGCAAAGAGGTTCCTTTATTGCCCTTCCTGTAACCATCAAGCCTACAAACGTTGAAACAAACCTTACCGTCTCGGTTTCAGAAGAACAAGAAAAGCGCTTTATCTTTCTTCCTAGAAATAAAAATAGCTCCAAAGTTGCTATCAAGCTCTTTTTTATTGATATCTCAAAAGGAAAAGTAACACACTCTTTTATCGAAATCCTTCCCAACAAGCACTATCCCATAGAAGAGGTGCAAGGGAAGACCCTATTTATATTTATTCCCAAAACAGAAAAAGAAGGTCAAAACACTATAAATATCAATAATTACTCCCTTCCGTTGGAGGTGCATTATCATACTCCGTAAACTCTTTGCTATCGCCTTTTTCTTTTTTGCCTTGCATATGCAGATGGCCTATAGCGTCCCTTGTACCAACGCCCCTTTTGATGTGATTGTAAACTACGATGAACAAGAAACTATTTCTATTACGATTAATACAGCAAGCGTTTCTAAGGAATTTACAGCGCCGGAGGCAACTAAAGACGCCCTTAACGATAACCAAAATATCCTTGTAGGAGATTTTATAGTAACAGTCACTTCAGGGACGGCTCAATCCTTTGATGTAAAAGCCTTTACTCGCCCTTCCTATACCTATGATTCCGATCAATTTCAAGCACTTACCAACAATCCAAGCCAAAGTAATTGTAGGCTAGCTCTTTTTAGCAACAAAATCCCAGATGGGACAGAAGAAACCTATACTCTGTATAACAATGCTATAGTAATTAGCCACACCGCAGGCTCTCCCCGAGAAAAGCAAATCACGATTTCTGCTTTTATCCTCCCTGGACAAATTGCATCCATCAGCGATTCCACATGTGAAATGCCT
>JAJACI010000042.1 GCA_022601595.1 Chlamydiia bacterium | reverse complement strand
TGATATAGCGCCAAGATGGCGAATTGCAAAAGAGCAAAAGGGGGTGGGCCTTAGATCTTTAGTAATATGCACAGGGATATTATAGCCTGCAAATACACGTGCTGTTTGCATAGCAAATTCACGGGAATGGTTTCTGCAATCATGGCAGATAACTACCCCTTTTTTCCATAACTCTTTAGGATGTTTAAGGATATGTGTTGCAACCCCGGCAGTTGCTAATCTTATCGTATATTTATTCATACGCCCAGGCCCAGGCCCCATCTTCTCGCGCATACCACCGGTACCAAAAGAGATAATACCACCAAAAGCCTCATCAACCTCTTCTTTATGGTTTGTGATAAGCTCTTTTACCTCTTGACGAGTCTTTTCATCGTATGGTGCTTTTAACCATTGCTTTATCGTCTCTTCTGTACTCTTTTTCACTGACTTATCACCCATAATAATCCACTTCTCCCTTTCAAGATTACTGTATAGTCATTACCGTTCCTTATGACGTATCTTCTGCGAATTTTTGTAGCTTTTTGATAAATGCATCTCGCTAATATTTATAATATTAGCTCGGTGAATTGATCAAAATTCCCTCAAAAATTCATTGAACAGTACGCCATATGAAACGCTAACGACTATAGCCTGATGCCCCTCTATCTTACAAGCAAAAAGTATCATGGGACTCTGTCCCACACCCTGAGAAGGGAGATAAAATCCCTTTCTAAACCCTTCTTTGTTTTTTTTACTAAAAAAAGCAAAGATAGAATTCTCAAGGATCTTGATCCTTGAGCAGGGTATGGGACAGAGTCCCATAATCTTCTTTATAGCAGGACAACGTCCCAGAGGTCTTATTCTTGATTGAGGATCTGCTCGATCTTTTGCTTGGGAAAGTATACGCCATCTTTGTGGTTGATCCCTTCGCAGTGGATCTGCTCGCTATCCCATGATTCTTTGTCCTCTATCACCTCATTCCAAAAGGGGTAGGTTCGACATTGCTTTGGGCGGGCGTGGTAGAGGGAGCATTTATTCTCTTTTAAGAAAATGCAGTCGAAGTTTTCTTCATCCTCAATTAGGCTGTAGCGACCATTTACCTCTCTGCAATAGGTTTTTAGAAATGTTTGCCTATCTATTTTAAGGTGGTCCATAATCCTTGTGATATCGGTTTCTTTTAACCAAACAAATCCTGGCGATCCTGTGCAGCATGCCCCGCATCCGGTACATTTAAAGGGAAGACCCTTGTCCTCAATCCACATAGGCAGCTTGCTATTTTTCCCCATGGTACTTCACCTCTTTGTGGCGGAATGTGCCGTTGCCAAGCTCAATAAGATGATATTTGAATTTGTTTTTTACGGTTACCTCTGAGCTATTAAAGATATGAAGATTTTTTCCCTCTTGATGGTAGGCTGTTTTATGAGTATGACCGTGTAGATAGATAACAGTGCCCTTGTGGTTTAGAAGAATATCCTTGAGCAGATCGCCATTTATCAGCTCGTGATTTTTATGAGGGTCGTCTAGGGGAAAGTGATTTATTATAACAACATCTTTAGACTTTTTAAGAAAAGCCTGCAGATTTAAGGCATCGTTTTTTGTAAAGCGACCATTTGCCATCAAAGGGGAGTTATACATGGTATTATCAAGCAATAGTAGATCCCATGAACCAAGCTTTTTTTGTTTAGAGAGATTATCAAGCAGACGTGAGAATAATTTTTCATCAAAGGATTTTTTGGTATATACGTCATGATTGCCAGGGATAGCTAAAACTTTTATCCCTTTATCCAACACTTTTTGAACAAAGGCATATGCTGATGCAAATTCTTTTTGATCTGATGTGGTGGTAAAATCCCCTGAAATAAGCAGGGTGTCCACACCCTCTTTTAACAGAGATTTAAGAAGATCATCCAAATAATCAGTAATAAAAAAATTTTTCCTTCTGACATATGCATTGAGTTTTCCAATCCATTTTTTATTAAAAAGATCCTCTAAGCTAAAATTTTTTGAAAAAAAATGGATATCGGAGATGTGTGCTATTTTCATAGCTCTTATTCTACCTTAAATACTAAATAAGTACAATGTTAAGGAGACTCTGATAAACTGCTCGTTATTCAGAGTCTTCTTAAGCAGCTTTTTTATAGTGATAGCCAAGGTATTTTCTACCCATATCTGCAGCTTTTTGGATATCGGTTTTTAACCCTGTTTTCATTGTCTTATCGTTTATGCTATGACCTGAGATGGTAAGGGGATTTTCCGCATCAACAGATCCTGGAGTGGTTCTTTTATGATGATGAGGTTTATTTTTTAAATGGATGTGTTCCACCTCTTTTTTCCAGTTGTAGAGCATCTCTTTTGCTGTGTTTTGATGGAAGGGTTTGAGGTCAAAGAGATGATGATATTTTTTAGGGCTATTTTTTTTCGAGGTGTCTATTTGAGCAGCTTTTCGTAAAGCCTTCTTCATTAGTTTCTTATTACGATGTGGTTTATTGCCCATAGATAACCTCTCTTTTTTTATACTCAAGTATGTTTATCAGAGCAAAGGAATCAAGAAAAAACGACTATATTTCTATGTTGTTGACTTTTGCGAGGTTACAAAACCCTTTGGTCACTTTATCCACGGATATGAGGCGCTCTTTTGCACGTGGAATCCACTTTGGAGGGGTGATAAACGAGCTCCGGAGCCATCCTGGTGTGTGTATGGATGCAGGTCTTTTCTCTTTTGTAACCACAAGGGTGGGTATCTGCAAGTTGGAGGCAAGGTGGCAAAAATCGGAATCAGGGCCAATAAAAAAGCCTGATTCGTATAAAAGTTCAGCACCTTCTGCGGTGCATTCACTATCAAGATAAAAAGGCTCAAAACCTAGATTTGCAAGCGTTGCCTTTATTTTATCGTATTTCTTTAAAATATTTGTGGATGGAAAGATAGCAACTCTCATCTTATGTTTGCGATGAGTGAGGTGTTTAAGAGGTAAGAGGCCGTTATTTTTAGAGTGCTGTCTGACGCATAAAAGAGATGCTATGGCCAGAGAGATGTTTTCCACCATTGGAAGGGATTTGTTAAAAACTCTGTCAAGAGGGGTGAGGGGAGGGTGCGTGAGTTTTCTATACTGAGGGTAAAAAACAGAAAGGAGCGTTTTAGAGTTATTTCTAAAATGGGCAAGCAGCTCTTTGCACAGATTGGATCCATCATATTGAAGGATAATCAGATCGTATGCAGAAAATTCTTCATAAGAAGAGTTTTCCCCTGGCGGGCCTGTTATGTGATGGGAGGGAAACCACTCTTGTAATCGTTTGAGCCCTTTATGATAGGTTGTAACCTCGGCCCCTTCATAAAGAAGTCTGTGGGATGCTACCATCATCATCAGCCCATGATGTAGGGATGCAGCAGGAACGATCGCTACCTTCTTTTTATCTCTAGAGTCTTGTAAAGCCATATGTTTCATTGTATATAAAAAAGGTATTCTTGAAAAGAGTAGATCGCTTCTAATACATTTTACTTTTCCTAAATAGAGGTAAAGGATAGAGTATTTCTTCACAAAGGATTTTATAATGAAGATATTTCTATCCTTATTTTTAGCTGCGATCTCTTGTTATGGAGGGGAGTATAACCATGCTCCAAAAGTCCTAGGAGAGATAGAGGAAAAGCCCATTGTGGTTATTATTCCCTCTTATAATAATCAAGAATTTTACCGGAAAAATTTAGATAGCATATTTATGCAAAAGTATTCTAACTACCGAGTGATTTATGCAAATGACGCAAGTACAGATCATACAGCAGAGCTTGTTTTAGAGTATAGCAAACATCTACCCTCTGCGGTACCATTCACAATGATAAATAATAAAGTGAATATTGGGCCAATTGGTAATATTTACCACATGATTCATAGCTGCAGAGATGATGAGATTATTGTTACAGTCGATGGTGATGATTGGCTTTTAACCGATAGAGCTTTAGAGCGAATCAATCAGGCCTATGCAGATGATGGGGTGTGGATGACTTACGGCTCTGATACCAATTCTTATATTCCTCAAGGCCATAGTAAACCAATGCCACTATCTGTTTTAAGAAATAGGACACATCGTAAATGCAAATGGTCATGGAGCCATATACGCACTTGTTACGCGGGGTTGTTTAAAACTATCCCTGAACAAAGGTGGAAAAGGGACGGACGTTTTTTTGATACAGCAGGGGATGTTGCGTTTATTTTATATCTGATGGATTTATGTGGAGAGCACACTTTTTTTATCCCAGAAAATCTTTATTATTATAATATGGACAACCCGATAAATGAATATAAAGGAAAATTGTCTATGCAACGATCTAACCGTAGATATATATGGGCGCAGCCGCCGCTTGAAAAATGTACCAGCAAAGAAGAATTTATACATATTAACTAAGGACAGACGATTATGTTAATAACATTATGGGCAATTGGAGCTTTTTTATGTCAAGTGTTTGGCGTTTATGAAACATGGAACTATGCTCCAGATATTAAAGATACCACGGAACAAAAACCGCTGGTTATTATTATCCCTTCTTACAATAATGAGCTCCTCTATAAAGGGAATTTAGATAGCGTTTTCTCTCAAAAATATGAAAATTATAGGGTGATTTATACTAATGATGCAAGTACAGATGGCACGGGCTCTGCTGTAAAAGAATATGTTAAAGAGCATGGATATGCAGATCGCTTTACTTATATTGAGAATGCTAAAAATAAAGGTGCATCTTACAATGTATATAATATGGTTCACCTTTGCAAAGATGATGAGGTGGTGTGTGTGCTTGATGGTGATGATAAGTTAAAACATGATCACGTCTTAGAAAGAGTAAATAGGGCTTATGCAAAAGATGATGTATGGATGGTGTATTCTCAATATTCGGTTCGAAACAAATGGAGCGGAGATACCATCCCATTGAGAAAATCGATGCTAAGAGATGGCGCTTTTAGAACAAGGCGTTGGAAGACTTTTGGTTTTCGAACTTTTTATGCAGGCTTATATAAATCTATTCCTGAAGAAAAATGGCTCTACCACGGCAAGCATTATGATGTTGCAGGGGATGTAATTAAAATGCTTTATTTGATGGACCTTGCGCGTGATCATGTATATTTTATCCCTCAAAGCCTTTATGTATATAATTTGGATAGCCCAATAAACGACTCTAAAATTCGTAGAGCCAGACAGAAAAAATTTCAAAAATATATGTGGGGTTTACCTCCGTTAAAAAAGCTTAACAGCAAAGAGGAGTTTATAGCCATTACCGTTCCGATGTAATTTGATAAAAATGTTGCTTCTTTTTTCCTGTTAACTCAGCAGCTATTTTTGAAGCATCTTTTGTAGAAAGATAATTGGTGAGCAGTTTCATTAAAGCAGCGTCATCCTTATCTATTAAAGGCCCCTCTTTTTTCTTTCCCTGTACCATAACGCAGATTTCGCCTTTTGAGAGTCTATCCTCGTATTGAGCTGCATCTTTTGGGGTAAGAGTGATTAAAGCCTCATGCACCTTGGTAAGCTCTTTTGCTATAAGAATCTCTGCGCTTTCTGGAAAGAGGGCTATAATCTTTACTATTCTGTTAGGAGACTCAAAGAATATAGATACCCCATCGTATTGAAGCATATCCTTAATAAGTAGGAGGCGCTCTCCATTTTTTTTAGGAAAAAAGCCAAGAAATTGAAACTTGTCATATTTCAAGCCCGAGAGAGAGAGAGCGGTAACAACCGAGGAGGGGCCAGGAAGAGCCGAAACAGGGATACCTGCTTTATGGCAAGCAGATATGAGGGCAGCTCCTGGATCGTTAATAGAGGGTGTTCCTGCATCAGATACAAGACAGATATTTTTTCCCTCTTTAAGGTGGTCTATTACCATCTTTTCGAGCTTCAACTCATTGTGCATATGAAAAGGAATCATTTTTTTAGTAATATCAAAATGATGTAAAAGAAAGCCTGTTTTTCTACTATCTTCACATAGAACAAGGTCACATGTCTTTAAACTTTCTAAAGCGCGTAGGGTAATATCTTTTAAATTTCCAATAGGAACAGGCACGATAGTTAACATAAGATCCTAGAATAGAAAAGGTGGCACCCAGATTCGAACTGGGGATAGAGGCTTTGCAGGCCCCTGCCTTACCACTTGGCCATGCCACCTTAGGTAAGAAGGTATGATTATAAGCAATGCTTTTAAAAAAAACAACAAAATTTTCTCAAAAATTCATTGAATAGCACGCTGTTATTATCTACACCTTTTAGAATCTTTTCAGATTTTTGGAAAGGTATTCTATTTTGGAGTAAGCGGCATCCCTGTAGGGATGGGGCGCCACGAAAAATAGGATGTATCAGAAATCTGGGAGA
>JAJACI010000041.1 GCA_022601595.1 Chlamydiia bacterium | reverse complement strand
ATCCTATTTTTCGTGGCGCCCCATCCCTACAGGGATGCCGCTTACTCCAAAATAGGATTTATTTCAAAAAATCTGAAGAAATTCTAAAAGGTGTAGTTTATCAGAGTCTCCTTAAGAAGACTCTGATAAACGGACAGTTTTATAATTTTCCAGATTTCTTATAAATCTTATTTTTCGTGGCGCTCCATCCCTACAGGGATGCCACTTACTCCAAAATAGGATTTATTTCAAAAAATCTGAAGAAATTCTAAAAAGTGTAGTTTATCAGAGTCTCCTTAAGAAGACTCTGATAAAAGAGGTGATAATGGCTAGTATAACAATTAATGCTCCTGTTTCTACGGTAGCAGGACCCGTAGAATCCAGTACGGTAAGACATAAGATTCTCTTGTCCGATCAATCCGAGCAAGATGCGATTAGCGAGCGAGTTGATATCATCAAAGATGTTGCATCTAAAGCAATATCCCTTCTTGCAAAAGGGGCAAATCACAAAGTAGAAAAGAGATATAATAGATATACAAAAGCCAGCATCCAGAAAAGAATCCTCAGACATATAGAGTTTAATGGTAGACGAGCTACTATTAGAGAAAAACCTCTAATAAATAATCATGCTAAGCAAAAAGCTTTGAAGCTCATTTTACGTATAGCAGTGTCAACGCATGCAAATATTAAAGTAGCTGCAGGAAGATATATTCCTTCTGGCAAAAATTTTTCAGAAGATCTTTGTGATCAAATGAATGTTATAGTTACTCACTTTGATAACTTCTTGAAAGAGGTAGAGAAAAATACAATTCCAGAGAGGACTTTTACAGCTCAAATGGTACGTGTCTCACAGGAGGCAATAAAAGCTATAGAATTACTCATTAGGTTTGCCGGTAAAAGTGAAGAGCTATAGTTATTATCGTTTTTCAGAAAATAACAAGCAATGGATAAAGGTAGATATGATAGTTGGAGCGCCGCTTTCGTCGGTAAATAGATTACAAAGACCACTTTTTGATGAGAATCAAAATAGCCCTAACAATGGTTTTGATGAAATTTTTCTTCAAATTACTGCGATTAAAGATACAGCTTTAAAAAAAATAACCCCTCTTGCGCGCAAGGCGATAGCAGATCTATTTGAAGTGTTTGATAGAAAAAGAATGGCTCAAGATATCAAGTATAATAGTAGAAGGGCTATTTTAAACATTAACGCTATAAAGAAATGTAGAGGTAACTGTATTAAAGTGGCTGCGGCAAGATATCACTTTGTTAATAAAAACTTTTTAGCATCTTCCTCTCATGCAATAAGCGACAAGATCTCTGCTTGGAATGATTTTTTAGCGCTACTAGAGGATAATCAATTAGATGAGAAAACCCCTCTTGATAAAATAAGAAGGGTGTCAGATGAAGCTATACGCGTCATTCAATCTATCATTGCTTTTTCTAGTATTTAGGAGACTCTGAAAAACTGCTGGCTTATCAGAGTCTCCTTAATTTAAAACTTGAAGGTTGTTAAAGGCTTCAAATTCTAGTAGATCTTTAGGGATTTCAAAAAGGAAGCGGCATGCATTTCTGGTCATGGGCTTTCCTCGAAATAGGCGTTTTCTGGCCATAGACAGGTAGAGATATTCTTTAGCGCGTGTTACTGCAACGTAGAAAAGGCGGCGCTCTTCTTCCAGCCCCCCTTCTTCAAGGCTCTTATCATGTGGCATAATTCCATCTTCAAGCGATACGATAAAGCAGGCTTTGAATTCTAGTCCTTTTGCGCTATGAAATGTTAAGAGGTTTACTCCTGTGCTCTTTCTTTCTCTTGAGTGTTTGTGATCATCGAGTATGGAGCCGTTGACAAAATCACCAAGTGATGCACGTTCTTGATCAGCTGTTTCGGCCATCTTTTCGCAGGTAGTTAAGTTGTCTATTTTAAATATTTGCGCCTGCTCGCTTTTTACCTCTTTTTTTATTTCCTCTTTGAGGCGTAGTTCCTCGATAAGAAAAGAAACCATCTCTTTGAGTGTTTTTTTAGCCTTTGCTTTTTCGATGAGGGAGTGGAATATGGATATTCCCACTTTTCCTTGCGGTGAGATATCTAGGTGGTCGTAATATTCTAGTGCTTCATATGCCGAGCAATTCATTCGGGCCGCCTCTTTATTGATCTCCTCAACACTCTTTGTTGATATCCCCCTTTTTGGGTAGTTGAGTATTCGTAGTAGCGCCGTGGTATCTTTTGGGTTATGAATTACTTTTAGGTAGGCAAATAAATCTTTTACTTCTGCGCGCTGATAAAACGATGTACCTTGAACAACATGGTAGGGGATCCCTCTTACAAAACGGTTTTCATCTTTCCACGATGCTTGCATAAGGGCTACTTCGAAAGGTTTTGTTAGGCTATTTGAGCGGTATAGGATGGCAATATCACTCCACTCAAGATTTTTTTCCTTTTTTAGATAGAGTAGTCGATGGATAATACTTTCAGCCTCTTCTGCCTCTGTTGGAGCGTGAAAGATACGTGGTTTGTTGCCGCTTTTTTTTCTTGTAAATAGTACTTTGTCATGACGGTTGGTATTTTTTCCAATAACTGAGTTGGCAATGTCTAAAATGGGCTGTGTCGACCGGTAGTTTTCCTCAAGCTTGACCTGCGTGTCATAAGGAAAAGAGAGAATATGATCCACTTCCGCTCCGCGAAATCCGTAAATAGATTGGTCATCATCGCCTACTACAAAAAGATTTCCTCGTCTTTCTGTTAAATAGGTAATTAGCTCATATTGTATAGGATTGGTATCTTGGTACTCATCAACCATTACATACTGGAAAAGATCTTCATATTTTGCTCTAATGTGTGGGTGTTCCTTGAATAATTGCACGGTTAGCTCAAGAAGTCCGTCAAAATCTACGGCATTATAAGCTTTTAATACCTCCATCATACTGGAACGGAAATTATCCTGGGTGATTTCTTCATTTTCAGAGTCGCTAAGCTTCTCATAAACCTCATCTTCTAGACGTTGTTTGTCTTTTTCGTCGTAAAGGGAGAAAGTACCTGTGTAACCAAGGTGCTCAATTTCTTTTTTTAGTACCGTAAGGCAGAAACCATGAAAAGTATGTAAAGGGATACGGGAGGCTAGCGTTTTTCCAATTTTCTTAGCGATTCTATCGCGCATTTCTTTTGCGGCTTTATTAGTAAAGGTAAGCCCAAGTATGGATTCAGGAGGAATATCATGATCTTTTATTAGATGCATCACTCTTTCGGTAAGTACCGATGTTTTTCCTGATCCAGCGCCAGCAAGAACTAGTACGCGACCATTAATGGTCGTGCAAGCTTTGAGTTGTGGTGCATTCAACCTGTTTTTCATCTTCTAAACCCTTCTTTAAATAGATAATAAAATTCGCCCAATCGGCCTCTAGCTGCTCAAAAGAAGCGGTTTTTCCTGTTCTTAATGGTAAAATATTTATGGTAACGGGGAGGGGAAAGGTGGGTACACTGGTTCTAAAGATTTCTTTGATTCTTCTTTTAAAAAGATTTCTTTGAACAGCGCCGCCATATTTTTTGGAGACGGTAAGACCAATTTTAGGAAGATTCCCGGGTTCAAAAATATATTGAAAACAGATATGTTTCCCGTAATATTTTTTTCCAACTCTACGAATTTTCCCAAATTCCCACTTTTTTCGTACATGCATACCCTTTAGAAAGGGAAGCTTTACACCGTTAATTGGTGTCTGCCTCTCTGTCTTCTGCGGGCAAGGACACGACGTCCACCCTTGGTCGCCATTCTGGCACGGAATCCGTGTGAGCGCTTTCTTTTGATCTTGCTTGGTTGGTATGTTCTTTTCATAATTCATGACTCTCAAGTTTTTATTAACATTATCGAGAGAAATGATAGCAAAGCAGATAATATTTGTCAATAATTCTGAGAAATGATATTATATCGGCTATATTTAGTAATTGATCAAGAAATAGGAAACGTTATGAAAGTTCGAGCATCTGTAAAAGCGGATAAAAGTAAGGGTGACCAGCTGGTTCGCCGTAAAGGTAGATTATATGTAATTAACAAGACGGATTCGAGACGTAAACAGCGTCAGACTGGGCCTGCAAGAAAAAAATAGAAAGGAGAAACAATGGCTAGAAAAGCACTTGTCGAAAAAGAAAAACGCCGTGTGAAAATGGTAGCAAATTCTGCGGTTAAACGTGCAGAGCTGAAAAAAATCATTAAAGATTTTAACACTTCTGACGAAGATAGAGTTCAGGCAATGGACACTCTTAATAAGATGAAGAAAAACACTTCAAAGGTACGTCTACATAACAGATGTCAGTTAACTGGTAGACCGAAGGGTTATATGAGAAAATTTGGAGTATCAAGACTTTGTTTCAGAGAGATGGCGCTTGCTGGCCTAATCCCTGGGATCACAAAATCGTCTTGGTAGTATTATCTTTTCATTTATAGAAAAAGCCTAAGTCTGTACGGACTTAGGCTTTTTCTTGTGCCAATTTTACGTTAGCTATATATCGTATAGCTATATATATAGTCATTTATTCTATAAAATCCGCATCTAAAACAAGTGATGCATTGGAAAACTCAGAAAGTTTAGTCCAGTCTTCAAATTCTTCACACCAAACATAGGTAGATCCATCTAATGTGTTGTTATGAATCTCCTTTCTCAAGTCGTTTAGGCCAAAAGGGCCTTTAATCTCAGTATCCTCTGTAGCAGTAATATAGTACCAGTTAAGGTTTTTGCTGCTGGAAAGGCGAGGGGCTTTGGGCATTTCAAACGAGTCATCATTTAATGCAGCTGCACCTTCATTAAACATTACCCCAGAATCACCTGCGCTCTCTTTTATCGGTTGTTTCTCTGTTTTTTCCTTTTTTGGAAGTAAAGCGATGGTTGCTATAGTAAAAATATCAAAAAGAAAACCAAGTACAGTCCAAGCAATTTCATTACGGCCTCGTTTTTTTGCAAGATTAAAGCAATATGCACTGCATGCAACTTTATATATTAGGCTTAACAAGATAGTTAAATTAGTAGGCTCTGTCATTGAATGGTTCTCCCTGTATATCTGTATCCTATAATTTTTTTTGCATTAAAGGAAAGAGATTGTTAACTATACCCTACTTTTGCTTTATTAACAATTGATCTTAAGGGATATCTAGAAAATATTTGATGATCTACCACACTTTACTATTGCGAAAAATGATCTAAATGCAGGATTATTGGTGTAGTGAATAGCCCTAGGAGGGTATATGAGTATTGATGAAGGTTTAGATAATTTTGAAGATTTAGATACCAAAGAAATGGATATCCCTGAAACTATATATATTAGAGATATTGAAACTCGTGTATTTCAGTCTATTACGATAAAATGTGTATCAAATATTGATGGAATAGCCCTTTTAGAAGAGGGGACATTGATGGATAATCTCCTTGGAAGAGAAGGTCTGGAGAGAGTTAAAGGTATTTATGTAGAGCAAGATCCTAAGAATAGGTCTGTTGGAATAAAAGTAGAATTGAATGTCTATTATGGAATATCTCTTCCTGAGAAATCAGAGGAAATCCAAGAGACGATTGCTTCAGAAGTGACTAAACTTACAGGACTTCATGTATCTTCTGTACATGTAGTGTTCAAAAACCTCCTTTTAGAACGTCCATCTAAAGATGATACTCCTAAGCAAAAGGAAGAAACAACCTTGGATGAAGAGATGGAAGACTTTATTACCTCCACTTAGCCCTGGCTCTGACTAGGTCATGGAAATATATCCCACAATATCCCTTAGGTTTTTTACATCTTTTGCGGAAATAGAGGGAAGTGCTTGGAGTTCTTTGTCTGTAGCTTCTTTTATTCCTCGTACTGATCCAAAAGTTTTGAGAAGGAGTTTTTTCTTTTGTGGCCCTATTCCTGCGATGGCATCTAGGAGAGATGCTACTGTACTTTTACCTTTTTTCTTTCTATGGAATGTTATGGCGCGTCGGTGGGACTCATCACGGATATTTTGAAGGAAGAAGAGGAGGTCGCTATGCCTATCAAATGTTATGGGGGGCTTTTGCTTCTCTATAAAAACACGCTCTTTTGTTAGTCCTTTATCGTGCCGGCTCTCTTCTTTTGTCAGCGCTGCTATTTCAACGTTTATGATGTTTAGCTCTAGGAGCGTCTTTTTTAATATTCCTAACTGCCCTTTACCGCCATCTATTATGATAAGATCGGGGAATTCCTTCATTTTGCTATAACGTCTTTTTATCGTCTCTTGCATCGCTGATATATCATCAGAATATGCTTTGGTGTCTATATGATAATTTCTATAACTTGATTTATCAGGATTTCCGTTTTTAAATACTACTACTGATGCGACCGCATCTTTTCCCGCAAGACATGAGGTGTCTATACATTCAATATGTGTAGGGATATTTTTTAGAAGGAGTTTCTTTTTTAGATCTACAAGAATATCTTTTGCAGATTCTGTGGATAGTGATTCTCTCTCAAACACTTCTTTAGCATTTTCTAAAGCGAGAGCAAGGAGTTTCTTTTTACTACCAATTTTCGGCATAGAGATTTTTATCTTAAGTAGCGAGGAAAGAACCTCTTCATCTTCAAGCTCCTCAGGGGTGTATATATATTTGGGCTTGTTTTTTTCGTTTTCGTAATGCTGAAGGATAAATGCTGCAAGGGCGCTATCTCCATCACTTGCAATATTAGAAAAGCTGTAGTGCATGCCATCT
>JAJACI010000040.1 GCA_022601595.1 Chlamydiia bacterium | reverse complement strand
ATTATAGGCTAAATCATATACATTTTCCTTTTTTTGGAGAAATAGGGCTATCCTTTCAATTCCATATGCAAGCTCTGCCGGTATCTCTGTTAAAGCGACCCCGCCAATTTGCTGAAAATAGGTAAATTGAGTGATCTCCATTCCATCGCACCACACCTCCCATCCAAGTCCTGATGCTCCTTGTGTAGGAGATTCCCAATCATCATGAACAAAACGGATGTCATGGCGGCTCAGATCAAAACCAATTGCTTCCAATGATTCTAAATAAAGCTGCTGCATATTGTTAGGCGTAGGTTTCATCATCACTTGAAACTGATGAAAACGCTGCAAACGGTTTGGATTTTCCCCATATCTGCCATCTGTAGGGCGCCTTGAAATTTCTACATGACATACATTATACGGCTCTGGACCAAGCGCTCTTAAAAATGTCTCGGGATTAAAGGTTCCAGCTCCTGTTTGCAGGTCATGACTCTGCTGTAATATGCAATTTTTAGAAGTCCAAAATTTTTGCAAATTTAAAATGATATCTTGAAATGTATTCATATCCAAAAATTATCCTCTTTCTGGAAAAAAATATCAAGTACTACCTACAACTATACCATATGCTCAATTACTGGAATAAACCGCTTATAAGAAGAATCTAGCTTTACAAGCTCCTCTTCTGCATCCACTGCAAGTAGACGGGCTGCCATAAATGCTTCATACGCCTCTTCACTATGCGTTTCTCCTATAGACACAGTTCTTAACCGACTTGAATCCCATTTTAACTCAAGCAGCTCTTTGAAAAATGCCATCTTTGTACTGGTTAAACTTTTTTCTGATAAACGACTTTTAGGAAAAGCTTTAAGCGCTGCTGCATAACAATCTTTATATATTACAGCCAAAAGCTTTTGCTTTTGCACGATAAGAGCTTTTTCATCGGCAGTCGACTTATAATAAGTAGCAGCGGCCGATGCTCGCCCAAAAACTTCGGTAGCAAAATTTGCCACTTTATAAGCGGCCCCTTTTCCACTATCTACTGTCCAAGAAACTCCTGATCTAACCGTTTGGTTAACCTGTTGCATCCGCGTCGGTCTATCTTCTAAATATGGCTCCATACTACCTCTTTTTATTTTTTATTGAGAAGGGTTTTCACTTGCTTCCGGTTTAGGGAAATAATACCTAGGAAATAAATCATTAAACGCAGCGGCAGCATTATCATCCATGTCACCTTGAGCAAAGGCTTGTTGGCGAACATTGCGATACTTATTCTGAGCTTGCCTCACTCTACTAACTGCTTGATTAACAGATCTTGATGCGCGACTGTATATAGTACGGTATTCTTCTTTGCTAACATAGTGTGTATTTCTCTTTTCCTCCAAATGTTGAACGCTATCGGCTGCCTTTTTACTAACAGAAGGAGTTAAATCCACCGCTTCTTTATACTTATCCCAAGACTCTTTTACCTTTCCTACCAAGTCCAAAAACTCGGGCAAAGCATCGGCCGCAATAGCATTTGTTATACTTTCCTTTTGTACAGGAGATAAATCCATGCTATCCATTAGCGCGTCCGTATCTATTTCTACCGGCTTGCTCTTTTGGAAACATCCACAACAAACGCGAGAAACTTCCTTATCTTTTTGAGAATGTGCGTTCTTTTTCACCGGAGACAGATAGATTTGAGGCGCTACACGCACCATACTTTTCATTCTAAACAAATTTCCACAACAATTCAAAATTAACCTCACTTGTTTAAATATTTTGATTTTTATACATTAGCATCTTGTCTTTGCTGCTTGATCGGGCTCATTTCCGCTTTAAACGCAGCAATGGCTTTATTAGTGGCTCCACCATCACAACAATTGGAAAAGAAAAAACAAACTTTGGCTAAAAAACTAACTTTATAATCGGTATCACTTACATCACTATTTGATATTGAAACCGCAGCCTCTCTATTTGGAACTTGTGTCTCTGGGGCCACTTTCGCTACTGAACTCATAATTTCTCCTTAATTATTTATTAATTACACATTTATTATCCCATCATAACAATATAAAAACAATATGATAAATTATTTTAATTATACATCAATTACCTAATGCCATTCGTCGGGAAATACCAGCATCTAAAAAATCCATAAGGTTTATTAGCTCGACTTGATGACTTAAGGACATCTGGTACACAGCATCTCTAAAAATTTGGTAATGATTGGGGGTAAGCTCGTCATAAGCACTCTTAAGCTCACAATATCTACGCCTATTAATCTTCATGGCTATTATCGGCTTTAAGGCAGAAATAAACCTAAAAACAGAGGATACTCTTTGCTCTGGAAGTTGTAAACTTTCAACACTACTCTCTAACGCTGTAATGGTTACGCCTTGGAATTCATTCACAAAAGTATTAATCCCCTGAAGTGCCTGAGAGGTAACAGACCCCTCTGCATATCCGTCTGGGTCACTTGAAGTATCTCCTAAAGGTGCAAGTAGATTTCCAGTTGTAATATTCATAATAAAATCCTTTTATTGAAATAATTTTTGTAATAATAGTACCACAATTGGTTTATTTGTACATCTGATATTTGATAAAAGAATAATTAAAAAAAACACATAACCATCAAAGGAAATATTTCTAAGGAGAGTCTGATAAACTACACTTTTTAGAATTTCTTCAGATTTTTTGAAATACATCCGATTTTGGAGTAAGCTGCATCCCTGTAGGGATGGGGCGCAGCGAAAAATAGGATTTATAAGAAATCTGGAAAATTATGAAACTGCCGGCTTATCAGAGTCTCCTTAAAGAAGAAGACTCTCTCTTGAAATTAAAAGGAAAGAAAGGTACCATTTGCAAAAACACTTTGTAATTATGATACGCCAAGCCCCATTAATCATCACTTTAAGTCGAATAGCGCTGTGCCCAGTGTTTCTTGTCATCTATTTATTTTATAATAAAATGGGCATTCCACTCATGGTATTACCCTATATTCTACTTATTATTGTAGCAATTTTGGAGCTTACCGATATTTTTGACGGCCATATAGCAAGAAAAACAGGCCAAGTGACTACTTTAGGGAAAATATTAGACCCCATGGCAGATAGTATTGTTCGCCTTTCGGTCTTGCTAACATTTACCCAGGGGCTGATCAAGCTTCCTGTCTTGTTAACCCTCCTTTTTGTTTTTAGAGAAATTATTATCAGCACACTGCGCACCCTATGCGCCCTAAATGGCCATGCCCTCGCAGCACGCTTTTCAGGAAAGTTAAAAGCGGTCATCCAAGCCATTGCCATCATCTTTATCCTACTGATGATCATCCCCTACTCTCTAGGCTACATCACCCTTGCTTCCCTTCAAATAACCTCTGCATGGGTAATTGGCGCTACCGCCTTCTACACCATCCTATCGGGCCTGGAATACCTTTACATACACAGAAACGACATTAAAGCGTCGCTCACCGTCGTTTAGGAGACTCTCCTTAGGAGGCTCTGAAAAACGAGCAGTTTTATAATCCCCCAGATTTTTTATAAATTCTAAAAAGTGTAGTTTATCAGAGTCTCCTTAACGTTTGAAAGGGTTTATGACTCTTTTCAAGGCGCAAAAAAGGGCGGCACCTACTTCTTTTTGGAAAAAAGCTTGAGCGCCTTAATCCAAAGGGAAATAAAAGGTGAGGTGATAAAAGCTGGGAGAAACGAGAAAATGCCTAGCAACTTCCACGGGCCGCCCATGAGCCAATAGGGGCGGAACATCGCATTTCCCTTCACCCATACACGCGGACCTTCCACAATTACCATTCGAGACTTCTTTTTTCTTAAAAAGGCGTAATTTCCTTGAAAGACAAGCTTTGCCTTTTTCCCATCTAGAGAAGACATCATAAACAATTTACCGTTATTAAATGATTTTATTCTGTTTACTATTCTTTTGCATGCTGGGCAGCTGGTATCATAAAATAACCGTCTCATTCTCTCTCCAATATATTTTTCTTATTTTTTTTATTTTCATCAAACTCTTTGGCAAGGGCAAAAACCTCCTCTTCACTAACACCATCTAATCTCATCTTAGATTGAATCAATTCTCCCCTTCTATTCCACTCATTATCTATCATTTTTTGACACAAATTGGTTATTCCCTCTCTAGCCTTTAAAGTATTCATCCGCTTAGACTTTATCTCTTCTAAAAATTTAATTTGAGTTTCTGTTAAAGACATACCTAAATGAAGCAAGTCTATGTTTTGTCCCTCTCGGTGCAGCTCTTTTGCTAAGGAAAAAATTTCTTTTACATCGTGATTATAAATATAGTCGATCTCAATATTATCCATAATAATATGAATAAGGTCTTTCTCTGGGGCAAGCAACAACCATCTTAATAGATCTTTTTCTATAGGATCAATAGGCGCCGCATTCTTGACAGGCGCGCGTTTTACTACAGGCGCTTTTGTCGTCACTAAATATTTACTCGGTACATTTAACAACCTGGCAAGTGCTTTTTCTCCTTCATGAATCATAATAGGATGTTTCCACTCTGCCATCATCTTCTTGATAGTCGCAGCAATTGCATTTTTTCCCGCAGGAGATGCAGCCTTTCCGTCCCGTGAAAGCATTTTCACTAAAAACGACATATACTGCTCTTTTTGGGAGCATAAACGGGCAAAGGCATCTTTACCATGCTCTAATAGATAAGTATCAGGATCCATCCCCTTAGCAAAACTGCAGACAAAAACCTCTATCCCTTCTTTTTGGAAAAGCTGACCTACCTTTATAGCAGACTTATCCCCGGCCTCATCTCCATCAAAACAAATGAGCACTTCGGTGATACCAAGTTTTAGAAGCTCCCCCACATGTTCTTCTCCAAATGCGGTTCCTTGGGAGGCAACGGTATTATCAAAACCTTCAAAAATCAATCGTAGCGCATCAATTTGCCCTTCAACAACAATAACTCTCCCTGTTTTTGCAATACTCCGCCTGCTATAATTGAGACCAAATAGCGTCCTTGATTTTTTGAAGATCTTTGTCTCTTTGGTGTTAATATATTTACCCCCAAAGACTCTATCTTCAATCTTTCTTCCTGAAAAACCTATCACATTTCCTACTCCATCATGAATAGGAAACATTATCCTTTCGGAGAAAAATGGTCTCTTTACTGATTCTGATAAAATTCCTGCCATTACCAGCAGCTCTTCTGTAAATTTCTCGCTACGGTAGAAAGTTTTCTGAAACTGCTCCCCTTTCGGAGAATAGCCAATCATAAATTTTTTTATAAAATCTTCTGTGATCCCCCTTTTAAACAGATATTCCAAGACAGGTTTTGCCTCTTCACTGTGTAAAAGGTGAAAATGAAAAAACTCTGCACTCCTTTGATTGATCCTAAAGAGGTCGCGTTTATATTCAACGTTCTGTTCTTTTTTCCCGGTATATTCGAGCTGAATACTATATTTGTTAGCCAAATACTCTACCGCTTCATTAAAGCTAAGCCCTAAAAAATTCATTAAAAAAGCCACGCCATCTCCATGAGCGCCGCAACCGAAGCAGTGATAATGGCTATCCCCACTATTTACAGTAAAGGAGGGTGTTTTTTCATTATGGAAAGGACATAGCGCTTTGATTTTACCACCTTGACGTTTTAACTCAATATGAGCTCCAACAATCTCTGATAGATCCATGCGCTGTCTTAATCTTTCCAAGCAATCTTTTGTCAATAAAGGCATGACCATAGATTATCACAAGAATAGGAGAAAGTCTATTCGATTTTTCTTTAAAAAAAACTAACAATTCTATACAATAAAAAACTATGGGTGAGAGAGAAACAGATCAGTTTACTAAAAGAGTATATACAGCAAGAAATAATCCTGCATCATTGCTGAATCGCACTCTTGTGCAGAAAAAAAACCCTTCTGAAAAAGAAGCTCCCTATTGCAGAAAATTATGTAAAATCCTTCAAGATTTAAAAAAATTATCTACAATAAAAGAGAGAGAGAAGACAGAAGAGTGGATACAAAAAACCATTCCTGAAATAGAAGACCTTATTAATGATACGGGAGTAGAGCATCGCGGGCATGCTTTAGAAGAAATTATAAACACTATAAAAGGCTCATGACACAAGCAATAAAAGATACCACCCCAATGATGAAACAATGGCATGCATGTAAAAAAGAGGCAAAGGATGCTTTATTACTATTTCGACTCGGAGACTTTTATGAGGCTTTTTATGAAGATGCTGAAAAACTGTCGGCAGCTTTGATGATCACTTTTACCAAACGGGGAAATACCCCCATGGCTGGGATTCCTGTCTCTACATTAGATGGATATCTTGAAAAACTCATTGATAAAGGGATAAGCGTTGCGATCGCGGAGCAAACCGAAAATCCAAAAGAGGTAAAAGGAATAGTGGGGCGTGCGGTAGCAAGAGTTATCACGCCGGCAACCTTTACCAGCAGTAAAGACCAAAACTCAGGATCCAACAACTTTCTCCTTGCAATCTCATTCTTAAACAAAAGTTATGCTATCGCCTACACCGACACCTCTACTGCAGAGTTCTTTTTCTCCAGCTTTAACAGTAGTGAAGAGATGGTAAAAGAAATTTTGCGCATCCATCCAAAAGAAATCCTTGTTTCTAAATCTCTTCTCTCTAAAAAAATGGCCTTCATAGAAAGGATAGAAGAAATGGGGAATACTCGCTTTTTACCTATCGATCCCTTTTATTTTGACCATAAAATGTGTGTTGAAAGATTGCATAAACATCTGGTGGTGTCATCCCTTGATGGATTTGGCCTCAAAGGAGAATCCTCTTCTATCAATGCTTGTGGGGCTTTATTTTCTTATTTAGAAAATGATCTTTTCTTCGATGTAAGCGTAATTAAAGATATAAAAAAAAGGGAAACCAAGAATTTTTTATCCCTTGATAAGCAGGCTCTTTCCCATTTAGAGGTTTTTTATAGTGCATCAGGACCATCTCTTTTGCAAATGATAAACCATACAAAAACGGCAATGGGTGAAAGGCTTTTGAAAAACGCCCTTTACTAC
>JAJACI010000004.1 GCA_022601595.1 Chlamydiia bacterium | reverse complement strand
CTACTGATGCAAAAAGTAAATCAAGAAAGAGCCGAACTGAATAGAAAAGCTCAGATAGAGTTCCACACTGCACAAGAAGAAGAGCGAAGACTAAGCGAGCATAGAAAGAAATTTCTGAATAGCTTTTTATTACCTACCACCCAAATGGTAGGTATTTTTATTAGAGGCATTAGCAACAATAATGACTATATAACGTACTATTCAACAAAAATCACTTGATATAAATCTTCCCTTTAAAATATATTAACACATACATAGCAACCAAAGGAGTAAATATGAATAGACTTGAAGAATATATGAGATATGGCGCTAGTGATCATGTAAAAGAAAGTAAATGGAATCAAGTGGATGGTAGAGTAAATCAAAAAGAGGCTCAAACGCGCTCCACAACTCATCAAGTAGCTACTCAACAAATTCTCCAGACTCCGCTAACACCATACCAACAACGCATTTATGGGGGAACAGCAAGCAGCGCTCCTCAACGATCTAATAGTAGCAGGTCTCGATCGCCTTCTCCCGCTGGTGGTTCCACTCATCGTGTCTTTTCACGCGCTCCTGTCAGTTCCCATAGACCTAGATCCGCCTCTCCTCCGCCACAAACTGGAGGATTGTCCTCTACTAACACTGCTTTACAAACGCAACTAACAACACATCAACAACGCATTTATGGGGGAGGAGCAAGCAGCGCTCCTCAACGATACAATAGTAGCTGGGCTCGATCGCCTTCTCCCGCTCCTGGTCCCACTCATCGTTTCGTTTCACGCGCTCCTTTCAGTTCCTATAGACCTAGATCCGCCTCTCCTCCGCCCCACACTGGAGGATTGTCTTCTACTAACACCGTTTCACACACACTACTATTACTAAATGAAAAACTATATTATTTCATCGTTAATGGTGCTAGAAAAAATCGCTGCACCATCACTCCAAATCAACTTGTAAACCTTGCCTATCTTACTTTATTTGCACTAGAGAATTTTCCTGGAGCAGCCTCTCTTAGTTATATGACTAAACAAAAGAAATTAGCCGTTATGATAGATGATAGGCGGTCTAACCACTGTTCATCTATAACTATTTCAGAAATATCTTCAACAACACTCCCAAATATAGGTCTTACTAGCAGTCAACTAATTAGGAAATTTCCAACTCTAAATACTAAACTTCTCAATAGAATTACAAATAAGTTAGAGGATAAATATGATGAAATATACGACTAAGTAAATAGTCGTGGTGTATTTAATTCTTTTGGTAGCCTACTACAATTGTAGTAGGCTACTTTGTTTTATATCATCAAAAGAGACAGAGAAACATCTTATACAGCATGCTGAATTAAAGCTTAACACTTTCCTATTAAACACTTTACTTTTAAGTCTTCCTGCTGATATATTAATGCTACATTAACAAAAAAAAGGGAGATATTACATGGAAGCAATAGGCAGATTTTATAATTATATAACAGGCGGGATAAAAGCACCTGAAAGTCCTACGCAGGAACAAGCAGACAGTCAAGTGAAAGTGAATGCAGCAGCAGCGGGTATTCTTGCAGGAGCAGCTGAGTCTCAAGCATCAGAGGCAGCCCCCCTACAAACAAAAGATGTTGTAAACGAGCAAAAAGAACATCCACTAAAAACACTTGACCCTCAGTTGTTTAACTGGATTAATACCGCTGCTTTACAAAGTACAATAACAGTTAAAAATAAAGAATTTGGAAAACTTGCTTGTTTAGTCTTATATGCACAAAAAAATTTTGGTGGCAAAGCACTTCTTGTTGCAGTACAAAATAAAGATGGTAGAAAAAAACTCACAGTTATTATTGAGGATGGAAAAAAATATAGAAATATTATATCTGCTATAGGAATCACCGTATCTGATCCTTTTAAGGCAAACAGAGCTGAGATTGTAGAAGCATATGCATTAGATTCAGCGCGCCTTGATGGACTAGAGCTTGGCTTACAAAAAGCATATGATGCACTATCTAAATAGGTCAATCGATTGTATAGTCATTACCGTTCCTTATGACGTATCTTCTGCGAATTTTTGTAGCTTTTTGATAAATGCATCTCACTAATATTTAAAATATTAGCTCGCTAAACGCCCCAAAATTCCCTCAAAAATTCATTGAACAATACGCCATATGAAACGCTAACGACTATAAGCATAAAAAAAGAGACGATATATATCGTCTCTTTTTTTTAGCAGAATTCATATGTGATTCTTATCTATGCTGGATGAGGAGGGCCTTGCTTAGGCTTTCTGTGTCCCCGACCTTTTCCTTTTGGATGATGGTGTGGAATAGGTGGAGGGCTCTTTCTTGATTTCGATTCAAACTCATCAACCTTTTTCCTTTTCTCCTCTATGGTAAAGGTTCCATCTAAGATTTTATCTAAATCGCTTTTATCCAGGGCTTCAAATTCAATAAGCATCTCAGACATTAGCTGCAGTGTATCGTGATCATCGGTAAGGATTTTCATAGTCCTTTGGTATGCCTCATCTAAAAAGCGTTTTACTTCAGAATCTATAAGCCTTGCTGTCTCCTCAGAAAACTCTCTTTCGTGAAATCCTGACATAAGATTAGAATTGCCATCATCACCATAATTGACCATTCCCACTTTTTCAGACATCCCCCATTTACAAACCATAGAGCGGGCAATATTTGTTGCCTGTTTGATATCCATCTGAGCGCCGCTTGTAGGATCTTTATTGATAATTTCTTCCGCGCATCTTCCGCCCATTAGCACAGAGAGCTGATCTAAAAGCTCTTGTCTGCGGTAGCTTACTCTATTTTTTTTCAGCTCAAAGTGAGTTGCACCAAGTGATTGTCCACGTGGGACACGTGTAACCATAGTAACCTTATCAGAAACATCGAGTCTCATAGCGATCAGAGCATGTCCCGCCTCGTGCCAAGCGGTAGTCTTGATATCTTCATCATTCATCACCATCGACTTACGCTCTTTTCCAAACTGAACTTTTTCCTGAGCATAGCGAATATCTTCCTGCATTACTGTCTTACGGCGTTTTTTAGCGGCATGAAGAGCTGATTCGTTGATAATATTTTCTAAATCAGCGCCAACAGAACCAGAGGTTCTTCTTGCTATTTCTTTTAGGTTTACATCTTCAGACATTTTTACATGTTTGGCGTGTACTTTTAATATTGCCAGCCTTCCAAAGTAATCAGGCATCTCCACGGTAACGCTTCTATCAAAGCGGCCAGGTCTTAGCAGCGCTTTATCCAGCACATCAGGTCTATTGGTAGCGGCAAGAATAATAACGCCAGAGACAGTATCCATGCCGTCAATCTCCACAAGCAGCTGATTGAGTGTCTGCTCTCTTTCATCATGGCCGCCGCCCATTCCAGACCCTCTATGTCTACCAACGGCATCAATTTCATCAATAAAGATAATAGATGGCGAGTTTTTACGAGCTTCTGTAAATAAATCTCTTACACGAGAGGCTCCAACACCTACGAACATCTCCACAAAATCAGATCCTGAGATAGAAAAGAAAGGAACATTAGCCTCACCAGCCACCGCTTTTGCAGTAAGAGTCTTTCCAGTTCCAGGTGATCCTATTAACAACACCCCTTTAGGGATACGCGCTCCTATGTTTCTATACCTCATAGGATCTCTTAAAAAGTCTACAAGCTCTTCAAGTTCTTCTTTTGCCTCATCAATTCCTGCAACATCATCAAAAGTAACCTTTTGAGCCCCTTTCTGGATCTGTTTAGCAGGAGATTTTCCAAAATTCATCGCACCTGATGATCCGCCTTTCATTTGTTTTGAAAATACAAAATAAAGAAGGCCGCCAATCAAGATCACAGGTAAAAATGTAAACAGGTAGCCGAAATAGTTTACAGGAGGCTGCTCACTCTTAAAAGTTTTTTCAAGAACAACATTTCTTGGCTGATCAGGTGATTTAAAAGGCTGCCCGGCATTTTTAGGAAAAGCTTCCCATTCAGACTTTGTTGCCACATACCATCTATGGTATTCTTCACTATTTACAGATGCAAGCCCTTTAGATGAAATCTCTTTATCGTTAAAGAACCAAACTACATTACCAACTTTAGACTCTGACTTTGTAAGTTTTACTTGATTACTTATAAACTGTGAATCGGCAGAAAGGTAGGCATCTCTTCTCTCCATTAAATTTCTAACACTTCTAAGCCCGTATAATGTCACTCCGTCTACACTTGACTGCAAAGTTCTAGAGACCGTTTTTAAATGACTTATAGCTTTTCCATAAGCAGTAATATCGGCATCCGCTGTTAACAACGCTGCTGCCTTTTTAAGCGTTTCCTTTAACTTACTTGACCCTACCCCAAGTTTAGAGGACCTAAAAGCTGTTACAAGCTTGTTAAGGTGGTTTCCAAGGGATTTAAGATCTCTCTTGCTACCGGTTTTCAGAGCTGCCGCGTATAAAGATTCTACAGATTGTAAATTGAAAGGAACTTTTCTCATGTCATGTAAATTTACTTCCGCATCGGCAAGATCCACTCCATTTAACTCGGCCTTAGGGATAATTACAGCAGATGATCCAGGAGTCCCTCCGATCAGCTCATAAAAATATAGCGCAGCACTTTGCATCTTCGTATTTGCAAGCGACATTTTTTCTTTAAGTGCAGCTGTCTCTTGCTTCAGTCGATTGTTTTCATCGAGTAAAGTGAGAAAGCGAAAGCGCCTCTTCCCCTCTTCTGTCTTTTTATCTCGAAATTTTCCAGAGAATGAGACTAAGTTGTCATTAATAGCTACTTTATGATTTGCGTCGGTATGCAAAAGGTCTAAGTTAACCAGATGTTCTATCTGATGGCTAAAAGAAACATTTGCAGCAGTTTCAGGTGAAGTATTTCTCATTAAAAGAAGAGCAAACGCTCCAATAATGAAAAATATCAGTATTCCAGGGATACCCCTTTTATTTGCTGGTGGTTTATTCTCTTGAGCCATAATTATTTAGTTCTCTCTAGTATATATTAAAATTCTCTATTACTTACCTATTACATATTTCTACCATGAAATTCAACCATTCTTTTAAAAGATTGCCTGTTTACCTTCCATCTCTATGAATAAACCTGAGTTAGAAGATATAGTCGTTACCGTTCCTTATGACGTATCTTCTGCAAATTTTTGTAGCTTTTTGATAAATGCATCTCACTAATATTTAAAATATTAGCTCGCCGAATGAATCAAAATTCCCTCAAAAATTCATTGAATAGTACGCCATATGAAACGGTAACGACTATATATTCTATCTCATGCTATTGATTTTAATATTTTTTCTAATTGCGGTCAAAGGAATCGGAAAAGCTGTTCGTAAACAAAGAGGAATTTCTCCCTTTCTGTGCAAATCGCTTCTCTGTTTACAGGAAAGTAAATGATCATACTCTTGCTGGGAAATTTGACTGAAACCTTCTACATCTTTGCCTTGCAGCCAATATTCTTGCCACGTAATATTTTTAGGGATCGTTGCATACTCTATCAAATATCTATCTGAATCAATTAAAAAAATTCCGCTTTTTTCTAAAAATAAGAGATGCCTTCCTAATGAAATTCTCTTGTGCCTCGTTTTAAGAGAGATACTTTGTTCAAGAAAAAGGCGCTGTTCTCTTGAAAGAGGGATATTTTTCTCCTTTAACACTTTAACTATAAGCTCTGTAAACAAAAAGGGAGAGATATTTTCTTTATAAGGGTAAAACACACCAAAAATGCCCTCTACCCCTATCCCCTCTATTTTTGAAACCTCTCCATCAATATATTTTGCCATCCTATCTACCTGATCACCCAAATCACATACCGAAGAGACTATATTCTTTCCAAATTCCTTTTCTAAAACAGGCAACAAAGAGCCTCTCATCTTAGCGCGCAGATTTTCTGTACCAAAATTGGTAGGGTCTACAAAGTATTCTATATTCCTTTTATCCAAATACTCTATCACCGCTTTTTTTGTCGTACAGAGCAGAGGGCGGAAGGTTTGCACGCCATCATAGGTAGAAAAAAGCTTTATACCGGGAAGATTTAAGATGCTTCCCCCTTCAAAAAAGCGCTTTACAATAGTCTCTGCCCGCTCATCTTTTTGATGACCAAGAAGCAGAAGATCCAACCCCTCCCTTTCCATCACTTTTTTAAAAAATTCTCGCCTTTTATTCCTTAGAACATCCTCTAAGTTTTTTTTAGGGAACTTTTTCCCCTCTAAAATAATAGTGTGAAAATCGATATCATTTTCTTTGGCAAAAAGGGCTAGCCTTTCTCTTTCCGAAGTGCTCGATGATTGAAGGCCATGATCAATATGTGCAATATGAAATTCTTTCCCAAGTTCCATTAAAAGCGCGCATAAACACATAGAATCAGGACCGCCAGAGAGTCCTAATAATATTTTTCCTTGTAAAGGGATAAGCCTTTTCTTTGCATTTTGTATCATATGGGATATGATACCATAAAATAGCAAAAAGATCTTAAAAAAACATGCCTATCTACTGGAAAATAACCTCTAAAAACTACTTGTTGAACATATTTATATTCACTTTGTTTTTTATATTTATCATCATTTTTTTTAAACTATCAAGATTTACCAAGTATTTTACCTATGGGATGGAAATCAAGGAATTACTCCTTTTGATCTCTATATTTATCTATAAGGCTGTTCCTTTTGCCATTGCCATTACAAGCCTCATCTCGGCATATCTTGTTTGTAGCAATGTAAAAAGGCACAATGAAATCACGGCCTTTTCCTCTTTAGGTCTCTCTCCTAAAAAGCTCTTTTCCCCACTAATTATTCTATCCATTTTTTTGTCTTGTGGATCAGGATATATCCATTTTGCCCTATCCCCTCTTATTAATTCAGGGCTGCAAAGTATTCTTCACAAAAAAAAACAGAATAAAAATCTTATATCCACCCTTATGAAAGTAACTCATAAAGATAGTCTCTATATAGATATAAACAAAAAGGATAACACTGATTTCTTATACATAAATACGGATAAAGACTTTAGCTGGACCTTATGTGATAAGGTTGTAGAAGATGGTAAAGGTCTTCACTTTCTACGCCCTCATTATTTCCGAGCGATCAAAGAAAAAGAAGGTTTTGACACGATCATTCTATCTGAAGATGAAGAGGCCTATGTTACTAAAGCTACACTTTTTAACGCCTTTCCAAATACTACCTTTAGTATAGACGCTATTTGCCGCAGCTGGGAAGAGACGGTATCTACCTTATTTTATCTTTTATACCCGGTAACCTTTACTCTTTTAGGAATCACGCTCTCTTTCCGTATCTACCCGATTATAATCACTTTACTAACTCTTGCTGTATTTATCTCTTTTGCAATAGGCACCCTTCTGTTTACTCTTTACTCAGCATTTCTCTCCTTACTAGCTTTACTTTCTGCAGCAATATTCTATTTTTTAACATTGAGAAAATATATGCAGGGATCGCGATGAAAAACTACCTGTTCAAAGTGATAAAGCTCTACCTGCTCATGCTATTTATTCTTACCTTCTCATCTATTATCCTTTCCCCGAATTTTCATTCAGAGAGCACAAGCGGTCTTGCAAAAATGGCTTTTCACCTTTTTATCTACCGCTTTAACATCTTTTCTATTTTCTCTCTTCTCTTTGCCACCCTTCTTACCATCCAAAATTATGAAAAACAAAATGTAAATGTTGCCTTATCCATGAGCGGAATCCATTCCTTTAAAATCATACGCGGGCCGCTGCTCTTTTCTCTTTTCTTGAGCATCTTTGGATTACTTCTGGGGTCGTTCTTTTTAGGCGATGCTTTAAAAGCTCTGAATAAAGATTCCTACCTCTCCTCATACAACGAAAACCTTCATGTTACCCACTTAGATACAGGCACTCTCTTTTATAGAAATGGATACAAAAATTTCACCTATATTACTAAGGATAAAGAGATCTTCTACTCCCCTCAGGCTGAGGTTAGAGACGATAGTTTTCATCTCAACTACCTTGACCATTTTGTGAAAAAAAATAGGAGCTATGTCAAAGAAAAATCTCTTACCAATTATCGTCTGCCTATTCATCCATCGTCCATTGTAAATGAATCAAAAATCAAGAGATCTAAAAGCTTATGGAGCTTAATCTGTATTGCTATCGACGGTACCGGCACTGATAAAATGAATAAAGACTCCTTAATTACCACCATTGCATACAGGATAGCTCTTCCTTTTCTTAATATATTTTCTGTATCACTAGCTACTATTTTAGGTTTCTCTCCCTTTTTTAGAAAAAAATATTACTCGTCTCTGTGCCTCTGTATTTTAATCTCATTATTCTTTTTCTTCCTTTTAGAATGCTCTGCAATACTTGCATTAGCAAATATCTTATCCCCACAAATTTTTATAAGCATCGCCCTATCTCTATTTATTTTTCCGCCTTATATTGCTTATTCTAAAAAAGTTTAGTCGACTTTTTTTTTGAAGTCTGAAATAATACGACTTATGAAAAACACTAATAAAGATCTCACTCGCGTTCTTGATGAATGCAAAAAGGCCGCATACCTCCAAACTCTTGATTACCTTGCTAATTGGGATCAAGAGACGTACATGCCTAAAGATGGCATAGGTCCTAAATCAGAAATTATGTCCTTTATCGCACAGGAAAGACATAAAATCTTAACAGGAAAAAAGCTTACCGGCAGCTTAGAAAAGCTCGAGAATGACACCTCCTTAAATGAGGAGGAAAAAATTATTGTACTTAGACTAAAAGGTGATATTGAAAAGCAACAAAAGCTTGGAAAATCTTTTGTCAAAAAATTCTCTAAAGAAGTTTCTCTTGCTTGCGATTCATGGAAAACTGCACATAAAAATAGCAACTTCAAAACATTTCTCCCCTCTCTTAAAAAAGTTATCACCCTGTGTAGAAAAAAAGCAGATCTGCTTGGCTATCTTGAACATCCATATGATGCTTTAGTGAATGAATTTGAGCCTGGAATGACGGTCAGACAGCTCGATGATATTTTTGGGGCGCTTAAACCTAGACTTATATCCCTCTTAAAAAAGATCACCAATAAAAACACCAATAAAACCGCTCCCAATCCATCTGGTAATTTTCCTATCTACTTACAAAAAGAGCTCTCTCACGATGTAATCAAGCGAATAGGCGTCCATCCCGATCAGTATAACCTTTCCACCACCCACCATCCATTTTGTATCCCCTTTCACCCAAATGACGTGAGGATTACCACACACTACCATGAAGGGGATGTCCTCCAAGGATTTTCAGCTGCCGTTCATGAGGCGGGTCATGCTCTATACGAAAACAACCTTCCTGCAGATGCCTTTGGTACGCCGCTTGCAGAGGCGGCATCTATCGGTATTCATGAAAGTCAATCAAGAATCTTTGAAACATGTATTGGAAATAGTATTCCCTTCTGGAAGTACTATTACCCAAAGTTCCAGAAGAAATTCCCTGAAGCACTAGGAAATGTTTCTATGAGTGACTTTGTAAGACGTGTGCGAGAAGTAAAACCTTCGATGATACGAATTTTTTCTGATGAAGTGACCTACTGCTTGCATATTATCCTTCGCTATGAGCTGGAAAAAGGTCTCATCGACGGTTCTATCGACCCAAAAGAGATACCTAAGCTGTGGAAATCTAAGATGCAAGAATCGCTGGGTATTATTCCCCCATCTGATGCTATGGGATGTTTGCAAGATATCCACTGGTCTATAGGATGCTTTGGATACTTCCCAACCTACGCTCTTGGTTCCATGTACTCTGGATCACTCTTTACAAAGTTTATCAAATCAAATGTGAATTGGGCAAAAGATATCGCAGATGGTGATTTTACGAAATTCTCTGCGTTCTTAAAAGAAAAAGTGCATGTGCACGGACGAAAATACCTTCCTTTTGAACTTATCGAAAAAGCCACCGGAAAACCTTTTACCCCTGATGACTATATCAATTACCTTGAGCACCGCTATCTAAACTAAGCTTTTTGCCGCAGACTCTACAAGATTTCCAATCAAGGTCTCATTATGAAAGCTTACCACCTCTACATGGCCGATCTCTCCTACCAGCGACTCCGGACCTTCTGCTATAATTTTTCTCCAGCAGCGGGTACGCCCTTTCAGCTGTCCTCTATCATTTCGCTTTTCGAAAAGAACTTCTACCGTGCTTCCTATCATCTGGGTACGCTGCTCTGCAGATTGTCTTTTATGAAGCGCCATAAGCCTTTGCAGGCGGGCATCTTTCACTTGATCAGAGATGTCATCTTTAAAGCGCATAGCAGGAGTCCCCTTTCTCGGGCTATAGGTATATAAGAAGGCGGTACTATAATTTGCTTTTTCCATGTTAGCATATGTCTCTTCAAACTCCTCATCTGTCTCTGTGGGAAACCCTACAATCATATCGGTTCCAAGAGAAACACCAGGAACGATTTTGCGAAGCATCTCCACTTTTTCAAAATACTCTTCTAAGGTATAAATGCGATGCATTTTACGGAGGATTCTATTACTTCCTGCCTGCATGGGAAAGTGCACAAATTCACAAAGGGATGGAAGATCACGTACAGCTTCCATCAGTTCTTTGGTAATATCCACAGGATGACTGGTTAAAAAGCGCACACGCTTTATGCCAGTCTTATCTATCATTCTAAGCAGGTCATGAAATAGTACTCCCCACTCTTTTTCATCTTTTCCATAACTATTTACATTTTGACCAAGAAGGGTGATTTCTTTATATCCTTTACTAACAAGCTGCTTTACCTCCTCGACTATATCATTATAAGGGCGGGATACTTCGCGCCCTCTTGTATAAGGAACCACGCAATAGGTGCAATATTTATCACATCCGCGAATAATGGATACATGTGCAGAAATATTTGAATCCCTTTTAGCTACTAAATAGTCTAAATCTTCTTCAAATTTTTTATCAGTAATGGCCGTTTGCTTGCCAGTATGGATCACCTCATCAAGAACAGCTCCTAGATTAGAAATATTATTGGTACCTAAAACAAAATCTAAATGTGGTAATTTTTTAAATAAACTATCTTTTTTTGCCATCGCCATGCAGCCTGTGACACCGATAATTTTCGCACGCGTTTTATTTCTCCCTAAAATCCCCAACTTTCCCATCACTTTTCGCTCGGCAAGATCTCTGATAGAACAGGTATTATAAATTAGAATATCGCCTTCCTCTTCCGTGTGGACTCGCTTTAAACCTCTATTTACTAGCTGTCCTATCATAATCTCTGAGTCAAGCTCGTTCATCTGACAGCCGTAGGTACGAACAAAAAAAGTTTTTGGTTCTTTTCTTTCTTTCATAAAATAATTCCTATTATATTTTAGTGAGAAAGTATATCTCATACTATTTCTAATTTCAATAGAAAATCCATTTGCAAGAAAGGTGCCTATCATGTATACTACTTCTTACTAAATGATTTTTAGAGGAAAATATGAATAATCACAAACACAGAACGATCTTTTTTACAAAAAAGAAAGATAAAGTCGCTCACTACTTATTTGATGCTGAAGGGAAGACACTAGGAAGACTTGCTAGTGAAATCGCTAAAATCTTATGCGGTAAGCACAAACCAACCTATACTCCTAATCAGGATACTGGCGATAGCGTTATAGTTATTAATGCTGCAAAAGTAAAATTGACAGGAAATAAAGAAGCCCAAAAGGAATACATCCACCATACAGGATGGATTGGCGGACTGAAAAGAATTCCTTTTAAAAGAGTTATGGAAAGACACCCTACCAGAGTTCTAGAAAAAGCAGTTTATGGTATGATGCCAAAAACAAAACTTGGAAGAGCTATGAGAAAGAAACTTCACGTTTTTGCAGACGCGACTCATAACATGGAAGCACAACAGCCAGTATCAGTAGATATTTAAAGGAGAAAAGCCCAATGAAGAAAAAAGAGATCAACACATCTAATGCTGCCGGAAGAAGAAAAACTGCTGTGGCAAGAGTCTATCTACGTGAAGGAAAAGGAAATGTTAAAGTAAACGGTAAAGAGCTAAACGACTTTTTTCCTATCTCCCTTCAACAAGAAACAGTAAGATCCCCTCTTAAGTTATGTGATATCGAAAATAGAGATATCGTTGTTAATGTAAAGGGTGGCGGTCCTCAAGGACAGACTATGGCTATTCGTCATGCTATCTCACGTGCTTTAGTAATCGAAGATGAAGAAAGAAGAGCTGCCCTTAAAGAAGCTGGCTTTCTAACTAGAGATCCAAGAAGAAAAGAGCGTAAGAAGCCTGGTAAGCCTGGTGCACGTAAATCTTTCCAGTTCTCAAAACGTTAATCTGGAAATATTTTCAAAAATTCAAAAAGCCCTTCCCACCAGAAGGGCTTTTTTTTATTTGGAGCGCTTCTGTTGGGAAGGGCTTTTTTTTATTTAGAGCGCTTCATCTATATATAGTCATTACCGTTTAAAATGGTAACAACTGTAACTCCCTTTTTCCTATTTTTACTCTGGTTACTACAATTGTAGTAACCAAGAAATCTTTATCACTTTCATTGTATCGCAGAAATTCATCAGAGTCACCTATTAGATGGAGGGGGGGGAAAAAATAGGATTTATAAGAAATCTGGAAGATTATAAAACTGCCGGCTTTTCAGAGTCTCCTTAAACGGTGTCTCTACGAGCCTGCTTATATAAGAGCAGGGCGAAGCCGAGGGCGGAGATTGCTGCGGAAAAGTAGAAGAGGATGGAGATGGTGTAGATGCTTACAAGAAAGGCTATGGTGGAGACAAGTACGAAGGCGATGGACTGTGCTGATTGAGAAAGGCCCATTATCTTTCCTTGAACATCTGCTGGAGCTGCTGTCGATATTAGGTTTAGTGAGGAGCTCATTGCAAAGACGGCGAAAAAGGCTGCTATGCCAAATAGTATAGAGAAGATAGTAAATGAAGGGATAAACTGCATGATCAGCAGGCACAGGGTCATCGCACCAAATCCTATTGTCGCAACAGTTAAGGTGGAGCATTTATTGATAAGAAAGTATTTGGCGAAAAAAGCTCCCAGGGTCCAGGTGATACCCATTATAAGAAACCAGGAGGTAAATTCATAAACGCTTGCATTGAACACTTCCATAGAAAAGGATGGATACCACTGCACCGCTATTACCCATCCGAGCGACCAGGCAAAATAGATGGCGAAGAATATTCTTGTAGGTTTAAGCAGAAGGACCTGCTTGATATTTACAAGGCCTTGACCTATTCTGAACTTTGTATCAGGATGTCGTGGCGCCGTATCTTTAAACATAAATATCAAGATGATTAAATTTAAGAAAGAGAGTGCTGTGGAGATAAGAAAGGCAAAGACAGGACCAAAATGGCCCATCAGTCGCGGGTTACCAATATATCCGCCAACGATCATGGCGGCCACCCATGAGACTCCAAAGAGTGCTGTTACCATAGAAAAATTCTTTGCCCGCATCTTTTCATCGACGCTTAGATCGGCAAGGGTTGCCATGCAGATGCTAATATTTCCAGCAAAGATCCCTGACAGCAGGCGGCTAAAGAATAAAAGCCAGATGCTGTGAAGAGCTATCGCCCAGGCAGAGAGTAGAAATCCTGCTGTTAATCCTAATAAAGAGAGGTAAAAGGCTTTTTTCCTTCCGTGAATATCTGCAAACTCTCCGATCATAGGTGCGGCAAAAAATTGTCCTAGAGGGAATATACCAAAGGTTAATGCTAGCATAGCATTTTTTAGGTGAACAGATGTAGCCGCTCCCATCATCCCATATTCTGGCTTCAAAAGGAGGGGGCTTAGCAAGTTAAAAACTAAAGCGTAACCAAAGTTATCCACAAAGACGATTAAAAAAACAGGAAATAGCAGATACTTGGAAACCTTCAAATTAAATCCTTGAAGTCCTTCTCTGTTAGAACTTCTACATTCAGCTTTATAGCTTTGTTGTATTTGGATCCAGGATTTTTGCCAAGTAAAAGATAGTTTGTCTGTTTGGAGATACTTGATATAATCTTTCCTCCACGAGCTTCAATAATCTCTTTTGCCTCCAGTCTACTATATCCATCGAGAGTCCCTGTCATCACAAAGCTCTTACCTGAAAAGGGATGTCCTGATTGTTTCTCTGCAGGAGAAGTGGGTGTTATTCCTAAATCGAGCAAATCTTCTATCTCTTTTCTATGCACAGGGTCTAAAAGATAATCTACAATGGATGCAGCAACCTTCTCGCCTACCCCTTCTAATTCAAGTAGCTCTTCTTTTGATACTTTAAGAAACGTTTTAATATCTCTACAATATTCGGCGGCCACACGTGCTGCGACCACTCCCACAAAAGGAATCCCTAGAGCAAAGATAAAGCGGTATAGTTCAGGTGTTTTGGATTTTTCAATATTTTCTAGCAACACATTGATAGATCGATCGCCAAAGCCTTCGAGCTCTAAAAGATCCTCCTTTTCAATTCTATATATATCTGAAAGTGAATCGATCAATCCAAGAGCATAAAATCTTTGGATCACTTTTATCCCAAAATTTTCGATATTCATAGCACCTTTGGCTATAAAATGTTTGACGCGTGCAATATACTGTCCGGTACATTTTGCTCCTGCCTTGCATCTGATCGCCACCTCTCCCTCTTTTTGGATAACATCTCCCCCACAATGAGGACAGGTGCTAGGTATTTTCCAAACAGGTGATCGTTTTTTCCCTGTACTAACAACAGAGACTACTTTAGGAATAACGTCTCCCCCCTTTTCAATAATCACCGTATCATTTTCACGAATATCCTTTCTATCTATCTCATCTTGATTATGAAGGGTAGCACGCGCTATGGTGCTTCCAGAAAGGAGCACCGGCTTTAAGTTGGCAACAGGTGTTAAGATCCCTGTTCTTCCCACCTGCACAGAAATGCTCTCAATAACTGTCTCTGCCTGCTCTGCTGCAAATTTATAAGAGATCGCCCAGCGCGGTGATTTATTAGTTGCTCCTATAATAGATCTTTCGTCTAGATCATCTAATTTAATTACAATCCCATCAATTTCAAAAGGAAGGAAAGCTCGTTTTTTTTCAACACTATGTGCAAAAGTTAAAACCTCTTTTGCAGATTTGGCGCTATGTGTAAATTCTTTGGTAAAAACAGGGAGTCCCATTTTTTTTAAGTAGGGAGCTATTTCTGACTGTAGCTTTATTTCTTTTGGCGGGTTAACCAGATCATATAACATAATCTCAAGACCTCTTTTATGAGACATTTCTGAATCGATTAATTTTAATGAGCCGCTTGCAGCATTTCTTGGATTGGCATAGACCTCAAGCCCCTGCTGCTCTCTATCTTCATTCAGCCTCTTAAATTCTTTTAAAGGAAGGTATACCTCTCCTCGTAGTTCGAGGGGGCCTGTGAACTTTCCTGTTAGCTGATGAGGAAGATTATGAATGCCCCGAGCATTTGCTGTAACATCATCGCCCTCTCTGCCGTTTCCTCTTGTTACCGCTTGAACCAGTTTTCCCTTATCATATATAACAGAGAGTGCCACCCCATCCATTTTTAGTTCCACATTAAAAGGTATACTCTCTCTTTCTGTTAACTTTTCAACTCTTTGAATAAACGCTTCCACTTCTTCTTCAGAGTAGGTATTTGCAAGCGATAGCATGGGCACTCTATGGGTAGCTACAGAAAAATTTCCTGTGGTATCGGTAGAAATATTTTTTGTGGGAGAATTTTCCTCTGCCCAGTCAGGGTGAGCAGCCTCTATTCTTTCAATCTCTTTTACTAAAAGATCGTATTCATAATCGGAGATGGTGGGGCTTGATTCTTGATAGTACCGTCTATCATGACTTTTAACTTCTTTTATTAACTTTTTGTAATCCTTTTTAGAGGAATTGCCTTTTATCATCGAGAACCACCTTGCATATAACTGTAGAGAGTCGCGGCACATTCAGATAGGCTCCCCTCCCCTCCTTGTGGATTTTTATATGGGGATTCAATCCTCCTCTTCCCCCATACTTTCTCTTATCAGTATTCATCACCTCAGTAATAGAGGTAACAAAAGGGATAGGGACAAAATAATTTTCCAAAGACAGCAGCGAAAAATTATGGATTACTAAAAGCTTACCTGTAACGCCTTTTCTTAAAAAACTTATAACAGAGTTATTATAGTCGCTTGAGTCTATCCACGCAAAGCCTTTCTCATCAAAATCTATCTCAGAAAGCACTTTTTCTTTTAGGTAGAAATGGTTGATCGCCGCAGTAAAGCATTTATGTTTTATCTGAGCATGATCACAAAGGGCTTTTTTACGAAAAGAGTCTTTTTCATTAAACGGCTCCTTTTGACCAACCTCAGCGCCCATAAAAAAGAGCTTTTTTCCTGGATGAGCAATGGCTACAGAGTAAACAAGTCGAAGGTAGGCAAATTTATCTTCGCTGCAATCAGAGAATCTATTTACCAAAGATTTTTCACCTCCAGATACATCATCATGAGAAAGGGTTAAAAGATATTTTTCACGGAAAATTTCCTTATAGCTATTTAGCAAAACTTTGTGATTCTCTCTTTTTTCTTTATCTGATAAGGAGAGGTATTGAAACAGATCGTGTTTCCAACCAATATTCCATTTCATAGAAAAACCAAGGCCGCCATTTTCTACATCTCTTGTCACCCCATCATATAAAGAGGGATCTTCAGCGGCCACTAAAACATCGGGGTGATATTTTTTAATGGTGCCATTTAATTTTCTCAGAAAAGCTATCCCTTCAAGATTTTCTACACCGCCTAAATGATTAGGCTCATAATCCTCTCCCCTCTGATGATCGAGGTATAAAATAGATTGCACTGCATCAACACGAATCATATCTACATGCATCTGTTCAATCCAAAATAATGCCGAAGCGATAAGAAAATTTACCACCTGCTTAGAAGAGTAATCAAAAATATGGGTTGTCCACTCAGGGTGCGTTCCCATCAAAGGGTGATCGTTTTCAAAAAGAGCACTTCCATCAAAGGCTGATAAAAAGCAATCATCTTTAGGAAAATGCGCCGGGACAAAATCAAAAACTACCCCAATATTATTCACATGCAAATGATTGACTAAATATTTAAAATCAGCAGCGGTCCCATATCTTGACGTAGGAGCAAAATACCCTGTTACCTGATACCCCCACGATTCATCTAAAGGATACTCCGTAATTGGTAAAAACTCCACATGAGTATACCCCATTTCCTTAATATAACCAACCAGCTCGGCAGCTATTTCCCGGTAATTGGGAAAAATCCCAGATTTATTCCAGGCACCTAAATGCATTTCATAAATATTTACCGGCTGAGAAAGAGTCTGCTCTTTTCTTTGCTGCAGCCAGCCCTTATCGGCCCACTGAAAAGGTTGTTCTTTATATGTCATAGAAGCTGATTTCGGACGTAGCTCATATTTTTTTCCAAAAGGATCACTTCTAAGCACCTCTTTATGATCCTTTGAAATCATAGAAAACTTATACATCATAGAGTCTTTACACCCTGGGATAAAAAGCTCATAGATACCCATATCAGAAACCTTGCGCATGGGATAAACCTTCTCACGCCAGGCGCCTTTATCACATCGTAAATATACCTCTCGTGCCGACGGAGCATATACAGCAAATTTACACCCTTCCACCCCATCATGTATACAAAAATGGCTGCCTAACAGGTTATACAATTCTCTATGCTCGCCACCATCAAATAAATGAACATCTACCATAGATATACTTGGCGAAAAAGAATAAGGATCCAATCCTACCGACCCATCTGAATGAATCACCTGATAGTCATCGCGGGAAATTTTCTCAAGGCTTTCATAAACAAAAATACCGCGAGCATCAATAAGCTGCATAGCAACTCTTTGGCCTTTTATTAGAAGAAAATTTTCTTTTGTATTAGGGGAAAATTGATAAATAAACCTGTTATCTTGTAAACCTAAAAATCCATGTGGATTGGTAAAATGGGGCAATGCTTTTTCTATTTTTGAAAGGTATGGATCCATACCTCTTTCTATAAATAAGCACACCTTTTAAAGAAAGAGGTATTCCACTGAAAAGGGTCTGATAAAAAAACCGCCTCCAAAATCAGATGTATTCGAGCAATCTGAAAAAAATTATTGAAACCAAATGACTATAAGACTTGGATAAGGAGGGGGCTGAGTACGATAAATTATTATAAGATTTACGACAAGAAACAACCCTATTTAAGCGGTTTTTTTGCTTGTGTTTTATAAAGATTCAGGTAAAATGTATCTAGTTTAACATACAACAAGGAAAAACCATGGGAAATCCAGTACAAACCTCACCTGCATCTTTTACGGCCAATCTATTTCAAAACAGCTACTTACAAGCTGCAGGAAAACATACAACCACATTATTTACCTCTACACTTCCATCTTTTGCAAAAAGTCGTGCCGGCAAAGTTTCCGGTGTTGCATTATTTGTAATAGCCGCTTGCATAATACTATACAGAAACAGACCGACAACTAATTCTATCCCCTCTACCACCACCACTCCCCCAAGCTCCCCTTCCGGTAACATGCAAGCAAAGAAAACTCCCATAGCGAGCACCACTAATAACGCAACAACTGCTAACACAACAACTGCATCCCGCCCTACTTTGGATCAGCAGACACTTACTGCAATTGTAGATACGAATCGTTTCTTTAGCCCTGCCTTAGACGCTCCTCGAGCAATGATTGCTCCATCACAAGAGCAAGTAGAGAAAGGAACAAAGGGAGGAGGAGGAGGAGGAGGAGGAAAAGACGAAGATGAAGTTACAGTTCCTCTGAAACCATTTGAAATATGGCGAATAGAAGCGCGATGTGCTAATTTACAAAATATGTTTATAGAAGCATACAATGGCAAGAAAGATAAAATAATTCCTAATATTTTTTCTCAAGTTTCGCAAGGAAATGAACAACTACTATTAAACAACGGTTCTTTAAACAACCTGTTTTTGGAAAAAGGAGGTAAAGTTAATATATATAATTCTGTTATCCTACCTTTCCTCGAAGAACTTAAAATAATTGAGGATACAAGTGAATACAATAGAACTAAATGGAATGCATTCATTCATAAGAATTGTGAGAAATGGACTGACAATCAAACCCTTTCTCTAGGAGAATTCCTTTATTTTTTACACGAGGCTAAGGTTATGTCCTTACTAACTAATCAAATCACACATACCCTCCCTGAAGAATTAGCTAAGGAAGAAAAACAAATTTATCAATTGGCTAATACTAATCTTCATAATCTAAAAAAAGAAGAGATTACTGCGATGGTAGCACAAATAAAAAACGTAAAAGCGCTTAAGAGTTTTGATACAGCTTTAGTACCAATGATTCATTTCAGCGATAGGGAAAAAGCTCAAAGTATTATTTTAACAGCTAAAAATGATCTGTTACGTGCTAATTTACATTTTCAAACTACTATGAATACGCTAAAACTGAAGGCGGATCAGAAAACATTTACCTTAGCAAATGTAAATCCAGAGGATTTACCAACGCCTGTCCAGCAAGCTGGCGCTACATTGGTACATGGCTGGGAGACGCTTATAAATGCCCTTTCATCTAAGAAACAACAAACACCTGAAATGGAAGCAACTGAATCAACTGAATCAACTGCAGATAAGTTATAGTCATTACTGTTGCTAATAGCGTGTTCTTCAATGAATTTTTGAGGGGATTTTGATTAATTCAGCGAGCTAATATTATAAATATTAGCGAGATGCATTTATCAAAAGGCTACAAAAATTCGCTTAGTGCGTCATAAGGAACGGAAATGACTATAACATAATAACAGACGGTAAGAAATTATGTCCTATAAGAAGAGCACCTTTTATAAAAGGTGCTCTTCTTTGTTTAGGGCGCATATATAGTCATTAGTAAGTGATGTTGTCGATAAAGAGGGTCTGCCCTGCTTTTAGGACAAGGAGCGAGGAGTGGGTAAGAATGGTGCCTTTATCATTAGGGCGCTGTTTGATACGAAAGCTTTTTGCATTGCCTGGAAAAAGAAGCCTTTTTTCTACGTCCTTAAAGGGAGTGATGGTAAGTTTTAAGGCGCGCCCTTTTCGCCAAAGGATATCAATACTACATTCTTTACATGCAAAGTTTGTAGCTCTTCCGGCGATTGGGAGTTTTTTCCCGCCCCCAAGGATCGTAATAGTGTCTTCTGTTTCTAAAAGGATAGATGCACGCATCTGTTGATAAAAAGGTGCAAACAGCGCAAAGGGGGAAAAGGGCTCGCCTGGAATAGAGATTCCTTGATAATCGACATCTTCTGTTTGCGGACTAAATAAATCTTTTAACAGGGGCTCTATTTGCGATAGTTCCACTTGAGCGGAGGAAGTTTTTGGCATCAGCTGGCATAGGGAGAAGAGTTTTGTTTTCCGATCTACCCCTTTTTCTAAAAGAGGTTTTTTAAAGCAGCCAAAGGAGATTTTTTCTTTTCTTTGAGGCAAATCTATCGTATTTGTTTCAAAAAGAGGTAGCACCTCCCCTTTGATCAGATTCTTTTCTTTTTGAGAGATGGTAAGGGAGATGTTCTCACCGCGATGTAACTTGAGTAGTATTTGCCCTTTTTTTGCAAACAGGTGAAGGTGAAAATAACCTTCCTCCCCTTTTCCAAAGACCTCCACCCTCGCCTTTTCAATATTTAAAAGGTGGGTAAATCCTTTTATAGGTCCGGTAATATTAAGGACAACCTCTATGTTTTCAATTATTATCTTACATGGATAGGCGCGTACCTTTATACAAGAAAGGGGAATTACAGACTCTTTGCCTGGAAGGTGGGTAAAATATTTGTATGTTTCTCTAATTTTAATCATATAAGGGATAATCAGACGTGGCGGTTATAATAGAGGTAGTATACCAAGAAAAAGCCTTTTAAAAAAAGGGGATATTGAGGTATCTTCTTAATATGACAATTTTTAGCGCAATCGTTTCTTTATTTCTAGTTTTTAACGTACTAGGCAACATCCCCTTCTATATTGCTGTATTGAAAAGATACACTCCAAGAAGGCAAAAAATAATTTTAATCAGAGAGCTTTTCTTTGCAATCATCATCCTATTTCTATTTAGTTTCTTTGGAGATTCGATCTTATCAGGAATTGGAATATCTGAAGGAACGCTGGGAATTTCAGGAGGGATCATCCTCTTGTTGATTGCTATCACGATGATTTTTCCAAAGCATAGTCAAGATGGGCTGCCTGATCATGAGCCTTATATTGTTCCTATTGCCATCCCTTGTATGGCAGGACCTGGAAGTATCACCGCGGTCATGCTCTATTCCCAAACGTTTTCTTCCATTTGGATCACTCCCTTTATTATCCTTTGCGCGGTAATCCCCTCTCTTATCCTTTTACTACTTGCATCCAACATAAAGTATTTGGTAGGAGAAAAAGGGCTCATTGCCTTTGAAAGGCTAGGCGGACTGCTCATCTGTTTCATCGCAATCCAGATGATCTCGGGCGGGGCTATAAAACTAGTCAAAGAGAACTTTCCAAACACTTACCAAACAGAAATGCACAGATAAGCTTTTCTATTTACCTAATCTTTTATCTATAGTATCTTATTCTCTTTTTATTATAAGGAGAAATAATTATGAATGAATGCATCGCCCAACCAATTCATTTAGCCGCTGCAACGCAAACTCTTGATATGCACGCATTACAACGCGCTCATGAATCACCCGAAGATAGAAAAATGAGAGAACTGCGTTGTAAGTTACAGGCACTTCGTCTTGCCTACCCTCAAAAAGAAGGGATTAAAAGTGACGGCAGAAATGAAATAAGAAAGATTAGTAAAAAAATACGACAGATGAATACTCAAAAGGAAAAGCGTCTTCAAGCAGAAAGAGAAGCCAGATCTTCTGTTAAGATTCAAAGTATCGTAAGAAGGGGGCTTGCCAAAACAAAGCAGGCGCAGTTAAGGCAAGAGCTGGAGTCAAAGAAGAGACAAGGAGAAATAGAGGCAAAGGGCAAAGAGGAACAATTACTGCAGGAATGTAAAGCAGATGAAAAAGTAGATGAAAAAGCGGCAGAGAAGGCGGCAGCAAAAGCTGCTAAAAGAGCTCGACAGAAGGCCGCTAAAAAAGCGAAAGCTGCAGAAAAAAAAGCACTTGCTGCAGAAAAAAAAGCACTTGCTGCAGAAAAAAAAGCACTTGCTGTAGAAAAAAAAGCGCAATGGGAATACATACTCAAATCAGCCTCCCTGGAAAACAGGCAATCAATATGCAAAGAATTGCTTCTCCTCTGCAAGAGCAGCGCGCAAAGAGAGTTGATAGCTCTTATCATTGAGTTAAACATCCCTATCCACTTTGTGTTGGACGCTGTATTTTCATCACATATTCTTACCTTGCTATCTGAGATCGAAAAAGGGAGGTATAGGAAGAGCGAACTTAAAAGTATTTTAGCAAAAGAGGATGAAATTGACGGAGAATTTATTACAAGTGTTCATACATTTATTATGAAACAATTAGAAACCCTACCCTGCCCAAAGGATACAGTCGAAATAGGATGTAAATCCTCGGAAGATGTTTTATCTCTTTCCAGAAAATTACTTTTAAGAATAGGTGATTGTTCTTTATTATGCACAGCAAGTACGTTTAAAATTGATCTTTCTGTAGAGAAAGATGAAAAAATTGCGTGCTTGCAATCCTGGGTTCAGGCAATAGCTGGAGGAGTAGATGCGTTTAAGCATGGTTTAAAATCAGCGGCAAATTCTATACCGCATAAAGCCTCTGAAATGGAAACGACTACATTTAAGGAGTATAAAAATAATCCTGGCAAAGAATTATTTCTTGTATTCAAAATACTGCATGCAATTCTTCATCCAAATGGTGCTACAGACCGTCTTTTACAAATAAAAAAAGAATTACTTTTAGCAGATCTTAACGAAGGTGGCCTTTTATCCTGGCTGCCCGGGGCGCTTGATCAAGAGGAGCGTACAAATGGTCTAGATGCTACCGTATCTATATGGATGGATCTATATGAGAAAGAGCCGGTAGAGGGCACGGGGAAAAAAATCTGGGACGCCTTGAAAGGGTCTGAAACCTCTTACTATCATAAAATCATCGATCTCTATACACAAGATATTAAGGATAAAACCTTAGTTCAAAAGGTAAAAAATACTGTTGATGAGGCAATTGCAATTGGATTCCGTTCCCATTTAGATAGACTTTCTTTACTAAACTCTATAATGTCTTTTACTAACAAAGAGGAAAAAATTCCACAAATAAATTTTGAGTCCTATTTAAAGAAGCGGATAGAAACCCTCTCAAAAGAAGACTTACAGAATATACAAACGTGTGAATGTCATGACAAAAAAGATGGTAATTCATATATAGTAATATACCTGCGAAATCTTACTGCAACTGCAAATGTCTTTCATAAGATGTATAAAGAAACAATAAAGCCAATGTACGCAGGAGCTTTTCACATTTCTTACGCAGCAGGTAAACTTTTTACGCTAGGAAAAGATATGGAAGACGCTGGATTATAAAATTGTCCGTTTAGGAGACTCTGAAAAACGGACAGTTTTATAATCTCCCAGATTTCCTATCTATTCTATTTTTCGTTTCGCCCCATCCCTACAGGGATGCCGCTTACTCCAAAATAGAATACCTTTCCAAAAATCTGAAGAAATTCTAAAAAGTGTAGTTTATCAGAGTCTCCTTTATCAGCGTCTCCTTTATTTTCTATTTACCTAATCTTTTATCTATAGTATCTTATTTATTTTCTAAAAGGGGTTTTGTATAATGGAAAGTTTTTTAGAGCCACGTTCTTTCCCTTCATCAATTAGCGAAAACGAACTCAGAAGAAGCCTTTTTTTAACTGTAGGTTGGAGAACTAAATATGGTCATGATCAAGACGTGACTGAAGAGACTAGAATTCGCGACACCTGCCAGATGTATTTAGCAAAAAAAAGGTATCAGAAGTATAAAAGAACCATCCGTGCGAGTAAAATACAATCTACCTGGCGACGCTTCAATGAAAAAAAAACTACCTTGGATAAAATAGCATCTTTAAGTAGCTCCTATTTAGAAAAACAACAAAAAATAGCTTGGGTAAGAGATAAAAAGTTAGCCGCAAAAAAAGCTGCCGCTGCTGCAAAAAAAGCCCGTAGGGCGGCTCGAAAAAAAGCTGCCGCTGCTGCAAAAAAAGCGCATGCAGAAGCAGGTGCAGCTGCCGTTATAGAGACTAAAGATGATGGGAAAGGTGGCGGAGGATCTAAAGTAGATAGTACGGCCCCGCCTCCGCAGCTAGAAAAAGAGGCACCTGCGCAGCAAGAAACAAAAGGAGAGACAAAAGAGGTTAATCAGGTAACGCAGGAAGAGGAAATAGCTCAAAGAAAAAAAGCAAAGGCTGCTAGGAAAAAAGCAAAGGCTGCTAGGAAAAAAGCAGTGCGCGCTGAAAAGGCTCAGAAAAGAGCTAAGCATACGCTGGTTTTAGCAGCAGCTTGCTCTAAGAATAGAAAAATTATTTGCAATGATCTAAACAAAAAATGTACTGATGATAAGCAAAGAGCTTTTATTACTTTTTTATCAACATTTGATTTTCCCATTTATCTTATTCCATCCGATCTATTCAATTACCCTACTTTATCCTTGATTTCAGCTGTAGAAAGTAAAAGATATAAGAAAGATGAGCTTCAAGCAACGCTAGCAAATGATGGTGGATTATCTACAGATTTTTTTGCTTGTGCCCATACCTGTATTACAGATCGATTAAATAGACTTTCTTGCCCAAGGAGAACTAATAAAGAAGAATGTAAAACATCAAAGGAGGTTCTTTCTCTTGCAAGGGAAATCCTTTTAGTAGGAAAAGACTGTGGCTCTTTATGCGATATTGAAATGAAAGCCTATCACCTACCTAGTGACGAGTATCACCGTTGCACTTACCTACATAAGTGGGCGGAACTTTTAACATGTGGAATTCGCTCTTTTCTAAAAGGAAAAGAAAAACAATCTACTAATGTTCCGGGAGAGCCCGCTCAAATGAATGAGAACACTTTTAATATCTACCATCCCGCTCTGGGGGAGGACTTATTTATAGCCTTTCAGCGGATGCAGGAGATTCTTTCCCCTCTTGAAAATTCACAGGAGTTTTTCAATTTACACAGGGATTTTCTTTTGCACGATCTTGGGGGGCAAGGAGATTTTTCTTGGTTGCTTAAAGCTCTTGAAGAGGAGGTTAAAAAAAACGGTATAACAGCTATGATTCAATTATGGGAAGGTATGTACAAAGCAACACCTCCTACACAAGGTCTTGCTAAAAAAATATGGGATCGCATACAAGGTACTACAAAGTCCTACTACTTCAAGCTCATAGATCGATACATGGATGATACAGTAGAAGAACTATATATAAATAACGCTAAGATAACTACTGAGCAAGCAATTGCAACAGGTATAATTACCTGTCTAGACAGATTCTCCCTGCTACATTTTATTATCTCTTCCATAGTGACATGTCCCCTTTCTCAGTCTGCGATTGAAAAGGATGGATTTGCCGCCTTTGCAAGAAAAGCAATCGGTAATAGAACAAGGAAGGATCTCCAAATTATTCGATCTAAAGAAAAAAGGGAAGATGACAAAGTAAAAAGCTATCTACATAACTTACAAGTGGTTACAAATATGTACCATGATGTTTACAAACAAGCCATACAGCCAGTAAAAGAAGGGCTTAGTAATATCTCTCAGATTGCTCTTGAAGTCTTTAAAATTGGCAAAAAAATGGAGGCGGCAGGCCTATAACAGCAAAAGTAGATCATCGTTTTAATTTACTTAAGGAGACTCTGAATAACTACACTTTTTAGAATTTCTTCAGATTTTTGAAAGGTATTCTATTTTGGAGTAAGCTGCATCCCCGTAGGGATGGGGCGAAACGAAAAATAGGATATATCAAAAATCTGGAAAATTATAAAACTGTCCGTTTTTCAGAGTTTACTTAATCTTATGATTGTAGTATCTTCTTTCTTTTTTTATTATAAGAGGTTGTTTATGTCTAGTACCGTGAATAGAAATTCTACCGCTACGGATAATCCTGAAGGGCGATCAAAAGATTTTAGGCTTCAAGGTTTCAAATTAAAATATAGGGATACAATACAAAAGCTCTTTATCGAATTACATAGAAAAACTGCCTTAAAGCGCAAAGAAAAAGAGAGAAAAGGTTTTTTAGCTCAGAGAAAAGAGGCTAAAAAGATAAGGTTAGCTCTTCGCAAAAAAGCAAAACAGGCGGCTAAAATTCAAAGTGTTATGAGAAGATATCTTGCTGTGACAAAGCTCCAAAAATTACAAATAGATAAACTTCCAGGTGAACAGGAAACCAAAGGGAAAGAAGAAGAGAAATTACAAAAGGTGGATGAGTCTAAAAAGGAATTAGAAGCTCAAAGAAATAAATTAGAGGCGGAAGAAAAAGCAAAGGTTGAAGCAGAAGCAAAAGCGGCGGCACAGGCTGAAAAAAAGGCAGCTAAAAGAGCTCGAGCAAAAGCAGCAAGAAAAGCAAAACAGGCGGCTAAAAGAGCTGCTGCTGCTCAAGCAAAAGAAGGTGGGGGTGGTGGAAGTAAAGTAAGCAGACCGCAACCGAGCACCCCACTAGAAAAAGAGCAACAGGATAAAAGACTCCTTCAAATTGCATCTACAGAAAAATTTCGTAAAAAGGTGTATGAAGAAGGATTAAAGAATAAAGATTTTGATAAGGAGCAAAAGGATTTTCTTAAACATATATTTATGTCTAAGCTTCCTATGTTTCCACAACTAATTAGTCCTTATACTCTTAAATGTTACAAATTAATTATTTTATTGATGAAAAAAGGGGGGGATTTTGATAAGATTAAAGCATTATTGACTGAGAATGAAGGTGTTAGTGGAAACCTAGGAGGTAAGATTTGTAAAGTCTATACTTTTATAGAGCAGTTGCTTCAAGAAGCTACGAGTACAGAAACGCTACCTCCTTCACTTGCCTATCAAGAAATTAAGCCTATATATATGAAAATGCTAGACACCATTCATAAACTTAGTGAAAATGTACTATCTATTAATAAAGCTACTAATACTACTTCTGAGCACCATATCCCCGCAATGGAAAAGTTAGTAACGTGGGAGAAAACCCTAAATAGTGAAGCAAGAACTTATAGATTAAAAATCAGCTCATCTATCAAACGATTAAAAAAACAAAGGGTTCTAACAGATCAGTCTCTCTCAGAAGTTTTACAAAAACTTCTTCCTTTACCTGGTACAATATCTTATAAAATGCTTACGGAGGTTCTATCTTTAAATCCTAAAGAGCAAGGCATCATACAAGCAAGAAGTGCTATATTCAATGATGACATGAAAAAAGGGGGGTTATATCACAATATTTTACAGGCTATTAGTCCAATAATCGTAGATCTAGGTAGTATAGAAGAGTTCACTAAAATATGGACAGAAAAGGTATATTTACAAACAAGCGATCTCCCCCCTTTTGCAGAAAAAATTTATTCCATGTTACAAGAGCCTAAGCCATTCCATCAACTTCTTCTTGATAAATTGGTTGAAAAAGAGGCAAAGGTAGACGTGATGGAAGACGCTCTTCGAAATACAATAGACGAAGCCTATAAAGCTGGTGCTATCAGCCCATATTCTAGAATACTTTCTTTACACGCGATACTTTTATCTTTAAAAGATAAGGATTCTATGATAGCTGACTGCGTTGCTAAAAAAACAGGAAAAATCGTATCAAAAGCTCTTACCGCTGTGCTTATGTGCAAGCTAAACCTTAACCAAGAAACGTATCTAAATCCTGCTCTTTGTGATCGAAGTATTGAGAAATTAACAAAAACAAAAAGTTATGAGAAATATAGAGATCTCATAATTAGAATAAGTCATATCCATATCAATTATATAGGTATTCCTTTATTCAATCTAAGGGCACAGGTGGTATTTATTCTTAAAGCCATTGGTCCACTACTCCAAATGGAAAAACAAATGAAAGCCGCCCAAACGTAAGGAGATTCTACGATGCCTTACATTTTATATGGTGATAAATTAAATCAAATAAATGATCACTATCAAGCATATCTTGATTATCTACATCCTGCGCTCTTTGCTGCAGCTGAATTATTTAAAAAAATAGGGTGGTGCGTAATTCTAGAAAGGGAAATGAGAGCTTCCATCTAAAGGAGATTCTCATAAGTAATAATTGATAATTTATTTCTGTTTACCTAATTTTTTGTCTATAGTATCTTATTTCTTTTTTCACTATAAGGAGATCTAACTATGAATGGATGCACTGACCAGCCCCTACACCTAAAAGCTGCTGTACAGACAAAGGACCTTCATGCAGAGGTGCGGGCTACACAATCCCCTGAAGAGAAAAAAGAAAGATCATTGTACTACACGCTTGATGGTCTTCGTCTTAAGTTTCCTAACCAAGAAGGGACTATGACTGAGGGTGGAAAGAAAATAAGAGCGGTGCTTAAAAAGATGCGGCGTATAGAGGAACAAAAAAGCAGAGCTCTTCAAGCGGAAAAAGAAGAAACATCTTCTGTTAAGATTCAAAGTATCGTAAGGAGGTTTTTTGCTAAAACAAAGTGCCAACAGATCATACGAGATGAGAGCCTAAAAATAGAGCAGGGAGAAAAAGAGGCAAAAGGCGAGGAAGAGCGTTTGCAAAAAGAGAAAGCAAAACTTGAGGCGAAAGAAAAAGAAAGGGTTGAAGCAGAAGAGACGGCGGCGGCTGCACAAGCCGAACAAAAGGCTGCAAAAAAAGCTAGACGGAAAGCAAGAGAACAAGAGAAGAAGGCTGCAAAAGCTGCAAAAAAAGCTGATTTTGAAGCGCTGTCTCCAGAGCAAAGATTAATGCACATTGTATCGTCTTATCAGTTTCGAAAGAGTTGTTTAGACTCGATTAATCAATCAAAAGAATTTTCAGAGGAACAAAAAGCATTTATGCTGCTTATATATAATTCTAGACTGCCGCTCTATCATGATGATATCGTTCATTTTTCAACTCAATTTTATAAAATTTTTGAAGCATGCAAGGGCACTTGCTCTAATAAGCAGTTTAAAGAGATAATGAGTACTGGTGAGCCTCTAGATGAAGTCGGCTGCAAAGCAGTCTACGATTTTATTCGTGAACACGCTTTAAGTTTTTTAGATAGGGGGCATAATATAGAGAAAGAAACACAATGCCTTTCCCTATTAGAACTTAGACGTATTACTATTTCCTGCATAAAGGTAATGAGCTATTGTAGAAATCTTCCTAAGAAAAAAGAAAAAAAAATGTATATAGGATTAAATAGTGCCAGAGGTAAGGATCAACTGATTCAATGGGCCATCATTTGTAATCAAAATGTTACCTCATATCTAGATCAATTAGGAACTACCGATCATATATTTACAGAAGAGGAGCATATAAACGTAGAGGTTTTGAGAAAAATAAATGCAACCATAGAATTTAAGGGCCATAATGCATTTAAAAAATTAATACAGTGTATCTCTCTTAGATTTCTCTCTGCAGATACCGCCGAGGCAAAGGAAATAATTTATGGAAAAGACCTTATCAAAAACGAGGGAATCATAAGTAAAATCTTAGATGAGGTGATCATTCCAAGGCTTATTGAAATAGGCGATGTAGTGCAATTAAAGAAAGAAATAGATGAGGTATTTTATCAAAAGGCGCCGGATTCTAAATTTGGTAAGGATATAAAGGGTATTTTAGATACACACACCCCATACCATCAAGAGCTACTCTCGCTTGTTTGGCCCAAAGATGACCCTCATTTCCTGCTAATGAGCCGTACAATAGCAGAGGCTTATCAATCAGGTATTATTTCAAATTGGACAAGAATCATCTATATTCGAGCTCTTATTTCTAGGTTTGCAAAAATGCCTAAAGCTTTTGAGCCGATAAAAGACACAAAAACAGGGCGACATACCAAAAAGTGTTTAGAGATTGCTTTCTATGAAGAACTCCCTAACATAAAAAAAGAAGATTTTTCAGAAATTCTAGATGAAGATGGAATAGAGGTACTCCCCCCTCAAGAATCTGCTCTAGCATATGGCAGGTGCGCAAAGGCTATAAGTACATTTTATAAAGAAGCCTATAGAGATAATGTCTTTTTAGCTAATACTGCTGCGGACTATTTGATAAAAAATATTGCTCGATTGGTAAACCTTACAGCTCGGATGAGAGAAACAAATCAATAAAAAAAAGACTTGCTATTCTACAAGAAATGGTTTTGCTTTTCTCTCCATATGCTCAGGGAGAGCCACCTCTAAAAGAACGTCATTTCCTTCATAATCGGTATGAATTACCCTCCCCTCTCTGGTAATTTCATCAATCAACTTATAATTGCTCTGGTCGATACGCAAGTGCATTTTTTTACAAAAGCGCGATGCTTCTATCTCCAGAGCGGAAAGTAAATCATCAAACCCCTCATGTGTCACGGCAGATACTGCAATTACATTATCGTATAAAACATTAAATTTACGGATATGTTCTTTACTTTTGAGCAGATCAATTTTATTTAGCACCACAATAACTGGTTTATCTTTTATACCAAGTTCTTCAAGTACCTGCATCGTTGCTTCAAACCTTGCCATCGATCCTTTTTTTGAGCAGTCCAGTAAATGGATAAGAACATCGGTATAACACACCTCTTCGAGGGTACTTCTAAAAGCTTTTACAAGGGAGTGTGGCAGTTTTCGAATAAATCCTACTGTATCCACCAAAACGATCTTAGATCGATTAGGAAGTTGATATGCCCGTGCTGTAGTATCTAGTGTTGCAAAGAGTTTATCTTCAACAAGCACCTCTGATCCGGTAAGAGCATTTAGCAAGGTGGATTTACCAGCATTGGTATATCCCACAATAGAAAAAGTAGGAACACCAGAGCGTAGCCTCCCCTTTCTGGTCTGCTCTCTGCCTCTGACTACATCTTTTATCTCCCTTTCAACCGAGCGTAATTTGTGTTTTAAAAGGCGCCTATCAATCTCAATTTGCTTTTCACCAGTTCCACGTGATGAACCGCCTCCGCTTGCCCCTCTTTGACGGGACAGGTGTGTCCACATACGTTTAAGACGTGGCAGCTGATGGCGGATTTTTGCCACCTCAATTTGTAACATCGCCTCTTTGGTTCGTGCATGAAGTCCAAAAATCTCTAAGATAACCTCTGTTCTGTCAATAACAGGAACTTTAGCGACATTTTCAATATTCTTTTGTTGGTTGGGGGTGATGCTATCATCAAAAATAATTACATCGATCCCTTCTGCTGCAACAATGTCTCTAAATTCTTCTACTTTTCCTGATCCAATATAGGTAGGCGCATTAAACTTTTTTACTGGGCAGTAGATCTCTCTCACCTCTTTTACGCCTAACGTTTTAGCAAGCTCGCCAAGTTCTTTTAAATGCTCGCGGCACAGCTCTGACTCCCCTCCAGACATATGAACGCCAACAAGCAGCGCCTTTTTTATGCTTTCAAAAGTGGCTCTATCCTGCTGTTCTATCTTTTCTATATCAGACATCTATTTCCATTCCATCCATTGCAAGGGATACCCCTTCTGTTAAACTTCTAGTTACTTTTTTTGCTTCCACTTGATGATTCATATGGATAAGGTAGGTATTTTTAGCTCCAGCCTTCTTACCAAAAGCGACTGACTCATCAATAGAAAAATGCATATGACTCCCTTCAAAATTCAAGGCACTTACCACCAAAGATTCCACCCCCTCTAAAAAAAGGAAGATCTGCTCTTGATAATATTTGATATCGGTTAAATAGGCGGCTTTACCCACTCTGAAGCCAAGAACAGGAACACTCCCCTGCTCATAAGCGCAATAAGAAAATCTCTCTCCAAACAGGTCAAATTTGCCCATATGATCATTGAGTTTTATAAAGGTAAAACGCTCTAACAAATATCCAAAACGTATAGCAACCATTTCGTAGGTATTTTCTGAAAGGTAAACAGGGATTGGTTTTTTCCCTTGATTATAGAAAAACCCCCTCAAGTCGTCCAAGCCGCCAATATGATCTTCATGATAATGAGTAAGTAAAATAGCATCTACATGATCTATATCATATTTCAGCGACTGCTGTCGAATATCTGGTCCTGCGTCTACTAAAATATTTTTATTGCCTATGCGGAATATTGCCCCCGAGCGAAGCCTCTTATTTGCCGGATCATCTGATTTGCATACCGCGCACTTACACCCCACAACAGGTATCCCCGTAGATCCACCCGTTCCTAATAATTGTAATCTATTTCCCATAATCTACCATCCTACCTGATTGGCAAGTATTTTACCATAGTAAGCATGATATAAAAGGCCGCGCGAGCCAAGCCCGGTGAATAAAAAAGTATCTCTATCTATTTTTTCAACCAAAGGGAGATAAGTAGTGTCCTGCCCCACACGAACCCCTGAAACAAATTTCTTATCGCGCGCGCCGGAAAGAGGTCCATACCACGGTTCTATTTTTTTATTAATTTCTCTTACCGCAAAATCCTTGTCCACCCCATCATGCTCAAACTCTGTTTCATAAGTACTTCCCAAACAAACTCTATCATCCTCTAAAAAAGAAATGTGTCCCCTTCCTACCACACTACCATACTCTGAATGTGGTAATTTCTTCCTTCCCTGATACTGCTGCCCTTTTCTATACATTAAACCTGAGCAAGCAACAAGCTCCTTTACCCCATGCCCGCAAGCAATTACTTTTGGCCCATCTATTTCTGAAAGAGAGCGTATCTCCTTTTCCACAAAGTTATCTCTCCCTATTATGTCTTTCAATCCCTCTCTATATTCTCTCATATCAATGGATAATGCATCATCAATATAGGCATCACCGCCCTCCATTTTTACATCAGCAAATTTCTTTAACCGAGGAGCAAATTTCTTGATCACCCCTTTGGAGACAATCACTTTACGGCCGCTTTCTTTTTCTACTAAATCAATTAATTGTTTGCTGCTTAAATAGGCATCATCTGCAAACTTGCTCTTCTTTCCCCATCGCCCCGGATACCTATACAAAATCCCTATAAAAATATTGGATGCAGCAAGCTTTTTTTCTGAAGAATATATGGTAACTTTAAGTCCACGCTTTTGTAAAAAATAGGCGGCTGATAAACCTGCTATACCGCTACCTACAACTACACAAGACATGGTTCCTCTTTTTTCTTTTCCAAGGTAGAGGTAGAACCATTACCAGTTTCCCTTTCCCTCTTTTTAAACAGCATATAACTCTCTAAAGAGAAATTAAAAAAGAAGATTACAAAAGGGGTTACAATCATACAAAAAGGAAGCATCATCATTAGCCATCTAATACCCATAGCAAGGGCATCTTGAGGCATAAAATAACTCGCGCCTGTCATTACCGCTCCAAGTATCAAAAAGAATAATACCAGCGTTAAAGGGATCATCCCTGTAAATAGCAGTACCCCATTGGCAAAAATACTTTTTTTCATACGCTGTGTTACTTCTGCAGCAATATTCATCCGTAATGTTTTTTTAAGAGCAACATGGGGAGTGATAAAAAATAATAATAATATCGAAACAATTGCCAAAGCAATAGATCCAAGGACTAGCAAATAAGGTCCAAAAGATAAAAGGGTACCAAATATATCACCAAAGGCTGGCACCTGCTTTAAAAGGTAAAACACCCCCATCACAGACCACAGAACAAGGTAGGCTAAAATAAGCGGAAAGCAAAGATAGGATATTCCTACAACCATCTGCATAGAACTCACAAACAACTTACCAATCTTATAATCCATCCCTTTTATCTCAAAAACATACATCTTGATAAGCATAACTCCTGCGGCAAGAAGTATCCCAGTAGATAAAAAGAGAGGAAGAAAAGATAGACTCATCCACACATGGTGATTTACCCCAATGGAAAGCGTTCTACAAAAAACCGTTAGGACCCCGCATGCAGCTAATATTGGAAATAGAAATAAAATCTTTTTTCTACAAAAGGATTTTGAAAAAGCTCTATTGAATATTTGTTCTATTTCTGAAAAAGTCATCATAATATCTCCTGATATCCGCCATTTGCGGCATATCAAATAGTACCGTAAAAGGCTCTGCAAAGTCAAACTCTATATATAGTCATTATCGTTTAGAATAGAGACCCTGAATAACTATTTCAAATACTCTCGTATCATATCACGCTCTGCAAGCAGCTCTTTTTCAGAAAGCTTGATCTGCTCGTCTAAAAAAGGGTCAAAAGTCCATCCCTCTACGATTTCCCCCTGTTTCAAAGGAAAGGAAAAATATAAATCTTCTGCGATACCATAGGGATTTCCATTAGAATATACTCCTGCGCAAGTAACCCCCTCTGATTCAGTGTCTAACCAGTCCTTCATCGCATCAATAGCAGCGTTTGCAGCACTTGCGGCAGAGGATAATCCCCTTTGGGCAAGGATTTCTGCTCCCCGATTCTGTACTTTAGGCAACATCTCTTGCTGAAGAAAGGTCATATCATCTATCACCTCTACAAGGCTTTGACCATTAATAGTGGCATGAAGGTAATCAACAACCATTGTTGAGGAGTGGTTACCAAAAATGACAAGATCAGATACAGCAGAAACAGGTACCCCCGCTTTTTCCGCAATAATGGATACCGCGCGATTTTGATCAAGCCTTGTCATGGCACGTATATTATTTGGAGAAAGATCTTTTGCCGCATACTTTAAGATCAAAGCATTTGTATTACAAGGGTTTCCAACAACTAGCACTTTTGCCTCTTTTGCCCTATTTAACGCTTTTCCCTGCTCCATAAAGATCTTTCCATTATCTTTTAAAAGATCAATACGCTCCATCCCCTTACCTCGAGGCTTTGCCCCCACTAAAAATACATAATCTGCTCCATCAAAAACAGCATCGGCAGAATCGCTAATGGTTACAGAACTAAGTAGCGGGTAGGCGCAATCTAGCAACTCCATCCTCACCCCTGAAAGCGTCTGCATACTCTGTGGGATCTCTAAGATACTAAGCTCTATAGAGGTATCCATCCCAAACACCTCTCCATCTGCTATCCGAAACAGCAGATTGTAGCATAATGCCCCTGCCCCTCCAGATACCGCAACCTTGATTTTTTTCATATTTGCTCCCTACTTAAGAAGACTCTGAAAAACGGACAATTTTATAATTTTCCAGATTTCTTATAAATCCTATTTTTCGAAGCGCTCCATCCCTACAGGGATGCAGCTTACTCCAAAATAGAATTTATTTCAAAAAATCTGAAGAAATTCTAAAAGGTGTAGTTTATCAGACTCTCCTTAAGGAGACTCTGAAAAACAAGCAGATTTATAATCTCCCAGATTTCTTATCCATTCCATTTTTCGAGGCGCCCCATCCCTACAGGGATGCCGCTTACTCCAAAATAGAATGTATTTCAAAAATCTGAAAAGATTCTAAAAAGTGCAGTTTATCAGACTCTCCTTAATTTCAACTATGTTCATCTAGCCTATTGTCCACAACTACTTTATGAGCATTACGGAGACTCTGAATAACTCATGCTGAATAATTAGTCCAGCTTACTTATATAGTCATTACTGTTCCTTATGACGCACTAAGCGAATTTTTGTAGCTTTTTGATAAATGCATCTTACTAATATTTAAAACATTAGCTCGCTAAACCCTCCAAAATTCCCTCAAAAATTCATTGAACAGTACGCCATATGAAACACTAACGACTATAAATCAGATTTTTCGTGGCGTCCCAGCCCTACAGGGCTGAGCCTTACTCCAAAATAGGGTTTATTCGAGAAATCTGAAAAAATTATTGAAACCAGCAGTTATTCAGAGTCTCCTTACCCTCTCAAAGGTAAAAAAACAATTGTGTTTAAATAGCAGGTACCTTTTATTTAGGTTAGGAGAGCAACACCGAAGGTTGAAAGTAGCACCGCAAGGTAGCCATTTTCCCATCGACTGCTCTCCCCTTTTTTACCCCCTCAAATCTTCTTCACTAAAAGCGCACCCTTGATTTTTAAATTCTTTAAAAGTAAAGTTTATTTTTTATGTAAAAAGAGTTCAATATGTCCTGTAAAATAGGTGCTAACGCCAGACCTTCCGAGCTGGAATCAAAAGGCTCTCAACATGATGGACCTTTCCACGCTCTTATATTAGCTGAATCCATTACAACTAGCGCTATATCTCAAGTAGAAAAAGAGATTCTCTCAAAGAATAGGAAAACAGATGGGGACACCTCCATGTTATACACTTGGGACTCTGCTAAAAAAATCGCCCATTTACCCACTTGCATGAACCTTGCCTGGGCTCTTGATACAACTATGAAAAAACTTATATTGTTTATAGAAGAAAAGCACTCCATCCATCCATTTAAAGACAAAAAGGCGAGCATTTTACAAATTAGAAAAGACAAAAAGGCGAGCATTTTACAAATTAGAAAAGATTTGCATATATATATTAAAGCAATAAGAGCGCGAGAGTGGATGAACAACAAAAGATTCTTATCACCCTATCATAGGATGCAGCCGTATCACTTCACAGCTTATGTGGGCGGAGAGCTAAACGGTCCTTGTAACCTTACCCAGCTTATCAAACAAATTCAAAAAGGAGATAGAGCTCCTATACAAAGTACCCTCTATCGAGCGATGAACAAGGCAATTGTAGATCAAATACTAAGGCTTTTAGAAAAATTTGGCAAGCAAAGCACCCTGCTTAAAAAAATTTCCCCAAAACAAATGGAGCAATTGTCCGATTTTAATCGCTTTTTTTCCGAGACAAGGCAAAGGAAAATCAGGATGAGGATAAGAGCAATACCAGAATCCAATCCAGTGGTAACGGTAGATAAGCAATTTATGGGTAAAAAGCATATGAGTAGGCTTATTTACCACATCAATCTTTTTGTGAACAAAACGTATCTTACAAGTAAACCATATATGGTTTTACACGAGCATTTAAAAGACAATCTTTTAGATATCATTGATAAGCTTAAAATAAAGCATCCTGATAATAAAACGCTTATTCAAAATATCGAAAAAGAATTTTATAAAAAACCTTTCTTTTATCAGGACTCCTCTCTAGGCCACTTTCGGCTATGGAATTATCCTGTGAGACTTGCTTTTGTCTTGTATAACCTATTTAACACTCTTTATCCTCTTGAAAAAATAAAGTATAAACACACCGTATATTTACACGACGAAAGATGTTTTACAAACGGATACTGCACTCCCTTTGCTCCTGAGGCCTCCATGATAGGTCTTGTACCATTTAATCCACAAGCCTATACCTTATCTATCCCCTACCTCAACCATTTTTACACCTGTTTTTATATGGGGTTTAGATCTGTTTCTGCATTGAATCTAAGACCTTACTTTTCCAAAAAAGATAAAAGCGAGCTTACCGCGTATTTAATGGAACAAGACCTGATTGTAGAAGAGGAAGGTTATTTATAATGCAATAAAAGGTTAACTGACGAAAGATGTTCAATCAATGATTGGACTACCTTTTTCCTATCTGTTTTCGATATACCATTATAAAAATCCTCTCTCACTTTGAGTGGAGAATCCTTAAAATAAGCTAAAGTTTCAATAATAAGATGGGATACATGTGTATCTATTAAAAAAGTGAGAGGACAATCCCCCAAGTTATATTTTTTAAAAAACGTCTTCGCACTGTTGCATATACTTTCTATGCGCTCGCGTTCTATATACTGATTCAATTCAGTGCTTGTTTCCATCACTGGAAGGTCCTTACAATCTCCTTTTTTCCATCCCTCAAAATATAACTCTATAAGACCTTTAAAATCACGGAGCAACATCGCTACCACTTCTCTATTCAAGGTGGATAAGCTTTCATCTCTTTTTGCAAAAGTACCTAATAGAGTTTCTAATTTGGCATTCTCTTCTAGGTGATTTTGAAGCCGTTGTTGCTTCTCACTTACTTGGACATTGATCCTGTAAAGTAAGTCTTTTAAATTGCAAATGAGCGTGCCGCCGCCTGCTTTTAATAAATGGTATTTTGAGCCCTTTTTAGAGTCTGATGGATCAGGAATCACCTTTTTATATACTTCAAATATATTTGCATACTCAGTATAAATTACTGAAGAATCCCCTACTAAAACTTTCACTTCTTCTGCCCTGATCTCTTTTAAAAAATCTATGACAAATCCCAGCCACATCTTCTCTGTATCTGCTTTTTTTGTTTTTTTACAAGTTTTCTCTGTTCCAAAAATTTGAGATACTAAGCCTTTTTTTAGTTGATCAATACTTTTTTTTAATGATGTTGCTTGCTCCCTAGCGCCTCTTGAAAGGGAGCAAGCTGCATTTTTTGCGTGCATCTCGATATTACCCCGCTCATTTCCTTTTTTGCACGGCTTTAAAGGCTCCATCGCCTCGATCGCAATATTTGTAACACCTTTACCTTTACTTATATCCACCAGAACAGAAACGGGTGACTCTGTTCTCAATGTAACTGCATTATGGCCTGATACTTGCATACTATAAATTCCTTAATTATTTCACCCTTCTATTATAACAAAGCACTTCTTATAATCCAATTACTTAAAAACTACACTTCTCTTTGCATTCGATTAGAGCGACGGTAAAGCGTAAATACCACGGAAGCTAATAAGATAATCGCAAGGGAAAGAGGTTTTATCAATTGATGAACGCAATGTATAAGTAAATTCCCAACATTCAGTTTCCTTGACTGCCCAAGAGCGCGACGAATTTCTTTTTTCCAAATTCCATCGACTTTTTTGGTATAATCATTCAAACCATCAGAAGCTACTTTTCCTGATGATACGGTTGATAATAGAGTTGGTAAATGGGGAATAGCTTGAAAACTACCACATAAGCTTCTTTGGAAAGGAACCCCGCCTGAGGCATCTCCCACAGAAACCACTGGAACGCTTGCATCAGAACCTTCGTCATTATATTCATAATTACATACATAATTCTTGTTATGGTAAGCGCTTAATTTAATTATATTCCCATAAAGATTTGTGGCTTTAAGCTCTCTTAACTCGGCAGCTATTACTCTTCTTGTATTATTTAACCCCCGAGAACTAGCTTGCACGGAGTCTGAATTGAGCCCTACCATATCATCACCAGTAATTGGGTATAGATTACTTCCATAAATGTTTCCGTTAGCATCTTTAGGTAAATTTTCAAGCGACTCTACCTCTGCCTTGGTGATGGTGGTAAAGGCTTGCCCGCAATATCCGTCCTCGGTTCCATCTTCTTTTTTGTTTTTCCAATATACCGGAGCACTTATAAATCGCCCACTTCTTATACTTGTACTCATTTTTGCAACTCTTGGTTGCCATTTTTTGGAAGGTAATTCAGGTACAGTGTATCTCAATTTTACCAAATAACTTAATGTTTTATCAAAAGCACGTCTCACTTTTATCAAAAGCACGTCTCACTGAGTGAGCACCAAATACTTGCTCCGTAGCAGCACAACGATATCCGCCTGCAGCAACCACGATCGTTGGGTTATATTCCGTTATAAATGAAGAGAGAGGTTTTTCTGCAGATACTGTATATTCTGGGCCCTGTAAGATTTTAAAACCTTCATCGTCCATCCTATTTGAAGTTGAAAGACTATCAATTTGTTCCGCAAATGCAGACAGCCTCTCCTCTATCTCTTTTATTGGTCTATTCCCTTTAAGACCGAGTATCATGGCGTTATATTCTCGGATCAGCGCCTTATACATCGCAAACTTTTCCTCAGAAAGTATAGATCTTGATATAGTATCTACGTTTAAAACAAGCTGCTCTAGAACAGCTTGTTCTAGCCTAACCCCGTGAGTGCGTACATACGTATCTCTTTTATCTAATAATATAACCGATACTTTCTTACCTTCTAAAGAACATTTCAATTTTGTATGAATTGCAGTGGCAAGTCCTACAGGACCAGCTCCTACACCTAAATAATGAATCGCTGTCATTTGTTATCTCCAATTAAAATTACTAAAATAATACCACTTAATATAATTATAATCTATAAAATATACATCATTTCTTAATAAAACACAGATGAGAGATAAAATAAATTTTAACTTTTCTGTAAAGTCTTTAGCTGCCACTATCCCCTACAAACTCTTTGCTTAAAAAGGCGCTCTATGTATACTTTAACCCATGGAAAAATGGGTTAAAGAAATCGTCGAATCAATAGATCAATCAAGGGTTGTCTTAGAGGGACAAGAAGGGTCATGCTCTAGAATATGCAAGGTTATTTCAAATTCTTTTAATGATATGTCACTGCTGAAAAGACATAGAGCGGTAAAAAAAGTTTTAGAAAAGCATTTTGCAGAGAGCCTTCATGCGCTAAGCATTCAGACATATACAGAAGAGGAGTGGGAAAATGCGCGAGCAGATAAGTAAAGATATCGAAGAAAATAAAGTAATTGTTTACATGAAGGGGCATAAAGAAATTCCTATGTGTGGATATTCCGCACGCGTTGTGGAAATTCTAAAGTCTTATGGCGTAGAATTTGCAACAAGAAATGTTTTGGATTCTGATCAGTTAAGATCGGAAATCAAGCAGTTTTCAGACTGGCCAACCCTTCCTCAGCTATATGTAAACAAAGAATTTATTGGCGGTTGTGATATTATTACGCAGCTGCATGAAAGCGGCAAGTTAAAGGCTCTGCTCGAACAATGAATGAGCTGATTTTTTTCTTTCATATTAGCGCGATACTCTTTTCCGTATATATCTTTTCTAGATTTGGAAAAGTGGGTCTTACAGCTATTTTTGTATTACAGCTAATCTTTGCTAATCTATTTATCTTAAAGCAAGCGGTGCTCTTTGGATTAACAGTAACCACAACCGACTGCTACACGATAGGATCCTTTATAACACTCAATCTGTTAAGAGAACGCTTTGGCAAAGAGGCGGCAAATAAGAGTATTCTCATAGGGCTCTTTTCTATATTGTTTTTACCGCTCATGTCATTTTTCTTGCTTGCCTATACCCCTGCGATCGAGGGTGCATCAATGAGCAATTTATACACGAACCTACTTGCCCCTTCATCAAGAATATTTTTTGTCTCCGTTTTATGTATGACCGCCTTCCAGAAACTTGACACCTTGATTTTTGCAAAGCTTAGAAAGAAAGTGGGCTTCCAGTCGTCCATGTTAATAGCGCTTCTTATCACCCAATTTTTAGACACTCTTTGTTTTACCTATGGCGCCCTTGCCGGAGTATTGCAAAATCTTCCATCCATTGTCATTTTTAGCTACCTGATAAAGGTGATCACCATTGTAATAATGACCCCTGCCACAAAACTACTCACAAGGAAAATAGCATGACAACACAAACACTTACCGATTTTCACTTTGAAGTGATCCACACCTCCAAAAAATCAGGGGCCCGCGTCGGGAAAATTCATACTCCCCACGGAGTGATCCACACTCCAGGATTTGTGGCCGTTGGTACCAATGGAACGATAAAAGCACTGGATAGCAAAATGGTGGAAGAGATTGGAATTGAGTTGATGTTCTGTAACACCTATCACCTTCTGTTGCAGCCAGGCCCTGAGGTTATCGAAAAGGCGGGCGGGCTGCACACTTTTATGAATAGAGATAAGCCGCTAATCACTGACTCGGGAGGATTCCAGGTCTTTTCCCTAGCCTATGGCGGCGTTGCTAAAGAGCTGAAAAGCTCTGGCAATAAAAATAGAGGAGGATCGGTACTAAAGATAACAGAAGATGGTGTTCTCTTCCGCTCCTATAGAGATGGTAGCAAAGTGCTGCTCACCCCAGAGACATCGATACAAATACAAAAGTCATTAGGCGCCGATATTATCATCCCTTTTGATGAACTTCCTCCTTACCACATATCCGACAAAGACCTGCTTAAATCATTTGAAAGGACCCATAGATGGGAAATACGATCCTTAAAAGAGCACCTAAAAAATCCAAAACAGCAAGCCATGTATAATGTGGTACACGGCGGATTGGATGGAAACCTTCGTAAAAAAAGTGTGCACATCTTAAGAGAGCAGCCATTTGACGGCTTTGCAATAGGCGGAAGTCTTGGGAAAAACAAAACCGAGATGATGGAAATCCTTCACAATACAGTGCCAGAAATTCCCAAAGAGTTTCCTATTCACCTACTTGGCATAGGAGATCTATCGTCACTTGAAGAAGCAATTCCCCTGGGAATAGACACCTTCGACTCCTCCTACCCAACAAAAGCGGCACGCCACGGCACGCTTTTCACAGCTGCTGGAGGAATTAAAGTCACCAAAGCGATATACAAAGACAATTTTTCCCCTCCTGAAGAAGGCTGCCCTTGTCATACCTGTAAAAACTACTCCCTAGCCTACCTCAATCACCTATTTGCTTCCCATGAATACACAGCGCATAGCCTCGCATCCATACACAACCTCCACTATATGGTACGCTATATGAACGCAAAGCGCGCTGCCATCTTAAACGATGAAATCTAAGGAGACTCTGATAAACTACACCTTTTAGAATCTTTTTAGATTTTTTGAAATAAATCCTATTTTGGAGTAAGCGGCATCCCTGAAGGGATGGGGCGCCACGAAAAATAAGATTTATAAGAAATCTGGAAGATTATAAAACTGTCCGTTTTTCAGAGTCTCCCTAAGTAAAGGATTTCCCTCTTAAACCCAACCAATGGATCAAAATCCTTTGGAATCCTATTCTTTGCTTTTTTTGTAAAAAAAAGAATAAACAAGCTTACTACAATTGTAGTAACCAAGAAATTACTTTACAACCTTTCTGAGTAATAGGATTAGGATGTTGACTGCAATAGTGCATTAAGGGTAAAATTAAGGCATGATTTTACCTAGCCTATTATATTTTTTGTGGTCGCTAGCCTTTCCGGTTGGTAAGAAATTATTAGAATATTCCCCTCCTGTGTTTTTAACAGGTACGAGAATGATTTTAGGCGCTGTTGTTTTATTAGGCTTCACCGCTATTTTTCAAAGAAAGAGTTTGCAAAAGATTTCTGCGAAGGGGTGGCTAGCCCTTGGAATTTTAGGATTTTTTAGCATATTCCTCTCCAATATTTTAGAATTTTGGAGCTTGAGGCAGCTTGCCAGCGCTAAAGTATGCTTTTTATACAGTCTATCCCCTTTTCTAACGGCTGTTTTATCCTACTTTCATTTTAGGGAAAAGATGACCCCAAGAAAGTGGGTTGGGATCTTGATTGGGGTCTTAGGCTTTATACCGGTGTTAATGACCTCTAGCGATGGGTCAATCAGCTCTTTTTTCTCTATCTCGCTTGCTGAAATCTCTATGTTCTTTGCGGTATTTTTCGCTATTTATGGCTGGATCGTCCTCAAGATGGTGGTAAAAGATAATCAAATATCGCCTCCCATTGCAAATGGTATCTCTATGCTCATTGGCGGCGCTCTATCCCTGCTTGTCTCTATATTTATAGACAGCTGGAGCCCAGTACCAATAGTTGAGGGAAGCTTGGCAAGCCTCTCAGGATTGCTCATTTTCCTCACCATCATATCAAATGTTATCTGTTATAACCTTTATGGCTATCTTCTAAAGAAATACACAGCAACGGTCCTATCCTTTTTTGGACTGCTCTCCCCAATCTTTGCATCCATTCATGGATATTTCATCTTAGGCGAGCCTATTTCCCCTGTAATTCTACTATCAACAGGTATTGTCCTTCTAGGACTAAGGCTTGTTTATGGAGAAGAGCTACGACTTGGCTATATTAAGAAAAAAAATGCTAATGAGCAAGTTCCCGAATCAGATAGTCTACAAAAGGCCTAAAAGCGTCTTTGTTCCCATTTTCACCATGCTTACCGCATGTTTCTGCCACGGTATAGGTTTTTTCAGGATTGATTTTTAACTGTTTAGCAAAACTGTAAATATTTTTTTTAAAACACTCTTTGTTTTGGTAGCTGGTCATCATATTCTTATACAACCCCTCACAGAAGTTGTTATACTTAAAAGAGCTCTGCTTGACAATCTTCATATCATGAGCAAGCTTCTTGTCAGCGAAAATAACCGCTAAAAACATAAGCGGTGAGGGAACCTTCTTATCCACCTTCTTACCAATTGCCTTTAAATGATTGCTCTTGAAAGCAAGACCAATGGTAGAGGTATTTGCCATGGTAGTGACAATTTCCCCAATATAAGCCTTACTCTGCTTATCCACATCCATATGAAAAGACTTACAACGCCCAGAAAGGGCTTTTTTCACCCCCGAAACCCCTCCATAATCAAAATAGCTAACTATGCCTAGGATGATCACTAAAAAGATTACAAGATACCCAACGATTTTTACTATTTTTCCCATAACACTACAGTTATGATAAAGATTATATTAAATCAAACATTTTATACCATGTAATGTAAAAAACAGCTCAACTACCATCTTGGGTAATCTTTTCCCGAAACCGAATCAACGGGCCTTTTACCCTATTATTTAACGTTTCAGCTTCAAGCACTTGGTCTATAAATTCCTGCACCTCTATTAATTGTGCTTTTTTTTCAGAGGTTCCAAAACAATGTTTTTGGAAAATAGCATTTAGCATTTGCCATTGATCCACACCACTTGCTCTCTTAATTAAAGTTAGTATTCGACAATCTTTAATCCCTACCGGAAAATCCTCTCTTGAAAGAAGTTTCATAAAAAACACACTTGAAAAATTGCTAGTATCCATTTGAATTATAATATCTAAAATCTTATTCATGGAAGCTGGATCAAGCCCTCTATGTTCTAAGTACCGTCTAATATTAATGCACACGGGATGGAATTCGTCTAGTAGGTTTTCTTCTATATTTTGCAGTATACAATCCAGAACCTTGCCTACTTGCTGTTGAGTTATTTGAGGCAGCATAAGCCTACTAGATAAATGCTCCATTCTAATATAATGATCCTCCATATTAAGCACAACCTCAAGAGTTCTATTCCTATACCGTGGGAACGTCAAATCTATTTTCAATATTAGACTGAACTTTTGCTGAACATCAGGCATTTTATCAATTATCTCAAATATTCTCTCTATTTGATCTTGTGAAGGGTTATTATTCAAAACATAACTTAGATTGCGGATTACTACAGATGCAGAATCAGAGATGTTTCTCTTAAGAATTACTAAATTAAGGATATCTGTCTTGTACGCGATGGAATGTAAAGGATGACTGCGCTCTAAACTAGTAAAATGAGGATTGCCATCAACATCTTCCTCTTCCGCTAAACTTAAATCATATCCAGTGTATGCACTCCCTTTAGGCCCTAATAAATAGCCGGTTAACCTATCTATTAAACCACCTATGGTATCTTTGTTTGTATAGGGATGTGCGATCCCTCCTAGAATAATTCCAGAGCCAAACCATTCTATTTTTACATATTTTTTTTGATTGCCTTGAGGTGCTTGAGAAATAGGATTTTCACAAACCATCCGGGAAAATACCCTTGATGCTTTGGAGCGGTAAAAGAAGCAATTGGGGTATATGTTTCTTGCCAGAACTAACTGAACAGATCGCTTGTTAAAATCCCTGGTACCTGAGGATGGAGGCGTATTTGCTACACTACTGGCTGTTAATGGGCTAGTTGGGTTGACCATAAAATAAATACTTGATATTTCATTGTTTAATCTATTATATCAACTTATCATTTTTTTAACAAAGAGGTAATAAACCCTCGTGTTTTATCAATTACTTATTCTTTTAAAGTAAAAATTTTGCGGATACCTAGACTCGAACTAGGGACCTCAACATTATCAGTGTTGCGCTCTAACCAGGCTGAGCTATACCCGCAAAAAAATGGAGATTAGGAGACTCGAACCCCTGACCTTCTGGTTGCAAACCAGATGCTCTACCAACTGAGCTAAACCCCCATATCATTATCTCAAGGAACGAGATATGAGAAAGTGAAAATATAGCAGCAAGCTGTATTTATAGCAAGAAGTTTACCAAAAAAATAAATGCCTTTCCTATTGCTGCTTTCCTAGCCATCTGTTATCATAGAGTATTACCAAAAAAATAGATAAATCATGAGTAAAATTTTTAAAACCGGTTCTCTGAAAGAGCTCTGGAATATGTCATATCCAATGATGATTTCCTTTCTTTCTCTATCAGTAATGCTATTTGTAGATAGACTTTTCTTAGCTCGCTATTCTTCTCAAGCACTTAATGCCTCTGTAACATCAGGGACCTTCTCTTGGGCTTTTATATGTGGGGGGATGACGCTTGCTGCTATGTCTGAGGTTTTTGTGTCGCAATTTAATGGGGCGGGCAGAAATAAAGAGATCGGAAAGCCTATATGGCAAATGCTTTGGTTTTGCCTTTTTTCTTTTGCCTTTTTTATTCCAGTTGCACTTTTTGTCACTCCTTATGTATTTCCCATAGATATCAAGCCGCTTGAAAATATGTATTTTTCTTTTTTCATGTACACAGGTCCCCTATTTTGTATTCATAGTGCTGTTGCGGGATTTTTTATAGGAAGGGGCTACCCAAAAGTGATCCAGTGGATGGCTATTATCAGCAATGTTGTTAATGTTATATTGGACCCAATATTGATTTTTGGAATAGATGGATACGTTCCGTCTTATGGAATGATGGGGGCTGCTTATGCAACACTTATTGGAACATTAGTACAAGCTGCGGTGGTTTTTTTATTTTTTATCAGCAAGAAAAATGCCAAAGAATTTGGCACAAGAAATTATACTTTTGATAAAAAGATCTTCTTATCGTGTTTACGAATAGGGATCCCTCCTGCAGTGTTTATTGCGGTAGAGCTCTTTGGTTGGACCTTTTTTTACTTTATGATGGAAGGGGTGAGCGGGCAGCATTTATATGTTGCAGGGGTCTGCCAAAGTATCCTTATCCTCTTCTTCTTTGTGGGATGGGGGCTGGAAAAAGGGTGTGTTGCTCTGGCAGGTAATTTTATTGGTCAAAAAAAGCCGCATTTATTAAACAATGTGCTTAGATCTTCGGTAAAGCTCCTTGCTATTTTTTCTCTTTTTTTAGGAGTAATTCTCTTTGGGTTTGCAGATCAAATGATCTATCTGTTTTCTAATAGTTCCCATTTTCTAGAAGAAAATACTCCTGTATACATTGCAGAAACACAAGGTCTTATCAAGACTTCCCTATATTTTATATTCTTCTACATCCTATTTGAAAATATAAGGTGGGCGTTAAATGGTCTATTAACAGCAGCAGGAGATACGGTATTTTTGCTTATTGCTGGCACCCTTTCTCTTTGGGTTTTCTGCTTTATTCCTACCTACTTCTTAATCTACCTTCCAAAGGCATCCATATTGTATGCCTATGCCATTCAAGTAGTTTACGGATGTCTATCTACTTTGGTTGTCTATCTTCGTTATAAACAAGGAAAGTGGAAAGATATCAAAATTGTGAAAGAGGATGCGTCTGCCCACCAAGAGCTCTTAGAAGATCTTTTAAAGGGGCAGAGTGCGGTTTCAGATAGACAGCACCCTGATATCACAGATACGGTAGAATAGGGTCTTTATGCAAAGGAAAACACCTAAATTATATCTCGCTCCGATGGAGGGGCTGGGAAATTACTCTTTTAGAAACGCGCTTGCACTTATCGGCGGGTTTGATGAAGCGACAAGAGAATTTATCAGCGTGCCAAAAGGAGCTCATGTAAAGAGTCTTGCCAAAAAATTTTCCTTTGAGGACACAGACCCTATCCCGCAAGCGGCGCAAGTGATGGGCTCAGACCCTGATACGTTAGCTGCTATGACCGAAGAGTTGATTGCAAGAGGTGCAAAGCGGGTAGAGCTCAATGTGGGATGTCCATCCAATACCGTTACAGGAAATGGTTCAGGCTCTTCCCTTTTACAAAATCCAGAACATCTTCACAAAATCCTATCTAAGATGGTGAAAGTCTCTTCTGTTCCTCTTACCGCCAAGTTACGATCTGGATATCTTGACACCACTCTCTTTGAAGAAAATCTCTTGGCCGCAGAAAGCGCTGGGATATCTCACCTTACTTTGCACCCAAGGACAAAACTTGAGGGGTATAAAGGTTTTGCCAATCTCGACTTGATAAAAAAAGCCAAAGAGATCCTCTCTATTCCGCTGATTGGAAATGGGGATATCAAAAGCCGAGAGGATGCCGAGTATATGCTTGCATACACCGGTTGTGATGGCTTAATGGTAGGAAGGGGCGCTGTTATTAATCCTTGGATCTTCCATGAGATCAAAGGAAATGCTCATATAGAAGATTTTGATCGTACCCTTACCTTTTTAGAAAGATTTTATGAAAATGTTTGCCTCTACGCCCCTAAAAACCAAACAGGTCAAATGAAGGGGCTCTTTTCCTTTCTTTTCCAAAGAAATGATGCACTACTTGTCAAAAGAAAAGATATGCTTCGCAATAGAGAAAAAGATCCAAGAGCTTTTTTTGAGTATTGCATAGATGCGCTTAGGGCATGTCAGCTCGCTAAACTCTAAAAAATTTATTGAACACTGCGCCATATGAATGCTCACGACTATAAAAAATACTTCTTTGCTTTTTCCAAATAATATAGTATTTCTAAGATGAATACTAAATTGGGAGGTATTGTGGATATTTTACTCTCTATTTTTTTAATTGCTATTGCGGTGGTAGTATCTTATTACGGGTACATGCTTATTTTTATGGGGATCATTTTCTTGATCCTTTCTGTCTTAAAGCTGGTAGACATCACTGGTTTTACAAAGATTTTTGTCACCTATGACCTTCTTGCTAAAAAGTATCCTGTCTATGCCTATATTTATCCATTTATTGAGCTTTTTATAGCCATATGCTTTCTTTTCCATTTTATAATCATTCCCGCAGCAGTGATTACCATCATCATCATGACCATAGGCACCATCAGCATCTACAAAAATCTACTATCTAAAGATAAAAAATCATGCGCATGCCTGGGAGCTAAAATTAATGTTCCCCTAACAAGGTTTACCTTGGTAGAAGATATCCTTATGGGAGTTATGGCCTTCATTCTCTTATTTATACGATAGATTTTCAGGGTTTTGATAGCATTCACTATCAGCTTATTAGGAAAAAGGTTGATTTCTTCCTTTCTATATATATAGTTGACTTGTAGAAGAGGTAATAATGAAAAAAATAGTAATTTTAGGTGGCGGATTTGGCGGGGTGTATACCGCTATACATTTGGAAAAGCAGTTGAAAAAATACCGTGATTCTATAGAAATCATCTTAGTAAGCAGGGAGAATTATTTTACCTATCAGCCTATGCTCGCGGAAGTTGTGGGTGGATCTATTGATATTTTAGACTCGGTAACTTGTCTTAGATCACTTCTAAAACATACCTCTATCTATATACGAGAGGTGACAGAGATTAATATTGATGAGAAAACAGTGACCCTCTCCCCTAATTTTAGTCATAAAGATCTGGTTATTAACTACGATCATCTTGTTTTAGGACTTGGTTCGGTGACAGATTTTAGAACTAGTCCAGGAGGCCTTGCCGAGCATGCCCTTCCATTTAAAGATCTATCAGATGCAATCGCCCTGAGAAATCGTATTATTGATGTGATAGAGACCGCGGCACAAGAGCCTGACCTTGAAGAGAGAAAAGCGCTTCTTACTTTTGTAGTAGGCGGTGGTGGCTTTTCTGGTGTGGAGGTGGTTGCCGAAATCAACGACCTTGCTCGGAAAAAAGCCAAGTCCTATAAAACCATTGATCCAAAAAATATTAGAGTGGTTCTTGTTCATAGTAAAGATCGATTAGTAGACAGAGAGCTTTCTCCATCACTTGGCACCTATTGCGGTAAGCTCTTGCAAAAGCGCGGTATAGAGATACTATTTAATAGCCGCCTAACCTCTGCTACCCCTAACGAAGCGATTGTAGATGAAAAAATAAGGATAAAAAGTAGAACGATCGTTTCCACCGTTCCCTCTATTGCAAATCCCTTGATAGAACAGCTTAACTTAGAAAAAGAATTTGGTAAAATTAAGTGCGACTCTCATCTACAGGCAAAAAATCGCAGTGATATTTGGTCTGTTGGTGATTGTGCACTCATTCCAAAATCTCCCTCTACCCCTGAAGAATATTCCCCGCCAACGGCTCAATTTGCAACAAGGCAAGCCCCTATTTTAGCACATAATATCAAAAGCAGTTTATTAACCGGAAAGAGAAAGACTTTTACCTTTAAATCACTTGGGCAAATGGCAGCTCTCGGTCATAAAAGAGCGGTTGCAGAGATATTAGGAGTAAAACTCTCTGGGGTTATTGCATGGGTCGTATGGAGATTTATATATCTATTAAAAATTCCAGGTTTTTCAGCAAAATTTCGAATTGCCCTTTCTTGGTTTTTAGATATGCTCATTCCCACAGATACCGTGCAGTTAAAATCAAAACCTAAAAAAGGGTTTGATAACCTCCACTATGCCGATGGAGATACTATTTTTTATGCAGGTGATACAGGAGACTATCTTTATATCATCGTAAAAGGAAAGGTGGATGTTATAAAAGAAGATGTAAAAATAACCACCTTACATGCAGGCGAATACTTTGGGGAGATGGCTTTGATGTCTGATAAGAAAAGATCTGCTACCATAAAAGCTTCTGGATCTTGTAAAATCCTTGCCATCCAAAAAGAAGACTTTGATGTATTGATGACCCATTTTAGTGATCTAAAAGATAATTTTACCAAGACAGAAATCGAGCGTTTAAATAATGCTAAAAAGCGTGTACAAGGAGACTAGCCGCTCTGCTCTGAGCTATTGTTCACTGAATGGTCTATATGGATAAGGAGATCCTTTTTAAAAGCATTTAAATAAGAATAAAACCCCGATGTAAACCTAGGAATATTTTTTTCTATATTTCCAAATTTCCCAGCTAACCTGCATATAAACATCAAAAAGGATAAATCAAAATATTTCATGTTATCCTTTAGAAAAGGAGCTTCATCAGAAATATTATAGGCAATATTGTTCCGATAGCTACCAAAAAAACCGGAGAACTGAAGGCTTTCTAGGACTAGACAAAGAAACTTCTTCTCTTCTTTTGTAAACCTTTTCATAGATGGAAAAATGGTATCATGCATTAAAATAGCATCTACCAAGGACTCTGTGTTGTATACCCATGCTCTTTTTTTAAACTCAGGGGTTTTTTCAAGCTCAGGAAGAATTAAGCTAAAAGCTAAGATGTCCAGTAGCTCTTCCCTTGTAAAAACACTTAGCTCCGCAAATTGCTCCATTTTTTTATGTAGATCTAAAAAATCGTCATAACCAAGGCGTAATTTCTCATCTATTCCTAAATATAGATCTAAGTAATCTAAGTAATCACCAGTAGTGATTCCTTCTAAAAATTTTAGCATTTGGTATATATCATACTCTTTTTCAGAGTCCTTATTTTCATCAATCCAAACAAGCTCTGAAAAAGAATCTTGGTATTTCTTTTTTCTTAAAAGATTGTTTTCTTCCATGTTATACGTAGTTATTTTTTTTTGGTGTTGCTTAAAAAATAGGCTTGTAAAAACAACCATAGAAACAAAAAGTAGAGAAAAGAAACTTACATATGAAAAAATCTTCATAGACATATTCTATAAGTCTTATGATAGCGCGTCAATATAAAAATTGAATACAATTTATTTGTTATTTTTCTATAGATTCTCTATTCTAGTTGTATGTCATTATGTCCATGTTATAGCCAGAAAAAATATGCAAATTGTTGTAAAAAGTTTCATGAAGGGCAAAAGCCGTTAAGTGTTGTCGAGTTAATGCGATCACGATTTTGCGCCTATGCTATGCATAATGCTGCCTACATCATTCAAACCACCCACAGCCAGTCTCCACATAGAGAGAGCGATATATTCAAATGGAGAGAAAGCATCCTTGATTTTTGCAAGCATACCCATTTTCAAGGACTTACCATATTAGAATATACAAGCGACACCGTTACTTTTACAGCTCATCTTAGCAGAGAAGGAAAGGACATAAGCTTTACAGAAAAAAGCCTATTTAAAAAAGAGAATGGGGCCATCAGATACCTACAAGGCATTCACATCTAAAGAATCTCTTTCCCATTCTGCTCTTAAATAGTACATTCCCCCGCCTATACAGAGTAACATACTAAATAAGAATATATATATAGGATGTAGAAAAAGCAGAAGAGCGCCGCCAAATACAGGACCTATTAAACCTCTTATTCCCACCATGACAATATTAACTCCGCTATACCGGGAGGAAGACTCTTCCCCTGAAAACATAGGGCCTGATAAATGCCAAATGAGATGGCTGCCGGCTTGAGCTATTCCATAAATTAGGTAAGCAAGAAAAATAAGACTTAAAGAGATGGAGGAGAAAATTAAAAAGAAGGAAAACAAAGCAAAGCCAAAAAGAACAAAGACAATAAAAGCGGCAGGCTCTACTTTTTTTATCATTGTATTCCAAATAGGTGTTGTAAAGACAAAGCCTAGGGCTTTACATATACAAAAGGCAACCATCATGTCAGATTTCTTAATCGATAATATACTTGTAAAGTAAATAGGTATCACTGGCTGAATAATCATCAAGCCTAACCCCCCAATCATAAAAGCAATCTGAAAAGATCTAAACTCTCTTTTTTTACTCATTAGAAGGATCGCATTTTTTATTGGTAGAGTAATACCTTTCTTCAATCGTTTTGAAGTGGCAGCAACTACTTGATCATTCTCTATTAAAAATGCTTGAAAACAGACAGCAGCGGCTCCAAGGAATAACGAGGCTGAAAAAATATATTTCCATGCAAGGGGGCCCGCATCCATAAATGTTGCAAAAAATACTGTTAATAGGACTCCTGAGGAATAGCTAATTATAGAACCTAGAGAAAAGGATTTTTCCCATTTTTCCTTGTCTATATTTTTTTTGATAATCTCCATCCATGCAGGAATTTCTGCACGAGAAAAAATCATAAATAATGTGGAGCCTAAAATATATAAGGAGACGCTATCGGTAAGTAATGCTGGGATAAAGCTTAAACGAGCTAGAATTCCAGTCCATAATAGTGCATTTTTTAAGGTAATCGCATTTCTTGATATCAACTCACTTAAATAAAAAGAAAAAATAGAACTAACTGGTCTAAGCATCGTATAAATAACGATCTGTAGCGAAATAGCCCCTAAATCTTTTAAGAGAAAAAAAGGGAGCAAAGCATAGATACAAATAAAAGGTTCCTTTAAAACTGCTGCAATAATAATTGCTAGTCTTGTCTTTCTATTACTTACTTGAGTAATCATGCACTTCCTTATTCATAGTTATAGGAGACTCTGAAAAACGAGCAGCTTATCAGAGTCTCCTATATTATTGACTATAACACAGACTATAAAAAAGAGGAGAGCTTTCATTTAGGAGACTCTGATAAACGAGCAGTTTTATAATTTTCCAAATTTCTTATAAATCCTATTTTTCATGGCGCCCCATCCCTACAGGGATGCCGCTTACTCCAAAATCGGATTTATTTCAAAAAATCTGAAGAAATTCTAAAAAGTGTAGTTTATCAGAGTCTCCTAAAGGAGACTCTGAAAATCCGGCAGTTTTATAATTAAAAGCTACTATTTGACAAGTTTTTTCTCTTCGGCTAAAAAAAGAGCGGAAAGGAGAAAGGCATCTTTGATTTTCACTTTCATCTTCTTTTTATTAACCGTTACATCCATATGACCATTACAGATACCCTTCTTTAACTCTGCTACAGAAAAATCTACACATGCTATTATAGCCTCTGAATAGTCTTGAGAGATAGATCCTTTTTTCTTGACGTTTGCAAAATATATGGGAACTAAATAAGCAATCGTTCCTGAATAGGGTATAATCTCCCCAAGATAGCTCATGTCAACTGCCTCCATCCCTGTCTCTTCACGTAATTCTCTTTTTGCAGCTGCAAGCGGCTCTTCATTTGAGTTTATACGCCCTCGAGGTAGCTCTAAGACCCAATCCCTAACCGCGTGGCGATAAGTTACATTTAGAACAATTCTCCCTTTATTGTTAACAGGGAAAATGGCAACCGTATTATTTCCACTCCCTTCAGGAGGCCCTGCTTTAACAAGTCTGTTGTATGTTCCACTTGCTCCACAAGGATAAATTACCGCATCACGAAGCCATACCCAATATTTATCTTGCGCTACAATACCAATCTTTGCATGTGAGCGTGCTTTTTCTGGGTTCTCACCTGCTTTAATATAACGCTTCATTTGGGTATCTTCGATTTTTTCCACTGTCTTCTTATCTAAAACTATTTCAATTTTTCCATCTTTATAATTTCCCATCTCACCAAGATGTTTATTATCGTTCAGAAACTTAATGTATTCATTAAAATGCATCTGCCGTTTGCGATCATGATTAGATGCTGATAACGATACTACATATAATACAAAGAAAGTTAATCCCCTTAACATAAAACCCTAAATTGTAGAAGTTAATTGACAATGGATCTTAACAAGATACTGATATCCAAGCAACCTATTTTTTTACATTCTTTTTATCAGAGTCTCCTTATTAAGTAGAGTCTCGAGTTAAACAAGCTACTGTTTCAACATGCATCGTCTGAGGGAACATGTCAAAAGGGGCGGCAGATGTTAAAGTGTAACCTTTTTCCATAAGTAGCTTAATATCTCTTGATAAAGTTCCCGGGTCACAAGAAGTATAAATGATCTTTTTAGGAGATATTTTTCCTAAAGCATCTATTACATCAATATGAACGCCTTTTCTTGGTGGGTTGATAAAAACACAATCAAATCCAGAAAGATCTGCTACCTTATCTTCCACGGTACCCTCTATAAAAGTGAGAGAGGCACCATTTTTCTTCGCATTATACTTTGCATCAAGCACTGCTTTTTTAAAGGACTCTATCCCAGTCACAGATAGCCCCTGCTTAGCTAGAAAAATAGCAAAACTTCCAATACCTGAATAGGCATCGAGCACTTTATCCCCTTTTTTTACATCGGCAAAATCATATGCTTTCTTATACAGCAACTCTGCGCATTTTCTGTTCACTTGAAAAAAGGAAAGCAAAGAAATTTCTATGGGAACTGATAAGATGTTTTCTGTAAGCGTCGCCTCGCCCTCTAACACCTCTTCATATTCTGGATAAATACTATTGCTAGCTTTGCTCTTGTGACCATAGATAACCCCTTTGACATGAGGGATAGCAAATATCTCTTTGGCTATCTGCTTGAGCATTTTGGAAGGTTTATACAAGCCGATAATTCCTATCAAAACAGCATTTTCATGCTCACTTGTCCGAAGAACTAAATGCTGGAAGTGTCCGGTCTTCTCTTTCTCATTATAAAAAGATAGGTCAGAGGTAAGCAAAATGCTCCTTACTTTTTGATAGATTACATCTGCAAAAGGAATATGTAGCAAACAAGTATCGATAGAAACAAGATCGTGACTTCTTTTCTTGAAAAAGCCAATTTTTTTCTCTCCACCTATATCTAATAATGGAATAGTTATCTTATTACGATACCCAAAACTATCAGGAGAAGAGACGCAATCAGATACAGGGGGATTTTCTATTCCCGCTATTCTTTTTAATGACTGCACCACCCTATTTTTTTTAACCTCCAGCTGCAAAGCACTATCTGCATGTTGCAACTGACACCCTCCACAAGTACCAAAGTATTTACAAGGGGCAGTAACGCGATGCTCAGATGGAGTTATTATTTCTAATAAGGCCCCTTTTGAATAGCTTTTTTTTTTCGCTGTAATAGAAATATCTACCTTTTCTTGGGGAAGAGCTTTGTCAACAAAAACCACTCGGTCTCCTGCTGCTCCTACTCCTTCCCCTGTAGATGTAAGATCTCTAATGGTAATGGTCTCTTTTTTCATAGCAACCAGAATACATCCCCCTTGATTTGATTGCCATATTAAAAAAAATTTGATAACGTGAAAAAATATTTAAATTTATTATTATTATGAAAAAAATACATCTTCAGCATCTTACCAAAGATGGCAAACTATTAGAGGCTATTTTTGCCCCTGATCATGGAATGAATCTACTCTCCTTTAAAAAAGACGGCCTTGAATATATCGCGCAGGATACAAAAGAAGAATTTCTTAGACGTTATGCAGGACTAGGAGCTCTTATTGGCCCGCACTTTCATCATAGGAAAAAGGAAAAAATTCCAGGGAATAATGATGCCTCGATTTTCCCACATATTGCAAAATTAGACCTTTCAAAAGGTGGCGACCCTTTATCTCATGGGATAGGAAGATATAGCAGCTGGAATGTGGATGAAACATCTACATCTGTTACCGCTCATCTATGTGGATTAGATACAAAAAAAGGGGTTACCCTAGCAAGTCTTGAGGGTTTTGATTTTAAAATGGATTTTATAGCACGCCTTACCGGTACAGGGCTTGATATAAAATACCATGTTCACAGTGAGGTGGAGCCCTCAACTATTGGCCTTCACTACTACTTAGCGCTTGCTGAGAAGGAAGGGTTTGTTACAATCCCCTGTAAAAAAGAATATAACGATCTGGGTAACTGGAAAACAATTCCTGATAGCTGGCTCAACGAAAAAGGATTTTTACATTTTAATCTTGCTCAGCAAAGTGATTTTGGCTTTGTTCCTAATACAGAGGATTTTTCTGGCAAGGCAACCCTCTCTACCCCATCTAGAAAATTATGCATCACCTATAAAGCAGATAGCGAACAAAATGCCTTTCAGATCTATCATCCAAAAGATGCTACCTTTGTATGTATAGAGCCAGTATCGGCAAAAGATCCCCGAGCGCCAAGTGGAACCCATCATAAACTGCACATCAACATTGATATACTATGAAGAGATATAATTTTTACCCGCTTATTCTCATCTTATATCTTCCGCTGTGGCATATTGGCAAGACCTTACACGGATCTATCCCCTATTTTCTCAGTGTAATAGAATATAGGGGAGTATACAACATAGCAAGGGAGATATTCTCCTTTTCCCCCTATTCTATTTTCGTGGGAGCCCTTTTCCTACTCTATATTAAATACGCGGCAGCAAAAATATCACTTTTTATCTCCAGCATCTTTCTCTTAACCCTCTCCTACCTCTTCCTCTCCCCTTCATTCTTCTATGATAACCTAGGTTTATTCTTTATTATCACAGCGCTCTCCTTTGATAAAGAAAAACAATCAGAACATCTCTTTTTCTCCCTATTTTTCATAGCGCTACTACACTGCTTTTCTTCTCTTTTGATAAGCATACATTACTACGGATACAATCTGCCTCTACTCTTTGCATTCCTCTCCCCTATCTCTGCTTTTTACCTATTGATCGTAAAGAAAATATATCCCTCAAAAATCACCATGCTCTCTCTCTTTCCAATCTTGCTCTTTCCTGTTTCCTATTATACCCATAATTTAGCGCCTCTCACCCAGGGAACGCTATTATCTACACTCATTTCAACCGCTGCTGTCTATATACTCCTTGAGAAAAAGAGTTTAGCTCCCTCTCTTTCTATCTTTATCCTCTCCTGCCTCTCCCTTTTTGCTGTAGAAAAAATGCTTCTTTTCCCCTTTATATTCACAGCGCTTGCTCTGCTTATTAATATAGCTCAAAGCGGCGTCAAGATGCTAAACCGTAAAAAAAAGGCCCGAAGAGAGATAGGTCGTTATCACCTCTGAAATAAGAGCTACTAAAAATAAGACATATGCTAGGTTTATAAAAGCATTTCGAGGGACGCAAGCACTCTCTTTCATGAAAAAGAGCATGATAAATAAAACCAAAGAGGTAGATAAAAATAATGCCGCTGACCATATATATAGTGGTAGGGAAAATAGCTGAGGGGCATAAGAAATGCCATTGTTTGTCAAAAGCATCGACCATTGATATAAGGAGACGATAGATCCTAAAATACAAGAAAGGATTGCCGCCGCAATATTTTTAAAGCCTAACTTGCCTGATATATTAAGCATCAAACAAGTACCTATACCCATCATGAAAAATCTCTGCAAAAGACACAGCGGACAAGGAGGTAATCCAAGTGAATACTCTACATAATATGAAAAACACATTACAAAGACTAAACCGTATAGAATAAGAGCGTTAAAAGTAGCTAGAACCCTCATTTAAGTTCCTCCCAGTGGAAGAGACATATAAAGTACTAAAGCAAGCGATGAAACTACACACAGAGTACATACAGCAAGCACCAAGGCATAGACATGTAACCTAAAGGCGCTGAGCATAATAGATAGAAATAAGAAGAAAAATGCAATAGCCATACCCTAAGATAAACAAAGATATCCAATATTATGCAAGTGGTATAGTTATTCAGAGGTTCCTAAAGAAGAGTCTGAATAACCACTGGTTTCAATATTTTTTTCAGATTGCTCGAATAAACCCTATTTTGGAGTAAGCTGCATCCCTGTCGGGATGGGGCGCCACGAAAAATAGGATTTATAAGAAATCTGAAGAAATTCTAAAAAATACAGTTTATCAGACTCTCCTTAAAAGATGCATCATCTTATAGTGAAACTCTTCATACTTGCTTGTGTAATTTTGCCCAAGCTCTCTAGATTTTCCAAAAAGATAATAATTGCAAATGGTATAAAGGTCACTCTCGAAATCCGTGCCTTCACTACAACACTCAAAGAAGATCTCTCTGCCTTGATCTACACTTCCAACAGCTGAACGAATAAATAGAAATACCTCCTCTTCTATTCTACTCACTTGCTCAAATCCCGCTTGCAAAGCAAGAGCGTTCACAAACCTTGAACCAGAAGAATTACACTCAGTAACCTTTATTTTATTAGTAGACACATAAAAAAAAAGGGTAGTTTCAATAGTTGAATGTAACAATATAACCCTCCCCTGTTAAAGCCCGCTAATAGAGGATCTGATAAAAGAAATAATATCATCTGACTCAAACATAGGCTCGTCCTTTATAAAAAGACAAGGCACTTGCGTCTTATGAGCATTTTTTAAAAGATACTCTCTATTTTCTTGCTCTGCTGCATCTTTCACGGTAATTTTGATGTGGTTCTTTTCTAAAAAATCGAGCACCTTTACACAATAGGGACAACTCTTTTTCACATATAAAACCATTTCTTTCGCATCTGCTATTTTCTTATCTTTCATAAATACCTTTTTTATATCTGCAAGGGGGAAAAATCCTGAATGAATAATCTCCTGATAAGCTTTTGCTCCCTCTTTCAACTTTATAGCTCCACTTTGCTTATCCAAATCAAAGAGCCCAAACTTCATATCATACCCATCAGACCATTCAAAATTATCAAACAACGTCCAATAAAAATAGCCTCTAATATCACTACCATCCCTCTTTGCTCGTAACATAGCATCGGTATAACTCTTAATCCAACAAGCTCTCCTATCGTCTTTTGCATCAGCTATTCCATTTTCCGTTACGTAGATAGGCTTATCAAAAGCGGTGCACCGTATCAAGGTTTCATAAAACCCCTCTGGATCAATATGGTAAGGCATATCAGTCATTACCTGCCCCTCATGACAAGAGGCATCCATCCACTCATCTCCAAAAGGAGTAAAAGCCAAGATCGGCGTGGCATAGTAATTTACCCCCACAAAATCAAAAGAAAATGGCGCGCGGTCATCGTTAAAATCTACAGCACCTGCAAAAGGAAGCGATCCCTTAAGTTCTCCTGTTAAAAAGAAATTAACGACCGATTCATTCCAATTTTTCGTCATATAATAGGCAGCAACAGCTTCCACGGGAAACCACGGATAATAGGCCTCAAAAGCTAAAAAACTATGGACAAAGCCAATCCTGGCAGAAGAATCTATCGCCTTACATTTCTCATAAACATTTACATGACTTTCTAGAAGATTTTTTAAGACCGTGAACCCTTTTTGAGTATCCACCTTTTCAGGAGGCCACCTTCCCAAGTGATACGGCATGTATGCATTTACCGTAGGCTCATTGATTACCGCCCAATACGTTACCTCTTCATGCAGCTCCCTGAAAATAAAAATAGCAAATTCCTCAAAGAGCTTGAGGTTTTCCTCCTTTTCAAACCCGCCTTTTTCCGTAAACCATAAAGGCTCTGTAAAATGGTGCATGGTAACAAAAGGGGTGATCCCCTTCTCTTTTAATGCTAAAATTTCCTCTCTATACCTTTGCACAACTGCCAGATCAAATTGACCCTCTTTCTTTTCAATCAAACTCCATTCGACAGAAAAACGAAAAGCATTGCACCCTAATTCTTCAAGCGCGGCAATATGAGTCTCATAATTTTCAAAATGGTTATTGGAACTGCCTGAATCTTTGCCACTGCTTTTTTCCCACTCCGCCCAATTGCAATTTGATACCGTTTGGGACCCTGAATTTTGATATTCTGATATTGCCACGCCCCAAAAGAAAGGATCCGAACTTAAGGAACTTATGGCTAAAATGATAGATAAAAATAAATGCTTCATAAAAATATTTTACTATTAATATCAGATAAAGACAAGATTTATTTCCAAAGGAGCAACACAGACATTGCTAGAACCAAGCCCAGCAACCTATTAAGCAGTTTTACCTGCCTCTTGTTATGCATGATTTTTTGAATTTGCTTGCCGCAAAAGGTCCAAATCATTAAACAAGGAAAGTTTAAAATAATAATAGATACTACCAAAATCAGAGTATTTGCCCAAATATTACTCGTCACATGAAAAATAGAGACATAAGTAAGAAAGAAGATCCAAACCTTAGGATTGACCCACTGAAATAAGGCTGCCGCCCAAAATGAGATGGGAGAAGCGCGACCTTGCCCTTTTACATCACTCATAAGAGCTATCTTCAATGCTAAAAATAATATATATAAAGAACCCGCTACCTTCATGATCGTTTTAAGCATCGGCAAACTTTCAAAAAGGGAACCAAGCCCGAGCCCTATTACAAAAAGTAAAATCCCGCTCCCAAATAAAACACCCAAAATAAAAGGGAAGGTCCTTTTAAAGCCAAAATTCAATCCAGAATACATGGTAAGTAGGTTATTCGGACCAGGAGTTATCATAGCCGTAAACACCAAAAGATAAAAAGAAAATAAATGAGTCATAACTTCTAATCACAAGTATAAATAAGCTCTTGATTAATCGATAGTTTTTTCAAAGTCTTTGTAGGTATTCTTACAATAGGTTTCCTTGATAAAAAAGAAGGAGACAAGGAACCCTATCGCATATAAAATTGGAATCAACAAAAGAGAGCGGTCATAGGCATGTAAAGTATAAACAGGAACCCCTTTTACTTTAGTAATGCCATCCCAGTAAAAGTTTAAGATAAATCCACTAATGGGCTGCAAAATAGCTCCGCCAATTACCACTGCCATATTATTAAAGCCCAACGAGCTTCCTACAATAGATGGAGGATTATTATCTCTTACCAGCGCAAAGGTCAAAATATGCGCTGAAGTTCCCAGTCCTGCGACAAAGAGAAGGGTGCTTACTGCGACAAAGGTCAAGCTCGAAACAAAAAGAATCACTGAAAAGGAAATCAGACCCAAAAGAGCGCCTACCCATAAAATAGGCTTTCTCCTTTTTATCTTAGAAGAGAGAAAACCAACAAAGGGCGAGGATACACCGCATCCAAGCCACATCATCATCGTTCCAAAAGCCGCCTCATACGCGCTTAAATCAAATCGAACAGATAAATAAGGCACGCCCCATAAAGCAGCGAACATGATAATTGGTCCATATCCGGTAAAGGCATATATAGCACAAAACCAAGATTGCCCTTTTCTCATCACTCTACATAAATGATTCAAGATAGAATGCTCATGAGAACTTCCATCTGCAAATTCATGTCTTGGGTGATCTCTCAGAAAAAGAATGTAAATTCCTGCTAAAACAAAACCCGCTACCATCAGTCCCCACATAAGATCACGCCATCCAAACGCTTCGACCGCATCGGCAAGTGGCACCTCCCCGGCAACAGCTCCAACCGTTGCTAAAAACATGGTAAGGCCCACAAAGGTGGGGAAATACTTTTTGTCAAACCACCTAGAAGTAACAACCAGCACTCCAATAAATGCAAAACTCGATCCTATGCCCATCAAAAAACGACCCACGGCCGCTGGATAAACCGATTTTGTCAAAGAGAAAAATAATATACCAAAAGCGCAGATACAAGATGCAGTTGTTAAAAGAGTTCTAGGACCAAATCGATCATATAATAACCCCGCAGGTATTTGCATGATCGTATAACTATAATAATAAACAGAGGACATCCAACCAAGCTCTGCCGCACCAATTCCAAAATCCCTCATCAGCTGGGCTGTCATCACACTTGGAGAAACCTGTATAGCCATCTCATATACAAGGAATAGAGCTGCTAAAAAATAGACCAATATTCCTAAAAAGAGTTCCTTTTTTGTCATATGCATATACCAACCTATTACACCAAAGGAATAAATAGACAAGGAAAACCTTTCTTATTAAAATAAAATCATGAACGACAAAGCCCTTTCTACCGAAATATTTCAAAATAAAGATTTTAGCGAGCAAGATCATATTCTGGTGGTTGGTTACAACAGCTCTCTTGTTCATACCCTCCCTAAAGGAACCGTCACCATCGACTCCTCTATCTCAAAAATACGAAATGCACATAGCCAGCACCAAGATAAAACGTTTCAGACACACGACCTTGCCTCATTTGCTCTTGAAAAGAACTTTACCAACATCTACTCCATGGGAACCCTCCACCTGGAAAAAGATCTGACCAACATCTTAATCCATATTCATAAACACCTTACTGAAGAAGCACTTCTTTACTTTCCCCTCTCCTCTACGCCCCTTATCGAAACGGCTTTAGCAGAAGATCCATGGAAAGAGAGCACACAAAACGCTCCCTTTCAAAAACGTACTAGAGCTGATATTGAAGAGGCTGTACTTGCCGCGCCATTTGAAAGTATCTTAATTGAAGAAATGATAGAAAACCTAGCTTTTTATTCCAAACAAAGCCTGAAAACCCACCTTTTACAACAACTTACCCATCTCACCACCTTACAAGGGCCCGAAAAAGTACTCTGTGCTCAAGAGCTCACCGAAAAAATATACGAAGGGCAAAACCCTGACCAAGTGTGCACCCTTAAAACGCCGTGGATTCTACTCACCTTATCCAACGACAAAAACATCTTGTAAATCTATTTTTTTGCTTTATTTGCTTTATTTGCTAAGGAGAGCTGATAAATTTCATTTTCATCTTGCTTTGAGATATAGTTCACAGAATCTTTGTCCAAAGCATCAGCTTTCATCCCTCTCATTGTAGCATAGGTGATTTTTGGGGTAGCTTGAAGGAATGTCTTAAAGCTCTCAACTAGCTTGCCTGTCGAGCAATTGTTGAATGTGAGAAAGCGCACAGGCGCCTCTGTTTTTGAAATAGCAGATAATAACATCTCAAAAGTCTCTTTGGTTAAGGTGAAATTCTCAAAGTGTATCTCTTCTAATACTTTACTATCTGTTATAGCTTGCGCAAGAACTGCCATCGCATTCTCTTCTAGAACGCGATTTGAAGATCCCATATCGAGGTAAGTCAAAGATATACTTTCTATACGACCTGTCCCCTCCATAAAATTGGTAATGCCCGTAAAAAGCTCTAAATAAGAAGGAGCGCTCAAACTTAGATCTAAGCGCGTAAAATATTTAAGGGTTTGCACATATTCTACAATAGGAGCGCAACCTGGTTGAAATATTTCACCGTGAACAAAAGTACAATGCTCATTGGGATGCTGGGAACTTTTTGGGATTTTAGGAAAATATACACCAAGATCTACCAATTCACTAATGCTTTTTTCTCCCAAAAATTGCTGCGCCTTGCACAACCAATTAATATTAAATGGCTCTGTTATTTGTGTACTGAATCTGCACTTATGACGTGATAGTAAAATAGCACCATCAACATCTCTTTGACTGATCACTCTTTCCTGTAGCCGCCTAAGCGTCATACTTGAAAGAGAAATTTTAGGTAAAACGTTAGTTTCCGTATCTCGATAGCACTTTAGATCTTGAAGAATCTGTTCACAAAAATGATATGGAAAACACACTGCAGAATCTACAGCTGCTGGTTTTAAATGTCTCTTGACTATTTCTATGATTTTAGTAACAACACGCTCATTAGATAATTTATAATAATTAACAACTCGACTCTCTATAGTCGTAACTAACACATTATGGTTCATTGATAAATATTCATAGGCAATCACCTCGACTTTTGGAAATAAATAAAAGCTAAAATATTTACGGTGTTCATGCTCTATATTTGATACGGTTACCTTAAAGGGACCTGCCATTTTATGACTCTCAAGCCACCTTCTTTCATCACTAACTGACTCTGCTCTTACTGGCAGGTTTGGGGTAACTGCTTCCATTATACTTTCCTTTGGTGGTAGATTTTTGTAAAGATCATACCACTACAAGATCTTTTTTTCAAGGAGGAGCACGTTCTGAGGGTTTATAAGAAATCTGGGAGATTATAAAACTGCTCGTTTTTCAGAGTCTTCTTAGGAGACGATGATAAACTGCACTTTTTAGAATTTTTCAGATTTTTTGAAATACATCCGATTTTGGAGTAAGCTGCATCCCTCTCGGGATGGGGCGAAGCGAAAAATAGGATTGATAAGAAATCTGGGAGATTATAAAACTGCTCGTTCATCAGAGTCTTCTTAGGAGACGATGATAAACTGCACTTTTTAGAATTTTTCAGATTTTACGAAATACATCCGATTTTGGAGTGAGCTGCATCCCTGTCGGGATGGAGCGAAATGAAAAATAGGATTTATAAGAAATCTGGGAGATTATAAAACTGCTCGTTTTTCAGAGTCTCCTTAATCATGAAGGTCGATTTTCCTGAGCAAGGTCATAAACTTTTTCCTCATCATCTGGAGATATATAATCGAGGGAGCCTTCTTTTGCCCCTTTCGCCCCTTCCATTGATGCATAGATGATCCCACGATTGTTTTGGATAAATACTTGGAATCTTTTTACCAGTTTTGCTGCCGAGCAATTGTCAAAAACAAGAGCAGCTATAGGTGCCTGTGTTTCTGAAATTGCAGATAATAACAGATCAAAAGATTCTTCTGGGATTGCAAAACCCTTGAACTCTATCTCTTCTAAAGTTTTACTCGCCACTATTGCATGCGCAAGAGCGGCTACCTCTGCTTTTTTTAACATTCTCTTATTGCCTGGACCCTCAAAATGGAATTTTATGCTATGTATAGCCTTTGCTCCTTGCATAAAATTTCCAATGTCAGAAAAAAGTTCAAAACTGGCAGGCTCTGTCAACACAAGATCTATACCAATGGGAGAGGGAAGTTTTTGCAAAAATGTTGCAATTGGTTTGCAATGTGGAGCAAACACTTGACTGTGCCTAACAACACGCCTGGGTAGAGGTATACTATCATCCTCAGGAAAATATTTCCTAACATCTACCAATTGATCTAACTCTTCCTCTGAACAAAGCTCATAAGCCTTGCACAGCCAATCAACATTAGGCATAGATACCATTTTTGCAGAGGGCCCTTCCCATCTGCCAGAGGGATCTTTGAGATCTTTCCATTTGGACATAGCAATAAGAGCATCAGGATCATTTGTACTTAGAGCATTTTTCCTAAACATATCAAGTGTCATCGTCGAAAGTTGAACTTCTGGTAAAAGAGCTGTTTTTGCGTCTCGATACGGTTCCACTTGAGCAAGAACCTGCTTACAAACATCATATGGTAAATAAAACTGCACCCTTTTAGCTTGAGGTACAGTCTTTGCTTGCAGAACAGCGTGTAAGTATGAATAGACACGGGATCGAATTTCTTCTACTAGATTAGTTGCGGGGGAAAAATCGGCAAGTCGGTCATTTATATATAGGGCAACCACTCTATCCGGTTCCATAGGTTTATAGATACTTAATACTACCTTTGAAAATAAAGGAAAAGTTGCACCAATGATAAGATCAATCATAGGTTCACCCGAAGATGCTTGCCCTATTATAGTCAGATCAAGCGGTCCTATTGCTTTAACACCCTTACCTATAATCTTCTTATGACTCTCCATCCACTTGACCTCAGCACTAACCTCAGCACTAACTGGAGTTGGCACCTCTGCGATAACTGGAACTGTTGCTGCTACTTGCAAAATAACCTCCCTTTGATTTTGGTGGATATAGTCGTTAGCGTTCCTTATGACGTACTGTTCAATGAATTTTTGAGGGATTTTTAGAGGGTTCAGCGAGCTAATATTTTAAATATTAGTGAGATGCATTTATCAAAAAGCTACAAAAATTTGCTTAGTGCGTCATATGAAACGGTAATGACTATATATATACGGTCTGTTTTATGGAAAATGGGAGAGGTGAGATTCGAACTCACGTAAACCGAAGGTTGAGAGATTTACAGTCTCTTGCAATTGGCCACTATGCGACTCTCCCGCTCAAAATAGAGTCTATTTTGAGAAAATTTTGCTGGCGAAGGGACTCGAACCCCCAACCATCCGATTACAAGTCGGGTACTCTACCAGTTGAGCTACGCCAGCAAAATGGAAACGATAATTCTATCAATAATCAGAAATTGGGGCAATCTTTTTCTTCAATTACTCACTTTTTTTATTCTCAGAGTCATTTATTGTTTTAGAAATTCTATCCTTAAGAGATTTTTGATTTTCTCCTGAAAGGGTGTTCATACCGCTACTATGACTAATTCTACCCAGTAAAGATCCAGCAGATGAGGCATCCATAATGGTCGCATTTCTTTGGGCAAGTTTTTTTTGAACGCCGCAACATTTCTTATATTTTTTTCCTGATCCACAAGGACATGGATCATTTCTTCCACATTTTTCTGTCATAACAAGCCTTTATCTTAATTTCACTATCATTAAATAGTACTATCCTTGCAAGGATTAATACATTCACTGTATAGTATAACCATGAATTCTACTAAAAGTATAGCAAAAGTGGCTCCCACTAGATTAGAAAAAAAACTTGAAAGTCTTGTAAGAAAAGCGCTTTATGCTCATAAAATAGGAGAATCCTCCCCTCTTGCCGTTGCCTTAAGTGGAGGAAAAGATTCTTTAACCATGCTTTATATGCTTAAAAAGATTGCAGGGCGTGGCTTTAAGGATCTGAAAATCTATGCTATCTATGTAGATGGGGAGTTTTCCTGCGGCCCATCTATTGCTAAATCACACATTCAAGCTTTTTGCAAAGAAATGGATACCCCTCTAATCACTTTGGAATCAACAAAAACACTCTCCAACTTAGAATGTTACTCCTGCTCGAGAGAACGGCGCTCGCTTATCTTTAACAAGGCTAAAGAGCTGGGCTGTAAAGAGATTGCTTTTGGTCATCATAAAGATGATACATTAGAAACTCTGCTGCTCAATCTACTTCACAAAGGGGAATTTGCATCCCAGCTACCAAAAGTTCCTATGCATGATTATGGGATCACTATCGTAAGACCTTTATATTATGTACTAGAAAAAGAAATTTTAGAATTTGCCAAGCAAAAGGGATTTTTTCGCCTCACCTGCCAATGCCCTGTTGGAGCAAAATCAAAGAGAAGGGACGTCAAAGAGATACTCAAAAATCTGATAGAACATTTTCCAAATGCAAAGGTAAATCTCTTTCATGCCCTCAAAGAATATGGCAGTGATAAATCCCTGAGAAAATAAGTACTTCTATTATACTCTGTAATGTACTATCTAAAAGAATAACAGAAAATAATAAGAAGGAGTCTCCCTTGAAAAAATGGAATATAGTAATCACCAATGACGACAGCGTAGATGCTCCAGGCATCTTTCATCTCTACAAAGCTCTCTCTACTATTGCAAATGTTACGGTGGTTGCGCCAGCACTCGATCAATCTTGCAAAGGGGTGGGGGTCTCTCTACCTAAATCAAGAATGATAGAGGCCGAGCAAACCTCATGGGAAGGAGAGGACGTAAAGGTATGGAAAGTCTTTGGAACTCCTGCCGATTGCACAAAATTTGCGCTTCATTACCTGTGTGATAAAAAACCGGACTTTATCATATCTGGAATCAATAATGGAAGCAATGCGGGGAGAAATGTTTTGTATAGCGGCACTGTAGGTGCTGTCGTGCAGGCCACTTTTGCGGGCGTACCAGGAATTGCCTTTTCCGCTATGTGGGATGAAGACGAAGAAAAATTTATCAAAGCAGAAAAATTTATCCCAAGTATTGTGCAGCATTTTCATGATCACCCCATTCCAGCAGGTACCTTAATGAACATCAATTTTCCTTCTCATAAGATTGATGGCATAAAAGGGTTTTCTCTAGCCAAACAGGGTAAAACTTTTTGGGATTTGAAAGTGGGCAGTGACACCAGCTTAAAAGGCACCTCAAGCTACCCTTTAGTAGAAGAGTGGGATCACCACGATGAAGAGGACAATAGTGACATCCACCTTCTTACAGAGGGATATATCACCTGCGTACCTATTCATGTGCAAGATTTAACAGACCACAGACACCATAGTTTTCATAAAGAGGACTTTGAAAAGCTGAACAAACAACATTTTTCAAAAAAAACCTAAATTAAGGAGACTCTGAAAAACGAGCAGTTTTATAATTTTCCAAATTTCTTATCCATTCTATTTTTCGTGGCGCCCCATCCCGAGAGGGATGCCGCTTACTCCAAAATAGAATGTATTTCAAAAAATCTGAAGAAATTCTAAAAAGTGCAGTTTATCAGAGTCTCCTAAAGCTTCTTGGTAATAGATAGATCTAATCTGTGCAGACTTTCCTTTTGAATAGCAAATAAAAGCTCCTTACACCCTTCTATTTGGTAGAGGCGAATATATTGAGCTTTTAAAGCATCACTATAAAAACTTTCAGGCAAAAAGGTGTTTTGCTCTTGCTCATATTTTTCCGCTTCTATCATTACCCCAACAAGCTTGTTATACTTTTTTTTAATCGAAGCTTTTTTGGCCTGCAGCGATTTAAAATCATCAATTTCTTTTAGCTCTTCTACTAAATCTTTTACAATGGAAACTCCCTCCACCCTCCATTCAGAGAGGGTTGAGGGACTACAGGAAACTAAAAATAAGAATAAAATGGTAAAATATGTCTTCATGGACACAATTATACTTGCATTAATATTTAGATCAAGGCTACAATGTTACTCAAATTTCATATGAAGCAGATCAAACGATCAAACATATGATTTTGGGCGTATAGCTCAGTGGTAGAGCACCTGTCTTACACACAGGCGGTCAGAGGTTCAAATCCTCTTGCGCCCAAATTCTCTTTTGCGGGAGTAGTTCAATTGGTTAGAGCACCAGCCTGTCACGCTGGAAGTTGAGGGTTCGAGCCCCTTCTCTCGCGAAGTTTTTCAGAGGTTCCTTAAGGAGAGTCTCCTGACCAGGGGTAATTCTAAAAATCTTTTATTTTTATAGACAATAACTGCGGCATATATATGGTGAAGTTATGTGTTTTTCAGCCGAAGCAAGTTTTATCGCCGCTGCCGTTTTAATAGGAACAAGCGTGTATACCATCAAAAAGACCTTAAGCTCTAAGGATCTTTCTTTTATGCTTTTAGCCTTGATTCCGCTTTTATTTGGGATCCAACAATTGAGCGAAGGGTTTGTATGGCTCTTTTTGGGAAAAAATGCCAACCTTGACCAACTTCTCTCCTACATATTCCTCTTTTTTGCCTTCTTTTTATGGCCTGTTTGGGTTCCTTTATCTCTTGGCGTATTTGATCACCCAAGGAAAAAATTCTTTTACGTCGCTGCCTTTCTAGGACTTATCTATGGATGCATCTTGTACGGCTCCCCTTTCTTCTACCACACCTCCTTCCACCTTCAGGTGTGCGAGCACAGCATTTGCTACAAAATACACCACCCATTATTTAACAAATGGGGAGTTTCGTTTTATTTCCTATTTACCATTGTACCATTTTTGGTAGCAAAATCGCTGAGAATAAAAATTCTAGGAATACTAATAGGCGCCTCTGCAATAATAACCGCCTTTTTCTATATTCAGGCATTTACCTCTGTATGGTGTTTTTTCTCCGCATCCATCTCGATCTATGTAGGTTACATGGCATACAAGCTCAAGAACATCACCCAAGACACATTATAAATAAAAAACGAGTTTGCTTTTAACAAATCTTTATTATAAAATGATTTTATTTTCATCTACCAACAAAGGAATGGGTTATGACACTTCCGGTACAGGCCTGTTTGATCTTATGCATCTCTACTAATTCTATGGAAATGAAAGAGACCTTTCCTGAAATATGGAAAAGGCTAGAAGAGATCCACTATCAGCAAGACTTTAAAAAAGAAACATCGCCCCCTTTATTTACACTTGAAAATAAAGGTCATACAAAGTAGTATACGTCGGAAAAAGAGGATCATTTCATGGTGAAGGCGAAACCAAAATCCAAGAGTTTTACAAGCTTATTAAAAACCTATCTTTGGATTGCTCTTGGAGCCTTATTAACCGCGGTCTCTATTGAACTCTTCCTTTACCCTAACAGCTTGATTGATGGCGGAATCGTCGGAATCTCCCTAATTCTTGGAAGATATACAAGACCTGATTTTATCCCCCTCTACTTTCTTTGCCTCAACATGCCCTTTGTTTATATTTCCTATAAACACATAAGAAAAGCATTTATCGTTCCTATGGGCGCGGCAATCATCTTCTTTTGTATTTTTCTCGCCCTCTTGAAAAACGGTCCAAAATTCCATGGTGATCCTTTAGAAATTATTGTTTTAGGCGGGGCAATACTCGGTGTTGGCGTAGGGCTTGTCATTCGGCATGGTGGATGCCTTGATGGAAGTGAAATCCTTGGTATTATCATTAACAAACGCTACGGATATACTGTTGGGCAAGTGGTGTTGTTATTTAATGTCTTTGTCTTTGCAGGATACGCACTTATCTCTCTTGACTGGCACGTAGGAGTAAAATCCCTCCTTACCTATATAGTAGCCTTCAAAATGATTGATCTTGTTATTGTTGGTCTTGATGAAATCAAATCCGTTTCGGTTATCTCCACAAAATCAGAGAAAATTGCTAAAAAAATACTCAAAGAGCTAGGTCTAGGGCTAACTGTGACCCCTGGAAGGGGCGGCTTTTCTGGGAGCAATACTGATATATTAAATATTATTGTAGAAAGACTGGACCTTGCAGAGCTTAAAGACCTTATTTTAGACACCGACCCAAAAGCTTTTATCTCTATCACAAATGTCTATGAAGTTCTCTATGGTAGCAACTCCTATTCGAAAGCTAAACTACGCAGCAAAAGAAAACAGCGTGCGGCGACAGTACCCAAAAGCTAGATGTATACTTAAGGAGACTCTGATAAACGGACAGTTTCAGAATCCCATAGATTTTTTATAAATTCCATTTTTCATCACGCTCCA
>JAJACI010000039.1 GCA_022601595.1 Chlamydiia bacterium | reverse complement strand
TATATAGATATGGCGCATATCACCGGAGAAAGTGTCCCCATTTCCAAAAAAGAGGGGGATGAGGTTCAAGCAGGCAGCGTAAACACCGACGGCACATTAACGGTCATGGTAACAAAAGTTTCGGCAGAGTCTACCCTTGCAAAAATTATTAAGCTGATCACAGAGGCGCAAGCGGCCAAGCCAAAGCTACAACGTTTTTTAGATCGTTTTGGAAGTATCTATGCCACCTCTATTATCCTAGTTTCGGCAGCCATTGCTGCCCTTCTTCCCCTTCTTTTTAATATTACCTACCTTGCTAAAGAAGGGTCGATATATAGATCGCTTGCTTTTTTGATAGCAGCATCACCGTGCGCTCTTATCATTGGTGCCCCCACTGCCTATTTAGGGGCGATCTCTGCCTGTGCTCGAAAAGGAATTTTGCTAAAGGGGGGGGTGATTTTAGATGCCCTTTCTTCTTGCACCCGTCTTTTCTTTGATAAAACAGGAACGCTTACCACCGGAAAACTCACTTGCAAATCGCTAGATATTATCTCCCCCTCCATCGATAAAAAGATTTTATTAGGTGTTGCCGCAGGTTTAGAAAATGGTGCACATCACCCCATTGCTGAGGCGATCTTACAGTATACCAAGGAAAAAAACATCCCCCATCAAACGATTAAACAACTCAAGGTAATACCTGGCTGCGGGGTTGAGGGAATGGTTGATCTAGAAGGTGCTGTCGTAAAAGCATTTGTTGGCTCTCCCGATTATATCTTAGAAAAAACCTCTCAAGAGATAAAAAAAGAGGTGCAGCAAAAGATTTCTCGAGAAGGAAATGTGGTTGCTTTAGCCCTTATAAAAGATACCGTGCTCCTCTTTCACTTTCAAGATGAGATACGGAAAGAGGCAAAAAACATCCTCAAAAATCTGTCTCAAATAATAAAAATCGATATGCTCACAGGCGATCACAAAGACAATGCTCAGGTAGTGGCAAACTCCTTGGCAATCAAAGATTTTCATAGCGATGTCACCCCTGATGGGAAATTAAAAATCATCAAAGAGGCAAGTGAGAAAGAGCATATAATAATGGTTGGCGATGGTATCAATGACGCCCCTGCTTTAACATATGCATATGTAGGGATAGCAATGGGAATGGTGGGCAGCCATACTGCAGTGGAGGCATCGGATGCGGTGCTTCTCCATGATGATATATCCACCATCGGCTGGCTTTTAAATCATGCTAGAAAAACTCATAAGATAGTAAAAGAGAACATCTTCTTTGCCCTTCTTGCAATTGGCGTAAATGCCATCTTATCCCTTGCAGGGATCATACCTCTTTTTGTTGCCGTTATCCTCCATGAAGGGAGTACCGTGCTTGTAGGGCTCAATTCACTAAGACTTCTTAGAGGTTCTGCCCCACGCGTAAAAACTATAGACAAATAACCTCTCTTGTCTAAAGTAGAGCTTGCGGGAAACCACTGTTTCAGTAAATCACAAGAATGGAAGGGGTTATGAAAAAATCAATACACGATGCTTTAGCTCATGAAAAAGAAGCTTTTGAGGAGCACTATCACTGGATAGAAGAGCATATGCCCCCTTCTTTTTTTGATGAATTTTCAGACGAGCAGATTATGACTGTTGTGCACAACCTTATGGGCTTTCAGGTTCAAGGGGAATTTGCGCAAATTCATTTTACTGATTGCTCTATTGTAATATGTCTGGACGGGCCGGGGGCAGACCTTAAAGTCTTAAAGCATTATGCCTATTTTGGTATTCAGAATTACCAAACATTTGTCTCCGATAGTGCTCTTCCTGGCAGTAAGGCAAAAGATAAAATTCGTATCGCGGTAATCTATTATACCTCTATTATCGATGGAAACACCAAAGGAGAAACGGGCTTAGATAAAAGCGATTTAGATGAAATTTATAAAAATATCAAAACTCGTAATAAAGATTTTTGTAAAAAAGAATTCCACGCGCTTATTGAGAGCATCGGCTCTAGATATTTACGCATCCTTACCAAAGAACGTATCGAAATAACTTTAGAGATGTATCATAGAGCAAAAACACGTGACCACCTTCAATATGAGGTGCGCCTCAATGAAGGGTGGGCAAAATCCCATAAAAAAGGGCCTTCCATGCAAATTGTCTTTGCATGGAAAAATACCCATAAATATAAGTTTTTATACAAACTAGCAAAACTGGTTGATAGACATAACCTTATCATGAAAAATGTAAACTCTGCCTATATTGATCCGTATAGCTCTGAAAACATTCTTCTTATGTCCCTCTCGCTGCATGGTAATGGGAATACCTCTGCTTGGAAGGCTACTAATTTAGAAGACTTTTTACGTGAACTTGCTACCCTTAAATATTTTGACGATGGCGACCTTGTTGAGTCTAATTTTGTCTCTCCAGGACACCTTTGTGGTAATGAAGGAAATCTTTTACGATCGATTATCGACCTTTCCCATCAATTTCTCCTTCATGCCGATGTGAATATGTATTCTAAAGAAAACATCGTAGAAGCCCTTGTCCGTCATACCGATATCACTACTTTTATCATCAAAGCGTTTGCCACAAAATTCCACCCTGAAAACTACAGTATTGAAAAATATAAAAACGAAAAGGCCTCTTTTCTTAAAAAAGTAGAGAAAATTGATACAGGAAATCTATCTCAGGATGCACGGAGAAAAAATGTTTTGCGCACTGCTTTTTCTGTAATCGATTATACGCTTAAAACCAATTACTACCGGAAAAACAAAAGTTCTCTAGCATTTAGAATTGATCCAAGGATCTTAACTTCTCTGTTCTATGACTATACAACAAAGTTCCCAGAACTCCCTTATGGAATATTTTTTATCAAAGGAAAGTCTTTTATTGGATTCCAGGTTCGTTTTAAGGATCTTTCTAGAGGAGGGCTGCGTACCATCTTTCCTAAAAAACCCGAGCATGCCAACTGGGAAAGGATAAATATTTTTTCCGAGTGTTATAATCTTGCCTACACGCAGCAAAAGAAAAACAAAGATATCCCCGAAGGGGGCTCTAAAGCTGTTATCTTTGTAGAGCCTTTTGAAGATCTAAGCTTTGAAACGGAGGTATACCAAAAAGAGCTTCATTTGGCAGAAATTCCCGAAAAGGAAATTGCTGAAAAGATCTCTACCTATCATAAAGGGCAAAGAAACATCTACCTATACTCTTCTCAGCGATCTTTTATATTTAGTCTGATGACCCTTATCAACTGCAAAGAAGATGAAAGCTTAAAAGCCTCTGATATTCTTGACTACCACGGCCGTCCTGAATATATTTATTTAGGTCCTGATGAAAATATGCATAATTCTATGATTGAATGGATAGCTGATTATAGTGTTCGCGCCGGATATAAACTTGGTGCCGCTTTTATCTCTTCCAAGCCAAAATATGGAATCAACCATAAGGAATATGGCGTTACCTCCTATGGAGTAAACGTTTATATGCATAATATATTGCTCTACCTGAATATCAATCCAGAAAAAGATCCATTTACCGTAAAAATTTCTGGTGGTCCCGATGGCGATGTGGCAGGAAATCAAATCTATAATCTCTATAAATACTACCGAAAAACAGCAAAAGTTTTAGCTATCACCGACGTGTCAGGAACCATATATGATCCAGAAGGTTTGGATTTAGACGAATTGGTAAAATTATTCAAAGAGGAAAAACCGCTTCGCTTTTACCCTGCAAAAAAATTACACAGCGGGGGGCTTTTACTTGATATAGAAGCTAGAAAAGAGAAATCTGCTAGCCAAACTCTCACCTTATGCTACCGTAAAAAGGGATCAAAATTAGAAGAGGAATGGCTGCTTGGAAACGAAACGCACCACCTGTATAGTAATAATCTCCATCAAGTAAAAAGTGATGTGTTTATTCCCGGAGGAGGACGCCCAAGAACCTTAAATATTAAAAACTATAAAAATTTTCTCGATAAACATGGTGTTCCTACCTCTCGAGCTATTGTAGAAGGTGCAAATCTTTACCTTACAGCAGAAGCCCGCTCTGCTCTTGAAAAGCTTAATGTCCTTATTATCAAAGATAGCTCTGCAAACAAAGGGGGCGTTGTATGCTCCTCTTTAGAGGTGCTATGCAGCCTTTTGATGGAAAATGATGAATTTTTAGAAAATAAAACAGAGCTGATGGAAGATGTTCTCAATTTTATTCGCGAAAAAGCACAAAATGAGGCAACGCTCCTTCTTGAATCTCATAGTAAATATGACCTTCCGCTCACCGAAATTTCTGATCGCATATCTAAAAAAATCAACACATACACCTATGAAATCTTAGACTACTTAGAACATATCCAACTTCCCGATACCCTTACCGATCCATTGATACAAACCCTTGTTGATTACCTTCTTCCTATTTTCCAGAAGAAATATAAAAAGCGGATATTAAAAAACATCCCTGATATGCACAAAAAAGCGATTATCGCTTGCGCTATTGCGGGAAAGGTTGTTTATACAAAAGGTCTCTCCTGGGCTCCATCTATCGTAGATGTGCTGCCTCTTCTTATTAAAGGTGATTAAGGAGACTCTGAAAGGTGTAGTTTATCGGAGTGTTCTTAAAAAATCTTTGTTATAAGGTAGCTGCCTATCACGACCCTTGAAGCACCAAGCAGCGTGGCATGATTTACAAACAAAATAGATAGAATCCTCTCCATACCAACTACCATTAACAAAGAGGTTACAATAATTTTTCCCTTTGGATGTATTTTTGAGGAGAACAGAGAAAGAAAGGTTATGGGCAACGATAAATAATAAAATATATCCTTCACTCTGTCATTTACTCTATCTGCGCAATCGGTATTAGCCACTTCCTGCCTGTACATCTCGTAAATAGATTCTCTTGCAGCATCAATTATTACCTGCATATATACCTCTATATAAATTTATTTTATCAGACTCTCCCATAAGGAGTAGATAAAGATCTACTACGTAAGCAAGAGAACTTACTCTGCCTTTTCAAAATTATCTCAGCAACAGCATCCATTTGAGTTATCATATTTGCTGCAATTTTCTCCCCAATCAGGGGAATCCACATATCGCTGCTTTCCCCTGTTATAGAAATGATCGTAATAAGCTCAATTCCATTTTCTATTTCAAGTACTTCATGCTTATATAACATTTTTGCTCCAGGCAAAGGGAGGGAGTCTATAAAAAGTCTCTCCTTAAGAACCTCCTCTAATTGCAGCTTTACACTTGGTAAAACTCTTGGCTTTAAATCAATGGTGGTCCCTTTTTCAAAAGGACCATTTATCTTACAAAATTCCATATCAGTATTCCAATCTGGCCAGGCAGAAACATCTTTCCACACACCCCATACCTCTGTTGGAGAAATACCACTATACCTTTTTTTAGCTTGCCTCTCCCACATACAAAAACCTCCATTCCTAAAACAAAAATTTTTACTTTTTTTCTATCAATGCTACAAGCGCTTCCATTTGTTTAAGAGTTTTTTTCGCTATTTTTTCCCCAAGCATCGATACCCATAAAGCACTACTTATCCCAGTCATAGATATACAAGTTGTGAGGAGTAAACCATTCTCTGTCTCTTTCATTTCATGATGACCATTCATTTTTGCTCCAGGCAATTGAAGGCAATCGGTAAAGGATACATTTTCTACTACCTCTTCAAGGGTAAGCTTTACCCGCGGCCCCCCTTTGGGTTTTAACTCGAAAGTACCGCCCTTTTCAAAGCTGTCTATTAACCTACTCTCTTCTAAATCTTCATTCCAAAGAGTCCAGTTATCAACATCCTTCCAAAGCTTCCATACCGCCTCTTTTGTAATACCAGGAAACGTTTGAGACTCTGTTTTTTTCCACATAAAATCACCAATAGCTTTGAATAAAGCATACTCTTTTGTAAGGATAAAATTAAAGTCATTTATAAGAAATCTGGAAGATTATAAAATTGCCGGCTTTTCAGAGTCTCCTTAAGGAGAGTCTGAAAAACTGCACTTTTTAGAATTTCTTCAGATTTTTGGAAAGATATTCTATTTTGGAGTAAGCGGCATCCCTGACGGGATGGGGCGCCACGAAAAATAGAATGGATAAGAAATCTGAGAGATTATAAAACTGCTCGTTTTTCAGAGTCTCCTTAAATATATTTGAGCCATCTGAAAAAATGATAAAACTAGGCGTTTATCAAAATCTCCTATTATGAATTAGTTACATACGATTCATATAATAACTTACCAAACAACCAATTACTTCGGCTTCCTTGGCAGGATCCACAGTAGTTTCATGTTCCGCTAATTTCTCTGTAATTTTTGCAATTTTATCCAATAACGGCCCGTTTGTCTGATTGGTCTGATTGCTATTTCCCTGCTTTATTATAGCGCATGCTTTGTAAAAACGCATGCCGCCAAGCAACTGCTCGGGGCTTGCATTATTATTTACACAATCATCAGCATCTGCATCACTCAAAGATCTAAAATAAGTCTGTGTTTTCGCTGTAACAGCTGCAGAAGCCGAAGTAATTGCGACAGAGCTCCTCAAGGCAGGGACAATGACGCTTGCGCTATAAAAAGCTGCAAATGAAACAATTCCCACAGCTGCAGTTCCCAAAGGTTCTAAAAAAAAACGCTTTGTATCTATTTCACATACAGTGCGCTTAGCCATATATCCAGCAGCAAACGAATCCAGATGAGACATCCCTGCTTGATTAGAAATGTGACAGTCAAAGTTTTTCTGAGTGGAACATACCGCTTGACAGAAAGTTGTTAACGCGTTTAGCGGGGGACATGCTTGAGAATAAGTGCTAACAAAAGAATCTACGGGTAATTCTTCCTTAGCAGGAAATCTGTCTTCTAAATCTAAAGTAAAGAAGACAGAAGGCCTACTCTTTAAATTCAAATAATTATTATGATAACCTCTATTGTCATAGAGATTTTTTACAGCCCATCCGAGCAGAGAAGTTAAATAGATACCTTCTAAGTACATTGTTAATTCTATCCTTTTTTTAAGGAGACTCTGATAAACGAGCAGTTTTATAATTTTCCTGATTTCTTATAAATCCTATTTTTCGAAGCGCTCCATCCCTTCAGGGAT
>JAJACI010000038.1 GCA_022601595.1 Chlamydiia bacterium | reverse complement strand
AACATGATAGGTAAATGAGACATAAGCATCTCATTGAGCCTTTCGACGGTTAGGCTTTTATTTGCGGAGTATTCTTCTTGGAACCTTCTGCATAATATCTCTGTAAAGTCTGAAAGTATTTTCGATGCAAGAGGTAGGGTGTCATCTGTCATCAATATAGAATCTCTATAAGAGTATATTTCTGATCTGTGTTTGTTCATCACGTCATCGTATTCAAGGGTATGTTTTCTTATTTGGAAATTTCTCATCTCCACACGCTTTTGTGCTGTTTCAATAGAGCGGTTTAAGATAGGCGCAGATATTGCCTCGCCCTCTGGCGGGCGAAATTTTTGTAGCATGTTTGCAATGCGTGGTGAGGAGAACATTCTCATCAGAGGATCTTCAAAAGAGACAAAGAATTTGGATTGTCCAGGGTCTCCTTGTCTTGCCGATCTTCCTCGTAGCTGCCGATCTATTCGCCTTGAATTGTGTCTTGATGTACCTATAACGTATAGGCCGCCAAGTTCTGCCACACCGCTTTCGAGTTTAATATCTGTTCCGCGTCCTGCCATATTGGTGGCAACGGTTATCGCATCTTTTCTTCCTGCCAAAGAGATGATCTCTGCCTCTCTTGCGTGGTTTTTTGCATTTAAAACAGTGTGTTTTAGCCCTTCTCCTTTTAGGATGCGGGAGATTTTTTCAGAAATCTCTACAGACTCTGTTCCAATAAGAATTGGCTGCCCTGTTTTATGTGCCAATCGTATTTCTGTGATAAGCGCTGTATACTTCTCTCTTTCTGACATAAAGACTTCATCATTGAGATCTTTTCGTATACATTTTTTATGTGTTGGTACGGCAAGCACATCTAGGTTATAGATGTCTTTAAATTCTTTTGATTCGGTAAGAGCAGTTCCTGTCATTCCTGCAATAGCTTTATAAAGACGGAAATAGTTTTGCAGTGTTATGGTTGCAAGTGTTTGCGTCTCTTTTTGGACGTTTAGCCCTTCTCTTGCTTCTATAGCCTGGTGCAGTCCATCAGAAAAACGCCTTCCTGGTTGCGGCCTTCCTGTGTTTTCATCAATGATAACTACTTTACTATCTTGGATGATATAGTCGACATCTTTTTCCATTAATAAATGGGCGCGAAATAGTTGCCTGATGTTATGTGACATCTCTTTACGTCTACCATCTTCTTCACGCAGCGCTACCTTTTTATCCAGTGCCTCCTTTTCAGCAAGCCCTTGTTTGTCAATCTCTGCATGCTCGTGGCCAAGATCTAGCATGGTAAACGCCGCCTTATCGCCCTTCCAGTTTTTCACCCCTCTCTCATTCAGCTCATAATCTTGGTTTTTTTCATCGATAAGCAGGTAAAGATCTTTGATAGCTTTTTCTTTCTCTTCTTTATTCACATCTGCAAAATAGAAAACGTCTATTGCCTCCAGCTCTTTTCTTATATCAGGATTTTCCTGATATCTTTTTAGAATTTTATTGGTAGGTGTCCCTTTAGAAACAAGCCATAGATTCTCAAGTGCTTCTTTCTTCTTTTCCTTTTCCTCTTTAGAAAGCTTTAGCGACGAGAGCTCTCTTGCAGGTGTTATTCCTAATTTTTCCAGCTCTCTTCGTGCGGTAGAGGCGTATGTATTACATAGTTCTCTTTGAAGCTTTACCATCTCTGATACAGGCTGTTTTAGATCGTTATACATTTGGATAGAATTTTCTGCAGGGCCTGATATAATTAAAGGCGTTCTTGCCTCATCAATTAACACCGAGTCAATTTCATCTACGATAGTAAAATAGTGGCCGCGCTGTACTTTTTGCTCTTTACTGGCGATCATAGAATTATCTCTTAGATAATCAAATCCAAATTCTGATGCAGTGCTGTATACGATGTCAGATTTATAGACATCGGCTCTTTTGTCATGGGGTGTTTTTCCTAAAAGGGGCTTTGCAGAGAGCCCTAGGAAAGAAAATATTGCTCCAATCCATTCACAATCTCGCTCTACTAGGTAGTCATTGACGGTTACAAGGTGTACGGGATTTCCTGTTAAGGCGTGTAAATATAATGGCATTGATGATGTTAACGTCTTACCTTCACCGGTTTGCATCTCAGCAATGCAACCTTTATGCATAGCAATTGCACCTACTATTTGCACATCATAAGGGATCATATCCCATGTTTGTAAATTACCAAGCACATCAATTTCTTTTCCGCAAAGTCTTCTGCAGGCATTTTTTACCACGGCATAGGCATCTACTAAAAGATCATCAACGCTCTCCCCATTTTGCAAGCGCTCTTTAAATATGGAGGTCATACCCAGCAACTGGTCATCAGAAAGGGACTGTAGTTCTGTTTCTTTACGATTGATTTCTACAACAATTTTTTGATACCGTCTTACGGTACGTTCACCCGATGTTCCAAAGATTTTTTGTAACAAAGTATCACCTATATAGTTTGCTTTTCAATAAGGTCTTAGTATATCTGTTTTTGTATTAAAATTCAAAGCCAAAAGCCACTCTGTCCGCGCCTATCGACAAATTAAATTTTGAATCGGTGTGATCGACAGCATCGCATGCTGCATAGGCCATCATCCACCCTAAAAATACTTGCGAAGGATAATGGTAACCGTCATTGATACGGCCTATCCCATTAAGAGTAGAAATACCATAAAAAAGAGCTTTTAAATAATGGCTTTCTACCATTTTGGCAAGCGTTATAAATAAAATAGCGCCCGTATAGGTATCTCCTGACACACCATGGCGAAGGGTAAAAGGTTTCCAGTAAGAAGATCTTTTTGTGTAGATAGGGCGAGATCCTCCTGTGAGCTGCTTCATAGTGTGAAGGGGAATGGTTCCGATGGCAAAAGCTCTCCCTGATTTAAACAATAGCTCATAAGCAAAATCTCCCGCCTTTGTTCCTCTTGCACCAAGGGAGAATAGAGCAATTGCAGAATAGGCAGCGATTGCTCCATTTTGTCCCATGGTTCTCCAGTGGTCTACCAAAAAGTCTGTATGGTCATTACGTATATTGTTTTGGTAGAAATCGTATAAATATTGGTCCATTGGTGAATTTGCAATTACAGCACCGATGGTAAAGCAGCTAGCGAGCATCTTGCCATTTTCTGCGCTAAAATAGGCCTTTGCGTCATGTGGAATTTTTTCAATGGGGCTTAATGAAAATAGGGGAAGAGATATCAGTGTTGAAAGTAGAAATTTTCTCAAAAGGTATATCCTGCTGTTACTGTATTTCCATTGGCTTTAATGGATAAGTTTGTATCAGAAATGGCATCACAGGAGGCGTAGGCAAGGGACCAGCCCAGGATGATTTGTGAGAGATAGTGTTTATCGTCATTGAGACGGGAAAATCCAGTTGCAGTTGATGCAAGGTAGAAAGCGGCTTTTAGATAATGATTAGAAGTCATGTTTGCTGCAGTGATAAAAGGGACAGCGCCCATAAATGCATGCCCGCTAACTCCGTGGTCATTGGAGAAGGGCCACCAATAGGAATTAGTGTTTTGCGCAGGCCTATCTCCACCTAATAGATTTTGCCCTGCAATGAGTATTGGAAAACCTGAAACGATCCCTCTAAAGGTGTTTAGGGAGTAATCGTAAATTTTTTCTCCTGTTTTTGTCCCTCTGGAAAAATAGCTTACTGTTACTCCTGAAACAAGAGCTATAGTAATAGGCATGTTAGATCCAAAAGTCTTAAACACTTTGCAAGAGGCATCAAGGCTTTCTGAGCGCATGTTTTGCTGGTAAAGATCACTTGTTTTTCTGTCTAGAGAAGTATGTGCCAGGATAGCGCAGGGAACAAGAACTTTTCCAAGAAATAGTGCACTTTTTTTAGAGTAGAAATGCTCTGCGTCTTCTAAAAAAATGGGTAAGGAGTACCCGAATGAACAAAAGAGGGTAAATAATAAGAGCGATTTTCTAAGCATCTTCTAAAGCGGTACCCATATTCATTTGGATCTCTATATGATTTTTTGTTTGATCGGTAAGCGCTTTTGAAAAAGAGGTGCGATTATTTTGGAATAAGGTAATTACCATGGATCCACCAAAAGAAAAATATCCTAGTTCTTCGCCTTTTTTATAGCTGCAGCCTTTTTTTGCCGTGATGTGTATGGCTCCAACAGCTGTTGCGCCTATAACAACTTGAAGGATGTTGCCGTATTTTTTAGAGGTCATTTCAACAAGCATTCGCTTGTTTTCTGTAAGTACATTTACCATTTGGCGGAGGGCAATAGGACTTACCGAAAATAGGGCTCCAGGAATTAGACTTACTTTGTTGACCGTTGCATCTACTGGAAAGTGATATCTATGGTAATCTGGAGGGGCAAGTCTTGAGATGATCATCGAGCCGTTTTTATAAAGGCTAGCAAGGGTTTCATCACCAATCAATTTTGCAAGGGAAAGTGTTTGTCCCTTAACATAAAAAGCGTTTTTTTCAGAAAGATCATCAAAGAAAAGGTGCTTACCATCACAAGGTGCAATGATGCTCTTTTCAGCAATGGGACGGGCTTCGGGTTTGATTTCACGGATAAAAAAGTCGTTAAAAGAACCATATTTAGTCTCTTTAAAATCCTTCATATCTATATTGTGATTCTTTATAAATGGGGCAATATATTTTCTGCTCCATGCTCTTTTCATCCAAAAACCTGCAATACTTGAGCAGAATGCATTTCCCGATAGGAATTTGCGTCCTAGTGAGGCTGATATGGAGTCTCCGGTGTATATAAAGTGTAAACAACCAGATAAAGGCGTCTTTTCTGCAATGATTTTACCAGTAGCATAATCAAAGAGTTGTATGTCTTTTTTGTCTTTCATAAAAAACATACTACACTACTTAATAATTTAGTTACAATCATTTGTACTATTACAATTAATACAAATGGAACACTTTTCTTCAGAGTGCTTGATGGCAGGGCAGAAAGCTCGTGCGTAATAAATCATTTGCAGGTGTAATTTGGCCCAAATTTCTCTTGGAAAAAGTGCTTTTAGATCCCTTTCTGTTTCCGTTACATTTTTCCCAGAGGAAAGGCCCCATCGTTTTGCTAGGCGGTGAATATGGGTATCCACTGGGAAAGCAGGAATAGAAAATGCTTGGATAAGTACTACAGAGGCTGTTTTGTGACCAACACCTGGTAAAGACTCTAAGTCTTTTAAGGTGGGGGGCACTTTTCCTTTATATTTATCTATGAGAATATGCGATAAATCAAAGATCGCTTTTGCTTTATTTCGAAATAGGCCACAGCTACGTATGATTTCTTCGATTTCGACAATAGAGAGCTGGATCATTTTTTCTGGGGTATCGGCTTTGGAAAAGAGCGTTTTTGTAACGATATTTACCCTTTTATCAGTACAACTTGCAGAAAGTAGAACAGCAACAAGCAAGGTAAATGGATTGGAGTGATTCAATGGGGGCAAGGGATCAGGAAAGAGTTTTTCTAATTCCTCAACAATAAATGCTATTTTCCTACGCAAAACTTTGAAAAAATCCCCCCAAGTATCTCCTCTGTAACATTGATTCCAATGATTTCAGAAAGACTTTCTAGCCCTTCGCGAAGATCAAAAGAAATGTATTCAACAGAGAGTCCTTTCTCTATGCCTGTTAGCACCGTTTCAAGACTTTTTAAAGCGGTAGTTAGAGATTTATAGTGCCTTTCTTTTGTAATAAAAGGAGCGCTATCTTTGCTCTCAAAAGGAAGTGTGCTAATCAATGCCTTTTTTAGACTCTCTAAGCCGGTACGATTTTTAGCGGAGATGTAAACAGGAGATGGGGCGTTTAGTGGATTTTTTTTCGTGCACAGATCGTTCTTGTTATAGACAACCAAGGTCTCTTTGTTCTCATTATAAAGATCTTTTATCTGATCACTTATTTCTGTGGAGAGATCTACAAGCAGAATGGTGATGTCACACCTCTTTTTTACAGCAAGCGCCTTTTCAATGCCTATCTTTTCAATTTCATTAGAGCTTTCTCGAATCCCTGCAGTATCTACAAATTTAATAGTGTGGCCATCGATGGTAATCTCTTCCTCGATAGTATCACGGGTCGTTCCTGGTGTATCAGTAACGATTGCTCGATTTTCTTCAAGCAAAGCATTTAAAAGGGAAGATTTTCCAGCATTGGGGGCTCCAATAATAGCGGTCATATGGCCTGAGAAAAGCTTTTTCCCGTCATGAAAAGTATCAAGCAATCGAGTGATTTTCATCTTTGTATCATCAATGATGGAAATGAGCTCTTTTTTCGTCGCCTCCTCTATTCCCTCTTCTGGATAGTCGATATGAACCTCTATAATAGCAAGGATATCAATAAAACACCGCTGAAGATCCTTTATATAGATAGATAGAGAGCCGCCCAATTGCTTTGAAGCCTCTTTAAGGGCCCGCTCATTTTTTGCATGAATCATTTCTTTGATAGCCTCTGCCTGCAACAGATCTACTTTTCCGTTAGAAAAGGCTCTACGTGAAAATTCTCCGCCATCTGCAGCCCTTGCCCCAGCCTCTAATGCCCTTCGTAAGATCTTTTGAGCAATTAATGGGTTGCCATGACAAATAATTTCTATACTATTTTCGCCCGTAAAAGATCTTTTACCCTTCATTATCAAAAGGATAACCTCATCTATCACACCACCATTAGGATCCAAAATTCTTCCAAAATGGGCAGTATGGCTTTTATAAGATGGTATATCTCCAGAAAAGAAGGTATTTACCACATCAAACGTTTCCTTTCCGGAAAGTCTGATAATGGATAAAGCCCCAATGCCTGGCGGGGTCGCTATTGCTACAATTACATCGTCCATGGCGGCAAGTATACACCATCCACCCTTTATAGTCATTACTGTTGCCAATGGCGTGTTTATTCTGTAACTCGTTTATTTTCAACGAAATACAACTTTGCTCTGTATATATGGAGGAGTTTCAAAAATAAACTTTACAAAGCCTTTGTAATTAGTAGTTTAAATTGCCATTAAATCACTAAGATTTGCAATTACTGCTGTAATTAAAATGATAATATTTATATAATTAATACAATAGATAATTATGGAGATGTTCTATGCCCGTCCACATTTCACCGCTTGCCACCCCTATGATCAACTCTGGCAATGTTAAATTATACCCTAACATGGCTAGAAAAGGGAAAAGGGATTCTTTAATCACAGCAGTTGCATTAATAATTATTTCATTGTGTATTGTTTG
>JAJACI010000037.1:2230-7206 GCA_022601595.1 Chlamydiia bacterium | reverse complement strand
TTTTTCAAGCAAGATTATCTTAGATCGTCTTAAGGAGATACCGGGCCTGCTTTCAGAACCGATATGAAGGCTATAACCATCTTCTAGATCGTCTCTGTCCTCTTTTTCTGGAATGTTAAAGCAAAAATTCACTCCTGCAGAGGACTCTTTTAAAGAGATGGTTGCTGTGATCTTTTGATTTCCACCAATTTTCTCTTTGGCGATCATCAAATACTTCCATGAAAGCGATTTATGACCAAAATCAAATGAGGAGAGATTGGATGAAAGGATATTTTCTTGTAATTCCCAGTCATCTTTATCGGTGATATCTAAAGTGTTTTTATATATCCAAGAAGGGTTGCCCTCTTCATATTCATCTAAAGCTAAGATAAGCTCTTTTACCGATCCAAACCGCTTTTTAGGGGAGTCGTGGAGACATTTTTTTACAATATCAGAAAGCTCTGCTGAAATATTTCTAAATGGTGCTGCCTCTAAAAGATCTAAAGGGCGAGCATATTTTTTTGAGAGCTTATACTCTCCCATCGTCCTTCTATGAAAGGGCATCTGCAGGGTTAACAGTTGATATAAGATTACGCCTAATGAATAAATTTCTGAGGCAATAGTTGCTTTTTGTCCTTTAATACGTTCTGGAGGAAGGTAAGGCAGTGTGCCAAAAACTTTCCCGGGACGAGTTAGTTCATGATTTATAGAGAAAGAAAGGATAGATGGAATAGGCCCTTCTGCAGGATCATTTTTATGAGTAGCAAGCCCCCAGTCTACAATATAAACCTGCCCATAGTTTCCAACGATTAAATTTTCAGGCTTTAAATCTCTATGAAGGAACCCTTTGGTATGACAAAAAGAGACACCCTGACAAACACTTCCAAAGATGCGTAAAAGAGCTCCTATTGACCAAGAAGAGCCGCCATTTTTTTCATCAGAGATACTATCGCGCAAGATTTCTTTTAACGTTTTCCCCTCTACATATGGCATCGTATAATAAAGCTCTCCGCCATCTCTATGAATAGCATAGACAGGAATGATAGATGGATGGAATAAAGTAGAGGTGATTTTCACCTCTTTGGTAAAACGATCTTTAATTATTTGATGATGAACCAAATCAGGTCGGGCCCTTTTTATCACAATCTGACGATCTAAAACGGGATCTTTAGCAAGAAAAGTCTCTCCCATACCCCCACGAGCAATAAGCTTTAAAATAGGGTAATTCCCAATCTTTAAAGGGAGTGGCAAAGGTTTTTCTTTAGAAACTTCTTTTGAAGGCATGGATTTAAAGGCTTTTTTATCACATCTTACCACACCTACTAAAAAAGATCTATTGTCTTATATCTTGCGAAGAAAATCTTCATTTTATAATATAATAAGTTATGAAAAATAAAATTTTACTCACAGGAGATAGACCGACAGGACCTTTGCACATTGGTCACTACGCCGGATCTATAAAAAATCGAATAGAAATGCAAAAGGAATTTGAGACCTTTATTATGGTCGCAGATGCCCAAGCTATCACGGATAATTACGATAACGTTGCAAAAATACGAGAAAATGTCTACGAGGTGGTTGCCGATTACCTTGCTTGCGGAATAGACCCTGCTCAGGCAAATATCTTTGTACAGTCAATGATTCCAGAACTTCCTGAATTAACACAATACCTGCTCAACCTGGTTTCTATCAATCGTATAGGACATAACCCTACCGTTAAAGCAGAATCTCGCCAAAAAGGCTATGAGGAAAGTGTCCCTGCAGGATTTTATCTCTACCCAATTTTTCAAGTAGCAGATATCATCGCCTTTGATGCAGATGTCGTCCCTGTCGGGCGTGATCAGGCGCCTATGCTTGAGCTTGCTCGCGATGTGGCGGGTAAATTCAATGCGCAATACGGGGATTCTATCTTGGTAGAGCCAGAGGCTCTTTTCCCAGAAATGGTGATCAATTTACCAGGAATCGACGGAAATAAGATGTCAAAATCTTTGGGCAACGCCATATACTTAAAAGATTCGCGTGAAGTGATTGCTAAAAAGATGAAAAAGATGAAAAGCGATCCTACACGCGCTAGTATCAGCGATCCAGGCGATCCCGATAAAGCAATAGCCTTTACCTACCTAGATATCTTTGATAAAGATGTCGAAGGGGTAGCGCAGCTGAAAAAAGAGTATAGAGCAGGCGGCCTTGGCGACGGAGTGATCAAACAAAGAGCTTTAGAAGTGGTCGATGCCTTTATCGCTCCTATCAGAAAAAGGCGCGAAGAAATTATTGCAGACACTGCTTTGATAGAAAAAGTGCTTGCAGCAGGCACCGCCGCTGCGCGAGAAAAATCTCACAAGACGCTCAAGCGATGCAAAGAGGCAATGGGCCTAAACTACGATTTCCTCTCGCTTGTCACCTCCTAAAGGAACCTCTGAAAAACTCATGCTGAATAATTAGTCCAGTTTTCTTATAAATGAGATTTTTCGCGGCGTCCCAGCCCTACGGGGCTGAGCCTTACTCCAAAATCAAATTTATTCGAGAAATCTGAAAAAATCATTGAAACCAGCAGTTATTCAGAGTCTCCTAAACGACGCTTAGTACCCATACTTTTTTATGAGCAATAATGTTTTTTAGTAGTTTATCAGAGTCTCCTTAAAATGTTGTCCTTTTTTCAATAATTCGTATATAGGGAAAATAGGGGGGCAATAGATTGAAAGATATATCATTTATAACAAAGAATTCTGCTTTGTTAGAAGATCTCAGCTCCTTGACATCTCAGGAGCAGCGAGCTTTGCTTGCAAAGGTCATAAAAGAGACTTATGATTTTTTATCGATTCGCAATATTAGGCGGGCAGGAGAGGGTATATACCAATCGTTTAAGGTGTTTGTAGAAAATCTTGCAGATCATATTGTTAAGGCAGAAATTTCTCAAAGTGACAAGGATCTTTTTAATGCTCAGTTATTATCCATAAAAGTGGGAGCAAAAGTTCCTATTGATACTTTTGTTAAAGAGTCGATGCTCAAAGAGTTTATTGTGGTAAATGGGTTGGCAGAGATCTTTTTTACCACAAAGCTTATCATCTTGTTTCATAGGAGAAAGGGGTATTTCCTTCCGGTGGAATTAGAAGAGAAGAAGATTTCTTGGCAGTCGTGGATGGATCTTACTTGGAAAGAGGCAGCAAGGGGATATGAGGTCTATTCAGGTGAAAAGTTATTATTTAAAACTGGCAGGTCGAAAAGGTTAACAAGGGAGTATTCCACCCTTTGGTATGGTATAACGCAGTATGATAGGCGTCGAGCGTCGATATTTCGTCCTTATAAGCATGCCGATCCCTCTTTTCATGGGGGAGGTCATCTTTTGCAGATAGTGGTGACATGGGAGAAGGCGGAGAAGTTTTCTTACCTTGCAAAGACGCATGTATCGCTAGAGGTAAAAGATGATAAGGGGGAGGTGCGTTCTGTTGGGCAGGATATTTATGATCATATTAGAGTAATCCCCAGGAGAGGGTTTTTCCGTGCAGCAAATAGAGCGTCTATTATAAAGACACCAGATGATGCAAGCTACTATCCCAAGCATTTTCGGGAGATAAAGAGAGTATCTATTCCCATCACCAAAAAAGAGCATGACAAGATTATCTATTTGGTAGAATCGGACAAGTATAACCATGAAAGTGCCGCCTCTTTATTAAAAGGCAATTGCGTAAGTTATGCCCGAAGTATTTTAAAAAGGGTATTAGGCTATGAAGTTCTAGCAGATATATCAGCTCATGAGCTGCTACTTCGGGAGTTTCTTCCTCGTCAACTTGAGCCCTCTTTAGAAAAGATATTTATCAAAATAAGAGCTCTCCCTTTTCTTTTAAGGCGCGCCCTCTATTTTGCTCCGCCCCTATATCCTATCCTCGCATCCATAGGACTCTTAAGTTTTATCAGTTCCTATTACGGTCATAATAACCACAAAGAGTATCCATTATATACCTATATCTTTTTCCCCTGGAGAATCCGCTGCGACATCCCGCGTCTTTTCTACGACGTGCTAGTAAAGTACACCGATGAGAACGGATATATAGACAGAAAAAAGCATCCCGAGCTCTTTTGTTTTGAATAGGGACTCTGTCCCTAAGACCCTGCCAAAGGGTAATAACCCTTTGGAAACCCTTGGTTAGTATTTTTTCTGTAATTACAGAAAAAATCAAAGAAAGGATTCTTAAGGATCTTGATCCTTAAGCGGGGTTTGGGGCAGCGCCCCTACTTATGGTTGGACTCTTCTTCTTCCATGATTTCGATGCTGCGGTCGCGCTCTGCCTCTGGCTCTTTGATGGCAAAAGGGTTGAAGAATTCGCGAAAGAGGATGAGGATGGCGCTGGAGATGAATGCTACGGGGAGGATGATGGTCCAGTCGATATCGAATTGGGAGACGGCGAAAAGGCCGCCGAATACAGCGAGGGAGACGATGGAGTCGTAGGTACGCCCTTGCAGGAACTGCCTAACGAATAATGGGGCGCCGATGGTGAGGTATATGTATGGCCACCAGATGCCGGTTATGGAGTTTAGGGCAAGTAGTACTAATAATAGAGCTGTGGATATTGCCGCAGCCCTTCTTTTGGATGTTCTTTGCTGCATAAGACCTCTTTGTATAGTTCCTCTCTATCATAGTACATAGTTGATATATTGAAAAGGGGAGAGAAGTTATAGTAGAATTTTCTTTAATTTAAAATAATTTTTCAGATTTGTGAAAATCAGCCACTTCTGTTAAAATATAATAAAGATTCATTAAAAAGGATTAAAAATGAGTAAATTCGGAGAAATAACCTTTTCACCTCTTGTTCAGTCAGCAATGGATACAGTAGCTCAAGAAGCAAACACGACACCTACACAATACACTAAGTTTCGTGGGTTTGTCGACAGGATGATGTCTAATACGGCCGTAAAAACTGCCGCTGCAGTAGTTGTTCTATTTACAGCACTGCTTATTATTTACCGTACTTTCTTCAAAAGACCCGCTTCAGATCCAT
>JAJACI010000037.1:0-2221 GCA_022601595.1 Chlamydiia bacterium | reverse complement strand
CCGCTGCAGTAGTTGTTCTATTTACAGCACTGCTTATTATTTACCGTACTTTCTTCAAAAGACCCGCTTCAGATCCATCTCCTGCACAAAAAACTACGGAACCAGAGAAACAAGGCGGCGCTGATTCTTGTAAAAGAGCTTCTACTTTAGAGCGTGTTATAACATCAGAAGTAAATTTCAACACTTCCGAGATAATAAAAAGTATAAAAACACATGATCTTACTAATATAGGATTGAATTTCCGTTTACAGATAGAAAGGCAAAAAGGTCTTCCTTTTTCTACTAATGACTATAATAGTGCCTATGCTAATAGAGAGCAGGCAGAATTAAAAGCTGATAATCATGCGGCCAATATAGTTTATTCGTGCTCTAACGGTAGAAACGGACATCTCTTGTTAAGTGGAACTTCAGCAAGAAGACGATTTATTGAGAATTTAGAAGATGGCCCCTTTGTTTCATACGATGTATGGGGAGCAGATCCTTTGCCAGCAGGTGTTATGGAAGATGGGAAGGTTGATAGTGCTATTGTTGTACAAGGTTGGAAAGAAGGAGAAGCGTATCCTTTAGATGCTGAAGGTATAGCAAGTGATGCTTTAAATGTACATTATATAGCAAATCAAATTCGATTTGTAGATGTTCAATTAGTCTTCCAGAGTACTCAAAGTGCGGATAAAGCTACTAAGGATAGGATTATAGCTAATATAAAAAAATGCGTACCAAAGGAATGTTATTTTCGGGTTGGGCAGAAAACCTTTCCAAATAATGAGATAGAGGCTGCAGTACAAGAAGCAATGAAAAAACCACAGCGCTTTATTATTGTAGGAGAACTTTCAAAAGAGATTGCTTTGACAGTAAAGTTTTTGTTGGAAAAATCTTTTGCTCAAGACTCAGTTTTTTTAAGACAGGTAGAATGCAGTAAAAATTGTGATGCAATGTTATTATCTAAAGAAAATTTAAAATCGGCAATACTTTTTGGAGTTAATGAAGTCTTAGAGGGTAGGGATGTAGATGTTTTTTGCCATCAAGGTAAAGACAGAAGCGGTATTGTAGCCTTGGGTGTATTAGCTGTTCTAGCGGGTGTTACATATCCAGAAGTTACCGATGGTATGAATGAACCTGAATATAATCAAGCTTATTCTGATCATAATAGTGTAGCTAAATTCTTAATTCAAAAACGACATTGTGTGAATAATGATTATGTATTCACTTGGAATGAAAGGATTATCCCAGTAATAAACGGCTATCGGTCCAATATGGTAGAAGCTGTGAAAGAAATTCAGCTAGAATTAACATCTGATTAGTCTTTTTTTTGATAAAAAAAAGCAAAGATGGGTTTTAAAAGGGCCTTCGGCCCTTTTGCGGGGTGTGGGGCAGCGCCCCACGCTACTCAGCGTCTTCAATCTCGCCCTCATCGAAAAATACCTGAGGAACAAATTCTAGCTTTATTAATTTTGTCTCTGGATAGAAGGTGGAGAGCACCTTTGCTGTTGTCTTTCCTGCTTTTGCCATCTCTTTTGCCGAAAGGATGCATATCCCTACGCCCAGCCCTTTTCCGTAGCCATCAAATTCTATACGCTTGTCGATGAGCCGGATGTTAAAGTCGTTACTTTGCATACGTGAGGCGCCCATCATCTTTTGAAAGTCTAAAAATGTCATCTCTCTGAATGTTAGGTTGCGGCCATTTATTTTTAGGCCGTAAACTTTTTGCGTAGCCTTGCATTTATATGGCTCTATCGACTGTATGGAGTCAAGATCTAGCCTTTCTGCCAGCTCCCTTTTTGCTATACTACATTTCCATGTGTGGTTGCTGCGCTCTTTTTGTGCAAAGGGTACAAGCACTCCGGGAGGGCAGGGAGCGTCTTTTCTATATATTGTTTTGTATTCTGCTGTTTTTCCTGCGCAATCTTCTGTCCATGTGGTTGGAAAGGGTCTATTTTTGTATACCATTATCAGGTCTTTTGTTGCCGCTACCGCTTTTTCCGCTGCGCTATTTACCGCAAATAGCGAGGTGCCGTTAAATCCATGCTCTGATGCCTTTATATCCCAAAATGGATTGGATGATGATGCAATCTTCTGGTATATATCTGTTCTCATCGCTATGGTTACTGCCTCTAGCGCTGTTTGATGCATATCTTTATAGGAAAATTGTTCTGATAATACCGACTTTAGATAGCTGTCCACATCTACCTCTACTACAAGAAATATCTTGGATGCAATGTCG
>JAJACI010000036.1 GCA_022601595.1 Chlamydiia bacterium | reverse complement strand
TACTCCAAAATAGAATACCTTTCAAAAATCTGAAGAAATTCTAAAAAGTGTAGTTTATCAGAGTCTCCTTAAGGAGATTCTGATAAACTGCTGTTTTCCATTTTTTTAGAGTTTACCTTACATTTATCTTAACCTACTACAATTGTAGTAGGTTATTTTTCTTCTTTTTTTAGTAAAAAAAGCAAAGAAGGGTTTAGAAAGGGCCTGAGCGTTTGCTCTAAAAAAGTATTTTTTTGAAGGAGATTTTTGACTTTCCCTGTCGATTGTGTACGTATAGTACTCAGAGACAGGGAAAGTCAAAAATATACTCAAAATAAATGCATTTTTAGAGCAAACGAGGCCCTTGTTAGGGGATGCGGCAGTGTCTCATATATATTAATAGGTGCAGCCGATGGAGGCTATGAAGGGCATGGTGACGCTTTCTTTGGTAAATGCTGTTGGTAATGTGGTGCTATAGTTGAGCATTTTGACATCTACGATAAAGGCGGCGACCTTGAAGCCTGCGGCAAGGTAATTTTGGTAGACGACGCTCCCGCCAAAGTTGATATCTCCTATTTCAGCCTTTGATAGGTAGGTAGGCCCTGCAAGGCTTACTTCTACAAAGGGCGCTATAGCCAAGAGGGAAAAGGGGGTAAATCGTGCGGAGAAGAAGGTCGAGTAGGCGTATACCTCATCGGTAGAGATGTCAAAACGAGCTACAGAGGTCCCTGCTTTAAGCGATAGTGGTGAAGGCGCTGGGTTTAGCGGATAGGATAAAGAGAGCATATATGCAGCATCAATATCTTTTCTCACGATTTTTTTAGGATAGCTGCCTAAATAGATATTATTTTCTGCGTATTTCCCTTTATCAAAATAGGATATCGAAATCTCATGAGAAGATAGGAAGGTAAAGGACAGCAAAAATAGTATTAAACGATGCATAATCTCTCCATAGTAATATCGTGTGGTTCTAGTGGCAATTTCCCATCATATATTTGCTCTTTAAAGCACAATCCAATGGTCCTGATTTTTTTACCTGCTAAAAATCTATCGTAGTGACCTTTGCCAAAGCCAAGACGGGCGCCCTGTTTATCAAAAGCTATGCCAGGGATAATAGCAAGGTCAATATTCTGGTTCCTATTGCAGCTACTATCAGGCTCCAAAACACCATGAGAAAAAGTTTTCAACTGTTTTTCCATATCCCTAACCTCGTATGGGACAAGGGATTCCTCCACTATTTTTGGTAATAGTAAACGGTTATTTTGTTGTAAAAATGCATTAAATGGGTAGGTGTCCACTTCATCTGAAAGGGGGCTGTAAGATAAAATCTTTTTATAACCAGCCGTTATTTCTTTTAACCGATCTAAAAGGCAAAGGTGTGCTTGCTCCCTTCTTTCTTTAGCTATTGCTTTTCGCTTAGAAAGGTAACTATTACGAATGGTATTTTTCACGTTTTATTCTACTGGGCTCCCGTTATAATAGGATACTTTCCTAAGGAGGATTCCATTTTGATCGTAAATATGAGCTGTTCCCATCCCATCTATCACACGAGAGATAGGGACGTTATCCCCTTTTCTTAGGTATTTTCCGTTTACAAGCTTATCATGGCTATATTCTTCTACCATCATCAAGGAGCTGTCCATATACCAAGAAAGGTAGGCGCCCTCTTTTTTATGATCACACATATCTTTCTCGCTTTCTAAGGCCCCATTTGGGTACCAAGAGCATACTTTTCCGTGTATTTGCCCCTCTTTCCAGGTCACCAAAAGTTTCTTTATAGGCTCTGCTCCAGCACTTACCTGGTAATATATAATCTCTTCCCCATCTTTTTTCCCCTCTTTAATCATATACGTAGATTCAATTGTTCTATCTCTTCCAAATAGGGTAATCAACCCCTCAAGGCGGCCATTTTTATATTCTTCTGTTCTAACAAGCTGCCCATCTTGAAAGATAGGCTTAATGCCCGCGCTATTATCTATCTTTGAAAAAACTTTTCCATCTAAATCTAGGTAACTACCGTAGACAAGGCGTCCGTTCATATACACCTCTTCAAAGGCGCCCTCTTTTTCTGAGCCTTTAAAGAAAGACTCTCCATCTTTCTTCCCCTCAAAATAATTTACTAAAAGGACAACCGTACCTTTCTTATCGTACCCTATCTTTTTTCCTTGTATCTTTCCGTTCAAATAAGGGATCTTTGTCTTTATACTGCCATCTGCAAAGTAATAAAGAGCCTCTCCCTGCTCTCTACCTTTCTCATAGAAAATGGTAGCCATTGTATTTCCATGTTCATCAAAAACAGAAGACTCTCCATCAAACACCCATGATGTTTTTGCTTTATCGGTTAAATCAGCGATCCCTTCCGATATAAAAGCGCGAATTTTAATTTTCCCTGTAGGAAAATATTCTTCATACATGCCATGAGCACGATTGGATTTCGTTTCTAGATATTGCCATAATGTACCGCTATCATGATATAAAGTAATGGCACCAGCTCCATCTTTATCGTATACTCTTACCACCTTTTTATGATGTGATGATGCTTTAGGATCCAAATTCTCATATTTTTTTATATCGGTAGAATCGCTTATTGTCTTTGTAAAGCCATTTCTATCGACCACTTGTAAATGAACAAGCTCTCCTTTCTTTTTACTATGACAGCCCATCGTCAATATCGTAATAGTAGATAATAGTGTTATCAAATAGTAATTTTTCAAGGTTCCCTCTTTTGTATTATTTGCATCTCTACTAAATATATATCAGAAAGTAGATGATCTGCTTTATTAAGTTTTAATTTTGAGAAGTGGATGTTAGGACGCTGCTTGCCAGTCGGTAAGCACCTATATGCCTCTCCCTCCACCTTTTGCAGTAGACGAGAAAAATCATTCTTACTCATCTCTACTGGATTTTTACTTGTCCAAATAATATTCTTCCCCTCAACCTTTTTCTCAAATTCTAGGTGAGGCCTATTCTCTGCAAGCGCTACATACCGCTGCTGTATACCTGAAAACAATGTCTTAGGAGACACCTCTTTACAAAGGTAAGAAAGTTGATCATAATCTTCTGATAAAAATTTCATCTCTCCTAGCACGCTTTCTACATAATTAGCATCAACCACCTGTTTTTCTTTTGCTCTAACCTCTTTTATAGCTGTAGTTACCAGCTTTTCTATATAAACAGTCTCAGCAGCCATAGATTCTAAAGAGCTCGCTTTCAAAATGATCAGCCACCCTCCTAAAAAAAGTGACAAAAGAGAAAAAAAGAGCGCCCCTATTAACGTTTCTTTAGAAACAAGAGGTGGCATCTTCTTCTGAAGATTTTCTAATTTCTTATATAACCGCTTTTTCATATTTTCACTCTCATTTTTACTAACACAGTATCTTCAATGGTATGAATTAAGAGCTCGTCATCTACAAGTAATGCTGCTCCATTTAGCCGTACTCCCTCTTTAAGCAGCTGCGCGCGGCCCTCTTTATTCTCTCCTTTAAAAATAAAAGTTACCTGCGCCCCTCCTGGTTGGGCTATATATTCAATCTGATCAAAAGAAAAGCTTTCTAAAAGAAAAGTATTAAGCCATTTAGAAATACTTAAAAAAGAAACCGGATCAGCATGAGCTCTATCCTTTTCTTGCTTATTTTTTATAGCAGTAGTTAACCGACTTCTATTTCTTCTAAGCAATCCTTTGACCGATTGAAAATACTCTGTTTTAGCTCCTGTATAAGTTGCTATCTTTGAAACCGCTAGATTATATCTCTTCTCTAATTGAGCCTCTTTCATGCTAAAAAAAGTATAAATAGAGGAAAACATAACCACCGAAAAAAGCGCCAAACCACCTGCAAATCGCATAGCATGCTTTCTTGATTTTAGTCTCTGCCCTTTTGGTGTAAAAAAGCCTCCGCCCAGCTGAAGTGTCTGCTTATCAGAGGCAATTTTATCTAAGGCTAGCCCAATTTCTATCGCATAACCACTAAGCTGTGCGGGGGTATAGTCTTGGTGAGTAGGGATAAATTCTTTTAGATCTATCTGTGCGATACAATCCTTTAATGACCTGCAAAACTCACTGTAACCGGTAAAAACAATCGCCTCCACCTCATTTGCCCGAGTATCCTTATCGCAAATGAATTTTTGGATACGAGTAATTGACTTGTCTAATTTTGTAAATAATTCCCTTACAAAACTTCCTTTTTTCTCTTCAAGGGCAGTAAAAAACAATTCCTGCACCTTATCCATGTCAATGGTAGCTATCAAAAGCTGATCTTTTTGAACAGCATCGATTATATGCTTGAAACCCAAGGAGAATGACGCCTCTTCTGCAATCTTTCCTTGATAGAAAAAATGGATAGAAGAGGATTCCCACCCTAAATGAAAAAGAAAATAAGGGCTGCTAGGAAGGTTACAAAAAGCTGTAAACCTTGTAAAAGCTGAAGAAACAGAGCTCACCTGGTCAGGATCTACCCCTAAACTTTCGATCGATAAAAGATGCCTTTCCATCGATTCTTTTGTATATGCAAAAAGGGTAACCTCTGTCTGATCGCCCATTTTTACCAATTTTGGCACATAAAATCGCTCGCCTGATAGAAAATCTTCGTCCGTCGAGAGCTCAAGCTCAAGCGCCTTATAAACTTGACCTTGATTAGCAAGGGGTATAATGATTTTTTTGATAAACACTTCATGCATCGGGAGTGCTGTAACAACATCTATCTCTTGCTTAAAAAAAGCCCGGTCATTACCAATATTTTTCTTTAGGATGTCAAGATTACCTGTTCCTTTATTAAACTCCTTTAAGAACTCAATCTGAATCTTTCCTTTCTTTTTTGATATAAGAGAAACTTTAAAATAATTTCCATCTGAATACAAACCAAGTACATACATAGTAGCGATCCTTTGTCATCCCTTATAATTTGACTATAAGGAGCAATAATAATAGATGACGTAAAAGAATACTATGGTAAAATAGAGGCAGATTAAACTTAGTAGGATCTTACAACTATGATTTCCATTATCCATGCCATTTTTTCTGTATACACCGTATTACTATTTTGCCGCATTGCCCTCTCTTGGTTTCCTACTCTTTATAAATACCACGCAACAAAGTTTTTAATCTTTCTAACCGATCCATATATGAATATTTTTAGAAAGATCATACCTCCTATTGGCGGCGTACTAGATCTTAGTCCAATGCTAGCCTTTATCTCTTTGCGTTTTCTTGAATCATTTATTGTAAACATGCTCCGATGACACTTTTTAAGCCCATAAAAATTAAAGATCTTGAGCTCTGCTCAAATATTATCTATTCGCCTCTTGCAGGCTGCTCAGACCTCCCATTTAGGAAAATGGTACGAAAGTATACAGATAGCCTTATCTTTACCGAGATGACCAAAGCAGAGGCTTTAGCGCGCGGTGATAAAGGTACCTTCTCTATGCTTTCTTATACAAAAGACATGCATCCCATTGGAGCACAAATTTGTACCAGTAAAAAAGAGATCGCTGGAACATGCGCCCCTATTATCGAAGACCTTGGTTTTGACCTGCTGGATCTTAATTGCGGATGCCCTGTGGACAAGGTAACAAAAGATGGCAGCGGCTCTGCCCTTTTGAAGAATCCTGAGGAGCTGGGAAAGATCATTTATGAGATGCAGAAAAGGGTTTCTATCCCCATTACCGTCAAAATTCGCGCCGGATGGGATGAGGAAACTATCAACGCAAAAGAGGTGACAAAAATTGCTGAGCAGGCAGGCGCCTCTGCTATTTTCATCCACGGAAGAACACGTAAACAAGGGTATAAAGGACCTGCCATCTGGGATTATATCAAAGATGCCTGCGGCGGAGAGCGCTCTATCCTTGTCTTTGCCAATGGTGATATTAAATGTAGAAAGTCTGCCGAAGATGTATTGTTACAAACAGGCGCCGATGGTGTGCTTATCTCTAGAGTAACTATGGGAGGACCGCATGTTGCACGTACTATTTTTGAAGGAGAAAACGCACCAGCAAGTCCTCACCCCCTTGAACTGGTCGAGGCACATGTAAAAGAAATCATCCGTTACCAAAACCCTCGAAAGGCACTGTCTGATATAAGACGGGTTGCATGCTGGTACCTACGAGAGAGAAAAGAATATACAGACCTTCGCCGCGGAATAAATAAGGCAGGATCTGTCGAGCAAGCCCTATTACTCATTCAATCTACAAAATGCCCTCTCTAGAAATGCCAAACCAAATCAGCAACCAGTCCAATCATTCCAAGAGCATTGTGTAGGGTAGTGGGAATATAACTTTTGGTGCTTGAAATATAGTTTGGGAGAGCAGATCCTGATACACTTATAGGGTTTTCTGTATAACCTAAGTATGGGTATTGATTGAAATAATACCTTCCATCAAACCCAATACGAAACACCATATTTTGAGCCTCACTATAGCCTAAACAATCATATTGCAAACCAACTATAGCCCTAATGGTCGGGCAAATTGCCACAGAGTTCTCATAGGAAAGCTCAGGCAGATACCCGCTATCTCCTGTTGGCACTAAACGAACAAAATTGAAAGTACTTGCCTCTCCGAATAAAACAGAAACATTTGCTGAAGAGAAAAGACTCCACCCCTCTACTACAAAATAGTTACTATGTAATCCAATCATGGGGCCCACTCCCCAGAAATGAACCTTGGTATTTCTCTTAAAAACAGTACCCACAGCCATATCTTCCATATCTACCGTCCGAAAGCTTTGATCTCCAATATAGTTGATCCAAGAAGCCTTGATACCGGCAAAAGGCTCATAAGAAAAATGCTTGGAAAAGAAAACGCCCTTGCTTAATTCAACATCTAAAAGGTAGTAGTTCACCCTTAAACCTGCTGCTACATCTGATAAAGCAATGGTGTTGCCATCATAAAAAGGAGAGGGAATGGCATAAGGAAATATCGTTCCTCCGCCTGTAGTATCTTGAAATAGGGATCCTTTAGAAGAAAGCCACTCAAAAGACGCTTTTGCCATCCAATCATCATGGTCGAGCAAATAGCCTAATCCTATTCTTAGCCCAAGATCCATATCAAACTGGATACTTTGAATGGTGTCGGTGATGACAAGCCCTGACCCCCCGCCTTCATAACCAGTTACTTGAGAAGTGATAAGATCTGCAACCTCTGTCCCTGTCATGCTGATTTGCTCAGCTATCAAACCTACATTGAAACTCCACCTCTGACTGCATGTACCAACCACTGCAGAACTACACAGCTGCTTATTCTCCATGCAGGCAATATCACATGGCTCTCCCCCTAAAAAGGTCGCTGCGGCTACTAAAATGATCGACAAACAAATTCTTTTTTTACGCATGTAAACTCCAATGATTTGAATAAAAAAAAAGGTGATATATTTCTATATCACCTTTTTATCCGTTGCTTGATGGTTTGTTTAGTAATCCCAACCTAAGTCAAGTATTAAACCAACCATTCCAAATGAATTATTTTCTGTGATGTTTGCATAACTATCTAATGCAGGATCATCTACCGTATTAATTCTATCTGTCTGACGATCGGCTACTGGATATTGATTGAAATAGTACCTTGCATCAAATCCTGCACGAAACTTCAAGTGCTGTGTTTCTTTGAAAAAATCCATATCATACTGCAATCCAATAATCGTTCTGATCGTTGGGCAAAGTACAGTGATAAGATCTTTTACCTTTTGGGTATGCGGGTATTTCTCAATGGTTACAATACCGGTACCATCTGCCATATTT
>JAJACI010000035.1 GCA_022601595.1 Chlamydiia bacterium | reverse complement strand
GTAGAGAAATAAGAGCATCTCTTTTAAAGACGTAGATACCCATCGATCCAAGAAAGATCCTTTCATCAAGCGCATGGATGATGTGGGTCTCTTTTCTCCCTAGAGAGAAGGCTTTTAATAAAGACTCTTCTTTTGGCTTTTCTACAAAATCGATGATCTCTTTATCTTTTTTGATCTTCATTACGCCCATACGATGGGCCTCTTGCTCGTTGATAGGAAGAGTGGCAATAGTTAGATCGGCGCCTGATTTTTGTGCATTTTCTAGAATATCATCTAAATCCATGGAATAGAGTTGATCGCCTGATAAGATTACTACATACTCTGAAGAGCTATTTTGTAAGACGTTCATATTCTTTCTAATGGAATCTGCTGTGCCCAAATAGGGATTGCGCTGGGGAGGAAGTAGCGACACCTTGTCTTCATAAGCATCTTTTACATAAGAGCTTAATGATTTTTCTAAAAATTGAGTGATGGCATAGACCTCACTATAGCCCTTTTTTAGGGCGTTGGAGATGGCGATATCTATTAGACGGTAACGCCCTCCAAAAGGAACGGCTGGCTTACAGCGGTGGCCTGTTAAAGGTCTAAGCCTTGTTCCTTCTCCGCCTGCTAAAATAAAAATCAATGGGTTGTGCATAGTAAGAATAGGTTGTTTATATATTCTTTACATATCTAATTGATCAGAGGAAATCAAGGACTATTATTCCAAAAGCCGATAATAATTTTCATTTCGCTCGCTAGATTTTTTGTTAGGTGATCACTATTAGCAATTTCTATAAATTTTTTCCTCTCCCCATCATTTTCAAGCCCCTCACAAATACAAATTAAATAGGAGACATAGGATGGATGGCTAAAAGTCTCTTTTCTAGAAAGTAAACTTAAGGCAAGCTCTGCTGTTTCATCACTTGCTGGAAAAGATGATAATGCCATGGCTGCTAAGTAGTTATCCTTTGTGTAAGGGGTCCCTTTTAAACGATCATAAAGAAACTCTTCAGCTTTTTTTCCAAAGGAGATCAAGGTGTTTATCAAAATTTCATCAACGGTAAAACTTTTTCCTAGAGCGCCAAATAAATGGGGTATCGCATCGGTGTTACCAATTTTTTTTAGACAAAGCGCGGCATGAATAGGGGCAAGGCCATAACCAGGGTTGAGCGGATTGTAAAAATGGTCTTGCAATAAGATCTCTACCAAAGGCTTGAGAGCTCTTTTTTGAAAGGTAGATAGGGCAATCATTTCTTTTTCTGGGTTATCAGATTCTGTAAGAACCAAATCTGCAAGCTTTTTAGGAAGAGCATCCTCTTCTTCATAACAATCTCTGAACTTTTTATACAGCTCCTTGGAAAAGAAAACATCGTTTTTTGCAAGATCAGGCAGCGTCTCTGCTGAAAGGTGGCCATCTTTATCAAAGATCGCCAAATCTTTTATCCTTTGCAAATCAAATTCTTCTTGTATTCCCACGCCCTCGCCTTGATAGTATTCTATCATAACAGGAAAGCTGCCCCCAAAATGGGCATCTTTATGCATTAAAATTTCTAAGTCTATCTCATTGAGCAAAGGTTGATCGTACATACAAAATAGTGTACCAAACACACTTATTTCATTCAACGCTCATTTTGTTAGATCTTTTTTTAGGAAATACTTTAAAATAGGGAGAAAGGAGAAAATGTGCCTAAAGCTCTAAGTATTATGGTTTTTCAAAGAGGGATACTAAAACAAATACAATCTCAAAATCCTACTATCAAAGGAAACCTTTCTCTAGATACTTTATTAGTTATTACCCACATTTTTTCCTTCTGGAGAGATTTTTCTTTAGATCATCTATCCTTTCAATTTCAACAAAAGAATACAACCGTAATAACTACTGTTTCCAGCTTGAAAGAAGCTTTTCCTAATGTAAACATATATGAATGGCAAGATCTCTATCAATCCATTTATACGAGTCATGTTATAGATAAAGATTGGGCGTTAACCCAGATAAATGGATTGCGAAACGCATGGAATCATAGAAATGATGATGATATAGAGATGGATACGTTGTGGCCCGTTTTTCACTTAAAATCACATTAAATATTGTATTTTGAATCAGAGTGTTGTTATGATGTGACTATAATTATATCATGAGGTTGTTAAGGAGACTCTGATAAACTACACTTTTTAGAATTTCTTCAGATTTTTTGAAATAAATCCGATTTTGGAGTAAGCGGCATCCCTGTAGGGATGGGGCGCTATGAAAAATAGGATTTATAAGAAATCTGGAAAATTATAAAACTGTCCGTTTTTCAGAGTCTCCTTTAGTGATAAATACTTTTCTTCTTCTTTTTCTTACCACTGGAAAAACTCCTACAAAAGAGACAGAGAAAGTAACCGATGATAAACCAGATCCTAAAATAGCAAAGCTGGAGCAAGAATTAAGCAAGACTCGGTTATCTTTGTTCCAATGTAAAATGTTGTTTGCTAATTTCAAGCACTGTCTAGCAGTATCTTTTGACAAGAATCAAGATCCTAAAGGAGATTCAGAGTCTCCTAAACTACGCAATTTATCAAAAACGGCACCAGCATTGTAGCTAGATCTTACATAAGGGCCGGAATAGATAAAAGGGATGCCCAGCTCTTCCCCTTTGACTTTCCAGGAGGCAAATTTATCAGGATGCACATATTCTTTTACAGAGAGCTTGCGTTTTGATGGCTTGAGATACTGACCCATGGTGACAATATCTATCCCAATGCTATGCAAATCTTGTAATGTCTCCTCAATCTCATAATCCTCTTCGCCAAGACCTAGCATAAGGCCAGATTTGATAAAGCTTTCAGGAAGCTTTCTTTTTGCGCGCGTAAGAATTTCTATCGTCCTTTCATAAGTAGCCTTATGGCGTACTTTTGGTGATAACCTTCTTACTGTCTCTACATTGTAATTGAAGATCTCTGGCTTTTCTCCTAAGATGAGATCTATAGCATCCATATTACCCTGCAGGTCGGAGATAAGCACCTCTATGGTACAGCAAGGCTGTGCTTTTCTTATCTCTTTTATAGTGTTTACAATGGATGAGGCGCCACCATCTTCTAAATCATCTCTTGCAACCTGTGTGAGCACTACATGCTTTAAACCAAGCGTTGTCACTGATTCGGCAACCTTTTTCCCCTCTAAAGGATCAAGTGGGGGAGGAGTCTTAGAATATCCTATCTCACAAAAACCGCATGCCCGTGTGCAAATCTTTCCAAGAAGGAGAAATGTCGCTGTTTTTTTGCTATAACATTCAAATCTGTTAGGACATTTTGCCTCTTCACAAACTGTTGCTAGCATCTTTTGGTTGATAAGGTTGTCGGTAACGCTATATTCCTTTTTGCTAGGAAGCTTTCTGTGTAGCCAAGATGGCAAAGGCTCCCTTTCTTTGATAATATTTAGAGGGTGATTCTCTTGGTCCATGATTATCTCCTTGGTAGGTGTATCGGCTGCCCCATACCCAGCTCTGATGCCTCTGCCCACGCCTCTGCCATTGTTGGATGAGCATGAATAGTATCAGCTATTGCTTCTAAAGTAAGCTCATTTTTTTGTGCCAGCGCTATTTCTGCAATTAAGATCGATGCATTATAGCCGAGCGCTGTGCCGCCAAGCACTTCTCGGTGCTTTTTCCCGTAAACAATCTCTACAAAACCATCATCTTTTAACATCGCTTTGGCCTTTCCAAGAGCTGCAAAAGGAAATAGCGCTGATTCTGCATCAATACCTGCCTCTTTTGCTCCCTCAAGGGTGTATCCCACTTGAGCAATCTCAGGGTCTGTAAAAATAACTGCAGGAATACAGCTGTAGTCAGCAGATTTTTCATGGCCGGCAATATTTTCTGCTGCAACAACCCCTTGATAAGAGGCGGTATGTGCAAGCATAGACTTTCCTGTGACATCACCAATTGCATATACACCAGAGACATTTGTCTCTAAATGATCATCTACCTCAATAAAACCTCTTTTATTGGTGCCAAGGCCTATAGCATCAAGATGCAATCGGTCGGTAAAAGGTTTTCTTCCCGTTGAAACAAGGAGGGCATCTCCAGTAATAGCAGAGCCATCAGCGAGCGCGCATGTAACCTGATCGCCATCAACCTCTACTTTATCCACCCCTTTGCCAAGAACAAGGTTGATCCCCCTTTCTCCAAATTTTGTAGTGAGTGCATCTGCTATCTTTTTTCCCTGAGTGAGAACCAGCTTATCAAACATCTCAATAATAGTAACTTTTGCATTTAGCTCATGGAACAACGAGGCAAATTCACAGCCAATATATCCGCCGCCAATAACAATAAGGTGTTTAGGAACGGTGGTGATTTCTAAGATACTTGTAGAGTCATGGATAATCTTCCCATCAACAGGAGCAAAGGGGAGAGTCATAGGAATACTACCTGTGGCGATAATAACTTTTTCTGCCGTTATCTTTTTTACCTCTCTTCCTTTTATCTTGATCGTATTTTTATCTACAAAGCTCGCAATACCTGAAAAGCTATCCACGCCTGCCGCCTTTAACAGAGTGTTTACCCCATTAGAAAGCTCGCTTACTATAGAATCTTTCTTCTCCTTCATCTTACTATAGTCAAAAGAAAATCGCTGAATATCAATGCCATAATGCTCAGCCGTTTTTACCGTTTTGAGCACAGATGCATGAGCCAAAAGCGATTTGGTTGGAATGCATCCCCGCAACAAGCACGTGCCGCCCATCCTATCCTTATCTACAATAGCAACCTTCAGTCCAAGGTGCGCCGCCTTAATGGCCGACACATATCCACCAGGACCGCCGCCAATTACTACCACATCATAGTCCATAATAAACCCTTTTTTTCCAAGTATAACAAAAGCTAAGTTCTATGTAAAAAAAAGTTTGTGGGACTCTGTCCCACCCCCTTTCCAGACCCTTCTTTGCTTTTGTTTACTAAAAAAAAAGAAAAACAAGTATGCTGTAAAGTGTAATTTTGGAGATGACTATGAGATATAGAGTTCTACTATTAATGGCGTTATGGATTAGCGGGGCAAGCCATTTGTCTGCAAGTGGCATAGTTGATAAAGAAAAGGTAATAAAAAAAGAGGAAACTAAACGGAGTGAATTGATAGGAAAGGGCCATACGTTTATATCTGTCGGGAAATGCCTGTCTTTCGATTTTCCAGTGCTCTGTAATTTTAAAATATCCTATCAAACATCGATAAATACGAGTAAGTTTTTTCAGTCTAAATCTTTTGGATGTGAGTATACGGTACCCTTATACGAGACTAATGATTCTCTGATGTTTAGGTTTGATTTTTCGGGTTTGCGCTATTGGACTAGTGATTTAACTTCTGAAAGTTTCTTTCGAAGATATTATGGAATAGGGGTAAGCTGTTTTTTTGAGAAATTAGATGAGGATTTAGATAAGATAGATGTTTATGTCGTGCCATCGATCCATTTAAATTTTGGTATAGACTTTGGTAAATCGGATGGTTTTGTTCAGAAAGTCGAGCTGGAGTTAGACGGTCTTAATAATGCTAGCCAATACCTGTGCCATGTATTTAGCGGTTATTCTTATTATCCTGTTTTTTGTCTTTCTTATTCAGTCGGTTTTTAAGAGTCTCCTTAAGGAGACTCATAAAAACGAGCAGTTTTATAATCTCCCAGATTTCTTATAAATCCTATTTTTCGTGGCGCCCCATTCCTACAGGGATGCCGCTTACTCCAAAATCGGATTTATTTCAAAAAATCTGAAAAGATTCTAAAAAGTGTAGTTTATCAGAGTCTCCTTTATCAGAGTCTCCTAAAGCGCATCTTTAAAAAAAAGAAAACAGAAGGAATCTTAAGAAGATTCTGATAAACTGCTTGTCTTATAATTATGAGGATCACATGAAACACAAATACTTAATTATATTTACAATACTTTTCACCACTCATTTATTTGGTAGTGATCTTCCTTCAGTCGTTCCAGATAAACTCATCATGAAGGAGCTTTTAAATCCTTTGGATAGAGGTTACAAGGTCTTTTCTGTTAGTACGGGAAGTCTAGGAAAAAATCAGGATTTTGCTCCATTTTTACAAGTATCTTTAGGGCAGCAAACAGCGCTAAAAAGAACATCTTTTTTTCAATCATATGTATATGAGGTGGGGGTTCTGATAAATCATGAATTTATATATCCTTACCCTAAAATCACAGCTCTTCATTATTGGAATTTAGATAGTAATAATCGAATATATACAGGGATAGGAGCAGGAATTTTTATTATCCCTAGTTTTGGTCTAATGCCAATACCACTATTGAATACAGGGATAGAATTAGGAAGGCCTGGGAAGCATATTCATAAAATAGAGTTATTCGGCATGGGAGCTGTACTTGGTCTTTCCTATACGATTGGCTTTTAATTTATTTGTATAAAAAAAGGAAAGAGATAGCTCAGATGGGCGTAAAGGCCTGACTTGAAAGTTTAATTAATTTATGATATGTTTGATTATCATGGTCTTTTTCCTTGCGTACCTTCTTATGACAAATCTATTTTCCAGCGAGCAGATATTAGTAGCACACCGCGCGGCAGATAGTACTATGCCCGAAAATACCTTAGAGTCTTTGATGCGTATGGAGCAAAAAGGGGCAAAGTGGTTTGAGATAGACTGCTATATGATGAAAGATGGTAATATTGCTGTTATGCATGACAAAAATTTAGCAAGAACTACCACAGGAAAAGGGCGTATTACCAATATGGCCGCTGTACAACTTTTTGATGTATTTGTCATTGGCGGCGCTGGAGGGGAGAGGGTTCCTATGCTTCCTGATATGATGGATTATTGCTATAAGAAAGGATTGCACTTGATCATCGAAGTGAAAGATTCTAATTTAGAAATCGTTGATAAAATTGATCACCTGATTAGGGGATATGATTGTGATTTGTTTACCATTTATTCCTTTGATGAGAGTATTATTAAAGCTTTTGTAGCAAAAAAACCTTTGTACTCAGTTCGGTGGACCATGGAAAAGCTCTCTGATAAACGCCTTTTGAAAGCAAAGGATAGGAATACTTCTATTAATTTAGATGGACGTTATGTGACATCTTCCTGTATAGAGAAATTAGAGGCTCTGGGTCTTGACGCGCACGTCTATACGGTTAATGACAAAAAGCGCGCCCTTGAGCTATTTGATCTAGGAGTAAAGGCCATGTGTACCGATACTTTGTTTGGAGGAGAGACAAATGGATAACGGCGAAAAAATGCGTATGTGCCCTCATTGCGAAGGAACCGTACCTTTAGATTCGTCTTCATGCAGATTTTGCGGCTCTTCCTTTGACGAAGGAGAAACGCGCCTTAAAGGCGCCTTTCGCGATCCACGAGAAGATTCCTACTACAACCCTCCCTACGCTCCAGCTGCAGATGTAACCGCAGATAGCGTCTACTACCCAGAAAATAACGAGCCTATGCAAAACGCTGCATACTCAGATGACCAAGACACAGATGAAGAAGAGGAAAAAGGACATATCGTAGCCCTCGCCCTCCTCTCTGCCGGAGCAATGTTCTTCACACTAAGCCTATTACTCTTTTTCTTTTCCGAACACGGACGGCTAATTCTCGAATGGAAGAGCAGATACTGGAGTTTATACATGATCATAGGCGCCCCCCTACTATATTACGGCTTCAAAAAACTCCGCAAACTATAGAGTGGGTTCTTTTGGGTGGGTTTTTCACTTTTATGTTTTCCGAGTGCCTCTTGCACACGTTCAACCATAAAATTAAAAAACCCCTACCAAAATAACCTCCTCTATAAAAAAGTTGTTTATGAGGGGTTAGTCTCCCTATAGAGTTTCTCTTACACTTTTGAGTATATTTTTCAGTTATGTTGCCTCCGAGTGCTATTCGCACACTATCGTCAGCATAATTAAAAAATCTCTCTTAAAATAAGCACCTTTACATGAACTATTTCTTTTGGGTGGGTTTTTCACTTTTATGTTTTCCGAGTGCCTCTTGCACACGTTCAACCATAAAATTAAAAAACCC
>JAJACI010000034.1 GCA_022601595.1 Chlamydiia bacterium | reverse complement strand
GGATGCAGCTTACTCCAAAATAGAATACCTTTCCAAAAATCTGAAGAAATTCTAAAAAGTGCAGTTTATCAGAGTCTCCTTAACAATACAAGGGTGAGTGTTTTAACAAAGGTAAATATTCCAAATCGCGCCCTTGACAAAATAGGAGTTCCACATAGGAAAGGGAGTCACTGTAAATCCGTCGTAAAGCACTAATTCTAATTGAGATGTGCCTTCCACTGGAAGAAAAGCTAAGAAATTTGCTCCCCAATTGGTATCTGCAAAAGGGATGGGCGTCTTGCTTTGTAACAATACATCTCTTATATAGGTATAGGTATTACCAGAGTCCATCCACGCTCCCTTGAAAAGCTCAAAACCAGGTAAAAAATGAAAAGCATGGGTATCATTTGTCATGAGCATCCCCTGAAACGGATCCTTATCGATAGCATCCACGTGAGAAATGGGGGTATCTTTCATCCATTCGATCAACCTATAGCACAGATCTGACGGGCTTGCTGCAGAGACATTCTCTTTTTTGATTGGATTGATAGGCATAAGGTAAGTATTTACCAGTGACTCTAAGTTGCCACCAGAGATATAGGCATAGGGAGAAAGGTTTTGATCTTCCCCAAGCACCTCTTTGTGCATCAGCTGTATACGATTTTTCTGCTCTTTCAAAAAGGGATGGGTATCAAGTTTTAAAAGCATTTCAGAGATAATCTGCTCCATCTCCTTGTCAATCCCCTCCTCCCGCTTCAAATTGAGTAAGACAGGCTCAGTCATTGTAATAAAGTCTTTCAAGCATGCAATATACTCCTTATCCGTATGAATATAGGTCCACATCTTAGAGTTACTGCGCCCATGTTTATAGACAAGGCGGAAGCCTGCAGGCCTATCTTCCATGATATCCCCTTCAGAAAACATCAAAGGGTCGTACAGCTCTTGAAAATAATGAGGGAATAACAAGATGTATTGTTCTACAAAAAACTTATATAGCGTAGATAATTTAGAGGCGCGCCCCTCCTCCCTTTGGTAATCATCAATGATTCGACTTAAATGCATATTCTTAAATTTAGCCGCTCGCTTGATACTATCCATTCTATCTATCGTACTTGCCGAGCGAAAAGAGGCGTCATCCATATCAAGCCCCCTTTCCAAATCTTCAATATCTTGCAAAAGTCCATCCATTTTCCCTTTACACTCTTCTAAAATCTCTTCTAATACGGAATATATCACTTTTCCAAGACCATGATCCATCTTATAATCCAGACCCAAGGCTATCTGAAAATTCCACCTTGAAAAGCCCACCTGCTCATCAGCAAGCCCTGCAACAGTATATTCATACGATTTCATCAATGCACTACAATACTCTATATTCCCCGTTTTAGGGCATAATGGTATTTTGATTTCTGCCCCGTCAATCACGCGAGAGATGCCCCCTCTATTGATGGCCGAAAATAGATCTTTTGCAAGAGCAAGTAAATCTGTCTTTTGCAAATGCATCAAAAAAGCCGTTGCAAAGCAGCTTCCCACGCTCTGCCTTAAAGGGATTAGTAAAGCCTCTTTATAGGAGGGAACCAAAGACCCAGGCAGCCTCTTGCACATATTCTGAAATTCCTTGCTTTTCAAAAAGAAATGCAAACACCTATCCAAATGGTTTGCAAACAAATGGCCCAGAAACCCTGGAATAGGGGCAAGCGGATTTGCTATTAGAATCTGTAGACATCGCTCATCCTCACTATACTTGGCTATCTGGGTAGCTCTACTATAGATAAGCGCTGCCTGCCTTCTAGAAGGATCCTTCATTTTACAAAGCTCCGCCTCAGGGCGTAATATCGTCTCTATCATCATTTCCACAGTTTATCGTCATTGCTGTTTAAAATGAAATATCTTCTGTTCTTTTCAGAGTCTCCTTAAGGAGACTCTGATAAATCTCAAATCTTGCAATGCAGGGGCTCTTATGCTATGATACTATCCATCATAATATTCACTGGATAGTATCAAGATGGCAACCTCATGCAATGAAAAAGAAATTATTATACAAAGTAAAACAACAGGCGCAGAGCTGGTTGAGACGCTTCGGTTAACAGATCCTGAAAAGGGAGTGGCGATAACGGTCGATGGCATACCTAGAGATATGAGCGATGCTATAGAAGAGGGAAGTAAAGTAAATATATATTCTTTTAATGAGGCAGAAGGGAAAGAGGTCTTCTGGCACACGTCGGCACACGTTCTAGCCCAAGCGGTACTTAGACTTTTCCCAGAGGCAAAGCCCACCATTGGACCTGTTATCGAAGGGGGCTTCTATTACGATTTTGCAAACCTCCATGTACATGCAGATGATTTCAAAGCGATAGAGAAAGAGGTGAAAAATATTTTGAAGGAAAACTTTTCTACAGAAAAAGTAACCTTTAAAGATAAGAAAGAGGCGCAAGAGGCTTTTAAAGGAAATATTTTCAAAGAAGAGCTTATCTCCATGTTACCTGATGATGGGCCAATCACAGCGTATAGGCAGGGGGAGTTTTTTGATCTATGTCGCGGTCCTCACCTTTCTAAAATTGGAAAAATCAAAGCTTTTAAGATCCTCAAATCGTCCGCCGCCTATTGGAGAGCAGATCAAGAGAGAGAGTCGCTTACAAGAATTTATGGTGTATCCTTTCCTGATAGAAAGATGCTGCAAGATCATCTCACCTATTTAGAAGAGGCAAAAAAAAGGGATCATAGGGTGATTGGGTCAAAACTTTCCCTTTTCTCCTTTTCAGACTATGCACCAGGAATGCCAATAATCGAACCTAATGGGATGGTGGTATGGAACGAGCTATTAAAATTCTGGAGAGACCTTCATCAAAAAGATGATTATGTAGAGATCAAGACGCCTGCTATGATGGACAAAGGTTTGTGGGAGCTCTCTGGCCATTTCGCCAACTACAAGGAAAATATGTACCTTTCCGAAATCGATAAAGGTACCTATGCGGTAAAGCCCATGAACTGCCCTGCATGTATGCTCTATTTCAAATCAAAAAGGCACAGCTATAGGGATCTCCCTCTGCGTGTAGGAGAGATTGGAAATGTGCACAGGCATGAGCTTTCGGGCTCCTTATCAGGGCTCTTAAGGGTGCGTTCTTTCCATCAAGATGATGCCCATATATTCATGACAAAAGATCAGATAAAAGATGAGATCATAGGCGTATTAGAGCTTACAGACAAGCTCTACAGCGCATTTGGCCTCTCCTACCACCTAGAGCTCTCTACACGACCTGAGAAAAAGACTATTGGGACAGATGAAGATTGGGAAATGACTACCAAAGCTTTAAGAGAAGCTTTGGAGAGTTGGGGCAAAGATTTTGTTGTCAACGAGGGAGATGGTGCTTTCTACGGACCTAAAATTGATATACATGTAAGCGATGCTCTTAACAGAACATGGCAGTGCGGAACGGTACAGCTGGACATGTCCCTTCCTGAACGATTTGATCTAAAATATACGGATGAGCATGGGGAAGATGTTCGCCCTGTAATGATTCACAGAGCGCTATACGGATCCATCGAGAGATTTTTTGCCATACTTATTGAGCACTATAAAGGTCGCTTCCCTCTTTGGCTATCGCCTAAACAGATATCGCTTCTCCCTGTTGCAGATAGACATGTAGAGTATTGCAAAAAAATTGCAGCAGAGCTGAAGGAAAAAGGATTTAGGGTATCGGTAGACGCCTCTCATGAGTCCATTAGCAAAAAAGTTCGCACTGCGCAAGTACATCAGGTAAATAAAATGGTGATCATTGGAGATAAAGAACTGGAAAGCGAAACGCTCTCCATAAGAGATAGAGACACAAACGAGACAAAAGAAAACCTAACCCTCGCCTCCTTTATTTCTGAGATAACAATAACTCGCGATACTAAAGCTTAGCGAGATTCCACCTAACCGTTATCGTAACCTACTACCATTGTAGCAGGTTATAGTCATTACCGTTCCTTATGACGTATCTTCTGCAAATTTTTGTAGCTTTTTGATAAATGCATCTTGCTAATATTTATTATATTAGCTCGCTGAATTGATCTAAAACCCCTCAAAAATTCATTGAATAGTACGCCATAAGGAACGGTAACGACTATATTTTCTTCTTTTTTTTACTAAAAAAAGCAAAGATGGGTTTAGAAAGGGCCTTCGGCCCTTCTCTGGGTCTGGGACAGAGTCCCAGTTTAAGCTAAATAGTTAGTCCTTCCAAAGAACTGACTGGAAATGTTTGAGCTTGGTATCTATCATTCTAAGCTCTTCTAGGGAAAGATCGTTTTTATAAGCTTCTGCCGCTTCTTCGGCTGCGTTTATTAGATAGAGGATTTGTTTGGAGACTTTTTCTTTTTTCTTTTCTCTTCTATCTTTCTTTTCTAAAGGAAAAGCCTTTCTAATGGCTTTTATGTAGGTATCTTTAGACTCCCCTTCATAGGACTCCACTACCCTCCTTTTATCTTCATCACTGCAATTTCTAGAGGCGATGGTATAGACAATTTGTTTTGGCATCACAAGCATCTTCTCTTTCAAGGGCTGGGTAAGCGAGGTATAAAACTGATAATACTTTAAAAAATTATAAGGCGTCTGTCTATTTCCGTATACAGTACGCATCCATCTTGAAAAGGCAAGTTCTCCATAGCTTTTGAAAAGATTTTTTGCAGCTAAAATCTTTTCCCCATGTAATAGTACAGACTGGTGGGTAATAGACTTTATCTCACCTGTCAAACTCGCTAAGGTAGAAAAATCTTCTGCAATAAAACGACCATTATCACTTCCATCTATGAGAAGACCTTTTAACGCAGCTGTTTCTTGCTCTGATAAAAACACCTCTTCTGCATCAATAGCCAATCGAGATGTCATCTGCTTTGGAGCAGGGCTCCTCTCCTCAACGCGCTCTTTTCCCGAAATGGATCGTATTATCTTTTCAGATAGCTTCATAAAAACCTACACCATAGTAATCTAACCTGTTATCTCATATTTTTTGAATCATTGCAAGAAATATGAGATAAGCCGCTGCACAACTCTCTATGTTGTGCGTAGATTTTTCAATTGATGACCACTCATACCGTCTACAAGAGCAGGGGTTAATTCTCCATCTACTATTGGTCCAAGCAGTCTAGATGCTTGATAATGGAGCACAACGGCGTCTTCTTTATCCACACCATCTTCTTTGTTATCCACTATCTTGACATAAGAGACAGGAAGTCTTTTCATCTCCACAATAGTTGGGTAGTGCAAAACCACTTTTCTCAAACAATCTTGATCGTAAACAGTACCTGTTTTAAGCAAGCGTTTTTCACACTCTTTTTTCCAGAGCGTCAACAGTTTTTTAGCAGACGCTGTATTATTAAAAAACATCGTCCCGCTAAGGATTTTTGAAGGGTCGTCTGCTGCAACATTATCATCTACACGCAGAGCACAATCTGCGGTACAATCAAGCAAAATATGAGGCATTTGCATAATAACACTATCCACATCAGTCCAAATGATTGGACGATTATGTTCTTCCAATTTTTTCAAAATAAATGCCGCTTTATGGCAGCAATTTGCTTGCCAAGACCCAAAATTTTCTACCTCCGAAATCTCATATTCAAGGCCTAGTTTTTCACAAGAGGCAGCTAAATCTTTTGCCTCTTCTTCATATAAAGTGTGTTTTGTGTAATAGCTGATAATAAGTGGCTTTTTGTCCAATTGCAGCGCTCCTTTGTTTAGTATCTCTTTGCCAATTATTAAGAGAGCCCTAATAAACAAATTCGTTTAGTCAGAATCATCTTAATTCAATAAAAAAATGGTATTATACACACAAGCCACCCCTTTTGTCGAGAAAATGATTCATTTATTTGCAGTTTCTTTATAATCTAGAAAACCCATTTTTTCTCTTAGCTGCTTTCTTGCTGCCTGAGTAAGGGGTAGCAAGGGAAGTCTTAAAAAATTATCACAACGTTTTTTTAATTTTAACGCTTCTTTTATCCCAGCAGGGTTCCCCTCTTTAAACAATTCCTCAACAAATTCAGAGAAATCTTGAGGAAAAAAGCGCTCATCTGTTGCAAAAAATTCCTTTGTCTCTGCTGGTAAAATATTACTAACGACAGAGATAACTCCCTTAGCCCCTAAATTTTTTGCCCTCTTCATATCAAGATCATCACCAGAGAAAATAACCACCTTTTTAGAAAGGGCTCTTATATATCCCTCATCACCACTTGTTTCTTTAACAGCAACCACCCCCTCTATCAAACAAAGCCTCTCAAGACATTCCAAGGATAGCTTAATCCCTGTCCTTTTGGGGTGATGGTATACCATAATAGGAATGCCAGTCTCAGCTACCGCTTTATAATGCGCGATAATCCCCTCTTCATTGGGAAAATTATAATAAGGAACCACCACAAGCGCTGCATCAGCTCCTATATTTTTTGCATGCTGCGTTTTTGCTACCGCACCTTTTGTCGATATATCACTGGTTCCAATAATAATCTTTCCTGAAAAATGCAACCGAGCGAGCTCATGTAGTAATGTTACTTCTGCCTCAGATAAAGACCACCCTTCACCAGTTGTACCCCCAATCACGATTCCATTAATCCCCGCCTCATGCTGAAGTTTCAATAAGCGAATAAACGCGTCTGCATCGATACTACCATCTTGTTTAAACGGGGTTACTATTGCTGTATATACACCTTCCATCATTTCTCCATAAATTTCAAACCAAACTCATTATATAGTCATTACCATTTCATATGACTATAACTTATAATGATCTTGTAAACCAGTTTTACATTTCTATTTTTCAGAAAACATAAAAACACGCTTGCTGCTACGCAACAAGACACCCGCGGCAAAGAGGGAGGAGATGGCTGTCAGTACAAATGGCATAGCGCCATGTTGATGTAAGAAGAAGCCGCCTGCTAAAGGCGCAAGCATCATCGAAAAGGATTGAATAGACTGACTAAGGGCTAAAATTTTGCCCTGCATACTTTGTTCTGCAGATTTTGAAATGGCTGCTGTAAAAATAGGCCATATTCCCCCTGAAAACAGAACAACAAGGCCTATTCCTAAAGAGAAGAGATACACCTGAGTAGCAAAGGCTGCAACAATTACAGCCATAGAGATACAGACAAGGGAGAAAAACACAAGTTTCTGCATATTTTTTACATAAGAGCTAATTTTTTGCATAATCAAAGTTCCAACTATCCATATACAGCCAAACACTGCGCCAAAGACCCCTACCAAAAATATGTCCATATGAAAATTTCCCACCAAAAAAGCAGGTAAAAATTGATAAATCATATTCCAGCCGAAGAGAAAGAAAAAATACATAAGATATAAATCGCGTACCTGCCCAATTCTAAAGGCCTGCTGGATATTATGGATAGATCCAAGCACATCAAAGGGGTGCTCGCAAAAGGTGGTTTTGGTTTCGGTGAAAAAGAAAATCAAAACAAATATATTAAAAACAGCACAGACAGCTCCCAGCCACATAGGCATCGCAAGGGTGAGTATGGGATCTTTAAATATAGAGCTTAGCTGCCCGCCCAGCAGGGGGCCCAAGACAAACATCAAGCCAATAACAGCAGAGCCAATTCCAAAGTAACGAACTTTTTGTTTATCGCTCTCGCTTAGATCAACAATAGTGGCAAGGCATACAGAGGTGTTGCCTGCAGCAAGCCCCGTGATAATCCTCCCTAGAAAAAGCAGAGACAAAAAACCTAGGTGAATGGATAGGGCACAAAGGAAATACCCAAAAGATTCTAAAATAACGGAAAGTAAAAAAACGCCTTTACGCCCCTTTTTATCAGAATAATCCCCCATCAACGGGCCGGTGAGAAATTGCGCTAAAGGGAAGGAGGCTAAAAATAACCCCAACATTACACCCTTATAATGCTCAGGTATACCCCTCATCATATATTTGCCTTCAGGAGCTAAGAAAATGTGTGCCAGCACTGGAAATAAAATGGTCGCAGCAAGCGTTGACACCCCAAAAGTAATAAATATTGCTGCTAACGTTTTTTTCTTATTTTTTATTCCAGTCAATTTCTTTATAGCCCTCTTCTCTTAAAAAATGATTCGCTTTTGTAAAGTGTTTACACCCAGAAAAAAAACGAACAGAAAGGGGAGAGGGGTGTCCTGCCTGTAACACCAGATGACCTCTATCGCCTTTCATTATCCCTTTGATTTTCTTTTTAGCGTTATTC
>JAJACI010000033.1 GCA_022601595.1 Chlamydiia bacterium | reverse complement strand
AACAATAGCAACAAAAGCAGAAACAAGAGCAACAACAGCAGAATCAAATGCAAAGATAGCAGAAGCAGCAAGAGATGCAGCAGAAACAAGAGCAACTGCAGCAGAAGCGCTTAGCTCAGAAGAAAAAGTAGAAGTAGACGAAAGGGTGAAAAAAGCAGAACACAGAGTGGTAGAAGCAGAAAAAAAAGCAAATAAAGCAGTAGCTTCAATGAGAAAGGCTAATAAAGCGAAAGAGAGAGCTCAAAAAGTAGCAAAAGTATCTAAAAGTAAATATAAAGAACTCAAAGCGAGCATAGAAAAGTAGAGTGTCTTATAGGAGACTCTGAAAAACGAGCAGTTTTATAAAAAATCTGGGAGATTATAAAACTGCCGGCTTTTCAGTGTCTTTTAAATAGAGGGAGAGAGGGGCGATCTTGCGTGGTGGGAGTGGCAGATGGCGAGGGCGAGGGCATCTGCAGCGTCATGGGAGATTCTTTTTTGTGTAGAAAGAAGCAATCCTATCATCTTTTGCATATCTTCTTTTTGTGCTTTTCCTGAGCCGGTGACCGCTTTTTTGGCTTTAAGTGGGGTGTATTCAAATATGGGGATCGATCGTTTTGCTCCAGCTAGTATGGCCATTCCGCGAGCCATTCCAATTTTTATGGCAGATTGTGGATTTTTCGATACAAATTGGGTTTCAACCGATATGCAATGGGGTTGAAATTGGTCGATAAGGCTATTTATTTCATCAAATATCTCCACATACTTTTCAGAGAGCACCTTTGTCTTTGGGGCAATGACGCCGCAGGCGAGGAGTTTATAGGAGCTGCCGTTTGTCTCTATAACTCCCCATCCTGTTCTTGCGGTTCCAGGATCTATTCCTAAAATAATCATTTTCTTAATCTACCATTTTTTTCATTACAGTCCAATAAAGATCTTTAATAAAATGGGGTGATTGATTCATACTGATGGTCCCATGACAGGAGCTGATAAACCAAAGATTTTGATACGCCTTCCAGGTACGCTGCAGATGATGGTGCGTGCTTTGCCGCTTATTGATCATTTGAAAAGGCATTGTCCCTTAGCATCGATTACGGTACTTGTTCAGCAAAAGTTTAAAGCGGTGCTGAGAAATATCGATGGCATAGAGGTTGTCTCTTTTTGTAAAAAGCCAAGGTTTGCGCCGGTACTTGATTCTGGGGTAGATGCCATATCGTTTATACAAAGGGGGGAGTATGATATAGGCATTATCCTGCCTTCATCTTTTTCTTCGGCATATCTTTTTTATCAGGGGATGGTAAAAAGGAGAATTGGTTTTATGCGCCCATTTGGGTCATTTATGTTAACAGATATGGTTGAGGGAGAGTCTTTTGCGGATTTATTATCCCCTCTTGGAATGGATGTGAGTGAGTGGGAGCCGGTGCTTTATGCAAAGAGGAAAAGGCAAAGTCAGTTGCATATTGGCATAGCAGTACAAGGCGAGGCAGAAATATCGAGTCAAAAGTGGTATCCCTCTCTTAAAGCTTTTATCAAAGAGGAGATCTCTCATGTAAAGATCTCTTTTTTCCCATCAAGGGGGGCAGCAGAAGATAGTTCTTTAGAAGAAAAAATTGATTTGATCTATAACCTTGATGTATTTGCTTCTAATGATATTGGGCTTTTAGAGGTTTCTTCGGCAGTGGGCACTCCTGCTGTAGATTTAAGAGATTTGATAAATAAAGAGCATCTTCTTCCGGAGGATTTTTTTTATAAGATCAAAGAGGCAATGTTACTTCCGCTAAAAGATAGATCATCAATGCATAGTTATAGTGAATATCTTCCCATAAACAAAGGGATTAGCGTTGAAAATGGGGAGAAGAAGGCTCTAAAAAAAGTGGGGGTGGTCATTCTTGCAGGAGGCATGGGTCGTAGGCTAGGGCTTAGCAGGCCCAAAGGGCTTTTGCCTATTGGAGATAGATGTTTATTTGATATATTACTAGGTAAAGCAAAAGGGGCCGATAAGGTGGGAATTTTAACCTCACCTGTAACGTATATGGAGACAAAGAAATATATAGGCGGGCGAGGTGTAGATTTATTTGAGAAGAAGGTCTATCCAACAGAGGAAGGTGATGGTGTCAGCCCTGAAGGAAATGGCGCTCTTTTTGATGCGCTCGTATATTCAGGTTATTGGGAGAGTTGGAAAGATTTAGATATCATTTCTGTGATTGCTGTGGATAATCCATTGGCAGATCCGTTAGACAAGTCTTTGATTGCTACCGATAAAGAACTCTCTATAATTGGAGTGCAGCGGGAGAGTGGGGACACAAAGCTTGGCGTTTTGTGTAAAAAAGGAAAAAATCTTGCGGTAAGGGAGTATTTCACTCTAGGCAAAGAGGGATTAGAAGGGTTAGGGTACAGCGGAAGTTTTGCGGCAACTCCTGCATTTTTTGAAAGGGTAGCTAAAAAAAAGTTGCCTTTTTATCGGGTAACGAAAAAAGATAAGATTTTTTATGAACGATTATTAATTGATGGTTTTGTCTTTGCAAAAGATTTTGATGTAATAGAAAAAAAGCGGGAAGAATGTTTTTTTCCCATAAAAGAAAAAAGAGATCTATCGGCATATTGCAAGAGATTAGATTATCAAGGAGAAAAAATATGAAGGTTGGATTTTTAGGCAGTGGATCTTGGGGCATGGCGCTTGTAAAATTGATTACAGAAAATAAGATAGATGTTCTGCTATGGTCTATTGAACAGGAAGTATTGGATTCTTTAGAAAAAGAGAATAGGCATCCAAAATTTGAAAAGGCGGTGTTTAATAATCACCTTTCCGTGACAAGGAATCTTGATGATGTACTTGGGTGCGATGTGATCATTGAATGTGTGACAGCAAAAGGGCTTAGGCCTGTTTTAGAAAAGCTTACCAAGAGCGGAAAACTAAAAGTACCATTTATACTGTCGTCAAAAGGGATAGAATTTCATAGCGGAAAGATTCTTTCAGAAGTGGCAGAAGAGATACTTGGCCCCGATGCAAAGATGGGTTATATAAGCGGGCCAACACTTGCCGATGAGGTGTTAAGCGGCCATCCAACTTGTGCTGTGGCAGGTTCAAAAGAAAGAGATGTACAGAAGTTAATAAGAGAGCTTTTTGAAGGTGAAAACTTCCGAATAACAGGTTCTTTTGACTTTCATGGTGTGGCACTTGGCGGCGCTATGAAAAATGTTATTGCAATAGCTGCAGGGATGGCAACAGGTCTTGGTTATGGTTTTAATACCAAAGCGATGCTTTTGACAAAAGGGCTGGACGAGCTAAAAAAGATGGCTGTGATAAAGGGATGCCGCGAGGAGACTATGAATACTCTTTCTGGGATTGGCGATCTGATCGTTACAGGTGTAACACCGCTTTCTCGTAACTACCGGTTTGGAAGGAACATAGGGCAGGGGATGACGGTGGATGAGGCTAAGGCGGAGATTGGAATGGTTGTAGAAGGGGAATATACAGTAAAAGCGGCTTATCAGTTGATGCAAGGTTCTTCTATTGTCCTTCCCATTACCGATAGTGTCTACAAGGTACTGAATGAGGGGGAGTTACCAAAAGAGGCGATACGCACCATTTTACAATACAAATCGGTCGTATAGGAGACTCTGAAAAGCCGGCAGTTTTATAATTTCTCAGATTTTTTATAAATTCTATTTTTCGCGGCGCCCCATCCCTACAGGGATGCCGCTTACTCCAAAATAGAATTTATTTCAAAAAATCTAAAGAGATTCTAAAAAGTGTAGTTTATCAGAGTCTCCCATAGGAGACTCTAAAATACCCTTGAGAATAATTTTTTTCTATGCAGTGTAAAGGAAAAAAGGATTTTCTCTTGTTCACATCAGGTAAAAACATCTCTCCATTTGGAGAAATTATCGTTTCGGCTACCTCTATGGCTAGCTATGAGCGGCAGTTGATGAAAAAAGATCCTTGTTTATCAGAAAAATTTATGGACATAGCAGCCCTTGGCTTATGTCATGTGTTAGAAAATAAGGTATTTACCGTTCACTCTTTTGAGAGGGTCGTTCTTTTGGTTGGAAAAGGGAATAACGGCGGCGATGCCTATGCTCTAGGAGCTCTGCTCTTACAAATGGGATACGAGGTAATAGCTTTTCAGATTTTTGCAGAAACTACCCCCCTTGCTGAAAAAAAAGGCGAAGCTTTTGAAAAGCTTGGAGGGGAAAGAGTGCTGATAAGCTGTGCAGATCAGGTAGAGATCTCTCATAATGATCTGGTAGTAGATGGCTTATTAGGAACAGGTTGCAAAGGGAAGGTCTTGGGGATACTCAAAGAGGTGATGGATCTGTGCAATAGGTCCTCTGCCTTTGTTTTTTCTATCGATATCCCATCAGGGGTAGATGGCGATAGCGGAAAGGTCTTAGGCAGCGCTATTTATGCGACCATGACAGGGTATCTTGGAGCTCTTAAAATAGGGCATTTATTGGAGCAGGGGTATGATCATGTAGGGCTATTGCATTATGTTGACTTTGGAATGGAAACAGATGGGATCGCCTCTTATTGTTTTTTGGCAAATGATTCTTATGTGCTGGATAGACTTCCTAAAAAAAGCAAGAAGGTTCATAAATATGAGGCTGGTGAGCTTTCGGTAATTGCTGGAACAGAAGAGATGTCAGGGGCGGCAGAACTTTCATGCTCGGCTGCATACCGTACAGGTGCTGGGCTGGTCAGGCATTTTTATTTAGGTAGTGCCTCATGCTCTATCAAAGAGGTGATAAGTAAAGGCTTAAAGGTAGAGTCGCTAGAAAAAGATTGCGCTCGTAGCAAGGCACTATTGATTGGACCTGGACTGGGAAGGGGAGCGACTGCAAAAGAGGTGGTAGATAAGGTGATGAGTATGAGGGAGCTACCTATAGTTATTGATGGCGATGCCTTATTTTTAATGGATCATCCTCCTGAAGATGCTATTTTAACTCCTCACAAGGGAGAGCTGATCAACCTGTTAGGTGTTGCAAAAGAGATAGAGTCAGAAAAGCTACTAGAAATGGCCCAAAGATATTGCGATGATAATAACGTGATCATCGTTTATAAAGGGATGCCCACCATGATACTATCGCCCAGATCGGAAAAACTTTGCCTGGTCGCTGGAAATCCAGGGATGGCAACGGCAGGATCAGGCGATGTACTTGCTGGCATCATAGCCTCTTTTCTAGCACAAGGTTGCGCGCCTTTAGACGCATCACTCTTAGGTGTAACAGTTCACGGAAAAGCAGGCGATCTAGCCGCAGAAAAACTCTCCCCAAGATTTATGGTAGCCAGCGACATCATCGAATCGCTCTCCCCATTCTTTCTATCGCTTGATATATAGTCATTAGCGCCAATCCTACTCTGCTTTTATGATAGGAATAATTTGGTTACTACAATTGTAGTAACCAAATTATTTCTATCATAAAAAAGCAAAGAGAGTCTCCTTTAGCGGGGGGCAGCGCAGCGGGCCTTTTGTGCTGCTTCTTCCTCCTCAAGGATTTTGTGCCACTCATGGATGACCGATGCTGCAAGAGGGGCGGCTTCTTTACCATGTGATCCATAACGGAGCTGGACGACAACGACCAGATCTGGGGAGGAAAAGATATTTTTATCAGGAAAGGATATGGCGGTAAACCAAATATCTTTTGTGATGATTGCGCTCTGCTCTCGATCAAGGGTTGGGTTGTAGGCAATTTCTGCCGTAGATGTTTTGCCTCCCATTGCTTTCATCACTTTTTTATAGATAGATCTTTTGTAGGGGTTATTTGTTAAAGAGCCAATAGCAGAATAGCGAGCTGTTCCTTTGCTGCTGTTAACAACATTATAAAGGCTTTGCATCAAAGTTTTGTGTACAGGGTCTGGAATGTCTAGTTTCTTTACTACTTTTTTTGTACACTTTTTTAGGTAAGGGGCGCCGTCTGTCTCTTCACCTTCTGGGAAAAGGGGAAAGTATATGCCTATATTTTTATATTGCTTTTGGTAGTTTATTTTCTTTTTATGGAGTAGTGAGGCGGGGTCTTTTGTGGGTTCTATATTTGCTATTGCTTTTACAATTTGGGGTTTTAGCACCTCTCCATTATTCGCAAGAGAGCTGAGGGCTACTGCTGTTTGTAGAGGGGTGACAGACAAGGTATGTTGTCCTATTGCAAAAGAGTAGAGAGAGGTTCTATTTAATAAAATGTCATCAGGTACCGCGCCTCTTGATTCGTAGGGGAGTTCTATTCCAGTTTTTGATCCAAATCCTAGGTCTTTTGCCGTTTTTAAGAGGGAGGAGGGGTCGCTAATTACATCGGAGGCAAGTAGTGAATAGTATAGGTTAGAAGATTTTTCCATCGCTTCAAGAAAGTTTACTTTTCCAACGTTTCTATGTCCGCGGGGAAGACGCCCGCCCTTATATATTCTTCTGATGGGTTTGTTATTACTGTGGTATCCTAGTATGGTGTCCCTTGTTATTTTCGCGCTATAAGATGGCGAGGTGTCTGTGATAGTCATTGGGTTTAGGGGAAAAGTAAGGCCCGGTCGAGAGTTATAGTGATCACGTAGTGCTTCATAGCCCACAAAAATTTTAAAGCTAGATCCTAGCGGAGTATTTTCAGCAAAGGCCGAAGATTTTGAAAAACCAAAGCCATTTCCTGGGTAAAAGGCACGTGCAAGGTCCTTTTCTAAAGGTTTTCTCCCTGATTTATGAGGGAAGTAGTATTTACCATAAAGTTCCCTGTTCAGCTCATTATACGAGCGCATCGTTTTAAGGTAGGGGATAATTTGATCATCACTTAGTTTAGCAAGGTGATTTTTCAGCTTTTGGTAGGAGCTGTTTGTCCCTTTAAGGCTTTTTTCAATAAGCGCTTGAAAATAGGGAAGTCTTATATCTCCTTCTTTTACAGGAGCTCCAATGGTTAAATAGGCTTCTATAAATTCCCATTTATTTTTTGTAAAAAATTGCTGAAAAAGAGATCTTTCGATCTCTTCTAGATAGTTAATATAAGGCTTTGCATGTCTTTTATTATTCTTTTCTATTACCCTTTTACTTTTCAGATAGTCTGTAAAATAGGTCTCTCTCCACTCTGCAAATTCCTGCTCGTGAAAAATCTTTTTTACCACCTCATAGACCTCTTGCTCGACACAGATTTTTGCGTTGCTAAATTCCTTGTATATCTTGAGTGATTCATGTCCAGTCTGTGCTAGTAATGAGTCGTCAAAAAGATGATTTGGGCAAAAAAGGCGTAAGATATCTAAAAATAGTATTTTGTCATCATTTTTTGGGATAAGCGATAGATAGGGATCTATCTCCTTTCGAAGCTCCCTGAGCAGCGATGTTTTTCCTTTTAAACGAGAGATAATTTCTTCTCTTTTATCTTTTTTTGTTCGGTGAAAAGTAAGAGAGTGGGAAGATCCTGAGTATAAAGCGTCTATTAAAGGGTGTATGTCTGTTTCTTCGGAAAGAGAGAGAAGCATTTCCATACAATTTTGGATAAAATTAGCGCCGTGAATATGTTCAATCTTGTTTAGCGCTATTTTTACAGCCGAATCTTTGGATAGAATAGTGTCTAGGTAGTTGTTATAAGTGAGTTCTTTGGTAAGGTGGCTCATAGTTTGCGTAGTGATATTATAGACATCTTTTTCCAGTGGGTATTTTCCATCAAAGATTTTTCCTATATAGGTGGGGGTCTCCAGCCATTTTAGAGCTTTATCTTTATTGGCCAAGGAAAAATCGTTGGGATCAAAAGTGGGGTAAGAGGCAAGGGCCACCACCTCTCCAGTAGATGGGATCATTGCAACGATCGACCCCCCTGAAATCCAAGGGGCATTTAACTTGTGATGATTTTTTCCTGCACGGTGAAAGGCGTCCATGCGGAGTTTTTCACTGTCTGCTAAAAGTTTTTCACAATGATCTTGTAATTTTGCGGAAATAGTAAGCAGCACTCTTCTGCCTGGAGTTTCTTCGTAGGATTCTGGTAGAAGGCATCTTCGCGAACCTTTATGATCTACTAAGTATAAATCTTTACCAATAGAGCCTTTTAACTCGCTATCGAACTGCTTTTCTATACCACTTTTCCCAATGCTAGAGTGGATGGTATATGATTTGTTGAGCAAGGTTTTTAGTTCTTCTTGCACTTGTTTGGTAGAGGAAAAACCTTTTGGAAGAGGAGTGACAAGATTATTTTTTTTATCTTCCAAATAAGATTTTAAGGCTTTGATGGAAGATTTGATTCTAAGGTGTTCTCTTTCATCTATGGCTCCCATATAACCTAAAATATGTGAGCCCACCTTTCCAAGAGGATAGGTCCTTTTTTTCGTTATCTTCATATTTAGGCCAGGATAAAAAGACTCTTTCATCTTCAGTCTAAAAAAAACGTCCTCTGACACCTCTTCTTTGAGGGTAAAAGGGGTGTTTGGAAAAAGAGAGGCTTTACTATATACTAAATCTTCTATCTCCTGAGCATCTTTTTCGCAATAATGCTCTAAAAACCTAGCAAGATTTTCTATGGCATCTTTTCTAGGGTAGGTGAGCACTTTTTTCCCACCTTTTATTACAAATTTCCTCCTTGGTAAGCTTTTTATGGGATCGTATAGAACAGAGATGGTGTAGGAAATAGTGTTGATTGCAAGGGGGTGGTTAAACCTATCACGAATAGTTCCTCGGTTAGGTGTCTTTATCTTAGCCCTCAAAGCAGGCCTTTTAGCTTCATTCACATGGTATTCATGCTGAATGATAGATAAATAATAGACACGAGCTCCAAAGAGAAGAAAAATACTTGCTAAAATGTATAATAAACGGCGAATGTGATAAGAAATATCTCTCATAAGATTTACTATAGACAGAGATGTCTTTTTCGACCTTAAAAAAAATGCCTACACCGATGTATCTTATCTATTCAGACTCTCCTAAGGAGACTCTGAAAAACGAGCAGTTTTATAATTTTCCAGATTTCTTATAAATCCTATTTTTCATGGCGCCCCATCC
>JAJACI010000032.1 GCA_022601595.1 Chlamydiia bacterium | reverse complement strand
GCCTTGGAAGCCTCAGGTAACTTTTCAAAATGAAGGCGTAGCGAGTTAAGCTTAGAATATTCTTCTATAAATGTCCTGTCACCTTTCTTAGTTTGGGCAAGGAATGAATACGTTTCTAATGCCTCATCTTTTTTTCCTAAACCCTCATATGTTTTGGCAAGCTCAAATAAGACCTCTTCCTTTGCTTTCCAACCTTGCGTTTTATTTTCTGCTTGTGCTTCTACTAACGCTTTTAAGATACTCACCTTTTGGCTCGATTGATCCTTTTTCCCAAGTAATTTTGCATATTTCAATACTTCCCATTCTAGGAATGTATTTTTCTCTGTGATATTTGCTAAGGACTTGGAGACATCATCTAACAAGATCTCCTCAAACAAAGAAGTGCATCTATTAAACATGGTATCATCTGTCGCTGCGTGAGTATCTACAGCATAAGACTGTAAAGGGATAGCAAGCTCACTAAGATAAGAATTTGCAAGCCATAATTTGTTTTCCAGCTTGATATCTTTTTCACCAAGAGATAATGCGGCATAAAGATGCTCTCTTGCCTTTTTAGTTAGATTCTCTGCATATTCAGATTTTTTAGCAATAGTTAGATAAGCATTAAAGAGTTCAATGTGTAATGCCCCTTTCTTTTCTAAAGATTTGTCTAGTTGCATTGCCTTTTCTGCATTGGTGCAAAAGAGATCTATTGAGGCATTTGTTTTATGATAACAAAGCGCTGAAAGGAGGTATGCCTCCGAGATGTGCTCACTTTTCTGATTATCAAAAATAAAGCTTCCCAGTCTTGTTAGTGCATCCTCATATTTTCCTAATTCATAGGAAAGCTTCCCTTGAAGGAATAGACACTCTACTTTTTCCCCTTTGTCAAGTACATCTGCATGAACCATAATCTTGTCTAGATCATTCAAAAATTCCTCTTTACTGTAGGACGGATTCTTCTCCTCCGCGCCTGCTTTTAAGAGGTTTAAAGCTGATGAGAGAAGATATTTCCATGCCACAGCTGAGTGTTTGCTATCTTTATATGTATCTGTAAAGGATAAGAGAGTGTTTTTAGCAAGCTCCCAATTTTTATTGTTATAGGCAACAAGGCCGTATTCTAATTTCAAAACTTCTTGATTCATAAGGTTGTTTTTCCCTTTAATCAAGGATGTTAAGACAGCCTCTGCTGCATCTGGCTGATCCATTTCCTTTAACATCATGGCATGAATAAATATCGCTTGAGAAAGCTCTGGATCTTCTGGGAAATTACGGGCTAGTTTTTCAAGTATTGATCTGTAGGTACCCTCATCTTTTAAAAACTGTGCGGTAGATAGCTGCATAAGAAGAGCATTACGCTTCTCATCTGTTGTACCTTGATTGTATGCGATGAAATTATCAAGATGCGTTCCTGCTTTGATATATTCTTTTTGAGCAAAATAACTTCTTGCAATGATGTACTCTAAAGTAGGCTTTTTATCCTCTGCTGCAAGCTCTAAAACCTCTTCGTAGTTAGAGATTACATTATTGTATTTTTCTTCTCCGAAATATAAAATCAGACGATTTAATGCGGCATCTTTTGCTTTTTCCCCATTTAAACCTATTATTTTTGTAAATGTCCTTATTGCTAAGGGTTTGTCAAACTCAGCTTGAGAAAGGGCAGCATGAAATAATAGCTCTTCTTTTCTCTCAGGATGAGTTGTAGCAAGCTCTAGAAAAAATGTAGCTGCCTTATCGTTTGCACCTTGTAGACGATAAATTTCTGCAAGAGCAAATGTGGTAGGATTATGAAAAGAAGAATTTAGGATTTTTTCATAAAGTGGTAGTGCCTTATTTAAATTGGTATTCTTTCTATCAGTATCACCATAGGAAAGAGCACTCCTAAAGTACCCCTCAGCCATTAAAAAGAAAAATTCATCCCGTCTGTCTAATAATTCCTTAGTCATTTCAGTAAGTGATGGCATTCCTGCTGTTATCAGCTCGTCATATCTTTCCAGTTCATAGTAACATTGCATCTTGTTAAGGAGAAATTCTATAGCAACATCTTTATGAGTTATTTTCAAATAGGATTCTAAGGCTTCTTTATATTTACCCTCTTGAATCAGTAGATCTCCCAAATTTCCATGAAGTTGGTCACAGAATTTGCTGTTTTTATGTGTCTTTTGAAACCTTTTGATCTCACTTTTTACGGTTTTATAGTCTTGATCTTTCCAAAACTCTGTAATTCTCCGGAGCATAAACCCCTCTTCCTTCGACATATTATCGTAGTTAGGTGCTCCAGATAATGCTCCCATCATCAGTGAGGCAGTGACAGCAAGCTTAAAAGATAGATATTTTGTTCCTTTAAAGTGGCTAATATTTGGCATAGTATTCCCAGATTTTTTGGGCTTGATTATACAAAGGAAATATTATAGAACAAATGAATTTTTAACTTTTATAGTTATTTTTCTAAAAATTATAGTGAGAGAGTAAATTTTTTGCATATAATGCATCAAGTTTTCTTAATTGATTATACATTTTTAAGCCGCAAGATGTTTTATGATGCATAAAGTATAATACTCCTAAACGGTATAAGATCTCTTTGTCATCATCTATACAGTTTACCAGTTGCTCATATTGCTCCATCTCCTTCTCATAATCCCCAAAACGGGCGTATAAGGAGGCAAGGTCAAGTATCGACCACGACTCATTACCAGAGAGCTCACATACGATCTTAAGCTCTTCAATGGCTAGTATATAATACTTGTCAAAATAAGATGAAAGCTCATTCTTTTTTGTCATATTACTATAATGAAATGCCTTTTCTAGATGTTTACCTTTAGGCAACTTGTGGCACCCTGCTAAAGTCGCATAGGTTTTTGATAAAGAGCTGTGAAATTCTAAATTACACGCACAATCGGCTAGAATAAACGAATGCTGGTTTAGGGAGATATCTAAAAGCTTTTCTTGAAGATAAAGGATATCACCATAATGAAAATAGAGAAAATGGGAGATGATATGACTTTTAGAAAATTTAAAAGGATGAATAGTTAGATAAAAAAGCTCTTGTGTATGCAGCGCCTCAGATAGATCGCGCATACATTCTGCTATGGCAAGGTGGAGTTTCTCTGTGTTTTCTATATTTTTTGAGAGCGCAATACTACAACAATGACGAAATTCTTTACTTATGGTGTCGATGGCATCGAGTTTACGGTTTTTCTGGTAGAAAGCAATGAGCATATAGGAGGTGATTGCTAGAAATAGTATTGCAAATGATGCTGGCGTATACATGGAGTTAAAATCGGAGAGGAAAAGGGAGAGGGAAACAATAGATTGAACAAGAATGAACAGGCTGAAAGAGAGATGTAAAAAGGCACTTTGGTGTAAAATAGCTTTGAATTTCTTTATAGCCTCTGCCTTTCCCTTTGAAACCAATGCTGTGTATAGCTTAGGAGGGGAGGTCTCTGCTGTAAATGTCTGGTAAAATGTTGCCATATTTGTTTTTACTTTTTTTCAAGCTGTTTTTAGATTTTTATATAAAAAGCTACATAATCTCAAGCTGAATCGTCTTTTTCTTATTTTTTTTATGATTCTATCATCAAATTTATCACCTGTAAAGGTACTCCTCCTAACTGTAATTTTACCACATCATCAGCGGTGAGCATAAATATGCTTCCTGTATATTTTATCAAATGTATTAAGGCCTCATCTCTGAGCCCAATTTCATGTAAAGTGATTACCTCTCTTACACGAAGGTTCTCTCCAATGAGGATCTTTTTGAGTATTACCGGATAATGCATCTCTAAGATAAAGATCTCATCATGGGAAAGCCTTGAAAGTCTTAATGAATCATTATGATGATGAGTGTGTAAAATGGCAGTTTTATCTTCTTTTTTAGAGTTACAACTACCTAAAAAGGGAATTAACGCAAGTAATAACAATTTCATAATGACTCGTTAATAATTAATTATATATTCTTCAAATACATAATTAATTAAATCTTTACAAGTGAAATGTTATTTCAAACTTAAGGAGAGTCTGATAAACTACACTTTTTAGAATTTCTTCAGATTTTTGGAAAGGTATTCTATTTTGGAGTAAGCTGCATCCCTGTCGGGATGGAGCGCCACGAAAAATAGAATGGATAGGAAATCTGGGAGATTATAAAACTGTCCGTTTTTCAGAGTCTCCTTAAGGGATAAATAGACAGTGAGGGTTATGCGGGATAACCCTCCATATGATTCTTGTTATGATGTCACAAGTTCTTCAGATTCTGAAGCTTCTTCTGCTAGATCAAGCTTGAATCTGTAACCAATACCGCGAACGGTATCAATCCATTTGAAGTTTGGTCCAAGTTTTCTTCTTAATGAAGCGATGTGCACATCAATGTTTCTATCAACAACAAATGAGTCATCATTATGGATGTCATCAAGCAGTTGGTTTCTTGTAAGCACCTTACCTCTATTTTGAAGTAGTCTTTTTAAGATCCCAAACTCTGAAAGAGTAATAGGAATTACTTTATCATTTTTTCTAAGAAGATAACGATCTACCTCAAGTGTAAATTCACCGAAAGAGATATTTTTTGTTGTCTTTTCTGTCTCTCTGTTTCTTCTTAAAATAACTTTGATTCTTGTCATTAAAACTTTTAATGAGAAAGGCTTAGCAATATAATCATCTGCTCCAAGCTCTAGGCCTAGAAGTACATCTATTTCATCACTTTTCGCAGAGACTATGATCACTGGGATCCCTCTTAGTTCTGGATTGCTCTTTATCTTACGACAAACATCAAATCCATTTTGACCTGGAAGCATGATATCAATGATTACAAGATCAGGTTTTTCTCTTTCGACAGCTCTTAGTCCGTTTATACCATCGACTTCCACGTGTAGGATATATCCAGAGATTTCTGCCTGTAGCTTGATAAGAGAAGCGATATCCTCTTCATCCTCAATTAATAGTATTCTTTTTCTTTGTGCCATGTTGTTCCTTTGCTAGAGATAAATGTTGAAAAGTACTTTAATCATTTCTGAAATAATTTACAAGCTTTTTTTATAATGCACTATTTTAAATTTTAACCCCCTCAAATCAGCTGATTTTACTCAGAGATTTCCTGAGCATGAGTTTTTAAAGCGATAGCTTGCTTTTCGATTTCGTGAAGCTTTTTCTTATTCTGATGGAGCGCTCTGCTGTGCACTTTTATCTCATCTTCCAAAGTCTCAGAGATAGCAACTTGCTTTTTTTCATTCTCAATTAGCTCATCTACCTTTTTTTCAAGGCGAGCAAGTTGTTCTGTGTTAGATTTTAGAGTCTGCTTTTGTGTAATAAGCTCTCTTTGCTTCAATTCAAACATCGTATCTTCTGAATTAACCATCTTGTTGGTAAGTACGTTCATTTGCATTACGGTGGTGTGGATATGATGCTTAATTTCTTCCAGCTCAACCCTTAGCTGGTGGATAATAACATCATTTTGTCCAGAGCTAGCCGCGGTCGATTTTGTTCCTATACAACTAGATAGTACTATTGGAAGGATAAGGTATAGAGCTTTTTTTCGAAGATTTAGTTGAATCATTTGTTATGTCCGTCATAAATTTTAAATTCTACCCTGCGATTTTTCGCAAAGACTGCTTTTGATTTTCCGGCTACAGCTGGCCTTTCTTTCCCGTAGGAGATGCTGTAGAGTTGATTAGGATTTGCTCCGTAGTTTACCAGAATAGTTCTTATCGCTCCAGCACGTTTGGTGCCAAGGGCGAGGTTATAACTTTCAGATGCGCGTTCATCACAGTGCCCTTCCACAAAAATATAGGTGGAGGGATGCTTTTTAAGATAGGTAGCAAGCTTTTGCATATCCATTTTCGAGGTTGCTGCGTTTGGAGTATATTGATCGGTATTAAAATAGATGGTTTTAAATAAAGAGCTTAATGAATTACCAGGTTTTTTAAACTTGGCAATTGCAGGGACAGAACTTCCTTCAGCGCCAGGTGTCTGCGCAGGCTGGGGTATCGCTCTAGAAACTATTTTTGTATTCATTTCCTCTTCATTTAAGGGGATGAACTCCTCCTCATTTGCACCAAAAAATTCTGAGGAGGTTACCACTAATCTTTGATCATCAATATCACGATCGAATAAGGCATTTGCTTTAGATCGCATGACCATAAAAGCATTATTTGCTTTATTTGATAATTTGGTAAGAGTGGATGTGCAAGAGGTGCAAAGAAGCAGTGAAACGCAGGTAAGTATTATAGTTTTTTTCATAGTATTTCCTTATTTCTCAAAAGCTGGATAGTGTTTATCTCCAGACCCTTTGGTCAATCTTCTAATATGTTTTTTTTCTATGCTCAATAGATAAAGGTCTGTGGATGGGAAGGTAGTATTGTAGACAATATGCCTTCCGCCACTTCCAAAACATGGATTTTCCTTATCTTCTGAGCCTGATGTTAATTGATAGGCTTTTTTCTGGCTTATATCATATAACCAGATTTGTCGTCGCCCATTTATCTTTCCTGAAAAGGCTATCTTTGTCCCATCTGGAGAGAAACATGGGGCAGTACATTCTGTGCATGGGCATTTTAGCCTAGAAAGTTTTGGCGGCTTCCTTGCAGAGATGGTCTCTTCGATATCTGCGATGTAGATCTTTGCATGCCCTGACTTATCGCTTACAAATACCATATGCTTGTTATCAGGGCTCAGGTGAGGGGAGGCGGCTGTGCCGCCGTTTCCTGAATAAATTTGCATAGGTCTACCTAAAGCCTTGTGTAATTTATTCATAGGTTGAAGAAAAACATCCGATCTTCCTGACGCGTCAGATACAAAAGATATATATTTCCCGTCAGAAGAGGGTTTTGGCAAAAGTTGATTGCCGCGCAGTTTTATTAATGATACAGCGCGTGATCCATCTTTTTTCCCATGATATATTTGCGGCTGACCTATTTTATAGGTGACGTAGATAAACTCGTAATCTCTTTTTCCTTCTGTATTAGCGATGAACTCTGGAGATATGGAGTAGCTATTGTCATAAGTAATTCTTCTGTTTGTATAGCCTAAAGAATCAGTTTCGTAAATCTCTGCATTCCATCTCTCTTTGGACATATCTTTTTCTACGCCAGATGGTTTGTAAGAATAGAGGATTCTTTTAGAGGCAATCCCTTTTTCTCCAAAAATTTCTTCCATAATAAAATCAGAGACCTTATGAAGAGTGAAAATATTTGCATCTTTATCTTTATTAAGTTCTATTGCTGAAAGGGTTTTAATGGTTCCTTTTCTTACTGAAAAGATATCATAAGTGAGTGTTTCTTGTGTTAAAACAGGTCTAATAACATAATCAATACCATTTTGCTTCCACAGCTTATCGCTGTAAAGATCTTCCCCTGTTTTGGTTTCCAAGGTGAGCAAGCTTTCATTTTTTTCTACAATAACAGCTCTTCCATCTACGAGAAAATCTTCTCCTGTAATAGTGTTTACAAGGGAGGAAAGATTGTAATCCTTTGCCCTACAAGTAGTAATGTATATCGAGATTTCTTTATCTCTTGTTGGCAGGGTGACCTCTATCTCTTGACTAAACATAGGCAGTTTGAATAAGAGCAAAAGTAGCAGCAGGTATTTTTTATTTTTCATCGCTAAATACTATGGTAAAAGTTCTATCTTCTTTCTTTGAATATTTTGGCAAAAGGATTTTTGCTAAATGTTCTTCTAAATATGCAAGGTTGCAGGCGCTTTCAGAGGAAAGGGATGTGATTTTACTCACCGTTCCTCCTGGCCTAATGGTAATAGAAAGTTTTACTTTCCCAGTTTCTGGCAGGGTTAAAGTGTCACTTAGTATCGCCGCAACTTCTTGTAAATACTTATTGTATTCGCTTTGCTCCTTTCCTGCATCATTTTTTGTCGTTTTTTTTATTGGAGTAAGTCTTTTTAAGGCGCGGGGCTTTTTGCTAGCAAGAGACTTGCTCAGCTTCTTTTGGATCTTTTTTTTAGAAAGAATAGGCTTTTTCTTTTTTTTAGCAGGAGCTTTTTTGGCAATGATCTTTTTCTTTTTTCTCGCCACTTTTTTAACAGTCTTTTTAGGCGCTGGCATTCTAGCAGTGACTATTTGCTTCGGATGCTCCTCAAGGAGGTGGATGGTATTAATGGTAATCTTTTTTTTTGGAAGGATCGGGGCTTTTCGATTTTCAAATTGCAGTAAGAAAATGGGTATATGACAAATGGCTATGAATAAGGGTAGTATAGCTTTATTATTCATGAGTGTTTGCTTTTGACTACCAGATCAAGAGAGGTAAAACCGCAATCTTCAATCAGGTCTTTTGTTTCTGTAAACGTTCCAAAGGAGGATTTTTTATCGATAAATAGTCTTGGTAATGCGGTTTTGTTTTGCTTATGAATTTCTTCTAAAACAAAGCGAAGGGCGTGCCTTTCCACTTTTTTTGTGCCAATGGATACGGTGTCATCGGCATGTAAATAGATAGAAATTCCGTTCCGATCTTCCATTGTTGAGCTGGAAAGGGTTTTTGAAGAGCTTTCTGCAAGGTTGATCTTGTCAATATTCATCAATGGAGCGATGATAATAAATAGAATTAAGATGACAAACAAAACATCTAAAAGAGGCGTTAAATTGATTAGCTCATTTTCTTCTGTAAAAAGGGTATTATAATCTTTTGCCATTATACCTCCACCTGCCTGTATTGCAGCTCTACTTGGGAAAGTACGCTATGGGAAAACCCTTCCATGTCGCTTCCTATGTGAGACACTGCATTTTTTAAATAGTTGTAGGCGATAAGCGCTGGGATGGCAATTACAAGCCCTAGAACGGTTGTTGCAAGGGCTGTGGACAGGCCTCCTAAAACGATAGTATTGGATCCAGATGCCCCTTTTTGTAGTTCACCGAGACTGATCAAGATCCCCCAAACAGTGCCTAAAATTCCTAAAAAGGGGGCAAGTGATACAACCGTCGATAAGATAAAGAGATCATGAGTTAAAGATTTTACCTCTCCAAAGATGGTAATAGAAGAATACTCATCTATCACTTGCATATCCCTTTGTGAAAGAAAAGTATCTTGTTGATCTTTGAAATGGTGATTTTTATTGATAATTTGTGATGTTTTTGAAGATATGGCATGAAGAATTTTTGCAAATGGATTGTCGCTTTCTATCTCCTCTCTTTGGAATAACAATGTCTTTAGGCTGGTGTGGTGCAGCATGGATAAACTTTCTTTCCCCTTTCTGCGCACCTCTTTTATCAGACGAATTTTACGAATAAGTACGGTCCAGCTCGCTACAGAAAGTAAAAATAATAAGATGAAGATGATTTTACCAAAAAAATCGGATTCGGCATACGCCTTGAAGAAAATGCTCATAAAAATATCCCTTTCCTGTTATCATATAGAATTCGTTTTTCTAAGAAAAGTTATATTATGGATTCACATGCTCATCTTACCTCTACTGAATATTCTATGGACGCCGATGGCGCTATAAAACGGGCGCTTTCAGCAGATATCACAAAGATTATGAACATTTGCACAAGCCCACAAGAGCTTAAAGAGGGGCTTGCCCTACAACAAAAATATCCTGATGTAATTAAAAACATTGCCTGCACCACCCCTCATGACGCAGACAAAGAGACAAAGGAAACTTTTGCTTTTTTTGAAAAACATGCAAAAGCTGGTGATTTGGTAGCAGTTGGAGAAACAGGGTTTGATGATTTTATTGAGCCAGAGAATATAAAGGAGCAAAAAGGGGTGTGCCGCTCTTATATTGATCTTGCTGTAAGAGAAAGTCTTCCTGTAGTCTTTCACGTGAGAGGGGATGGAGCCTTTGAAAATGTATTCGAGGCGGCATCAGAATTTCCTTCTTTTAAAGGGATTATCCACTGCTTTACAGGTTCGCAACAACAGGCAGAAAAAGCGCTTGCACTTGGATGGTCTATTTCAATATCAGGAATTGCCACCTTCAAAAAGTCTCAAGAACTAAGAGAGATTATAAAAACCATTCCGATGGATAGGCTTTTAATAGAAACAGATAGTCCATGGCTTGCACCACATGGCTACCGAGGCAAGCCCAACGAGCCGGCTTATGTAAAAGTGGTTGCCGAAACTATCGCAGATGTGCACGAAATTTCTGTAGATCAAGTGCTTGAATCAACCTTTCAAAATGGATTGGATCTCTTCCTGGTTGAAAACTAAATAGTCTTTATCAGAGTCTCCTTAAGGAGACTCTGATAAACTACACCTTTTAGAATCTTTTCAGATTTTTTGAAATAAATTTTATTTTGGAGTAAGCGG
>JAJACI010000031.1 GCA_022601595.1 Chlamydiia bacterium | reverse complement strand
TCCCAATCTCCAAGTCGCGTCTTATCCTCCACAATATCAGGGCGTAATGAAATATCCACTCTATTTGGGATCATACCTCGACCTGCATTCTGCTTTGCACGCTTATTATATTTTTTGCCTTTTCTACGAAGCAATTTATAAAGGATGCCACCAGATCGCTTGTCTTTCCAAATATACTTATAGATACTTTCATGACTAACTGACTGGTTCCCATGCCGTTTTAGATGTCCAGATATTTGGACAGGACTCCATCCTATCTTAAGTTTTTCTCTCAATGCTGCAATAATTTCAGCGCTCATTTTATTGTTAGGGATCTTGTTTTTACGAGCATGCGCTTTCAAATGAGCGCCTGTATGACGATATCCTATAAGCCCGCCATTTCTCTTAATCTCTCTACCTATAGTACTTGGGTGTACATTTAGGTGGATTGCAATCGATCGATATGAATCTCCTCTAGCTTTTAAAGTGCAAATTTGACATCTTTGAATATGGGTTAGATGGTGGTAGCCTTTTGGCATAAAATCTCCTTGTGTTGATCTCAATTTCACATTAGAGATTTTTTCACCATCTACCTATTCTTTTTTTTATACCGAGTGTTGCACTTCAACCTTGAACTGGGGTAACACAATTAATTAAAAATTAAATTTATAAAGATAAAATCTTTACCTGTCAAATAAAAAAATCTATTGTTTTAAATTTTTTCTAGATGTAACGTATGTTTTTTACTATTTTGATGGTGGGTTTATATGAAAGGGTTGTTGAGGTTTGTGTTTTTATTTCCTCTCTTTGTTATAGGACAGGAGGTGGTATTAGATTTAGGTGCTTATGGGGCTGTTCGATATGAGTGTGACAAGCAAAGGATTTCTAGGGTGGTACGTCTATCGCCGGAAGGAGAGGAGCTTTATTCTCATGGTTATGTTTATGATCAAGATGGAAGGCTTGTTTCGGAAAATCTTATTGGTGGTTTAGGGCAGATAATCCATCATAAAGATGGATCTTGTTCTACTCCATTTGAGCGTGTAGCGCAAAATCCTTTGCAGGATTTTATTGTTGAGCAAGGAGATTGTGAGTATGATTCAAGAGGATGTCTGATCCGTTTTAGAGATACTTACTATGAGTATGATGATCATCTGAATTTGACAAGGGTATCCAGTGGTAGTGGTCAAGTGTGTTATGGGTATGATTGTGACGGCAGAAGAGTTTCTAGGAGTGAAGATGGCAAGGTGGAGCATTTTGCGTATGCTGGGCTGAATAATTTAGCTATAAGTACGGATGATGGTGTCGAGCAGCTAAGAATTCCGGGGATTTCATTTCATCCGCAGGTGGTCAGAGCAATTGCTATTGAGACAAAAGGTGGGGTCTATGCCCCTATTCATAATTCTACTGGGAATATTGTTCAGCTAGTCCATATGGACACCAAGCAAGTGATTGATTTAGGAAATGATGATCCGTTTGGAAGAACTATTTCAAAAGATGCACCCGCCGCCTGGACTTTTTCAGGTAAGCACTATGATGGTAGTACAGAACTTGTTTATTTTGGGTCTAGGTATTATTCCCCTAGGCTTAAGGAGTGGCTGACGCCTGATCCGATGCACCAGGTTCAAGACTACCCCTATCAGTACTGTTTTGACCATCCTGAAAGCTATTTTGATCCCGATGGGAATTGGGTGTTTGTAATCCCGCTGACACTAGAGGCCGGCCCTTGGGTTTATGCAGGGGCTTATGCATTAGCAGGATATTTGGTAACAAAAGTGGGGGAAATGGCAAATGAAGAGATCGCTAGAGTGCGAAGGGAAGAAGAAAGACGAAGGTTAAACTATCTGTTATCGGGAGAAATGCAGCAATATCCAATGGGGTATGGATTTAGTCATGAGATGGATAAGCTTGAGTGGGAAAATCAAGTGATGGAAAGACGTAAGAAAAAGCATATTAAAGAGGATTTGCTGACTGCTGAGGAAATGGAAAAAGATAATAATTATATAGATGAAAGTCATCCAGAAGCAAAAAAACATGGACGTACCACATACAGAGATAAAAGGACCGGAGAAATTATTGAACATGATGCCGCTACGCCAGGGAAACCTGGTCATGGCGGGCGTGATCACTACCATATTAGGAATCCAAAATCTACAGGTGATGATGATAAATATTTAGATTCGGATGGTAATCCCACTGGAAAAAATAGTGATTCTTCTCATATATATCCTAAGGAGGGGTAATTATGGAACAGAAATTTGATATAGCAAAGTATGATGCTTATTTTCATGATGGGTATCTAGTTCAAATAAGTCATGAAAATGATAGTGTTATATTGGAGCTTATTAGTGCAGAAATGGATCCTGATGACTTTGAAGAGAGGCTGCCTTTTTCAAAAGATAATACTTTACGCGGAAAGCTGCATATGGAAAGTGTGTCAAAAGTGCTAGCCAAGGATAAGGATTATCAAGGCAAGCTTGAAATGGAGTATGATTATGCTGAAATTTATGATTTAGAGGTTACCTCTAGCAAGGTTAGGTTATTTCTTTTTTGGCAAAATTTAGGACCAAGTATTGGGAAGGATCCTCCTCCAGCAGAATATATTATAGAAGGTGAAAGAATTTACTGGGAGCCAATTCTTGAATTACCCTATCCTCATAACTATAATAAGTCTAAATCATAGATAGGATCTTATAATATATCCAGAAGGGACTGAATGGTGGATAAAGGAGTAGAAAACTATGTATAGAATGTTTGTGGATAAAAGATCGGGTGAAATAATCAGAGCGGATGCAGGGGATTCTGGAAAGCTGAGGCATAAAGGGCATGACCATTTTCATATATTAAATCCCAAAGCAACAGGAAGTCATAATATGTATATAGATGGAGATGGCAATCCTATTGCAAAGGGTAGGGCTAGATCACATGTATACTCTGAGCATTGCAAATGGTGGGAAAAAGTTATTGATATTACTAGATATCAGGATTTTTTCCATGATGGAACTATTTTAAAGATAGAGCATTTTGATAATGGTTTTGTATTTCTACTCAAAAGTGCAGAAATGGATTCTGAAGATATTATAGATAATTGGTCCTTGTCAAAAGATGTACTTTACAAGAAAAACTTTATGTAGAAGGTGTGCACAGTACGGAGTTGAATAGTAAGAAATTTACAGAAAAGTTCCAGATCAAGAATAACATTGGTGATATATATAGTTTAGAGGTAAGTAAAAATCACTTGCATGTTTTATATTACGACATTGAATTTGGTGTTACCGAAGCCTATCCTCCCAAGAAATAGAGATAGGTGCAGATAATATCTTTTGGGAGACTATTACTAATTTGGAAGAGAAATATTGAAAATGGAAATTGATATTTCAAAATATGGTTCGTATTTTCATGATGGAAGAATACTGGAGATGGAGCATGGCATAAAAAGTATTGTTTTCGCTTTGGAAGGTGCAGAATTGGATCCGGATGATATAGTGGATGACTTGCCTCTTTCAACTGATGACAGGTTAAGAGGAAGATTGCATTTGGATCATGTCTCAAAAATACTCTTAGGAGACTCTGAATAACTGCACTTTTTAGAATTTCTTCAGATTTTTTGAAATAAATCCTATTTTGGAGTAAGCGGCATCCCTGTAGGGATGGGGCGGGGCGAAAAATAGGATTTATAAGAAATCTGGAAAATTATAGAACTGCTCGTTTTTTAGAGTCTCCTTAAATGGGGTGGATTTTAAGGGTGAGATAAAAATGCAATATAGTCATACGAGTATTTATTCATTGGAAATAGAGGAAGGAGTGGTGAAGCTGTTTTTTTGTTGGGAGGTATATCCGATGGATTCAAGTGTTTGTTTACCGCCAGTTGATATAAAGATCAATGCAAAGCAAATTTATTGGGAGCCAGTTAGAGATTTAGTTGATCCATATTGGTAGTTATAGTCATTTTTCAGGCTCTCCTTAAGCTTTTTTGTAATAAAATGCTTGGAGTACTTCTTTTGCTTTACCCATCACTTTTTCCCATTCTGGTGTATCTATAAATAGTTTTGGAAGGTAATACTGCATTCCAGGACCATCATTAAACGCTTTAAATTCTGTATGGAATTGAACTAATAGATTATATTGTTTTTGAGTAAAATCAAATTTTACAAAATTCTCCAAAATGAATTTATAATCTCCATAATGATTACATGTAACATCATAATCATCCATCTCAGGCCCCTCTCCTTTAATCCAGACCCTTTTTTGGTATTCTTTATTGGAGATGCCATAAATTATGGCTAAATAATTATTAAGTATTCGTTTTTTCTTTTCTTTAGTATAGTTTATGTTTATTCCCCTTGAAAAACAAAATCTTCTATTGGTATATGAATTTCTGCTGATTCTATAGGATCAATCCTTTGGCTTTATGGATCTTTTTAGCGGCCTTAGCGACTGCGGAAATTCCCTTACTTGCTTTTGAAAATGCTGCTGGGGTAATTAAATCTGTGCCGGTTTTTCCAAAACTATACATGTAGCGTTGATTAGTATAAAGTTAATTTTTAATCTCTTTATCGCATTGAAGTGAAAGGGGCTTTATGGTATAAATGTTATCGTAATATTTTTGATGGGGGGAGAAATGACAAATATTCGACAAAGATGGTTGTATACGTTTATAGCGGTGAATCTTTCAGGTTTTTTGTATCTACTATTTGGGTATGTTGTGCTTGGCAAGGCGACCGGTTTTGATATCATATTTAATGTGATAGGTATGATACTTGGAGTATCAATTACTATGCATTGTTCGTATATTAATAGAGGGACCAAGTGGTTGTTTTTTCAAGTAATAGCGCAGCCTTTAGGTGTATTGACATCATTATGTTTCCTGTTGTATTGGAAAATTACAGGGACTTTTCCTGTGTTATATGCGCACTATGCGACATTGGTTTTCTCTCCGCTTTATATATATTTTGCATGGCAGTGTTATTTACTGCGCAATCAATATCTACAAGAAGTGCAGGTAGCAGAGATAGCTGCTATTTGATCTGCAAACAGGGGGCATACAGAAAATCTTATACTCTTTAATTGATTTAAATTGTCAGGAGCTGTAAAATTTGTTCGTTGTAAATTAAAATTAAGGAGTTACGTATGAATAAGTGTGTGTCGAAAATTGGAGCAATGTTAATGGTTTGTGGAACTTTATCAATGCAGAATCTTCATGGTGAAGAGGTTGTTGAGCAGCCAGTTTTACAGTGTGAGAATGTGGAAAATGTGGTAGAGAATGCGGCTCCCGAGCAAGCTAAGGAAGCGGTAACTACAGAAGAAGTAGCATCTACAGAAGAAGTGGAAGAAGTAGAAGTTGCAGTAGAAAAGTCTAAAGAAGAAGTAGAAATTGCGCTAGAAGAGACTGAAGAGGTAGTAGCAAGTGAAGAAACAGAAGAAGTAGAAGTTGCAGTAGAAGAGCCTGTTGTTTTAGAAGAAGCAGCGCCTGCGACAGTAGATTCTATTGAAGAAGAAGCGGCGCCTGCTCAAGAGGAAGCAGCGATTGTTTCTGAAGAGAATGAGCTATCAGAAAAAGTTGCTTTTGCGCATCCAAGATCTTTTGTTGGTTTAACGCAGCTACTTATTGATATCCACAGCGGTGAAATAGAGAAGAAATATTCTAAAGCCGATATGGTTAAAATATTTGATTATATGACATCAATGGATATGCTTTTTGAGACCAGAGACAATGATTCTGTTTTATTAGAGTCTGTATATGGGTATGAAAATGGTCAAATTTCATCTGATAAGATGCTCAGCGCTGAAGAGAGAGCCGAGTGGTTTGCAGAACAAGAATCTATTGTTGAGGCGATGAAGCTTTCGTTAGATTTTTTAGTTGGTGATCTTGAAAATAATTTAACTGATGAAGAGGTTTTAGCAAGAAATGAGAAATTTCAAGCTTCTATAATGGAAGAATTGACAAGTGCTGGTGCGCCTGACCAAGTTAAAGAGATGTTAGAAAAAGTATTTAAAGTGTTTTCTTATACTGCAGCAGAATAAGATTTTTAATCGTCTTATATATAGTCATTACCGTTTCTTATGACGCGCTAAGCAAATTTTTGTAGCTTTTTGATAAATGCATCTCACTAATATTTATAATATTAGCTTGCTGAATGAATCAAAATTCCCTCAAAAATTCATTAAACAGTACGTCATATGAAACGCGAACGAATATAGAAATGATAGTGGGTCCAAATTTTGGGCCCATTTTTTTTTATAGTCATTGCCATTGTAACCGGTAACGATTATTCGTAGCGCTTGCCATCTATTTGTGCCAGCAGCTTTATCTTTTGGCTAAGCTCTTCTGTTCCTTTGGATTCTTTTGCCGAGATGATTACGATCTCTGCTTTTTCATTTGGAAATGCCTTTTTAAATGCCTTGATATGTTCATCTGCACCCTCTAGTTCGCATTTGTTGAGAACAATGATAGAAGGTCTTTCTAGAAGTTGTTCGTTATGTTCTCTTAGCTCATTTTTTAAGATGGCATAATCTTGTATAGGATCAGAAATAAGCTTTCCTTCTTCTCCCAGCGGGGCAATGTCAACAATATATACAAGGGCTTTGCTTCGTTCAATATGCTTAAGAAACGCAAGGCCTAGACCTCTATCTAAATGGGCATCTTTTATTATTCCTGGGATATCTGCTAGATATACTCTTGAGTAATCGTCGTACTCGAGGTAGCTAAGGTTTGGTTTTAAAGTGGTAAATGGGTAGTTGCCAATTTTTACATCTGTAGCGGTAAGTGCTTTCATTAATGTCGATTTACCAGCATTAGGAAGTCCAACAAAGCCTACGTCTGCAATCATCTTCATTTCAAGCGAGATGAAAACCTCTCCGCCTGGTTTTCCTGGTGTACATTTTCTTGGAGCTCTATTGGTTGCTGTTTTAAAGCAGGTATTTCCCAGCCCGCCTTTTCCGCCTTCTGCAATGTGCAGTGTTTGTCCAGCTTGTGTAAGATCGGCAAGTATTTCTTCTGTCTCTGCATTAATTATGATCGTTCCAGTAGGTACTAAAACAGTTTTATCTCTGCCTGTTCTTCCTGTTTTATTGTTTGATCCGCCATCACGGCCCTTTTCAGCAGAGATTAGGTTTTTTCCGCGTAAATGTTGTAGGCAATGGATGTCTTTAGATGCTTTGATTATGATTGATCCACCTTTGCCGCCATTACCGCCACAAGGTCCGCCCTTAGGAAGGTATTTTGCCCGTAGCCAGGAGATGACGCCATTGCCGCCTTTTCCAGATACACATCTAAGTTTAGTGAAATCAGTAAACATTTTTTTCCTTGCCCATTTGGGAAGCTCTATAACTATCGTTATTAAGACCCCCCTTTACATAAAACAACATCTCTACCGGGCAGGCGAGATGTTATTAATTTTTAAAATATCTTTTTTAAGTGGGTTTTAAGAAACAGCTTCTACGGAAACGGTAGTTCTTTTACCTTTCTTAAATTTTACGCATCCGTCTATTAGAGCAAAGATCGTGTAATCTTTCCCTAGGCCAACGCCTAAACCTGGATGAACTTTTGTTCCACGCTGACGAATGATGATATTTCCTGCAACAACAGCCTGACCGCCATATTTCTTAACGCCCAATCTTTGCGCGTTAGAATCTCTACCATTTCTTGAGGATCCTTGTCCTTTCTTATGTGCCATTATGCAGCTCCCTTAATTTCTTTAACTAGTATGCGTAATTTCTTTTGTCTGTGACCTTTTTTTACGCGGCAGTTATGTCTTCTTTTATATTTATAAACAATTAATTTGTCGTCTTGTACTTCGCCAACAACATCAGCCTCTACTGTTGCACCCGCAACGGTAGGCGCGCCAACTTGTACAGATTTACCGTCATTGATAAGCAGAACTGTTTCAAATATTATCTTGTTATCATCGTTATGCTCAAGAAGCTCTACATCAAGAGTATCGCCAGCTTTTACGCTATACTGCTTCCCGCCAGTTTTAATAATTGCTTTCATTTGCTAATCCTTTGTTATTTTTCCGGAAATGATACCATGATCTGTTTTACTGGTAAAGATAAAAAATAGAAGCAGGTGGTTATGAGGGCAATTGTTGCTCCAATGGGCCAGTTAAAGAGGTAGGAAAAGTAGGTTCCTAGGAGGGACATGATGGCAGAAAGACCTATTGCAAGATAAATCATTTTTGAAAGGGATCTGGTAAAAATATTTGCAATGGCCGCAGGGAGACAGAGCATCGAGATGACAAGTATGGCACCAATTACTTGAATAAGTATAACAATAGTTAGGCAAATAAGAGATAGTAGGAAAAAATATAGTAAAACAACGGGTTGCTTTTGAAGGAAGGCATTGGTTTCATCAAAGCAGATGGCCAAAAATCTTTTATGAAGAAAGAGGCTTGAGATAATAATAATGATATTTAGGCCGCCTAAAAGATAGATTTCCCTGTGACTTGCCCATAAAAGGTTGCCAAACAAAAAGTTCATCAGTTCTGCATTGGATCCAGGAGTCACAGAGATTAAGATCACTCCTATTGCCATTCCAATAGACCAAACTGCAGCAATTACAGAGTCCACCCTCTGCTTGTATTTTAAATGCATCCAACCGATCAAAAATCCAAAGAAAAAGGCGGAAAAAATCGCCCCTGTTAATGGAGAGAAGATAGGATTGAGGGTGTAATAATGAAGATATATGGCAATACCAATTCCCCCAAGCACTGCATGGGCAATACTTCCTGAGATAAAAACAACGCGGCGCACCACCGTATAGCTTCCCATAATCCCGCTTCCTAAGGAGGCAAGCAGCCCTGCAAAAAGGGCCATTTTTAAAAAAGGATTAGAGGCAAGCGCCGTAAAAAAAGAATCATTCATGATCGCACCCCTCATCTTCTGTGTGGAAAAGTCCCAGCTCCATGTGCTTGCACAAAGCATCATCTTTTAATGGACTTAAAGTTTTTTCAATAAGATAAACTGCTTCTGCTTTTTTTAGTAGATGAGTGATTACATGGGTAATTAACAGAATAGTTTTTTTCCCTTGCATTTCCTCTATTAATGCGATGATGTTTCGCGCAGAATCATGGTCAAGGCCTGAAAGGGGCTCATCAAGAATAAGAATGTCAGGATCTGAAACAAGTGCACGTGCAATAATTCCTCGCTGTAGCTGGCCTCCTGAGAGCTCTCCAATGGGACGATCTTTTAAGTCCGAAAGAGAAAATTTTTCTAATACAGCCATCGTTTTCTCTTTGGTGATCTTTGGCCAAACTCCATACCAAGGAAGGTCGTTGAGTAGTCCCTGCTGCACAAATTCAAACAAAGAAAGGGGAAACATTGGATCAAACTGAAGCTTTTGGGGAATATACCCAAAATGATTCTTTTTTTCAGAGGGGGCACCTCCATGGACGCGAATCGATCCCCGTTTTGCTTTTAACAATCCCATGATCAACTTTACAAGGGTCGTCTTTCCGCCGCCGTTTGGCCCTAAAAAAATATAAAAACCATGATCTTTCAGCTCTAGATTAATATTTTTCAAAGCACACTTCCTTTCGTAATAAAAAGTAAGGTCGCTAATTTCGATGATAGGTGTCATTATTTTTCCTAAATAAATATATAGAGAAATTGTATCTTGTATAGCAATAAAAACTCAAGGATGTTATTGCTGAAATTACGGTGGGAGGCGGGATGAAAAGAGTTTTCTGGACGATTATTGCATTTGGCTTGCTTATTTTAGCAGTTGTCATTGTCCAGTGGAAGTAGGAGAAGTTAGTGCTTGTTTATTTTCCCATGCTGGACGGTGATTGCGGCTAGCTTTTCAATGGTGGCGATATAATCTTCTTCATATGGGTTGACCATGAAAAGGGGAAGGTTAAGTTCTATGCCAATGGTTTCTGCGGCCCGATTTACATGCTGAGGCTGCGTTAAGATTCCTACAAGCCTGTTCCTATCAGATCGAGCCTCCTCTAATACATGATGGATGTCTTTAGAGCGCATTTCCTTGCCATCGTCTGCCTCTATGCCAATTTGCTTTAAGTGGTAGCGGTGGCAGAAGTATCCATAAGCCTTATGTGTCGTCAGGTAAACGTCTCCAGAATAGGGAGATAGCTGCTTGGTTAGCTTTTTGTTTAAAGAGATAAGCTTTGCAGTTAGAGATTCTAATTTTTTTTCATAAAGAGCTTTGTTTGCAGGAAGAATTTGTATTAATGATTTTGTAATAGCACGCGCTTGGTCTGCAACGGTTAGCGGATCCATCCAATAGTGCGTGTCAACAGCGTCATCGCAATGTTGATGGTGGTGATGCTTATGCCCGCAGGAAGATTTAAGTGTTTTTGTGATCTTAGGTAAATTGATTATTTTAAGATTTGGAGTGGTTTCTTTTAGCCTATTTTCAAGTAGGTACTCAAATTCTTCGCCCACTTGAACCCAAATAGCGGCATGAACCAGTGGTCC
>JAJACI010000030.1 GCA_022601595.1 Chlamydiia bacterium | reverse complement strand
ATATTTTAAATATTAGTGAGATGCATTTATCAAAAAGCTACAAAAATTTGCAGAAGATACGTCATAAGGAACGGTAATGACTATATCCCAAAACAAACACCCTAAGAGCCTCCTTAAAAAAAGTTGTTTTCGAGGGATTTGTGGATGAAATGGGTAAAAAGTAGTTAGGATTCTGTTGGAGGCATAGCAATACAATCATCAATAGAGGTTGGCGCTTCTGTGGCTGGAGGAGCAGTTCCTCTTTGACGAGATATTTCATCTAGTCGTACTTGTAAAAATTCAATTCTCCTTTTAGTACGTTCCATTTCACTTGCATTACGTTCCATTTCACTTGTATAAAGTGCTATGTTCAAAACTGCATTTGAGGCGGCGGTAAAACAGGCAAGTACAAATTCTTTTCCGCTTAATAATGCCAGGGCTTTGCGAAGCAAAGGTAAATGGTAGATGGCATGATTTTTTAACTTAAGAATATCTTTTTTTCTATGGGGGATGGTGTTTTCAGCGAAATTGTCGTTATCTGCGTTAACAAATTTTTCAGGCAAATCCGTTGCCAGTTCTTGAGAAGCAAGTTCTATGAAAGTGAAATTCCATTTTATTATTTCTAGTTTTCCACAGAATTTTGCATAATCATCAGCGAGTCTATCACTACTCGAACCAACTGGTGCTGTTCTTTTTAGATTGATTATGCTTTTATGTAGGGGTTGAATCCAACTTTGGAGAGTAGAGAGGGCACATTCTTTTTTCTGAAGAAGGTCATCTAGCTCTTTTTCGGTTTGGATTTGAGAATCGGATAACTCACAGCATCCTATAGCTATAGAGGGTGCTACAAAAGAAAAAAGAAGTCTGGTAGCAACGTTACATATTTTGAAAAATGTTAAAAGGAGCGAGGTCAAAGCATCGTCAGCACTGTTTCGTATGTTGTCTTTATTAAACTCTACAACGATATTTTTAACTATTTTATATACAGATTGTAAAAAGAGTTGTAGTCCCTCAAGTATTTGCACGGCCATTGCAGTTATACCCACTGCAACAAAATAGGGGTAAGAGCGTTTTTCAGATACATACTGGATGGAGGCGCTGTTAAGCATCTGATTGCTTTTGTTAAAGTGAGTGAGTGTGTGTTCTCTATTTGTTGTCTTGCTTGAAACTTGCATGCTTTGATTATAAAGAAAAGATGAATTTATAGGTAGATTTATCGTAAATCTCTTGTTGTCAGCTGTTTGCCCGTTATTTCTGATTCGGGTATGGAGAGAGATTTATTTCTTTTTGCCGGTGACGCTGTAGGTGGTGATAGGATCGGTGATCCCTTTAAAGTGTTTGGGAGGATTTTCATCTGCCTCCACATGATCCTGTGAGGCATCAAGTGTTTCTTTGGAGATAAGGATCTCTCTTCCTTTTGCGGCATCGCAGAGGCGTGCTGCGACATTTACAAAGTGACCAAGGACGGTGTAGGAAAGGTGATTTTCTGCGCCTACATTTCCGGCGACAGCAACGCCTGAATGGATTCCTATGCCCACCTCAAGGGTACAAAAGCCGTTTTTCTCTCTATGGTCGTTCCAGACGGCAAGGGCTTTTTGCATTTCGATAGAGCAGAGAACTGCTTGAAGAGAGTGGTTAGGATTATCAAGTGGGGCGCCAAATAGTGTCATTATTTTATCCCCTTCATATTTATCGATCACCCCTTCAAAGTCATCTATGATACCGCTTAAAAGGGTGAGGCATTCATTTAACATGATAAGCACGTCAACAGGGTCCATCTTTTCGGTAATCGAGGTAAAATTTCTTATATCGCAAAACATCACGGTAAGATTTCTTTTCTCTCCGCCCAGTTTTATCCCTTCTTTTACAATTTTTGCAGCTACCTGTTTAGAGACCACTTTGTCTAGGAGGCCGCGTACTTTATTTCCTTCTTTCATGGCGGTGATCATTTCAGCAAAAGAGGTGTATAGCGTTCCTATTTCATCTTTTCTTTGAGAATGTTTTTCGCTGATCTCTATGCTATCTAATTTTCTAGAGGTTACATCTCTGGTAAGTCTTGCTAAGCTATTGATAGGCTTTGTAATATGCCTTATCACTTTATTGAGAATAATCATGATGACAATAAGAGAGAGGATGATTAACACAGAGGAGTGGAGGATTACTCGATGGGAAAGGCTCTTTATATGTTTATTTATTTTATCAATAATAGCGGTACGGCTCTCTTGTTTTTCAATAAGCACAATATGATCATCGTTATCGGTAAGATTGGTAAGGTAGGTAAAGAAGATTTTATTCCCATTTTTATCGATCAAAGAGCCTTGGTCTTCTGAAATGAGCCGCTGTCTGTTTTCATCACTATGGTCATCTGTGATATCAATAATTTCCCCAGAGGTGGTGTAGAGGCGAATATTTTTGTTGTTAAAGATAAAAGCCACATCATTTGGAGAGACAAGAGCTAAGTTGATAAGAAGGGGGTCTAAAGCGATTCCAAAAGTGATGGCGGCGATATTTGCTTTTAGCATAGGAGGCTTTTGGTAAGTGATATAATTGGTATTGGTTATATAAGGCTCTTTTAGGTCATCAGTGTATAATATATCCAAGCAGCAATTGCGACAGGATTGCGCTTTCCCTCCGGTAATCCCTTTAAAAATAACTTTTTGATCGTATTGATTATCTCCAACCGTTAATTTACATCTGCGTTTTACATTGATTTTTTTATTTAAAAAGACATCTTCACGATAAAATCCTTCCGACACATATTTAAAAAAATCAGGATGTGTGGTGGTTGTGGGCTCTAGTTCTGTAACAATTCCTTGTGGCGCGCCTTTAGAGAAGGGGGAGAAGTTCCACATACCCGTTCTTGTAAGCATTGACAATTCCCAAATAAGCTTTTTCTGTTCCAGCTTATGCTCAAAATTTCTTCGGGTTGCCCAAGGGGGATCTTTGTAGGACGATGTCGACATACAAAGGGGCCCTTCGCAGTATTTTCTTTGGTAGTTGATGCTTTTTTTGATCCTTGCAATCTTCTTTTGTAGATAGGGCTGATGCTTTTTTTGGTTGCGTAGGATATTTAGCAGCGAAGGATTTTTTTTAAGAGCATTTTTGGTCACATCAATCATTGTTTTAACAGTATCGAGCAGAAAGTAATATTCATTTTCTGAGTGAATGGTAACCGACTCATCAAACAGGTGCGTAGAAATTTCATCGTCTTTAATGGTAAGGGAGGAGGTGTCTATTTTTAAAAGTTCATCCGCTTCATAAAGGAGCCATTGATTGGGTCCTTTGGTAAGAAAATAGTCGGGGTATTTTGTATTATCTATATATTTAGCAAGCGCTTTATTTCTCCAAAAAGGTACAGCAACATGTGCGGTAAGGAGCCCGTCTTCTGTTTGAGTAACATAAAGGGTGATATTTTCACTGATAGGCACTTTAAGGTATTTTCTTAAAAATGGTGCAGCCTGTCGGATGTAGGCGGTAGTCTCTCCATTTACCTCTACATTAACCATGTCTAGCCAGGAATAGGTAGCAAGAACAGCTGCGCTACTTCCCCAGCTTTTGGTTCGTATGTTGTATGCATCAGGGAGAAATTTTTCGCGCCATTGGGAACTTACACGCAGCGACTCATATACATCATACATTTTTTGAGCATCATTATTTATGTTGATGCCTAAAAATTTAAGGATATTTCTCTCATTTTTTTTGTCTACTTCTTTTACCTCTTTGATAAGGCTAGATCTTTCCGTTGCTAAGCTGCTAGAGATCTCATAATCACTAATTACAAAGATGAAAAATATCGTTGCTAAAAAAAGGGTAGAAACCCAAAGGAGTATTCGTATTCTAAGAGGCATATACCCTGCTAATAAACGAAGAACTCTTTTAAGTACATAATGTTTGAAAGATTTAAGGAGAGTCTGATAAACTGCACTTTTTAGAATTTCTTCAGATTTTTTGAAAGGTATTCTATTTTGGAGTAAGCGGCATCCCTGTAGGGATGGGGCGCCACGAAAAATAGGATACATAAGAAATCTGTAAAATTATAAAACTGCTCGTTTTTCAGAGTCTCCTTAATGGAGAGCGCGCTCTAATAACTATAGTCGTTACCGTTTCATATGGCGTACTGTTCAATGAATTTTTGAGGGATTTTTAATCAATTCAGCGAGCTAATATTTTTAAATATTAGTGAGATGCATTTATCAAAAAGCTACAAAAATTTGCAGAAGATACGTCATAAGGAACGGAAATGACTATATACTTAAATAGGAGCTTGAGTTATTACACAGTCATGCCGCTTAGAATACGAATACTCCTTTGGGTCTCCTCCCTTTTTCTCTTTACCATGTTTTTTGTGTTTCTATTTTCCAATATTGAAATCAATAGAAACCTCAAAGCGGAAAAAAAGAATCTTATTGAGAAAGTAAGAGAAGTAGACAAAAAAAATATAGAAAATATATTGAAATTCTTAAGTACCAGCGTCAATGATCATGCAGAAGCAATATTTAACGCTTTTATTTTTATGGAAACAAGCCCCATTTCCTTAGCGCATTTTGTTCCCGATGCATACAACATTCGAACCAAAAGTTGGGGAAGTAGTGCTGATATCCTTTTAAACTATCCATGGATTGATTTGGTAAGCTCTCAGATTAATGGCAAGTTGGACTCCTATATTCATCAATCCTCTCCCTTTCTAAGAAAATATGTGAAAATAGAGATTGCTGAGGATTTGGTGCTGCTTGCTACTTTAAAAGATGATGGCACCTACCATGCATATGTCGGAGTTCCCATACTTCCCAATCAGAGGTTGTTCAAGCATAAGGACAAAAAAGATTTTCTTGAGGTCTTTCTTACCAATGAACCAGACCATTGGGTCCTTTATGATGTAGAAAATCTATTATCGGTAGACACTAAAAAACTTTACCTTCCAAACGAAAAGATTTACCAGCTCTTGTCTAGGAAAACAAGTACCATTCAATCTAAGGATTCTTTTGATTTTTTATTTGATACGTTTAAATTGATGGTAGATGTCACCAAAGAGGAGCTTAAAAAGCGTCCAAATCTTGTAGACACCCTTCGCAATAAAAGCAAAAATGCGCAATTTGTCCAAGAAAGGCTCACTCTTATCAATCCTAACATGGATTTCCAAAGAAGTTATTGTAGGGAGCCGTTATGTGAGTTTGCCAATAAGTTTAAAGATTCGAAATGGAAAACCCGTACGAATTTTGCAAATAAGCTGATACAAACATCGCTTATTTGGAAGCTAGCCTTGATGACTCGATCAGGTATTTGGGATTATGATCCTTTTGAAAAAGGGGCGCCTCAAGGCATGGTTACTCAAGTGATTCCTACCTATAAACGCGACCCTTCTTTTTTTGATCATGTGGTAGAGGGATTTTTTACTTCCGATGTTTTTTTAGATACTACTATTGCCACCCCAAGAGGCGGCTCTTTTTCGCCTAATAAAGACTTTAATCAAAGCTTGGCTATTACTCAGGATAAAAATGCCTTGGTAGAAACCAGTGATAACAAAGATTATCGAATATTATATAACGAGTCTTTACGCGAGCCATATCTGGTAAATACAAAGTTTATTTCCTACATAAAAGCTCCTATGCAAACACCAAATATCACTGCCCTCACTTTAGGAGTCCATTTAGATAAGATGTTTGTAAATTTGGCACTTGTCTCTCCTGATGAAGTGGCGGTAATATTTAATGGTGGTGATATTCGTCTCTATACTACCGACGGGCGTATCCTCCACACCTTAAATGATAAAGATAACCAGAATAGAAAGAAAATCATGACGCAAAAAGAGGGGTTTCTTGTGGACAGCAAAGGGGATAAGCTGTTTTTTACCCATCTGGCAAAACTCACCAATGATGATGGTCATATTGTCCTGATAGAAAAAGAGGTGAGCCGTACAAGTATGATAAATGCTATTAACAAGCATATCAAAGATCTAACCTTTAAGATCATCCTCTACTCCTCCATTCTTATTGTGGCATCATTGATTGTTGTAATGATTATTCTAAGTAAAGTTATTAGCGCTATTACCAAACCGATCAATCAATTAGCAAAATTAACCGTCGATGTAACAAGTAGAAAGCTCGATAGCATTGAATTAAAGGAGGTACATCTCAAACGAAAAGATGAGATAGGCGCCTTGTACTCTTCTTTCAAAGAGATGATACGTACAATGAAGGAAGGGGTTAAAGTGCGTGGTATCCTAGACAAGGTGGTCTCAAAAGAAGTAGCGGAGAAGATTGTCAAAGAGGGGGTAGCCCTTGGCGGGGAAAAGAAAAAGGTCTCTGTTGTATTTTGCGATATAAGAAAATTTACTTCTATTACGGAAAATATGGACCCTGTAGATGTTTTAATGATGTTAAATGAGTGCCTTACCCTATTAAGCGGCGTTATTGATGACTTTGAGGGCGTGATTGATAAATATGAAGGGGATAAAATCATGACGCTATTTGGTGCTCCACTTGACAATCCCAACCATTCCATCCAAGCGGTTTTGTGTGCATTAAAAATGCAAGAGACGATGGTTATATGGAATAAAAAAAGAGCCGAAGAGAACAAGGTTCCTATTGAAGTGGGTATTGGCATCCATTCAGGGGAAGTGGTTGCTGGCAATGTTGGCGCTGAAAATCATCTCTCCTACACCGTTCTTGGGCACATTGTAAACCTCTCTTCCCGTTTATGTGATTTTGCGGTGGCAAGAGAGATTCTCATCACCGAAGAAACCCTTGCTGGCTGTGATAATAAAATAGAGGTAGAGCAAAAAGAGCCCCATCAATTCAAAGGTATTAGCCAGGCAATCACCACCTATTCAGTACTACGAAGTAAATCCTAAAAAAAAGGTATATTCTATAATTTATATCCCATAAGATAGAGATATGAATTTAGATTATTTAGAAATTACAGGTGGCGTTCCTTTGCAAGGAAAGGTCACGGTAACAGGTGCAAAAAATGCGGTTACTAAAATGATTGTAGCCTCCCTTCTATCGGATAAAGTATGTATATTTACTAATGTACCAAATATATCAGAGGTAGAAATTACCCTTGAGCTTTGTAAAGAGCTGGGAATGAGCGTTACATGGGATAGAGAAAATCATAAACTGGAAGTGGTTACTAAAAAAATCAAGACAAGGAAAATTCCTCAGCGATTTTCAGGGGCCAATAGAATTCCAATCTTACTAATTGGTGCATTGTTAGGAAGAGTGAATGAAGAGATTGTGGTACCAACTGTTGGTGGCTGCCATATTGGCAAGCGTCCTGTAGACTTTCATATGAGCTCCCTTACCACCCTTGGCGCCGAGGTGGAGTATCGTAAGATTGGAAAGGAAAGCGTTTATATCGCACGAGCTCCCCAAGGCCTTACCGGAAAAGTGATCACCCTAGATTACCCATCCGTTGGCGCGACAGAAAATACCATTCTTGCCGCATGCCGCGCTAAGGGTCGTACCGTTATCAAAAATGCCGCTACAGAATGTGAAATACTCGATCTTATTCTCTTTTTACAAAAATGTGGCGTATCTATTTTCGTTGACGCCGATAGAACCATACATATTGAAGAGACAAAAACTTTCTACCCTTGTGAGCACTACGTTATCCCAGATAGGATCGTTGCAGCATCATTTGGAATGGCTGCAATTGCTACCAAGGGCCGCGTTTTTGTGAAAGGTGCTATGCAAGAGCATATGGTTAACTTTTTAAACCAGGTACGAGAAATTGGCGGCGGCTTTCGCGTAGAAAAAGATGGGATAGAATTTTACTATGACGGCCCCTTAAAAGGAGGAGCGCACATTGAAACCGATGTCCATCCAGGCTTTATGACCGATTGGCAGCAGCCGTTTTCTTTGCTGCTTATGCTTGCAGATAGCTCCTCAGTAGTACATGAAACCGTCTACGAATCGCGCTTTGGATATATCCATACATTAAAAGAGATGGGCGCCAGGGTAGATTTTTTCACCAAATGTTTAGGAGGCAAGCCATGCCGTTTTGCCCTCCAAAATCATAATCACTCGATTGTAGTTCATGGTAATGCAAAGCTCTCAGCCAAAGATATTGCTATTCCAGATTTACGTGCCGGCTTTGCCTATGTGATGGCAGCACTTATCGCTCAAGGAACCTCTAAGATCTCCAACCTTAACTTTCTCGATAGAGGCTATGAAGATTTAGGCCAAAAGTTAAAAGCGCTTGGCGCCCTTGTAGAGCGTAAATCCAATCAAGTCGTCCTGATATAGGGGCGCCGCCCCTAAAACCCCACTAGGATTCAAATGGAGGGAATGGTATAGTGTTTGCATGGAAAAATGGCGGATGGAGCAGAGAAAGGGGTTTAAAGACCCTGTTGCTATAGCAGATTATTTAGAGCTTAGAGGCGAGATGAGAAAGAGGGTAATTCAGAGGAAAGACTTTCCGCTGCATATTCCTTTGAGAATTGCTGAGAAAATGCCCAAGGGGTGCATTTCTAACCCCCTGGCACTGCAGTTTTTACCTTTGGATGATGAGTTGAAGGGCGGCGGGGTCATCGATCCTGTGGGCGATAGAAAGAGCCAGAAAAGTGATGCATTGTTACATAAATATGAGGGGAGGGCCCTTTTGCTGACCACTGGTGCATGCGCTATGCACTGTAGATACTGTTTTAGGCAGAATTACCCTTACCAAAGTAGTATCGATGAGGCTATTTCGTTGATAAGCAAGGATTTATCTATAAAAGAGGTGATCTTGAGTGGTGGAGATCCCCTTTCACTTTCAGATAAAGCTCTAAAAGACATCATGTTACGTCTTGAAGAGATTGCTCATGTGGAGATTATCCGATTTCATACTCGATTTATAGTTGGTATTCCTGAGAGGGTCACGGCAAAATTTTTGGATATTTTGGCAAAATGCTCCAAGCAGGTGGTCTTTGTTGTGCATGTCAATTGTATAGAGGAGCTGGATGAGGATATCTTTTTAGCCCTGGATCAGATCCGAGCGCTATCTATCCCTGTCTTGACGCAGAGTGTTTTACTCAAAAACGTAAATGATTCTAAATCAGCTCTTTATCGTTTATTTTGGAAGTTAGCCACAAAGGGAGTCATCCCTTATTACTTGCATCAGTTGGATCGAGTTACAGGAGCCTTGCATTTTGAAGTTCCTAAAAGTAAAGGGCTTAAGCTTATTTCTGAACTAAGAGATTGCTTGCCAGGTTATGCAGTCCCTCTTTTTGTGCAGGAAATACCTGGCCATCCTTCTAAGACCGTTATTCAGAGCCTCCTTAACTAATTATATACTTTTATTTTTAATTATGTTATAATAGATGCATAATTAGAAAGGAGTGTAGTTATGATTGATAATAGAGTAAAAACAGGTGGCTTAATACAACGACTTCATGTAGCAAATGGCACTATAGCGGCAAAATTCAGCAAATTAGCAGATGGTGTTGCAAAAACGCCTTTGAGCGAAGAAGGTTCAGAAATTTCCAAGCTCGCTGTTAAGATACTAAGGGATTTGGGTCCTTTGCTGATAAGAATATCAGGTCTTGTGCTCACTGCTGCAGCCTATGTATTAGAAGGCGCGGTGGCAGTTATTGCTTCTCCTCTTATTTTAGGAGTGCTTGCTCATAGAAATAGAGATAAGATAGGAAAAGTAGCATTACGAATTAAATGTTTGGTAGGTGCAAAGCTATCTAAAGTGGGGGAAAATATTAGTGATAGAGGTGGACTGGGAAAAGTGGTAAAAAAACTGATCACAACAGGCTACTTGCCTCAAGTTGATAAAACTATGATCAGAGAGAAAAAGTTACAGAAACAGCGTATTGCATCCCTTGCAAAAGTTGCTGCAACCACTGAGATTTTATCCCAGTATCATGGTTTAGTACTTAAAGTTGGGACTGATCAGTAATAAAGGAGTAGGTTATGAAATTAGGTTTAACTAAAAATTTAGCTTTAACTTTGTTTGTGTGTGCGCCCATTTTAGCAGGTGCTACAATCATAGATCAAACAAAGAAATTAGGCCCTCTGATAGCTAAAGTGGGATCTTGCGCCTTAAAAGCGGTAAAGAATGTGGGCAAAGCGTTTGCTCGCCTGCCAGCTCTTACATTAGAAGGAGCTAAAATTGCATTAATAGGTCTTGTTGCGACTTTAATATCTCCCGTTCTACTTGTAGTTCATATATCTAATAATAAAGAGAATCTATTAAAGGCCGCTTTAAAGCTCAAGAATGTAGCGCAAAGCCTTTTAAATGCCATTCATGGTGGACTCCAATCGATTATAGAAATTGGAAGCTATATAAATAGTGAAATAAAGGATAGATCTAAGCTAAGAAAGGAAGCTAAGGAGCTTAGTGTTATCTATCAAAAAAATCCTACTATCATTAATATGAGACCGCGTTTACATGATCTGCAACAAGCGTTAGGCAGATATACCAACGAACAAGTGATTCCAGCAGGGAAAGGGATAAATAAGCACTCTAATTATGGATTATTTAGCCTGCACAGAAGAGAAGAGATTTTTCCTAGTGCGGATCGAGCGAGAACTTTGGAAGATAATTTTCAGGAGCTTAAGAATAAACTTATAGACAAAGAAGCCTTTAAGATCTTCTTAGGTGGAAAATAGCCGCTTTATAAGTGATTTTTTCTATATTCTTTCTTGTTAATTCTTCTTATGCT
>JAJACI010000003.1 GCA_022601595.1 Chlamydiia bacterium | reverse complement strand
CCAAGCACCTTAATAAGCCCTTCTTTTTCATACACATGAGACCTATTCAAAGCAGTAAGCTCTGATAGGCGAATACCCGAACTGTAAAAAAGCTCCATAATCAGGCGGTCCCTCCTTCCAAGGTAAGTGGTTTGATCAGGAGCGCTCATAAAATGCTTTATTTCTATAAGATCTAAAATAACAGGAATTTTACGAGGATTTTTAGGGGTCATCAAAGTGAGGGTAGGATTTACCTTCACAAGCTTCCGCTTTTGTAAAAATGTATAAAAAGAGCGAATTGCCGAAAGCGTTCTTGCAATAGAGCTCTTTTTTTTTCCCATATCGTGTAATTTTCCCAAAAACTCACGAAGAACCTTAGTGGTACACTCTCTCCCATCAAGAAACTCCAGCAAAGCCTGTAAATCTATAGAATAATTGCGAATAGTATGATCAGAGGCACCTTTTACATTTTCCAAATAATGAATATAACTTTCGACCAATTTTTCCATGATTTTCCTTCTAATAGATACTTGCAACTAACCAGCAATATTGTTATACTTACTGCCAAAGGTGGATTATATGTTAATACTAGACAAGATTACAAAGAAAATTGGGGCAAGAATATTATTTGAGGGTGTTTCGGCATCTTTTAATTCCCATGAAAGATATGCTTTAACAGGTCCTAATGGCGCTGGAAAGTCTACACTTATGAAGATTATGATGGGAATAGAAGACCCCACCTCAGGATCTGTTTCGAGACCAAAAAAAACAGGATTTTTAAAGCAGGACCTTGCCGAATTTGAAGAATGTTTGATTCGCGATGTAGTTATCATGGGAAATGCTCGTCTCTGGGCTGCTATGAAAGAGCAAGATACCCTTTATGAAAGTGAGATCACCGATGCTGCAGGTATGCGCCTTGCTGAGCTGGAAGAAATAGTAGGTGAAGAAGATGGCTATACCGCAGAGCCTGATGCAGAAGTGCTACTTGAAGGTATGGGAATTACCCCAGAATCTTATGAAGCGCCTATGAAATCTCTTCCTGTTGATATGCAATTTAGAGTTCTTTTATGCCAAGCGCTATTTGGAAATCCAGAGGCGTTACTACTTGATGAGCCGACCAACCACCTTGACCTTGATGCTATCCGCTGGCTGGAGACTTTTTTAAAGGGATTTGACGGTACGCTTATTGTTGTTTCTCACGATAGGCATTTCTTAAATGCAGTATGTACCGCAATTGCTGACATTGACTATGAAACCATCATCACCTACCCAGGAAACTATGATGATATGGTGGTTGCAAAATCTGATGTTCGCGCTCGTATTGATGCTGAAAATAAGAATAAAGAGAAAAAAGCGGAGCAGCTAAAAACGTTTGTTGCAAAATTTGGTGCAGGAACACGGGCATCGCAAGTGCAATCACGCCTTAAGGAACTAGAAAAACTTCAACCTCAAGATATGAAAAAATCAAATATCATGAGACCTTATATATGCTTTCAAAATCCAGCAAGAAATTCTGGACAGATCCCTTATAAGTTTAAAAAAGTTAGCAAATCTTACGGCGACAACCATGTGATTGAAAACTTCTCTTATGAAGTAAATAGAGGCGACAGGATTGCCATCATTGGTAATAACGGAATGGGTAAAACAACCCTTCTTAAGCTGATCGCTGGGGTAGAGAAACCTACTCAAGGAGAGATCATTCATGGCCATGCAACAGAGTTTGGGTACTTCCCTCAGCTGCATGAAGAAATTATGGATAAAGGGCCAAACCCTACCATTTTAGACTTTCTTCGCACGCAAAAAAATGGCGTACACGAACAAGAAATTCGCGGAGCCCTTGGAAAACTTTTATTCCCTGGCGATGATGCCTTTAAAGGTGTTGCAAAACTTTCCGGTGGAGAAACAGCACGTGTGATTCTTGCAGGACTGATCCTTAATACATTCAATACGCTAATTCTCGATGAACCAAATAATCACCTAGATCTAGAATCTGTCTCAGCGCTAAGTACTGGACTTGCAAACTTTGGAGGGACGGTGATCTTTGCATCTCATGACAGAGACTTAATAGACAAAGTGGCCACACGTATCATCTCTATAGAGAAAGATGGTATCCATAAGTTTGACGGGCCTTTAGAGGAGTATTTAAAATCTCGTGCCGAAACTATCAAATAAGAAGTTTTCTACTCTTACAGAAAAAAGAAAACATAAGCACGCAGCGCTCCTTTTAAGAGAAATCTTAGAAGGAGTCACTAAGCACCTACCCTTATACAAAGAATATGAAAGCACCCTTTCCCTCACTCCAGTAGAAAATAGCACCAAAAAACTTTTAGATCGCATCTATCTGCATGAGCAAAAAGCAGCTATCCCCTTTCCCCTTCAATATAAAATCACCAAAAAAGATAGGATCTCTCACACCCCTTTTCTTGAAATAGATATCTATTTAGAAAATCTACGCTCGATGCATAATATTGGAGCCATCTTAAGAACCGTAGAAGCCTTTCGACTTGGAAAAGTATACATCTCTAAAGCGCTGCCTGCCTCTGCGCTCGAAAAAATCAAAAAAACAGCAATGGGCAGTGATTCACTTATTGAATTACATGTTACAGATGATATCTCCTCTCTTAAAAAGCCTGTTATAGCCATAGAGACGGCAGAAGAAGCATTAAGTTGTAATGATTTTTCCTTTCCAAAATCCTTTACCCTCCTGTTTGGAAATGAAAACTCAGGGCTCACTGATAGAGCTTTATCGCATGCCGATCACGTAGTAAATATTCCGCTTTTTGGAAGTAAAAACTCATTAAATGTCACCTCAGCCTTTGCAATCCTGGCAAATAGCATTCGAAATGCTCCACCCCATTTTCTTGAATAAAACTGTCCGTTTTTCAGAGTCTCCGTAAAATAACAAAAATTGATTGCAGGAAAAAAGCGGTTCCCATAGGTTGAGCTTTATAGTTACATATAGAGGAGGATGCTATGGCTGATGACAATTCTAATTTCTTACGTGATGAGTTAAAAGAGTTTATCAACACCACAAAGGTTATGATTGATAGCAAGCACTCTGCTGCAGATGAGGAAGAGCAAGCTCTTACCAATTTTGCAGAACGGGTATGGAACTTAAATCATTTTTCTCTTCAACTACTAAATGAAAAAAATGCTCCTGAAGATGCTCATTATAACGCTCGTATTATCAAGGATTTAACAGAGGCAACCATTTATCACGGCCCTACAGCAAGCGATTCATGCTCTTTAATGACAGCAGCAGATCGCTTAAAAAAAGATAAAGAGTTTACTGCTATCAAAAATATTATGAGCAATTTCATCAAAGATCAAATTGCTGCAGAGGTCCTTTTAGACAACTTATCTGTTATATATAAAGAGCTTGCGGCATGAAAAAACGATACCCTCGCAAAAAACTTCAAAAGAGACTGGTTCAAGTGCTTTGTAATATTGGCACCAGAAATAATTTTAGTGGATTTATCTTCAAGCAAGAAGATATAAAACTCATTGACGTATTAGAACCCACCTCTCTCCATCAGATTCATAAAGAGCAACATCTAAAATGACTTTTTGAAAGGAAATTTGATCAGATCTTTGGCAACAAAACTATTTGGGAAAATAGCGCGCGCCTCTTGCTCAAAAAGAGAGAGATCTAGATAGCGAGCAGAAAAATGAGTAAGAATTAACATCAAAACTCCTGCATCTTTGGCAATCTGCGCTGCCTGCTTACAAGTTAAATGCCTATGCTTTTCAGCCATCACCTTTGCCTCATCAAGATAAGTGCTCTCGCTAAGAAGCATCGTTGCCCCCTCTGCTATCTTTTTTGCCCCAGCACATACTTTCGTATCAGAAATATAGGCAAAACTATCTCCTTGCCTAATATAACTCACCTCATCCTGCTCAATCACCTTCCCATCTATCTTAACAGAACCTGTTTCCCGAAGCGTGCGCATAGCCTCCCCTTTTATCCCTAACTCAACAAGCTTTTCCCTATAATACTTACGCTCATCTTTTTCTTGCACGCGATAGGCAAGATTATCCACCCCATGATCCAAAAACTCTGCCGAAATACAAAATTCCCCATCATCATGCACTACTCCCGCCTGATCAATAGGATGCTCCACCACCGTTATCTTCTCATGATAGATAGTACTGTATCGAAGTCTGTCAAAATATTTCTTACCGCTTTTTGGATAATAACAATGTATCTCATGCGAAGCGCCATCTAAATTCAGACGCATAAGCATCGAGCCAAAGCCTAAACAATGATCGCCATGAAAATGGGAAATAAATATCCTTGTCACAGTAGGTGGAGCAATACCTGCATGGATAAACTGCCTTTGCGTCCCCTCACCTGGATCAAAGAGAAAACCCTCACCATTCCACCTGAGCAAATATGCTCCATGATTACGCATCCTTGTTGGCTGCTGGGATGATGATCCAAGTATTGTCAAATCTCTTACGCTCATTAGTTGATGTCCTTATTCGTTCCAACTAGTATGCCCCAAAGCCCCCTAAAATCCAACTTATTTTCTGTTTCAACTATTTTTAATGATAAACGGTAGCGACTATAATGTACTATACATTAATGAATTGAAAATGTATTATATATATAATGCAAACAATGGAAACCATAATGAAGCCTATACTAACCATACCAATGACATTTGCAACAGCAGCCGGAGTTGGATACTTTGGATATAAAGCCGCCTGGACCGCCGAACTTTTTAATCCATCCAAAATTACCGATAATCATTTTTTTGCCTATAACCGGGAAATGATTTCAAAGGCAACTAGAGAAAAAGCTCCAGATGATTTCAAATATATAGTTGGTAAAATTACGCTATCTCTTATTAGCGCTGGTACCGGTTATTTACTAGGTACTTCAAAAACTACGAAAATAGCGCAAGCTTTCTTCGCTTTTTACATAGCGGGTTTTGCCTATACCCAAACCTACTTTGATAATACCCTCTCATACACAAAAACCTGATCAGAAAAAATCAGCCAAATTATAAAACTGTCCGTTTATCAGAGTCTCCTTAATAACCAAAGGCTCTTTGAACGGTTCTTGTAGGGTCATTATTTATTGCACATTGCACAAGTGAGCTATAGAAAAATGCATGCCCTATCACTGCTGCTCCTATAGGACCTACCAATAGATTCAAGGACATACCGGCAAGCACATTAACAACAATGGCTGAGATAATAGGATTTACCTCCAAGGCGCGAGATACAAACCTATACCCCATACGATTAGCCACTCTATTACAAGCCATCACTGGCATCATAAGTAAATTTTGATTCGCTATATTATTATTTAACATGTATCACCTATTATTAATTTATATAATAATTATAGCAATTACTTAATAATTAACCAACATTTATTTATAGTTTTTTAAACAATATAAACTGCTAATAATAAGGTAGTTGTGTTATAATGACAATGAGGATAATCTTAGAAAGCAACACTTTATGATAAACATAATTTTAATATAATTATCGCTCCTTCCGCCAGATAAGATAGCATCCCACAATACACTCATACCCGTTTGGCAAGCAGGCCTATTCTTCCAAAAAAGGCCCCTATTAAGAAACCTACAACATGGGCAGTATTTGCTATACGGAGGGGCACTGTATATATTTGGAAATAGGACAAGAGGAAGATTATCCCTTGAATAGCAAGTAATCCAAATATATAGATCAAAAAGAAGGTCATCATCTGCTTTTGAAGGTCATATATCTCCCACGGCGCTCTTTTTTTCCGCACCCAGATATATCCAATAAATGCACAAACCACCCCAGATATCCCCATAAAAAATGGCCCAGTTATAAAATACTGACATACATTAGTTACTAATGCTACAGAAAGAACAAAGAGGGAGAACTTAACTCTTCCCATATTCATCTCTACCATTCTTCCAAGGATCGCAAGCCACAAGACATTAAAGAGAAAGTGCAAAAGGTCTCTATGAAGGATCGCCGGCGAAAATAGGCGCCATACTTGCCCTTTCTTTATATCACTAAAACGCTCCCCTTTCCACAACCTATCTTGACCCTGTTTTGGACTAAGGACTATATTATAGATGCCCACCCAAGGAGTATAGGCATTAAATTCCTTTATTAAAGGGATCGATGACTCAGGCAGGGTGTTATTTTTAACATTCTCAAGGCCATATTTCTCAACAAGCTCTTTCGTAATAATGGTCGACTTTGGGTAATCGATTAACAGGTAGGTAGCAAGCCTCGAGATGCCTAACATTCCTGAAAGCTTTTCTTTCTCCTTATATTCCTGCACCACTCCATACAGATAGACAAAAGCACATAAAAAGATTAATAACTTTGTTATATAGGGCTGATAGAAAGGTCTTTGTGCAGTATTTTTTGGTCCTGGCGGCGGCGGGATATTCGACTGTGCCATAGGATTAGGCTTATTCACTATTTCTTCATTAGCAAGATCCTTAAAGCCATCCTTTTCCATCTTCTGATAGATTTTCTTGGCCTGCTTAATATGACCTTCGTCATGTACCCAAATGACAAAAGAACCATTATCTTCTTCCACAAGCGCCGTAATATGGTCTTTTCGCAGCCGCTGCACAAATTTTGCCGCCTCTACCTCTTTTGAAAATGCCCCTATCTGCCTCACATATTCCTCATCGTTTCTATTTTTTTAGGGCATGGGACAAAGTCCCACAGCTCACTTCAAACGCTTTTGCTTCTTGCGGGGACTCTGATAAGCTGCACTTTTTAGAGCACCCTTGCCAAATACTAAATCGTACACATCGTTATAGTTTTCTACATAATACATGTCCACCCCTTTCTTTATATGAGCAGGCAGTTCATCAAAATCACGCTTATTCTTATGAGGTACTATTAGCTTAGAGATATTTTCTCTTTTTGCAGCTATCACCTTTTCTTTTAGCCCGCCTATCGGCAGCACTTTTCCTGTTAAAGTGATCTCCCCTGTCATGGCAATCCCATCTGATACTGGCTTATCATTTAACAAAGATATGATTGCTGTAGTCATTGCTATCCCTGCTGACGGGCCATCTTTAGGCGTCGCTCCTTCTGGGATATGGATATGCACTTCGGTATCTTCTAGCTTTATTTTTTTTGGTAAATACTTATCTTTTTGAGAATAGACATAAGTGAGCGCTATGCTTGATGATTCCTCCATCACTTCGCCAGCATTCCCTGTAATTCGCAATCTCTCTTTACCCTCTGTTGCCACCGCCTCGATATAAAGGATTGATCCCCCATAAGCTGTCCATGCAAGTCCTGTAACCACCCCTTTATGACTACCATCCTTATAAAAACGATCGGTAGTAAAAATAGGCTTTCCAAGATATTTTTCAATTATCTTTTCAGTAACCTCCACTTTTTTAGTAGCGGCACTACTTTTCTTTTCTATCGCTTGCACTTTCTCCGTAGCAATCTTACGCATAATCTTATTAATAGACTTTTCCAATTGGCGCACTCCTGCCTCCCTACAATATCCATTGATAAGCGTATGCAGCGCAGCAGCCTTAAAGCTCACATCTGTAGCCTTTAGCCCCACCTTCTTCCTGTTTCTTTTGATAAGATATTTTTTTGCAATCTGCATCTTCTCCTCTTCTACATAACCTGCAAGTCGAAGAACTTCAAATCGGTCTAAAAGGGCTGAAGGAATCGTATCAAGAGTATTGGCGGTTGTAATAAATAAGATATTTGACAAGTCAAAACGGCAGTCTAAGTAATTATCTAGAAAATCTGTATTTTGCTCAGGATCTAGCACCTCTAGCAATGAAGATGCAGGGTCACCATGGTAGCTCTGTCCAATTTTATCTACCTCATCTAACATAATCACAGGGTTGGCAGCTTTTGTCTGCTTAAGCGCCTGTAAGATCTTTCCAGGCATGGCGCCAATATAGGTTCTTCTGTGCCCTTTGATCTCTGCCTCATCACGCATGCCTCCAACAGAGAAACGATAAAATTTTCGCCCAAGGGCATGGGCTATACTTTTACCAATACTGGTCTTTCCTACACCAGGGGGCCCTGCCAAGCAGATGATATACCCTTTGGTTCCTGTCTTCTTCAAGGCGCCTACACTCATAAACTCAATGATGCGCTCTTTGATATCCTTTAAACCATAATGATCGGCATCTAAAATCTTACTGGCATCTGCAATAGAAGTACTTTCATCATCCATCACTCCCCAAGGTAAGATGGTAAGCCAGTCGAGATAATTTCTCACCACCGAGTACTCTGCCGACTGCATCTCAAGAAAAGAGAGCTTTTCTATCTCTTCTTTAAAAATAAGCGCCGCCTCCTCGGAAAATTTCAACCCTTTAGCCCGCTCTTCAAATTTTGCTATATCTAATGTCTTATCATCTTTTGCAACGCCCAGCTCTTTTTTCACAGCCTGCAGCTGCTCTCTTAAAAAGAAATCCCTTTGCGCCTTAGAAATATTTGTCTCAATCTTTTGGTTGATCACATTTTGTAGTTTTGTAATATCAAGCTCTTTACGAAGGATTATCAATGCTTTTTTCATCCTTTTACTAAGATCAAAAGTGCTTAAAATCGCCTGCAAATCATCTCGTGCTACAGAGGTTAAAGCAACACTAAAATCACATAACTTCCACGGCTGCACAAACTCTGAATTGTTCAAAAATATCTTCAGCTCTTCCTTATACAAAGGGTTTAGCTCTACAAGATCACGCACCGTTTGGATAATATTATTTACATAAGCAGTGATCTCATTTTTTTTATTCCGATCGATCTTATCCTCATGATATGAAACAGCCGCTGTCAAATATCCATCTTTCTTCTTAGAAACTCTTTTTAAAACTTTAAAGCGCTTTTCAATATTTAGTAATACCTGCGCGCCCTGACCGTCTACATTAGTAATACGTAAAATCCGAGCAACAACACCCACATCATGCATATCATCAAATTCAATATTATAAATATCTTGATCTTCTTCTTTGGTAAGAACTAAACCAATAAATTTGCCATCTGTCTTAGCCATTTCCTTTAAAAGATCATAGTAAACCCCTTTTTCCAAAGATAGCGGCACGGTAAGTGATGGCGGAAACGTCCTTTTTGTCAAAGGGAGAATGGGTAAATTCTTCGGATAGTCATTAAATTTCCCCTCATCTATCAACTCAGCAGAACCCATTTCAGCGGTCACCTCACCCTCATTTTCTAAATAATCATCATCGTTAATCATAGTCTCTCCTGTATCTATCTACTATAGTCATTACCGTTTCATATGGCTATAGGTAAACAGTATAGAGCTTTAGTAAGATAAACTCAAGAAAGAGTCTCCTATAGGAGACTCTGATAAACTACACATTTTAGAATTTCTTCAGATTTTTTGAAATAAATCCGATTTTGGAGTAAGCGGCACCCCTGTAGGGATGGGGCGCCACGAAAAATAGAATTTATAAGAAATCTGGAAGATTATAAAACTGCTCGTTTTTCAGAGTCTCCTATACTTCAGTAGACTCTGAAAAAAAGGATCGTAATATTAGTGGGAATTAAGTTATAGTTATCCCACTATGAAAACCTACCTTATAATAGACACAGCAACCAAAGAGAGCTCTATCTCTTTACTTTCAGAGAAATCATTGGTAACCATCGCTCTGGCACAAAAAGAACAAACCAAAGAGCTTATTCCTAAAATAAAAACTTTACTTGAAGGGAGCAATCTTTCTTTAGAAGACCTTGCCGGAATCGCCGTATGCATAGGCCCCGGCCTATTTACAGGGACACGAATTGGCGTAATGACCGCCAAAACCCTTTCCTACGCCTCAGATATTCCTCTTTTCCCGTTTAACACCTTCGATCTATATAAAGATAAAGAGCCATATGCCCTTCTTGACGCTAAATGCGGCAGGGCCTATTTGAAAGATGATGACTCCATCAAACTATGGAATCATGAAGAGCTTACAGAAATTAAAGAAAAAATGCACACTTTAGACGCTGACCCCTTCAAAAAACTGGATCTTGACCTAATTCTCACATCAAAAGACATAAAAGGCCTTTTTCGCCTTCTTGAGACAACCTCACCCATATCGCACAAGCAAATCGAAGTGTTTTATCCTAATTAATTTTTTAATCACACTAATTACGTCATAACGATTCTTTAAGTTTTAATAAAGATTCACATGTGGTACAATTAATATATAAATTTCTACAAAAGAGAGTGATTATGACAGCACCAACCATAGCCCTAGGATCTGCAGCTTCGATAGCGACAGCAGCTCCACCCTTGATAGAAACATTTACAACACCCCGTACCCTCAACTTAACAGAGAAAATCGTATTGGTTGTATTATCTTTGCTCACAGTGATCGGCACAGTCATCTACCTCAGGAGAAGAGGCACGACTTGCCCGCCACTGAAGCCAAAACCAACGGTAGAAGCAGTAGATAAGACCACAGCTCAGCATATCGGGCCAAATGCTTGTATTATTAAAAACATTGATTCTATATTTGCTGAGTTATTCGTCCTTTTTAAAACTAAATCAAAAGACCCTATAATTGACCGCGCTGCAGTCGCTATGATAGATTTAAAGAACAACACGGTCAAGTTAAAAAGGGCTGACTCGACACCTCTTAAATATAATAGTGAAGAAAGAAAAAAACTCACCAATGCGGCGAAACTTATAAAAAAATATGTTACCGATACGGGATTACTCAAAACCTATATAGACCAAGGGAATAACCAACTACTTATTGATTTTAGCTTGATCCAAACGAGGCCAGAAGGCCTTGGTTTGCATCAAGATAGGCTTATGATAAATGAAATTAAAGATATTGTGAATAGAAACCGGACTCACCCTTCTAATGCAAGATGGGGAAAAGTGGAAGGGGATAGAAAACCTCCAAACATTAAGCATTGGTGCGATGATCTGCTTGGCTTTGTATATGATAAAGGAGACGGCCCTCTTTTACCAACACCCGCAATAGAATCTTCAAAGAATCCAGAAGGTGCCTATATGGATTTGGTTAAAAAAGATCTTTATAGAATATACAACAATCCAAACACTCTATTTAATGCTCTAGAAAGCCACAAACTCATCTTTCCTGATAATTTACAAGCCCATAATGATTTGTATCTATTTAAAAATCACTATACCACTTTGCATGCCGCTCCTAACAGAGCTGTTGTGCAGCAATTAATGAGCCAAAAGGCTGCTGATGCAAGTTTTATTAGCGGATCCAATTCTGATTTCTCTCCTGGTGTAGTAAATCGAGGTTTTATTCGATTTGCAATCTCTGCGGTATACTCTGAAGATAAATAATTTTTATGATGAAATTAGGATTTGAAAGATATTAGCCGCCTGTGGTATAGTACCTAGCGAGTATATCAACAAAGGATACAAAAGTACATGATAACAGTTAAAGTTCGTATTGGTGAGACATTAGAAAAATCACTTCGCGCGTTAAAAAAGAAAATTGATAAAGAAGGCGTGATGAAGTCTGTAAAAGCTAACAGATACCACCTTAAGCCATCTATAAAGAAGAAAGCAAAAGAAAAGCAAGCAATGAAATATAACAAAAAAAGAAGAGTTAGTTAAATTATATGGCAGATTTCTATAATGTTTTAGGTGTCGCAAAAGACGCGACGGCCGCAGAGATAAAAAAAGCGTATCGTAAGCTAGCTGTAAAGTACCATCCGGATAAAAATCCTGATGATTCGACAGCGCAAGATAAGTTCAAGAAAATCTCTGAAGCATATGAAACATTATCAGATGACAAAAAACGTCAAATATACGATCAGTATGGCGAAGAAGGCCTTCGTGGTGGAATGGGAGGAATGGGCGGTGGCGCTCAGGGATTCTCATCTATGGAAGAGGCGCTTCGTACATTCATGGGAGCTTTTGGCGGTGGCGGTCAGGGCGGAGGCCAGGGCGGCGGATCTATGTTTGATAACATCTTCGGCTTTGAGCAACAAGGTGGCGGCGGTCAAGGTGGAGGCGGTAACTACCCCACGCAGGGCGCCTCAAAAAAACTTTCCCTAACCATTGATTTTGAAGATGCAGCAAATGGCGTCACAAAAGAAGCTATTATCAATAGAAATATCTCCTGTAATAAATGTAACGGCTCGGGGGCTGAAAGCAAATCTGACATCAAAACATGCAGTACCTGCAATGGCGTCGGACAAGTGCAGCAGACAAGAGGTTTCTTCTCGATGACAACTACATGCCCTACCTGCCACGGTAGCGGCAGCATGATTGCAAAAGCATGCTCTAAATGCCACGGGAACGGTAAAGAGAAGAAAAAAGAAACAGTAAAAATTCAAATTCCTGCAGGCATCGACTCTGGAATGCGTCTAAAAATGGGCGGATTTGGAGATGATGGCGAAAATGGCGGTCCCGCAGGCGACCTATACGTATATATCACTGTAAGAAATCACGAAGTATTTCAACGGGAAGGCGATGATATATATGTTGATCTACCAATATCTTTTACAGACGCAGCCCTTGGCGCTAAAAAAGAGATTCCAACACTTACCAAAGAAAGTTTCCTGCTAACCATCCCAGAGGGATGTGCAACAGGCAAAACACTTCGTATTAAAGGAAAAGGATTCCATAACGTTCACGGTAGCGGCATCGGCGATCTTTTAGTGCGTATCCACGTTGAAACTCCTGTGAACCTAAGTACTAAGCAAAAGAAGCTCCTAGGAGAGCTTGGTGAGTCTTTAGGATCAAGCAACTCCCCTAACACCAAGTCTTTCTTTGATAAGTTAAAATCCTTTATCAGATAAAATATGAAAATCTTTGCTTTTCTAATATTCCTAGCGCTTCAAGCGCACCCTCTAATGGCGAATAGTAAAAAAGAGAAGCTTATACTTATTCACGGATTTATGAACCACCGATCTATGAACTCCATGAACGGCATCTTCCGCAAAAATGGGCACGATGTAGAAAACTATAAATATAAAAGTAGAGATAAAACTATAAAAGCACATGCAAAAGACCTTGTTGCTAGATTAAACGCTCTCTCTGATATAAATACCCCCATAAACTTTGTAGCATTCTCATTAGGCGGCCTAGTCTTAAAAGCCGCCCTTAACCACCCCGATTGCCCAGATAGCGCAAAACATGGAAAAATAACTTTGATATCCTCCCCCACAAATGGATCTAAAATAGCACGCGTTTTAGGAAAAGCTGGATGGATAAGAAAAATATTTGGAGCAGGTAGCGGCAAAGACCTATACTCCACACCTGAGGGCGGCTTCTCTCATCTTGGAGACTTTCCAAAAACAGCAAAAGTTCTAGTAATCTCGGGAACCTTTGGATTCAATCCGCTATTTGAAGGGAGAAATGACGGGAAAGTGGCTGTTTCTGAATCATGCCTAAAGACTCCTCACCACCACGAATATGTAAATGCAGGCCACAGCTGGATTTGTAAAGATATAAAAACCATAAACCTTATCGATAAGTTTTTTAAGGAGACTCTGAATAACTGCACTTTTTAGAATTTCTTCAGATTTTGTGAAATAAATCCTATTTTGGAGTAAGCGGCATCCCTGTAGGGATGGGGCGCCACGAAAAATAGGATTTATAAGAAATCTGGGAGATTATAAAACTGCTCGTTTTTCAGAGTCTCCTTAATGAAAAAATAGAATATAAAAAATGTAGTCACACACTTTATATTGATCAATAACAGGGCTTTTTGTGACTCCACAAAACTCTCTTGAATAAAGATTGCACCCTTCTTTTGTATTCGTCTTTTATATTGACGGGAACAAAGAAATGGATGGTATTTAGAATATAACAATAGAAATCCTCTGTGATCTTCTTTTTATCTAAAAAATCAGCTATCTGCATAAAAGCATTCATAATTGAATCCCTTATATCACGATCCTTTGATAGATTTTTACAAAAAGTATTTTTATCTAATTCCTTAATAATGGTATCTTTTAACTGCTCCGCTTCAGGAAAAATATACATCGTCTCAAGATTAGATAATAACTCTCCCGATGCACGTAAATTATCGTCTATTGGTAGTAGAGAACCAGTCATATGCCTCCTTTTCTAAACAAAGTATAAAATAAGTATACAAATAGTATATAAATATAAGATAGTAAATTCATGACTATTTTACTAGTAAGACACGGGGACTATAACCCTAAATACATAGACCCAAAGGAAGGGCTTTCTAACAAAGGCAAAGAGGAAATAAACCATCTGCTAGAAAAGCTTATGGCAGATGGTATTACATACGATAACGTGTATAGCAGCCCAAAAACGCGCGCCATTCAAACAGCACATCTTCTTGCGGGAAATATAAAAATACAACAGATCGAGCTCCTAAAACCAAATACAGATCCAAAAATACTCTATGAGTTTATCCAAACACTCTCCGGTGATAGCCTTCTTGTAGGACATAATCCCCTACTCTCATATGTATCTAACTATTTTTCAATGCCCTACCAATTTGAAACCGCAGGATGCCTTCTCATAGAAAATAAGAACTCAAGAATACTGTAGTCTTGAAAACTCTACACTATACTTTAATAATATCTTGTTATAACCTATGGTCGTTAGCGTTTTATATGCCATACTGTTCAATAAATTTTTGTAGCTTTTTGATAAGTGCGTCATAAGAAACGGTAATGACTATATAGTCATTAGGATCTTATTGATCACTCCCAACTCTGAAATAAAAAAAGACCTTACCCATTGGATAAGATCTTTTTTCATTTGCTCAGAACAGGACTTGAACCTGCACGCCCATAAGAGCAAGGGATTTTAAGTCCCTTGTGTCTACCAATTCCACCATCTGAGCAGAAATCTTCTCTCGAAGTGACGATATTATAGCCTTTCCGCTACAATATTATCAAGCTCCTTTTTCACTATTCTGATGCTCTTGCTAATACACTAAAGATACCAACTACCACTTGCTTCCGAACAGGAAAGCCATTATCATTCAAACTTTTATGTAAAGCATCTGAGTCACTAGCATTTCTTAGTTCAGAGCTAACGTTTAATAAATCAAATACATTTTCAATGTCACTCTTACTAAATAGATTAAAATCAATGTTTGTTATAGACACCGAGTCAGTTGGCTTTTCGTTACTTTTATAAAACTCCCTATAAAGAAGAGTTTCTAGATAGGTTCTATAAGAACTATCTGCTCCAGCAAGCTTACTATCAAATTCGTTTTCAGCTTCATTCTTACGACGAGAAATCAAAAATTTCAATAAGTCATCATTGACATCTCGCAAAGTAATTCTAGATAAACGCTTCATGTCGAATCTTGCTTCAAATCTCTCCACAAGCAATTGAGCAGTTTCTATATCCTTTACATAAGATAGCGTGCTGGAAGCTGTAATTTTTCTCTTATCTTCCTCTTCTATTAAATACAATTCATAAACAAGCTCTTCTTTTTTTCCATTGCTTGCTAATACCTGGATATCTGACATATGATGAACCAATCTATGGGGGGCTAAAAACGATAAGAAAGAAGGCGGGCTTGCTAAAGCACGCTTATAAACACCTAATTCATTTTTAGGGGTCTCATCTGTTATGATACTATTCACTAAAGATTTAAATTTAATGTTAAAACAATGTCGAGCAATAAGACAAACAGCAGCCATAACTCCTAGGATTCCAGCTTTTCTTTTGCTAGCATAAAGAGTGGGTCCTGCAGACAATAATACTACAATCCCAAGACATAGAAGGCTATTAGATAAACGAGCTCGGCTTACATGTACTAATTTATTCCTCTGAAACTCTTGACGAGCTAGTTTAACAATCCCTTGATCAACTGTGTCCAAATTTTCAGGTTCAATTATTTTTTTAATTTCTTCTACTATATTTTCTGTATCAGCAGTCACTTTTAAGGTGTAATTTTCAAATAGTTTCATATTCGCTCTCTTGTTTAATTATTCTTAACAAAATTATAACATTTAAGCTGAAAAAACAACAGTGTCAATCTTTATTTTAATAGTCAGTTATTTTAATCCCTTAAAATAGTCATTACCACTAATAAAGAACTTCTTACTTTCAGAAAGGTGTTTTTTAATAGAGATTTTTTAATTTCCCAGTCGATGGTGTACGTATACTACTCAGAGACTGGGAAAGTGAAAAAGATATTCAAAATAAACACTTTTATAGTCAAGCAAACTACTCAGAATCTGTCTTATTTGCAGGTTCTTTTATTGATGGCGAAAGGACTTTTTTCATCTTTTCTTTCAATGTTAAAGGCTTTTCCTCTGCCATTTCAGAAGCGATCTTTTCAGAGACCAACTCTTTTGGAGGAGCTAATTGCTCTGAGGTTACATTTTCAAGCTCTGAGCTTGTATCTGCAATAACTGCCTCGACTTTTTGCTCCACAGATTCGCTGGTTACATTTACCATCGCCTCTTTCTTATCATCTGCCTTTTCTTCATTTTGCTTGTCAATAATATCTTGATACTGACCAATGGTATCAGATATCAATGCTTCCGGCGGCCTTAGAAGGTGGCTAAACATTGATGGCTGCATGATCTCTTTAGGTGCTGCTTCATCATCACCCTTCACCTTCTGATCTTTTGAAGCTGTTTTTCTTGTTGTTCTCCCTTTATGGGCTTTTTTTGCAGGAGCATCTTTCTTTTCAGCTGCTGCAGGAGCAGCTTTCTTTTCAGATGTTACCTCTGCAATCTCTTTTTTCTCTGAAGACTTTGCACTTTTTGCCTCTTTTGAAGCTTTTTTCTTTTTCTTATCAGTTGTTTTCTCTGTTGAAGATTTTTTACCAGCCTCTGCTCCACCTGCGATCTTCACTGCTTTATCAACAGGAGTTTTAAGCATCAGTCTTGCCTGCCTAACTTGTACTATTTCAAAATCTTGCGCTGGCACAAAAAAGGTATGCGCCGGCTCTCCTGATCTATAGAAAAAGGTGGTTCCAAAAGACACTACCTCTACAGCGTCTACTAAATATTCTGCTGCTCCATCATTCTTTGTGCTCTTAAGCCTTAACTTAAAACCTTCTTTTGCTGCTATTATTGTTTCTAATATTGGTTCTCTTGTAAAATTCATTATCTATCACTCTCTTATTTAATCTTTTATATTACTGATGCAATATATCGCATCATATCACAGACTCTATTTGCGTATCCCCACTCATTGTCATACCAAGATACTAACTTGAAGAAATTACCATTTAATTCTATGGATGCGCCTTCATCATATATCGATGAGAGGATACATCCTTTGAAATCAGTGGATACCACTGGATCGTCTGTTACACCCAATATCCCTTTAAGATCAGCGTCGCTTGCTCGTTTCATAGCAATGCCAATATCTTTTAGGGATGTACTTTGCTTTAACCTCACGGTTAAATCTACTACTGACACATCATCTACAGGAACACGAAAAGCCATGCCTGTCAATTTACCTGCAAGCTCAGGGACAACCTTCCCTACAGCTTTTGCAGCGCCAGTACTGGAAGGTATAATATTATTTATTATCCCCCTTCCACCGCGAAAATCTTTTCTTGAAGGTCCGTCTTGCACTTTTTGTGCTGCGGTAACGGCATGAACCGTTGTCATTAACCCCTCCTCTATTCCAAAATTATCATTTAATACTTTTGCAATAGGCGCCAAACAGTTAGTTGTACATGATGCACAGGAAACAACTGCATCTTCATGGGGATTGAATTCATGATGATTCACTCCCATGACAAACATTTTACAATCACTTGGCGCTGTAACAATTACCCTTTTAGCCCCAGCAGCAAGATGCCTGCTTGCACCCTCTAGCGTAGTGTAAAAACCAGTTGATTCTACCACAAAATCCACTGGAATCTCTGTATAAGGAATGTCTTTAGGATCGTCTTTTGAAAATACCTGTATACGATCACCATCCACATATAGAAAATCATCATCAGCTCTAATATCTTGATGAATTACGCCATGAATACTATCATATTTTAAAAGATAGGCTAAACTTTCTGGACTTGCTAAATCATTGATTAGCGCTACACTATAGTCAGGATCACTCATAAGCGCCCTAAACACAAGTCGTCCAATTCTGCCAAATCCATTTATCGCTACTTTCTTTACCATCTTAATCTCCATATTAGCACTCGTTAAGGTACTAAAATCTTCATTTTAGATGAGAATTTCGCAAATGTAAAGTAATGATTTTTATATAAAGCAATCTAGCAAAAAACACTTGAATTCCTCTCATGAATAATGCCTTGTGATACTGCTTGTTAATATAACTAACTAAACTTTATCTACTTGTCATTTCCCTAAAGGGTATTCAAAATAACCTTTTTTACTAAACACACTCAATAAAGCAAGTTGGAGCATCATCGCCTACTCTATTTCCCGAGAGTACGATGCGGGTGTAACCACCTGGACGCTCTTTATAACGAGGGCCAAGCTCTTTAAAAAGCTTATCTAAAACAATTCTATCAATGTTGTACATTGAAGTATCGCCAGCTTTTGCTTTTCTTGCTTCTTTTGGTGTAAGCGAATTGTAATGCAAGCCTAAAGCCTTTAACGCCTGTCTTCTTGCATGTAAAGTATCACTTTTCGCAAGTGTTACTAAAGGTTCGAAAACCTTTTTCAATTCTTTAGCTTTAGCTTTGGTTGTAGATATCGTCTCGTGCTTAATTAGCTCTTTAGCTAGATTTCTCATAAGCGCTCTTTTATGCGCTGTAGTTCTATTTAGCTTTGTCTTATTTTTTCTATGTCTCATTTTGGATGTCCCTTACGTTTTATCTACAAGCGTTTTAACCATTTCTTTTACATTCTCACGAGTGATATCATATTTAGAAAGATCCATTCCTAAATACAATTCCATCTCATCTAATTTTGCCTTAATTTCATTTAGAGACTTCTTACCAAAATTTCTAAATTTCAACATGTCCGGCTCTGGCATAATAACCAGCTCTGCAATCGTATCAATGTTTGCCTGCTGCAAACAGTTTGTCGATCTTACAGATAATTCAATTTCATTAATTTTTAGATACAATTTGTTTAATAATGTATCCTTGTCGCCCTCTTGCTCATCATCTTCCTCTTCATAAGAGATCGTTTGGAAACGCATCTCATCAAAAACGGAAAAATGTAAATTTGCAATTTGTGTCGCAAATGTAAGCGCTTCTTTTGGTGATATACGACCATCTGTTGCAATTTCAAGAACAAGTCTATCCATATCAGTCTCACCACCAACCCTTGCATTCTCTACAAAGTAATTCACTACACGAACTGGAGAGAAAAGTGCATCAATAAAAATCTCATCAACCACTTTGTTTGGAAGATCAATAGCTTCCGATGGCTTATATCCGCGGCCCATAGCAACTTTGAAAATAACTTTTCTTGTCATGGGCTTTGTTACAGTAAATAAAGCATGATCTTTATTCAGAACTTCAAACTCACCATCTGATACTATATCACCAAGAGTTACCTTATAAGAACCATTTGCTGATGCAAGCATCTCACTTGTTACTTCTAAATCAGTAGAAATAGTCTTCACCCCTCTTGATCCAGCTTCATCATCCATTGGAAGTCTTCTAAGTAAAGAATCCTTTATATTCAATACGATATGAGTCATATCTTCAATAATTCCCTCAGATGCCATGTACTCATGAGAAATTCCCTCTATCAATACTGATACAATAGCAGGCGCTTCTAATGAAGTTAACATAATTCTACGTAGTGAGTTTCCAATAGTATGACCAAATCCTCTTTCGAAAGGGCCTGCGATAATACGCGCCTTTCTACTTGGATCCTCATCCTCTTCCACTTTCACCTTTGTAGGTAGTTCAAACTTTCCATATTTTACTGACATATTCTCTTTTCTCCAAAATCTTTTTGCTACAATGAAAACTTATACTCTTCTTCTTTTTCTTGGTCTACAACCATTATGCTGAACTGGTGTAATATCTCTTATTACTGTTACCGTTAAACCAGCACTTACTAAACCGCGAATAGCAGATTCTCTACCAGCTCCAGGTCCTTTAAGCTCTACCTCAACCTCTTTCATTCCCATTGCGCAAACAGCCTTACCTACATCTTGAGCCGCAACTGTTGCTGCAAATCCAGATGACTTTCTTGAGCCAGAAAAGTTCACCTTTCCTGCAGACGCCCAAGCAATTACCTTGCCATGAGGATCTGTAATTGTAATAATGGTGTTATTAAAAGTTGCCTTAATATGCGCAACACCACTTGAAACAGACCGCTTTTTCTTTGCCTTCACAGGCTTCTTCTTCATTATCTTTTTCGCTGCTTTATCCTTAGCCAATCTTAATCCTCACCTTTATTTTTTCTTGTTTGCCACAGTTTTCTTTTTACCCTTACGAGTTCTAGCATTGGTCGATGTTCGCTGACCTCTAACTGGCAACCCTAAACGATGTCTCATTCCTCGGTAACTACCGATTGTGATTAATCTTTTAATGTTTGACTGAACCTCACGTCTTAAATCACCTTCTACTAAATACGTATTTTGAAGATGAGATGTGATCTGTCCTACCTGAGCTTCTGTAAGCTCTTCTGCTTTCATATCTTCGCTTAACTTAAGCGCTTTGATTACGTCTTTAGACCTTTTTGGTCCAACACCATATACATAAGTAAGTGCAATTATCAATCGCTTTTTCTTTGGTATATCAGCTCCTGCTACTCTTGGCATATTTCATAAATCCTATATTTAAAATTTTCCTGTCACTTTGCTACTGGACATAAACCCATCATACTTCTGCATAATCAAATGTGACTCTATCTGCTTACTCGTATCTAAAATAACTCCTACTAAAATCAGAATCGATGTTCCACCGAAGAACTGACTAATTGTAGGATCCACACTTAATAATTTCCCTACTATTGTAGGCAAAATCGCAATAAAAGCCAGCAAAAAAGCACCTAACCATGTAATTCTTTTCATCGAATAGTTAATTGCATCTTCAGTTGGCTTTCCCTGGCGTACTCCAGGTATAAATGCTCCACTTTTTTTCATCTCTGTTGCAATTTGATCTGGTCTAAATTGCATCGATGTCCATAGAAATGTAAATAATACTATTAATGTAACAAAAAGGATCATATAACCAGGTGTCCCCTGAGCTATATAACCTGTTATTTTTGTCACAAGCGGTGATCCCTTCATAAGAAGCGCTATTGTAGCTGGGAACATCAAAAAAGATGAGGCAAAGATAACTGGCATAATTCCAGCAAAATTCACCTTTAAAGGAATAAACGGTGTTTTACGAGCACTTCCTGCGCCATCAACACTTCGTCTTGCATATTGAATAGGTAGCTTACGTAATCCCTGAAGAACCATTACCGTTCCAAATATAATCGCTACAAATATGACCGACAATACTATCAAAGATGTTATCGTTAACTGCCCGGCATCTTGAGAATCTACATTTAGACCGCTTAGAATACTTCCTAAAGTTCTTGGAAGAGCTGATAATATTCCTAAAGATATGATCATCGATACTCCATTACCAATACCTTTCTCTGTAATTTGCTCCCCTATCCACATTAGAAATAAAGAACCTGTTGTCATTGAAAGCATCGTTACTAAGAAAAAGAGCCAAGGAACACCAAATGCTGTCACTTGAACAAACTCGCTAAAAATAACCCCTGGTGTTGCTACATTAAAGCTAAGCGCCTGCTTTGCATAAAGACCTGATTGAAAAAGCGCGATGATCAATGTTAGTATACGAGTCCATTTACCAAGCTTTCTCTTACCTGCGTCCCCATTTTCTCTAATTTCCTTTTGTAAGGAAGGAAACACGCTCATCAATATTTGTATAAAAATCGATGCTGAGATAAATGGCATTACTCCTAAAGCGACAAGCGTCATCTTAGCAAAAGCGCCACCTGTAAACATGTCAACAAACTGAAATAAATTTTGCCCGCCACCTGTCGCTGCCCTGAAAGACTGAAGAATTAGCTCTCCATTAATTCCAGGCACCGTGATATATGCGCCAACTCTACAAACTAAAAGCATCAGCAGGACAAATCCTATCTTCTGCCTTAGTTCCTTTTGCCTAAAAATACTTTTCAGTTTTTCTACCATATTAGATACGTTCAACCTTGCAATCAGCCTTTAATATTTTTTCTTCTGCACTCTTTGAAAAATGGTCTGCTTTAAAACTAACTTTTACAGTCAGTTCACCGTGACCAAGTATTCTGATTTTGGCTGATGATTTCTTAGAAATCAAGCCTTTCTCAATTAAAGTTTCTTTGCACACCATATCGCCATCTGCAAATTTCTCTGAAACCATGAATAAATTGATTGCAAACATCTCTTTTGCAAAACTACCTCTAGAGAAACCTCTAATAGGAGTCTTTCTGAAAACAGGACACTGCCCGCCTTCTTGTCCATGTCGTCTTTTGTAACCAGATCTTGCTTTAGCACCCTTAGTTCCTCGTCCACATGTTTTTCCTTTCCCAGAACCAACACCACGACCAACTCTTTTCATTTTGCTCTTTTGGCCTTCGGTTTTTACAAGACTATTAAGTGTTAACATTATGCCATCCTCGCTTCTAGAGTTTTCTTTCTATTTTGTAAGCTTGATAAAGCTTTAAATGTTGCTCTTACTTGGTTGCAAGGATTGTTCCCAGCTAAACTTTTAGCTACAACATCTTTAATACCACACATCTCTAAAACAGCTCTTATTTGAGATCCGGCAACAATTCCTGTTCCTTTCTCTGCTGATTTAATGATTACAGTAGCTCCATCTGCCGTTGCCATTACATCATGAGGTATCGTATCCCCATCAATCTCAAATGTAACAAGACTTTTCTTTCCATCACCCACTGCTTTTGCAACAGCATCGGCAACTTCGTTTGCTTTTCCAAAACCCATGCCAACAGCACCTTTACCATCACCAACGATTACCAAAGCTGAAAAGCTAAACCTACGGCCGCCTTTTACCACTTTAGCACAACGATTAATGAATAAAACTTTTTCCTCAAAGTCTTTACTCTTAGAATCATCTTTTTTATTTGATTTTGTATTTCTTCTCTCTTCTGCCATTTATAATAATCCTCTTTAAAATACCAATCCAGCTTCTCTCGCACCTTCTGCAAATGCTGCAATTCTACCGTGGAACTTGCAATGTCCGCGGTCAAATACAACCTTTTCAACACCTTTAGCAAGAGCAAGTTTTGCAAGCATTGCGCCAGCTTTTTTCGCTCTCTCTTTCCTATCCTTGATAGTCTTAAGGTCTTTACATGCAGTAGAAAGCCCTACCACGGTTTTTGATTCTCTATCATCAATTATCTGAGCATATAAATTCGTTAAAGAACGATTTACAGATAATCGAGGTCTTTCTGATCGTATTAAAGCTTTTCTATTTCTTTTTACGCGACGCTCTTGTCTGATCTTTGCTTTTTTTAATTCACTTTGCATAATTATTCCTACTTAGCTTTTTTACCAGCTTTCCTTTTAATATATTCGCCTTCATATTTCACACCCTTACCTTTGTAAGGCTCTGGTGGTCTTTTAGATCGTATTGTTGCACTAAACTGGCCAACCTCTACTTTATCTACACCTGAAACATGAATTCTAGTGTTTTTTTCAACTTCAACCTTCAAACTTTTCGGGATTGCTAATATACAAGGATGAGAAAAACCAAGACTTAAATCTAAGTCGCTTCCCTTCACTGCTGCCTTATAACCAACACCTACTAATTCTAAAGTCTTTTTAAAACCAGTACTCACACCCTCTAAAGCATTCTTCAAACGAGAAATATCTAACCCTAAAAACGGGTGATGCGTTAACTCATCTGTGCCTACAACTGCAAGCGTCTCTTTTGTTAACTCTACTTTTACACCTTTACTTAGGGTGATAGAGATAGAACCTTTTGGGCCTTTCACTGTAACTAGATCACCTGCAAGAGTAACTTCTACTCCTTTTGGCAATTCAACTGGTTTTTTCGCTAATCTTGACATCGTATTTTCTCCTTTCCGTTTCTACCAAACAGAGCAAATTAGCTCTCCACCCATATTTTCTCGTCTTGCGTCTTCTGCACTCATCATACCTTTTGAAGTAGATACTACAGTCTTTCCTAAACCTCTTCTAAGAACAGGCAGGTTATCAACTCCAACATATTTCCTTCTTCCAGGTGTAGAAACACGCTGAATACCACTTATAATTGACTTTCTGTCAGATGTATATTTAAGATATACTCTTATAAGTCTGCCATCGGCACTTACAAGCACTCTATCAATAAAACCTGCTTTTGAAAGCACTTTTAAAATATTTATATTAACTTTACTATAAAGGACATGTACAAAACGATGCTCTCTTGCTATCGCATTTCGTATTCGAGTTAACATATCTGCTATTGGATCATGTATCATTTAAGCGATATCTCCCTTAATTTTCTTTTTGTTTCTTTAACGGCATTCCCATCTCTTCTAAAAACGCAACACACTCTTCATCTGTGTTTGCTGTTGTTACAAAAGTTATGTTCATACCCTGTGATTTCTTCATTTTATCTAAATTTACTTCAGGAAATACCGTCTGATCCTTTAGGCCCATGGAATAGTTGCCTCTTCCATCACACTTTCTCTTAAGTCCTCTAAAATCGGGAATTCTAGGTGCTGAAATATGTATAAGCTTATACATAAAATCATACATGCGCCTTCCACGTAGAGTAACGATTGCACCAATTGCCTGCTCTTCTCTAAGTTTGAAGTTAGATATAGACTGCTTAGCTTTAGTTATAGAGGGCTTTTGCCCTGTAATCACCTCTAAATCGTCTACACAGTATTGCAATAATTGCTTGTCATTAGAAGCAACCGCCAAACCCATGCTTACAATAATCTTCGTTAGCTTAGGAATATTATGTTTATTCTTAAACCCAAACTTTTTTTGCAAACTGTCTTTAACAGTAGTTTTATAATGCTTTTGAAATTGACTATCTTCCATATTTTCCTAAATCACTAAATTGTTCTTATTACCTTTTCTTCTTTATCAGATGAAATGGTATATATTTCTTTTTTTCCTGCCTCGTTTACACGCGCTCTTAACTTGTGGCCTTTTCCAGCTACACAATAAGCAATGTTAGAAACGTTTAAAGGAGCCTCAAATTCAACAATCTGACCTGGCTTCCCGCTTCCATCACCTTTTACATGCTTCTTTTTCATATTGACACCTTTCACTATAACTTTCTGACCTTTTATAGCTTCTAATGTTCCTTCTGTTCCTTTGTTATTACCTGCAATGACAATAACCGGATCACCTTTCTTAAATCTTTTCATAAGTCCTTCCTATATAACCTCTGGTGCAAGAGAGACAATCTTCATAAAACCTTTATCCCTTAACTCTCTAGCTACAGGTCCAAAAATACGTGTTCCCTTCGGATTTTCTAGCTTCTCGTCTAATATCACACAGCTATTCACATAAAATTTTAAATACGATCCGTCTTCTCTTCTAATTTGCTTTTTTGTACGCACTACTACTGCACGAACTACTTCCCCTTTTTTTACATTTGACTTAGGTTGCGTTTCTTTAACAGAACACACAATCACATCACCAACACCTGCGTAACGTCTTTTAGATCCTTTTAAGACCTTAATGCATTTGACTCTCTTTGCACCTGTGTTGTCTGCAACTTCTAATTCTGACTCTTGCTGTATCATGCTTATGCTTCTCTCTGGTTAATCGTTGCTACACGCCATCTCTTTAATTTTGATAAAGGACGTGTCTCTAAAATAGTTACAGTATCTCCAACTTCACACTCATTTTTTTCATCATGAACGTAGAATTTAGTATCTCTACTAATTACCTTTTCGTATCTCTTATGTCTAATGGTTGCAGAAACAGTTACAATAACTGTCTTGTCCATTTTTTTCGAAGTAACCTTACCGGTGTAAGATTTTCTTTCTTTTAATTCAGTCATTTAACTCTCCTCCACTGTTGCTAATGATGCTCTTACAGTGTGAGCACGAGCTATACGCTTCTTTAAAACTTTAAACATATGAGGCTTATCCGCTTTTTTTTGCATCATAGCAGACACTCTTAACTTCATTAGCTCTTTCTTCCAATCTGTGATATGCTTTTCTAACTCATCGTTACTAAGCTTTTTAATTTCATCTAATGTCATAATTTCCTCTAATTCTTTACCATTTCAAGTCTTTTTACAAATCTTGTAGGTATATTTAACTTTCCAGAAGCAATAGCTAAAGCACGTCTTGCATCATCAAAAGTGATGTTTCCACCAACTTCGAATAATATTCTTCCTGGTCTAACATCTACTGCCCAATGGTCAACTCCACCCTTTCCTTTACCCATACGAGTTTCAGCAGGTTTCTTTGTTATTGGAGTATGAGGGAATACACGGATCCAAACCTGTCCTTTTCTACTAAAGAAACGGTTGATCGCAATCCTACATGCTTCTAACTCATTAGCCTTAATCTTTCCTCTTCCTAGAGCTTGCATTCCATAGTCACCAAAAGCAACGAAATTACCAGCTTTACTTAAACCTTTTAGACAGCCTTTTTGCTTCTTTCTGTATTTACTTCTTTTCGGTTGTAGTGCCATCTTAACCTCCTAGTTTCGCTGTGCTCTTTGTATGTATTTCGCCTCTTGTAATCCAAACCTTCACCCCAAGAGTTCCATAAGTAGTCTCACATCTTACAGATGCGTAATCCAAATCATAACGCAATGTCTGCATTGGAATCTTACCTTCCTTATACCACTCTGTTCTAGCAATCTCAGCACCTGCAAGTCTTCCTGAACACTGAACTTTAATTCCTAAAGCACCGGCATCCATTGTACTCTGCATAGCTTTTTTCAAAGCTCTTCTAAATGCTGTTCTTCTTTTTAATTGCTGAGCAATTGACTCTGCAACTAATTTAGCATCTAGATCAGGTCTTTTAATCTCTTCCACTTCCAGCCAAATCTCTTTGCCTACAAGCTTCTTTAGTGATTTCTTTAGGGCCTCAATCTCCATTCCTTTCTTACCAATAACCAGACCAGGTCTTGGTGTATGAATGGTAACCTCTACTTTGTCGCCTGTTCTTTTAATCGTAAACTCACTTGCAGACTGACAAGAAGGTTTTGCCTTTAAAAATTCTCTTATTTTAAAATCTTCAATTAAGTTTTTAGCAAAATCTTTTTTAGTTGCAAACCAGCTTGATTTCCAGTTTTTTCTAATTGAAAGTCTAAAACCTGTTGGATTCGTTTTCTGGCCCATCTATTTATTCTCCCCGCTTACGGCTGCTTCTCTTACTGCAACTCCAACTTTTATATGACTAGTTTTCCTTTCAATTGGCGCTCTCATGCCACGACTTCTTGTCCAAGCTCTTTTATGAAAAGTACCTTTGTCCACAGCAGCTTCGCAAATATATAAAGTTTCAGCCTTTGCGTCTTTATTATGCACTGCATTAGCAACAGCACTATTAACCGTCTTAAAAATCAAACGACCAGACTTGGTGTTTGTTTGTTTAAGCTGGAATAAAGCTTCTTCAACGCTCAGTCCTCTAATTAAATCTATGACGACACGTGCCTTCTGAGGGCTAATTTTTGCATGTCTTGTTATTGCTTTAGCAAGAACCATTTTTTTCTCCTAAATTACTTCTTAGTTCCAGGTTTTTTGTATAATCTTGTAGGAGAAAACTCACCGAGTTTATGTCCTACCATGTTTTCACTTACAAAAACTGGAATGAATTTTTTTCCATTATGCACTTCAAAATTACACCCAATCATATCAGGTGTTACCATCGAACGCCTAGACCAAGTCTTAATTGGAGTCTTAGTTCCTTCTGCTTTTGACTTCATCACCTTCTTTTTCAAGTGGTGATCAACAAACGGTCCTTTTCTTAACGATCTTCCCAATGTATCTCTCCCTATTTTTTCCTACGGTCTTTTACTATTAATCTCTTACTCTTACTCTTAGATCTTGTTCTAAATCCTTTAGCTGGTGTTCCCCAAGGAGAGGAAGGATGATAACTATTTTGTCTACCTTCACCACCACCCATGCAACCATCGACAGGATTTGTCACCGTTCCACGAGAAATTGGTCTTTTCCCTTTCCAACGATTTCTTCCCGCTTTACCAATAACCATTAGATTGTTTTCAGCATTAGAAATCACACCCAGAGTTGCTCTACATGTATCATTTACCAAACGAACTTCGCCAGATGGCATTTTCAAAGTGGCATACCCACCACTTTTTGCCATTAATTGCGCCGATGACCCTGCGCTACGAATCATTTGAGCGCCTTTACCAGGCTGTAGCTCAATATTATGAATCGTTGAACCAGAAGGCATAGACTTAAGAGGCAAACAGTTGCCTGTCTTCAAAGGAGCTTCAACTCCTGATTGAACAAAGTCACCGGCCTTTAAACCTTTTGGAGCAATAATATACCTTTTCTCACCATCAAGATAATGAAGCAAAGCAATGTGCGCTGATCTATTTGGATCATACTCAATAGAGGCAACTTTAGCTTTAATACCATCTTTGTCTCTTTTGAAGTCAATGATACGATAATGCTTTCTATGTCCGCCACCACGACCACGAGAAGTGATATGACCTTTATTATTTTTTGCAGAACACCTTGTCTTCTTTGATAACAAAGATTTCAGAGGAGATGCACCTTTTGTCAGCTCATCTATGCTTGGTAAAACAAGTGTTCTTCTTCCAGGCGTAGTAGGTTTGTATTTTCTTACCATTAGAATTCCCTATATTAACTTTCAAACTCAAGATTGCAACCTTCGTGTAATGTAACGATTGCCTTCTTTGTCATCTTTGCTGCACCATGATTGATACCGCGCTTTCTTGATTTTTTAACTTTACCCGGAAGATTAACCATGTTAACCTTCAAGACTTTAATATTTTGATCTTTATAAAGCTCTTCTAACTCTTTTCTTACTTCAATCTTATTAGCCCAATTAGCTACAATAAAAGTATATTTAGGAGTTTTACAAGCTCTAACAGATTTATTGCTATCTAACTCCATTAAAGAAGAAAGAGTTGCAGATTTCTCTGTTACGTGAAGACCTTTAATAATTCCAGATTTTCTTCTATCCATATTATCCTCTCACCAATTCTTTAAGGTTATCTGTCGCTGACTCAATTACAACGATATGCTGGTGAGCAATAACAGTGTAACCATTCAAATTTTCTATATACTGAAAAGAAACTTTAGGAAGGTTTCTCAAACTCTTTTGAAAGTTCTTAATTTCCTCTCCATCTCTCTTATTAACCAAGAACAGGCAGCTTCCACTCACTTCAATTGCCTCTAGAAATTTAGCAAATCTAGAAGTCTTTGGAGCTTTACACTCTTTCTCTACTTGGTCTTTCAAAATGTAGACGCGATCATTTTCTACTTTCTCAGTGAGCAAAGTTGCAATAACCTGTCTTTTTTCCTTTCTGTTAATTCTTACATGCTGATCAAACTTAGGATGAGGAGTATGAACTCTTCCTCCACCTTTGTACTGAGGAGCTCCTAAAAAACCTTGTCTTGCTTTACCAGTACCTTTCTGAGCATGCGGCTTTGCCCCTGAGTGATTCGACTGACTTCTGTCTTTAGTGTTAGCAGACCACTGCCTAGCATTTTTTCTTAAAGCTTTAATATAGTCATTGATAGACTGCATGTGAGCTCTTGAGTCTTTATCTAGAAAAGCAATTTCCACGCCATCTAACTCTTTCCCATCAAAGTCATACTGTTTACATTTCTTTGTCATTGTGTCTTTCCTTTATTACTTCTTGCCTTTGATGTTATTACGAACATAAACGGTTCCGCCAATCGCACCAGGAACCCCGCCTTTAACTACCATTATGCCTGCCTCAACGTCTATTTCTAGAATTTCAAGACCTTCTGCATAACAGTTTGCCGAACCCATTTGACCAGAATCTTTCTTTCCTTTATGGACACGTCCATGAGAAGTCATGAAACCTGAAGAACCGATATGCCTAACCACAGGTCCAGCACCGTGAGACTTCACGATCGTGCCAACTCCAAATCTTTTGATTACACCTTGGTAACCCTTACCTTTAGTAGTTCCTCTTACGTCGACATAACCACCCTCTGGGAAATAATCAAGTTTGATCAATTTTCCAGCTTTGTACTCAGGGAAGGAGCCTCTTGACTCGATCAACGTCTTCATCGGCGTCATGCCATCTTTAAACTGCCCCAGATCAGGCTTTCTAGCTCTTCTCTGCTGCACTTCGGTAAGCTCAAAAGCACCAAGCTTTACAGCTTCGTATCCATCAGTCTCGACAGTTTTAGATTGAACAACAAGGTTCGGTTGAATTTCAAGTACAGTACACGGAATATTTTTTCCGGCTTTAGAACAGAATACGCGAGTCATACCGCGCTTCTTTCCGATTAGAGTTAGAGACATACTATTTCCTTTAGCAGTTTCCCTTCTCATAAAGAAGGCTTAATTTAGTTGTCGTTGTTTCCAATAGAGGAATTTACGATAAGTTATGCGAAGATGTTAGCAAATGCTCCCATTTTAACACAACGCTTTTTTTATCTTTTTTTTCGGAGCCGCCTTCCCCCTTATAAGACGCCGGTAGGACCCTAGATTTGATAACAGAAACTTTAATTTGAGATATCATAAATGATCCTAAAATAGCAGTTGCAATGATTATAAAAATCAAATACTCAAAAGAAGAAAGCTTTGTTAAATTATTTTTCATATTACCTTAAGGAGACTCTGATAAACGGACAGTTTTATAATCTCCCAGATTTATTATCAATCCTATTTTTCGTGGCGCCCCATCCCTACAGGGATGCCGCTTACTCCAAAATAGAATTCATCTCAAAAAATCTAAAAAGATTCTAAAAAGTGTAGTTTATCAGAGTCTCCTTAAGGAGACTCTGATAAACGGACAGTTTTATAATCCCCCAGATTTCTTATAAATCCCATTTTTCATAGCGCTCCATCCCTGTAGGGATGCAGCTTACTCCAAAATAGGATTTATTTCAAAAAATCTGAAGAAATTCTAAAAAGTGTAGTTTATCAGAGTCTCCTTAAGGAGACTCTGATAAACGAGCAGTTGTATAATTTTCCAGATTTCCTATAAATTCTATTTTTCGCTACACTCCATCCCTACTGGGATGCAGTTTACTCTAAAATTGGATTTATTTGATAAATCTGAAGAAATTATTGAAATCAGCAGTTATTCAGCGTCGTGTAAACATTTCTTTAAACTCAACCTACTGTTAAAACAGCACCTGGAAATTTCTAAAAAAAACACGCAAAGAACCCTTGCGTGTTTTTTTTGATACAAAAGACAAACGTAAAAGTTACGCACTATCATCATCATCAGAGTCAGAAGTGAACTCTTCAGAAACACCAACGTGAATAGGTTCAGATCGAATAGCTTTAGTTTGAGTAGCTACTCGTGCTTTTTGCACATATACACCTTTAGCTTTTTCCGCTTCTACTATCTTTTGATGACTTTCAAGAATACGAATCATAAGACTAGTAATTTGAGCTAAAGCTCCAATTACCTTTAACCCTTTTGAGATAAGAGGTCTAGAATTCTTTACACCAACACGTTCGGCTAGCTTGAAGAGCGCAACTGTCATTTCCGCGGTTGCTGCAGTCACTTTAGCAATCAAAATTTTCAATTTTAAGGTAAAAGCCTTTTTGTCATCATTCCATAACCTTGGTCCAGACATGTACAAGGTAGTAAAACCCTTTACTGAAGTAGACACTTCCTTTAAAGCAGCTAAATATGGTTTTGTTTTTTCAGGAACAGTAAAACCAGCAACGTACTTATCGGCATTTTTTAGTGCAGACAAGAGCGATCCTGCTTTATCTGCAACCTCATGAGCAAAAACCATATTCTTATTCTTAGAATCACTTTTTTGCCTAGCTGTATAAGCTGTATATAAGCCTTGAATCTTGAAGGGGACAGCAAGTATACTTGTTCCAGCAGCTAATATTTCTAAATTTTTAGCATTCTTTATCACACTCGAATTTGTTGCAAGCGACTTTAGCTGAGGTGACCCTATAGCCTGAGCTAAGTTAGCAATAACCCCTGGCAAAGCGCTCAATATACGTGGACTACAAAAAGCCATTCCAATTTCTTTTGGGTAACTAGCCTTTTTAGGAAGCAGCAATACCTCCGTTGCATCCCCACTAACCTTAACTTTTGTACTAACCGATCCTAATGACATAATCTCTCTCCTTTTTTTGATAAACATCTATATCTTTCAAGATGCTGTTATATTTATTTATATAGCCCCTGATAGGCCCATGTTTTCCTAATTTATATATAGTCATTACCGTTTCTTATGGCGTATCTTCTGCAAATTTTTGTAGCTTTTTGATAAATGCATCTCCCTAATATTTAAAATATTAGCTCGCTGAATTTATCAAAATTCCCTCAAAAATTCATTGAAGAAGACGCCATAAGAAACGCTAACGACTATAATTTTCCTATAAATATGGTTCTTTGAATTCTCCACCCCTACAGGGGTGCATCACCCTTCAAAACACACTCTCTTAGGAAATCAAAAAAAATTAAAACAGCAGCTTTCAAAACCCTCTTAATGTTTCTTCTGCCAAGAGAAATAATAAAAAGTGTAAATCAACTCTATTACCCACCTCTCAAAGCGTTCGAATAAAAAAATTATACATACTTTCTTTATTTAAAGCAAACAAATGAAGCGGGAAAAATAAATTAAACTTTTGCAGTTGTCTCTAAACAAGAACTGGCGGACGTCCGCGAGAGCCGTTGATGAAATCTTTAACGTCCACTAACTTTTTATTTTGTAGCTGGACTTGTAAAATTTGCAATAAACCACCGTTAAGAGCGACTATCCAACCATCTGTTTTTGTAAATGCAATCGTTGAGACTGATTTTAGTTGCCCCTTTATTTCGTCAGAGAGGACTTTTTGAGCCTTAGTTATTTTCATTGAGAGTCTTATACCTGAAATTTCTACATAGCAAAAAGCTCCGGGAGCATCTCCAAAGGCGCGGATTTTATGCAAAACTGTATCAAGACCTGCATCCCAATCAATACGTAGGTCATCTTTAGTAAATTTTTTCGTAAAAGTAGGCACCCCTTGTTGAGGAGACTTTTTTACCTTTCCTTTTTCAAAATCATCCAAGCATGCGAGCAATATCTTTCCAGATTTTTTAAAAACACGCTTCTGTAGCGCCGTATGATCTTCTTCAGGAAAAATTTGCATCTTCTCCATCTTAACAATATCACCGGCATCCATAGCTTTTACCATTTCGATAATCGCCACGCCAGTTTCCCTATCACCATTTAACAAGGCAGTACGAAGTGGCGCTGCCCCCCTATACTTAGGAAGTAAGGAAGGGTGAATATTAATAGGCATAAGGCGCGGAATGGAAAGTAACTCTTCACTAATAATTTCTCCATAGGAGACAACAACGAATAAATCAGGAGCAAAACCGCTCAGTATATCAGCAAAATCAGAAGTAGAGGCCTTTTCTGGTTGATAAAGAGGTATTTCTACCCCTCGATCCAAGCAAAATTGCTTAACTACAGGGGCAAGTACTTTTTTATTACGATTTTTTGCTTTATCGGGCTTTGTCACAATTGCTTTTACATTCACACCGTTTTCGAGCATCACTAAAAGAATCGATGCAGCAAACTCGTCGGTACCAAAAAAAATTATACTATTTGTATGTCCCATAGATAGTTAACCGCCGCTAAAGCTTTTTTCAGAGGGCTTTTCATCTTTATGTTTACGATAATTAGCGATACCCTTTTCAGAAGTGCTACAAAAGGTGACCCAATTATCAATATGCTCACTTTGAGGAATAGTGGTAAGGATTTGCTCTCTCGCCTCAGACCATCTTAGCCCCATTTTATAAGTAATACGAAAAGCCTTGGATAGCTGGCGTTGAATTTCAGGGGTGAATTTTCTTCTTTTAAGCCCCACAATATTAAGGCCGGCAATTTTGCAAGGATAGCCCGAACAAATGGAGAAGGGAGGGATATCAGATTGAATCATTGAGCCGCCGCCAACCATAGCATGGTCACCAACGCGTAGACGTTGAGCAATAGCGCATAATCCGCCTAAAATGACATAGTCGCCAATGGTCACATGGCCAGCAAGGGTTGCTCCGTTGGTCATAATAACAAAGTCACCTACACTGCAATTATGAGCTACAAAAGAGTAAGGCATAAGCAAGCAAAAATCACCTACTTTAACCATTGTACCCTTGCCGCAAGAGGAGTTAATAGAGACATATTCACGAATATCACACCCTTTTCCAATTCGCACAAAGGTCTCCTCCCCTTTAAAAGAAAGATTAGTAGTAGAGGTTCCAATAGATGCGTAGGAAGCAATTTTGGTGCCCTCTCCCACGTGAACATTACCCTCAATGGTCACATGCCCTTTAATCTGAACATTATCTTCTAAAACAATACCAGGAGAGTCCAAAACAGAGTATGGGCCAATCACTACATTTTTTCCAATTTTTGCTTTTTTATGAACGATGGCGGTTTTGTGAATATTAGACATTTATAGACTTTCCTTTTCTTTCTCTTTAAAAATAGAATATGTCATCTTCCCTTCAGCACATTTTCTACCATTAACACTTGCAACACCCTTACACTTCCCCCCGACAGCAGAGACATGAACCACTTCCAAGGATAACAATATAGTATCACCAGGGTACACAGGACTTCTAAACTTAAAATCAGAGACGCTTAAAAGCACCTTCAAACCAGCCATACCTTTTTTTGAAATATAGATTGCTCCTGCCTGAGCTAATGCTTCGATAATCAACACTCCCGGCATAATAGGCTGCCCAGGAAAATGGCCGGCAAAAAAGGGCTCCTCAGCGCCTACTGTCTTCACAGCGGTAAGCGTGCCGCGATCCAAATCGCAAGAAAGAACCCGGTCCACAAATAAAAAAGGCTCTCTGTGTGGAATCAAGCTTTTTATCTCTTCAAGATCCATTCCAGTAGAAATATCTTGGGTAAAGTCCATGTTTATTCATTCTCCATAATCATATGACGTAACTTTTCAGCAAGCTGCGTATTTAAATAGTGGCCACTCTTAATAGCAATAAAGTGAGCACAAATAGGTACCCCTGCCAAAGCAAAGTCCCCTATCATATCAAGTATCTTATGACGAGCCATTTCATTAGAAAAGCGAAGTCCATCTGGATTTAAAATTTTATCGCCATCAATAATAACCCCATGATCCAAACATTCACTGTTGATTATTTTCTTTTCTATCAACACCTTTACTTCTTCAAGAAGGGCAAAAGTTCTTGCAGGCGCAATATTTTCTTTATAACTATCTTTTAAAGGGTCAAAACAATGAAACTGAGCATCTAAAAGAGGGGCTCTTGGATACGAAAGGGTATAACTATATTTACGTGTATAGGAAGGCAAGGCTATTAACAGCGTATCTTTATCACTCAAATAAATAGGTTTTTCAAGGCGGTACTCTTGCAAAGACTCCTGTTGCTCTTGCAGATAAGCCTTGTGCAACATCTCCATAAACTTCAAAGCACTTCCATCTATAATTGGCACTTCACCACCATCAACTTGAATCAAAATATTATCGATGCCAGAAGATGCAATCGCAGACAGCACATGTTCTACGCAAACTATTTGAAATACATCATTTCCCAAGATGGTACATCTTGGGGTTGCTTTTAGGTTGTCTGTGGTAGCTGCAAGAAATGGCCGGTCGTCAAGATCTGTTCTTTGAAAGCAAATTCCTGTTCCTGGATCTGCAGGAACAAAAGTCATCTCTATCTTTTTACCAGAAAAAACACCCACCCCGCTTACTGAGACACTTTGCCTAATGGTTCTTTGAAATCTGGTAACTTTTGTAAAAGCTGTATTTTTCTCTCTGGTTTCTCTATATACCGACAAGAGGGCTCCTTTGCATCCGAGGATATTTAGGGAGACTCTGAAAAACAGACAATTTTATAATCTCCCAGATTTTTTATAAATTATATTTTTCGCAGCGCCCCATCCCGACAGGGATGCGGCTTACTCCAAAATAGAATTCATTTTAAAAAACCTAAAAAGATTCTAAAAAGTGTAGTTTATCAGAGTCTCCTTAGAAACAATATAGCCGCAGCACTATTTTTTATTCAAGCTTTTTAAGGAGACTTCGACCTGCTCGTCCTTTCTAGAAAATACTTTTAAAGCGCCAATAAACAACAACGCAAGGATCAGTAGGCCAAAATTCCCAAGCAAAGAGAAAATAGTATTTACCCTATCTGTTTTAAAGCGGTGATATAAAGCTCCTGAAAAGGGATTTCTATTTTTATCCCATTCCTCCAATCTACTTATCACTTCTCCAGTAGGTAAAATAAATGAAGAAATACCGGTATTGCAGCAGCGAATCGAGGCTTTTCCATTTTCTACGGCACGAACAATACCTATATAATGGTGATTTTTAACAAGGCTTGAACCAAGAAACCAAGCATCGTTGGTTAAATTAACAAGCAAATCAGCCTGAGGCCCTGTATAGGATAAATAGTCATCAGGAAAGGCTTCATCATAACAGATGGTTGGTAAAATTTTCACCTTTCCTTCTAATAGATTTTTATCAAGACCCGGCTCAAAAAAAGCATAAATGCCATACTTTGCAGCGAACTTTCTTAAAAATGCAAAAGGGATATACTCTCCAAGAGGCAAAAGGCGCCTTTTATGATAAACATCCACCATCTTACCATTTGAAAAATAGACACCACTATTATGATTTGCTTGAATAAGACCTACTAAAATATCCGAATTCAAATAGGTAGAAAGGGCGGCAAAGACCTCTTTATGACTAACCATCTCCCTGCCATCGAAAAAAGGGAGAAAGTCGGCGGAAAAAATCTCCTCTATCTCCTGTTTAGAATATCTAGCTAGATCTGCGTCTCCTGCAAGGCACACCTCGGGTAAAATGATAAGATCTGTAGGAGCAAGTGGTTCAAGCAGAGACCATATTTTCTTTAGCTGCCTATTTACAGGTATAAATGATTTTTCGCGGCCTTTAAAGAGCATTTTCTCCTCTACCTTAAAACCTGGCTGAATTACTGCAATATTGATTTTTTTTCCTGGTATCGTATTACTTTGATGAGTATAGAGCAAAAAGGTGCCTAAAAGCATTGGGATAGGACCTAAACAACTATACTTTATAAGGCTTCTCTCAAAAAGGCACTTCACAGAGATTTGTGCCCAGACAATCACAATAAAAGTTAGGCCGTATAATCCTGCTACAGAAGCAAGTTGCAGAGGGATCTTATGCGAAGCAAGTATCAATCCAGAAGTATGAAATGGGAATCCGCAAATAAACCAAAGGCGTGCATACTCTAAAAAAGTAAAAATAAGAGCAAGTAGAAGCATTTTTACCCAAGATAAGTCCTTTACCGTTGCAGGGAGCAAATACCCAAATAGATAAAAATTGAGAGGAAAAATCAACGACAAAAGGAGGTAGCCCACCATAATAAAGGGGCCGTGGTAATTTGCAGATCCGAGCCAGAACATCTGCACAAGAAAATAGATAATGCCGCAGCTGTAGAGGTATAGAGCTCTTTTTCTCTTTCCAGTAAAAAGAAAGGTGGTGGCGATCAATACTGGATATCCAATAAAATAGGCAAGGGCACATAAAAAAAGGGATGCAGGAGTTGCAAAAGAAATAAGCAACGTACCTAAAAGGGAGAGCCCCACCTTTTTATTACATATCGTCATCCAACATCTCTATTTGCTGTCTAGAGGAACCTTTCCCGGAAAAAAGAAGAAGAACACCTCCAAATATAGATACATTTTTTAAAAATAAAACTAAATTTAAATTCAACTGCTCTCCTTCATAAAACCAAAAAGGAAAGTATAATAAGGTACTGAAAAATAAAAATATAGCAAGAAAAGCTGCCCCCAGCTTGGGTTTGAATCCAAAAAAGATTAACAATCCGCCTATAAGCTCTAAAAATATCCCTACAACTAAAATAATATTTACATGACTGGTAAGTTCATCAAGAGCAGAACCAATAAACTCAGGGTTACCCTCATGCATTTGCCAATTTACAATAGCCGTATCCAAGTCTGTATAAGCAACATCCCAATCCATAATAGATGCAACTGCAAACAATATAAAAATAGTGGAAAGAAAAATCCTTCCTAATACTCTCCCCATACTCTCCCCCTTGTCTATATATCCACTTCTTTTTAAGGAGACTCTGAATAACGAGCAGTTTATCAGAGTCTCCTTAAAATGAAAGTACCCTAAAATCCCTTATAATGGTATACTTTTTGGTATGTGGTCCCCATTTAGAAAAAAACACCTACAAATATTACTTGAAACAGCAGGAAAGTCCAAGGTTTCCTTAGATCTGCACACTCATCGCTATTTCAAGGAAAATCGGTCCCTTGGGTCTAAAGATAGACTCCATGTGAAAAAGGGGTTATACGAAATATTTAAATGGAAGGAACTTTTATTTGCTTATAAAGCTCGGTATCCAAGAGAGCTTGTTGATCTTTATACAAGTGAGGCATCCCCACTTGAAGCAGACAACAGCCATCTCCCCTCACATGTTCAGGTAAGCTTTCCAAAATGGCTCTTTTTAAAAATTGTCGATTCCCTGGGCTATGAAAAGGCTATGGAATTTTGCAAGATAAGTAACCAAGAGGCTCCCACTACCATACGAGTAAATACGCAAAAGACTACCGTAGATGCTTTCTATAACAAATATAAAGAGCAGCTCTTACTTTCAAGATGCGAGCTTGCAAAAGATGGCTTGCAGGTAGGGAAAAAGACACAGTTTAACTCAATTGCTGAATTTTTAAAAGGCCATTTTGAACCTCAAGATGAGGCATCACAAATTATTGCAGAGTATGTAAATGCAAAACCAAATCAACATATTTTGGATTATTGCGCTGGAAGTGGTGGGAAATCACTTGCTTTTGCCCCTCATATGCAAGAATCTGGCCAAGTTCATTTACACGATATAAGGCAGATGCCTTTGGTCGATGCTAAGAAAAGACTAAAAAGAGCTGGCATCCAAAACTTTCAGATATATCAGGCTCACGACAAAAGATTGAAAGGGTTAAGAGGTAACATGGATACCGTCCTTGTTGATGCTCCTTGTTCTTGCAGCGGCACGCTAAGAAGAAGGCCTGATCAAAAATGGGGTCTTACCGCAGAATTTGTCGATCAGGTAGCCGTCGTCCAAAGGGACATACTAATAAAAGCTATTCCTTACCTAAAAAAAGGTGGAACACTTATTTACGCAACCTGTAGCATTCTTGCTCAGGAAAATAAAGATCAGGTAGATTTTTTAAAAGAAAGAAAAGAACTGACTTTCATCTCTTCTAAAACAGTGGATTTGAAAAGTGGCGGTAGTGACGCCATGTTTTTAGCTATCTTTAAAAGACTCTGATTTAAGGAGACTCTGATAAACTACACTTTTTAGAATTTCTTCAGATTTTATGAGATAAATTTGATTTTGGAATGAGCTGCATCCCCGTAGGGATGGAGCGCTTCGAAAAATAGGATGTATCAGAAATCTGAAAAAATTATAGAAACCAGCAGTTATTGAGAGTCTCCTTAAACGAGCAATCTTAGAATTTTTTCATAAAAAGGTCTTGAGTAGAAACAAATTTTGCTATATAGTAACTGGCATGAAATCATTTATATACAAGTTTATTTTTAGTCTCTCCATCCTTTGCTTAACATCTGTTTACGGAGCATCTATACAGACAGTCAATAAGATACTTGTCAATGTAGGCGAAAAGCCCATCACCGTACTTGATATCAAAAAGGAGATGGACAGGCAGATTTATATGAGGGATAAGAGGATGTTTAACGACACTCAAGCCGTCTATAAGCATTATGCTCAAAACTGGAAGTATACTTTAAAAAAAATGACAGAAGATGAAATTCTTCTACTTGAAGCTAAAAAGCTAGAATATAAGATTCCTGAAACAGACATTACTCAAAAAGTAACGGAGCTGTTTGGAGACAATAACGTGGTTGCTTGCAAAGATTTATCCTTTACGCCAGAGGAAGCTCGACGTATAAGCAATAGAGAGATTATCTCTGGTTACCTATCGTGGTTTGGTTTCTGGGGAGATTCTATAAACAAAGCAACTCCTAAAGCGGTAATGGAAGCCTACACAAAATACACAGCGGAGCTAGAAAAGAAAGATAAGTGGACTTATCAAGCTGTATCTGTAAAGGGAAAAGAGGAAAAAATTGTTCAAGAAGAGGCCGCAAAGATAAAGAACCTTTTACAAGAGGGAGAGTGCACAAACCTTTCACTATTAGTGCAGAACATGCAAAGTCCGGAGAGCGATGTAAACTTACGCGCCTCCAAAGATATTACTTTAGAAAAAAGCCAGCTTTCAAATACGCTTTTAACGGTTTTAGGATCACTTGATGAAGGAATGGCATCGGATATCATAACAACTAAGAAAGGCGATGAGTATACAGGAAAGATATTCCAGCTAAAAAGTATACAAAAACAGCATATTCCAGCCTTTGTAGATGTAAGTGCCGATATTAAAAACGCCATAGTAAATGAATCAGGAATAGCACTTTCGGTGAAGTATTTTGCCTCTCTATATAAAAAATATGATATCCATGGTCTATATGGGGATGAATTAAATAGCTCAAAGCTAGAACCATTCTCACTACAAAATGACTAAATTCAATCCCACTAAAATTTCAGAAATAAAAAAAATCTGGGAAGATGAGGGTTTTACCCTTAAAAAATCTTTGTCCCAAAATTTTCTTATCGACCAAAATGTGGTTAGCAAGATAGTGGATGCAGCAAATGTCAAAGCAGGAGATGTGGTATTAGAAATTGGACCAGGCTCTGGGGCTTTGACAGTAGAAATGTTAAAAAGAGGCGCTATCGTTTATGCGGTAGAGTATGACGCGCGCGCATCCGCTATATTAGAAAAATACCTTAAACAAGATGAGAATTTTCATCTTATCAACCAAGATATACTTGCCACCGATCTCTCTTTTCTAAAGCCAGGGGCAAAAATAGTCTCTAACCTCCCCTACCACATCACATCACCAATCATAGCGAAAATAGCCTCGCTACATGGGGTATTCACAGATATCATAATAATGGTGCAAAAGGAGATGGCAGAAAGGATATTATCCAAAGCGCCATCTACAAATAGAAGCTCCTTTTCCATATTCACAAGCTTCTATTTCAAGAAGAAATCGCTTTTCCTAGTAAAGCCAGGGTGTTTTATACCTAAGCCAAAGGTAGACTCAGTAATCCTCTCCCTCACCCCAAAAAGTACCTTACCGCTAAAAGATCCAGATCCATTCTTCGCCTTTGTCAGGAAAGCCTTTTCACAAAAGCGTAAAATGATATCATCGGTATTAAAAGAATACGATATACCAAAAGCTTTAGAGGCTATTGACTGCAATCCAAAAGCCAGGCCAGAGCAGCTCTCTTTACAAAATTTCCTCGACCTTTGGAGCTCTGTGTAGTGAGACTCTGTCCTGACTAAAAGCGCCTCTAAAATAAGCATAAATGCTATTACTTTGCGGAGGAGATGCGGTGGCGGCGACTGCGAATAAAGAAAAGAATGCCAAGGAAAAGAACTAGCATCGTTTTAGGGTAAGTAGCGATAGCTTTGATAAGGTTGTTAAAAAAGAGTTCGATAAGGTAGGTGAATTTATAGCCGACGGCGCGATCGGCATAGAGATTTTGTTGCATAATAGGAGCATTATCTTGATTATAGACATCAAGTGTCCCTACAATATCCCCAGCCTGCACGGGAGAGGTGATCTCTGCCCAGTGGATTTTCACATCAATATTTTCTTCTTCAGAAGGATAATAGGTAAGAAAAAGATCTTCTTTTAAAGATGCGGTTAATTCTTTGTTTGCCCAATGAAGTTTATGGGTGAATTTTGATTCTTGAGCGTTAAACAGCATCCTTTGAGCAAGCGTTTCTTCAAATGCAGCGGTAAAAAGCTTACGGCAATCATCAAAAAGAACTTCAGGTTTTTCAGCCTTATTAATTACAGCTATAATAGATCTATCATTTTTCTTGCCAAAGGCTGCAATATTCCTTTTAGCCCGATGATGGTACCCTGTTTTCCCTCCTATAACAGAGGGCATATAATATTTACTCGTTGGATGAATTAATTTGTTATAGCATGATATTGCTCTGCATGGGGAATGTCCTGTTTTTTTTATTTCATAATGTTGAGTAGACATAAGCTTGCGTAAAAAAGGGTGAACGGAGGCCCTTTGCAGCATAATGGCAAGATCATGAGCAGTGGTATAATGGTCAGGGTGGTGTAGCCCGTGAGGATTGACAAAATGGGTGTTTTTACAACCAATACTACGTAGGTATTTATTCACCTGAAACATAAAATCAGGGATCGAGGGGGCATATAAGGAGGCCAAGACATTAGCTGCATCATTGGCTGATTTGACCATCAAAGCGTATAAAAGATCCTCTAAAGTAAGTCGCTCCCCTTTGTGCAAGTGTAAAGTGACGCCATCATTTTCCAAAAGATAAGGAGCTAAAGAGAATTTGCTAGCAACCTTTTTCTTCTCTGTAACTACCTGTAAAGCATCAGCATTACAGGTTACCAAGAGAGATCTATCTACATCACACTCTTCAAGAATATATAACGCGGTAGCAATTTTAGTAACGCTTGCAGGATAAATTCTTTTATCCATATTTTTTTGATAAAGAATTTTCCCATTTTGGGAATTCATCAAACAAACATATGGGGAACTTACATTCACATGAAAAGCGTAACCATATAAGAGAAAAGGGAAGAATAAAAAGAGGCGCATAGAGTTATCCTACTAACTAAATACAATAACTTCAAGAGTTATACTCTATCAGGAAAAAAATTAAAAAAAATAGTATCAATAAAATAGCCCGATGACTATGTAAGAATTTATAAGGAGACTCTGATTAGCTGCTAATTTTACAATTACTAGCCAATTAGAGAGTCCATAAGAGATAAAGGGTATTCCATGATTAAGCCAGAAAAGCTCGAGCAATATTATGATAAATTCTTAGAGGATCCAACCTATTGGGTCCAAGATGGTATTGTAGATGTAAATCTTGAAATGCTTAAAGACTGGGGACTGCTCAATCAAACAGAGGAAGAAGAAAAGCTCCTTCAAGATCAGTTTCCTTTCTATTTTCACGTACTTGAAAATAATGCCAAGGTCACCCTATTCAACAATCAATTTATAGTATGGATTGTTCCTGATGTGGTAGATGAAAATCCTTGCACATCGGTAATGATCGCCCTGATCAAAGAGGACGATCTTAAGCTAGAGATCGTATACAAAACCCATGGAGTATACAACACTCCAAAATATGTTTTAAAGACACTACGCCATTTTCTCACAGAAGTTATAGATACCGAAGAAGAGATCTCTTCGTTTTTAGAAGGCTAATTCACCAACACTAAACTATTTAATGCATTGATCATATCTTGAAGAGAACTCTCTGCTATTTGTATCTCCCTTTCTCCTGTTTTCGATCTTAGGGCCGCTTTTTCTCTCTTAAGATAGGCAATGACTTCTTCTATACTAGATAATTTTCCTTTTCGGATGCCAGCTGTAATACTCGATTTATATGTAACGACAGCTGCTTTTGCTTGCTTGCCTACTTGCTTGGTTTGTACCTTTTCAAGTGTTTGATTAAATTCCTTATACGGCACCGTCTTTTTAAGCTTTTTATCAAAAATAGAAGTAGAGGTTAATAGCTTGTATACACCAAATATTACCATGAGTACAACAAATGTAATACGAAAAGATTTAAACATTTTAGCATTGTATACGTCCCACTTTACTTTATGTGCAGCACGCGATTTTTCATGAGCAATTCTCCAGCTAGTGCTATTTGGATAATCGGTGCGGTTTGGATATGAAGGAAACAGACCTGGAGCTTTTAAAGAAGCATTATACACAGAGAATCCTGCCACGGCTAGAAATGCTAAAACATAACTACTCAAGGTGGTTTCAACGTGATACTGTTTAAATATATTTTTACTTGCAGGTATGTTGTCACCTACTAATATCTCTTCTGGACCTGTGGAACTTACTTGCATACTCATTACCTCTTTTTTAAAACTATAATTAATCTTTAAACTATAATTATAACAAAGCTAGAGAATTGCCTGCTACCATTATATGAAAAAAAATAGAAAACTTCACAAGTTTATTATTATTAACAACTTACAGGTGATTCTTATCGTATCATCTTGGTAAGGGTAAGGATATTTGCGCCATCTATATAAGTATATTCTATCGTATCAACCAGTTTCTTGATAAAATGGATACCCAAACCGCCAATTTCTTGAGAGGCTATATCTGTTGGCGGAGTAACCTCTTCCTTTTCTAAAGGGTTAAAAGGGATGCCCATATCTTTCAGTTTTACTATAATCATTTTTTTATTCTCATCCAACTTACAAAGAATCTCAATCATTCCTGTTGGGGCGTCATAGGCGTAGTGAATAATATTTACTACCGCCTCTTCCAATGCAACTTCAAAGTTTTTTCCCTGCTTAGGGCAAATACCTGAACTACGAATAACATCTCTAATACAGAGCATGATTGGATCTAAACTGGATAATACTGCAGGAAAAACTTTTGTCTCCATAAAGAGATCCTATTTTTTAACTTTAGTGCTACTTCTCATCAAACGATTTACAATTTTCTTAGCAAGACGCTGGTATACAGGATTGTATGAGGTATCTTTAGCTCCCTCTTCAGAATCAAGCTGGCCTAATGAGTATTGTAAAACACTTTCTTCGCCGCCCAAAGCATCTAAAAATTGCACGGTATCAGGAACCGTTGGATTGACAAAATCATAATCAGCAGAAGCACTTATAAAGAAAGGCTCAATAACAGCATCACCTGACTCCTCTTCGACAAGCTCTACCTTAACAACCACCTCTCGCATACCTTCAGATGGATAGAAAACTTTAAGATTTTCATTAGTTACAGGATCCCTATCCCATAAAAAAGTAATCTTAGAATTAGTATCTTGTTCAATGCTAACCTTAAGGCTATACTTGGCTCCTGTATCTTTATAATACAAAGATCTACTAGATGCCATCTCCCTTGCCAGATAATTTCTTAAAAAACCCTCAGGATCCTTTTTTATAACAGGAATAGAGGTTTCAACAATCGTATCACCGTTAATATTCAGCGTTGCTGCACCATATCTACAGGAAGAAAAGAGCAGAGCAAGGGTAGTTAAAGCAAAAAATGGTTTCATTCCGATCCTATTAATAGTGAAGCTTCCTCTAAATCAACCTTTTGGATCGACTCTAACTCAAAAGCTGCAATTTTCTGTGAAGCAAGAACTGCAAATTTAGATTTTGGATATTGACTTACCAAAGACTTTAGGTACATAACAGCAGAGGTAACATTGTCTTTTTTCTCAAAATATAGAGCGCTTTTATATACATCTTCTGCAAATAGGTCTATGATATCCAAGACTATTTCTTCCATCTGCACCTTTAAATTACTAGATGGATAAGCAGATAAAAATCTTTTCTGATTTATCAATGCAAACTTATAGCATTTAACATCAAGATAATCATCTTTTACCTGTTTTTTATACACTTTTGCAATTTCTATGTAGGACTCTTGAGCAAGAGGTAGAGTAGGAAATCGTCTGATAAGGGCTGTATAAGCCTCTATACTCTCTTCAAACTGACCATCCTGTCGTAACATACCAGCTTTCCTAAAAGTTGCTTTAGCAGCTATATCACTTCTTGGTAAAGTCATTGCTACTTCATCATATAATTGATAAGCAGTATCCCACATGGACTCAAGTCTTGGAAGAGCAGAAACTCCAAATAAATGACCATAATACCCATTTTCAAATTTTTCAGCGATAAAGTACTTATAGTTTAAAGCCTCTTTAAAATACCTAGAACTACCCTCCATTTCTAAAAAAGTGGATAAGTTCCTGTTAGCTAAATCAGGATCGTCCTTATGAAAATAGGCAAGAGCACGGAAATAATACGTTTCTTTCGCAAAAACCGACTCTGGGTGGTTTTGAAGCATCTCAGATGTTTGAATAATAACTTTATTCCAATCTTTATTTTGATAAGAATCTTTTAACGCTGCAAAATCCTCTTCTTCAGAGGCAAACATTAATAATGGAAGGCTCAAAAGAGCAAATAAATATTTTTTCATAAGTTAGGATGATACCTCCTCTTCTTCTATAATGTCAAGAACAGCCTTCTGTGATTTAAAAAAAGCTTTCATATCATCACTGGGATCCACGCCCCTTGTCTCTTCAATATATAATTTGGCCATTTGTTTCTCTTTTGAAATAAAAACTATTTCCAACGGGCGAGAGCCTGGGAATTTTTTTATCATATCGCGAAGAATAAGAACCCCTTTCATGGTCATCTTATCTAAATCCATATGTAGCTTGATAGGAACCATCTGTTTTTGCTCTTTTTCCTCATAATTTGTTCTTTTCTTACTCATCCTCATAGCCTTTTTATATGCAGCTTCAATATCTTTTTCCTTTTCTTCAATCTCTTCTAACTTAAACAAGTCCTTACATGATAATCGTATGCTGCCATCTTTCTTATCAGCGGCCACAATACCAATATACAGTACGTTTTCCTCAAGATCAGCGGCCACCTTTTCGTACAGATCAGGCCAAATAGGCAAGTCAAAACGGTGATCATCATCACTTGCAATACAAATAGCAAACTTCTTCTTTGTCCTTTGAGAGATGCGAACCGTAACAGCATCCATCACAAAAGGAACTTTAAAGACCTCTCCATGCTCTCCGGCAGAAACTTGTTCAAAATTTTTACATCCAAGTTTATCTACAGCCTCTTTATAACTGCCTAGAGGGTGCCCTGTCACGTAAAAACCTAAAAGCTCCTTCTCATATTTTAGCTTTTCTAAGTCCTCAAATTCTTCTTGTAAGATATCATCGTTATTAATAACCTTTTCAGCATCAGTATCTGCAAAAAAGTCCAGTATCCCCTTCTGCTTTTCCTTTTTAAGCTTTGCAAGGCGATCAAAATTTTCTTGCAAGTATACAAATAATCCCTTTCGAGACTCCTCAAGAAAATCAAAACAACCAGAAAGAATAAGATTCTCTACCATCTTTTTACCCACAGAGGAAAAATCTATTCTGTTTAAAAAGTCTTCTAAGGATAAGAATTTCTTATTCTTTCTTCTTTCCTCAGAAATCTCTAAAACAACCCCTTCTCCAACTCCTTTAATGCCCGAAAGAGCAAATCTCACCCCCTCATCAGTGGCAACAAAATAAGGATAGGATTCATTGATATCAGGAGGAAGTATGGATATACCCATATTTCCAGCTTCGGCAATATGTTTAGAAACCTTGGATATATCTTGCATATCCGAGGTCATCAAACCCGCCATCCATTCATAGGGAAAATTCGCCTTTAAATAAGCGGTTACATAACTAATATAGCCATAAGCCGTAGCATGAGATTTATTAAATCCATAGGAAGCAAACTTCTCAATTTTTTCAAAGATGGCAACAGCAACATTGTCCTCAACCCCTTTTTCCTTGGCCCCACTTCTGAATTTTTCTTTCTGACTGCTCATCTCCTCATGATCTTTCTTACCCATAGCCCGACGCAGCACATCACCTTCAGCTAAAGAGTAACCAGCAAGCAAAGAGGCAATCTGCATCACCTGCTCCTGGTAAACCATAATCCCATATGTTTCATTTAGAATATCAACCAAAGCTTTATGATCATATTCAATCTTCTCTTTCCCATGCTTTCTGCAAATAAAAGAAGGTATCATTTCCATTGGACCTGGACGATATAAAGCGCCAACTGCGATGATTTCTTCAAAGTGATCAACATGAAGCTGCCTAACAAGGTCTTGCATCCCTGCCGATTCCAGCTGAAAAATCCCTGCGGTCTTCCCTTGATTTAGCAAGTCAAAAGTCTTTTTATCGTTGAGTGATAAATTTACCCAGTCCAGCTCTATACCTTTATGCGTAGCTATTGCATCCACTGTTTTTTGGATAGATGTTAAGGTCTTTAACCCCAAAAAGTCAATTTTCAACATTCCCACTTTTTCTACCGGCTTCATGGAAAACTGGGTAACAAGTAGTTCGGTGTCTTTAGCATTACAAACAGGGATTAACTCCATCAAAGGTCTTTCAGAGATAATAACGCCTGCTGCATGAACACCTGTATTTCGTACGCTTCCCTCTAGTTTTCTTGCAAGCTGCAACAAAAGTCTCACATCTTTTTCTTCTGCCATCTGCCGCTTAAGCTCTGGATCAATGGATAAGGCACCATCAATAGTTGTACCAATTTCATCAGGTATCAACTTAGCAATAGCATTTACTCTAGAAAGAGGCATATTGAGCACTCTTCCCACATCCTTGATAGCCATTTTCGCTTTCATAGTACCAAAAGTGATAATCTGAGCCACTTTGTCACTACCATATTTTTCTATGGTATAACGTATCACTTCAGAACGCCTCTCCATACAAATATCAACATCAATATCGGGGTAAGACACCCTTTCTGGATTAATAAATCGCTCAAAGAATAAATTAAAACCAAGCGGCTCAATATCGGTGATACCAATCAAATAAAGGATAATAGAACCTGCTCCTGATCCCCTTCCAGGGCCAACAGGAATTTTATTCTGTTTTGCCCAGTGAATAAAGTCATATACGATAAGCAAATAATCGCCCATCCCTTTAGAAATAATAATCTCAAGCTCATAGGCAAGTCTTTTCTTGATCACCTCAAATGTATCTTCTCCAGGATATTTATCCTGAACGCGAGCAAGCTCTTCTTTGCCATACCTGCTTGCAATACCATCCTCACATAATTTTCTTAAAAAGTTATTTGCTTCCACAAGCCTTTTCTTAGCAGAAATCTTCTTACCCACTAGATGAGGAGGGGTGTAGACAGGGTAGTATTGTTTATCAAAATCAAAGTCTACATGGCAAAGTTCTGCAATTTTATTTGTATTAGCAATAGCCTCAGAGAGCCCTTGATACCTATCATGTATCTCCTCTGTGGACATAAAATGGAGATTATAACTGGAGGCAATTTTTCTTTTAGGATTCTTATATACATTAGGCTCCTGTCCATAACCCGCCTGCTCTATAATTTGTACCGTTTCCCCAGAGGCAACATTCATCATCACTTCATGAGCAAAATAATCCTCTTTTTCACCATAACGGATATCTGGAGCAACAACTAATGGGATCCCTTCTTTTTCACTAAGCTTTTTAAAGGCGGCAAGCACCTCTTCCTGTGCTTTAAAACCGCTTTCCATCTTCTGCATCACCCATGCCTCATCAGAAACCCCGCAGTTTTTCAGCTCATTACCTGTCATCCTATTTAAGGTTATTTGAAGATAAAAATCTTCTCCAAATAATGTCTTATAAAAGCTCACTTCCTCATCAATTTCTTTTTGATTATCCCCTCTAACAAGTGTCCCAAGAGGTCCATATGCAGGGCCAGATAAACAAATAAGTCCTTCATGATGGTCTTTTAGCACCGACTTATCAATTCTTGGAGTGTAATAAAAACCTTCTAAATGGGCAATAGATGAGATCTTACATAAATTTTCATACCCTTTTTGATTTTTTGCCAATAAAATAATAGGCGCACCAGGAGCTTTTCCAGGTACTCTTTTCTTATCAAGCCTTGACTGAGGAGCCATCATCACCTCTAAACCAATAATAGGCTTAATTCCAGCAGCTTTGCAGGCAGAATAAAATTCAACACATGCATATAAATTACCAAAATCGGTTAACGCAATAGATGATAATCCTAAAGACTTTGCCTTGTGCACTAAGCTTTTAACAGATTGAGTCGCATCTAAAATGGAATACTGAGAATGTAGAAATAACGGGGTATATTGCATCAAATTTCCTTATTTTGCGGGCTGGATTTTCTCCTCTTTGGGCAACCACAACATAGAGAGTAATGAAAAAGCGACAAAAGCACAAACTAATAATATCAGGAAGAACATCGACCATCCATAGTCTTGAGCAATTTTACCAAAAGGAAAGCCTGCAGCTGTTGCTCCAATATAAGCAAACCAGCCAACAAATCCGGTTGCAGCGCCTGCTGCTTTTTTATGAGATAATTCTGCAGCTGCTATTCCTATTAACATTTGCGGGCCAAATACTAAAAAGCCTATTCCAAACATCATTACATGAGCATACATCACAGCCCCATAAGGCATATACCATACACTAACGGTTGCAAAAATTACTCCACAAGAAAAAATAGCATTTACAGGACCTCTCCTGCCATTAAAAATTTTATCCGATACCCATCCTGCAGAAAGACACCCTAAAAATCCACCCGCCTCAAAAGAAAATATACATGCTGCTGCTGCTGTTAACGAGAAACCCTTGGTTTCGTATAGGTAAAGCTGACCCCAATCATTTACTGCGGTTCGGACCACATAAATAAAGAAATAGGCGCACCCTAAAATCCAAATATACTTATTTCGTAATACCACATCTAACAAGAGCTGCTTCTTACTCATTTTCTCCGCAACTTTATCTTCATCTGATACCGCTGCTCCCTTATACTCCTCAATAGGAGGCAATCCTAAAGATGTAGGGGTATCCCTTAAGCGATTGATTAAAAAGGCACCCATTATAATACAAAGAACACCAGGAACATACATTGCCATACGCCAGCCATATCTTGCCGCAAGAACAGCTACTACTAATGGAATAATAGCGCCGCCTACATTATGAGAGGTGCTCCACAGCCCCCACCATCTTCCCCTTTCACTTTTTGCATACCAATGCGTTAATAAACGCGCACAAGGCGGCCATCCCCAGCCTTGGAACCAACCATTTAATCCCCAAAAGACGGCAAATAAAAATATGGATGAAGAAAGGCCAAAAAAGATGTTACAAATACCTGTGATAATCAAGCCAGTAGCCATAAAGTATCGAGGGTTGGATCTATCACTCATGATACCGCTAAAAAACTTAGACAGCCCATAACTAAAATACAAAATACTACCTAAAATACCTAAATCAGTCTTTGTAAACCCCATCTCTTGTATCATTACAGGCATAACAAAAGTAAAACTTTTTCTAGTAAGATAGAAAAAAACATACCCCACATACATGGAATAAAAAGTACGCATTCTCCAATAAGAATAGTTGCTGTCTACTTTTTTGGGATCTGTAATCTTTTCAGCCTGAGGGACGCTGCTAAACTTCTCTAACAAATTCTGAAACCACATATAATTATCTCTATTAATATATCGTTCAACTTTAGCTCTCAAAGTGCAAAATGTCAACTATTTTTCATAGAACACTAAAACATATCAAACCTTGACCTTTGCAAGCAAAATGTTTATACCTAAGGTTATGGGCGATCTTTATAAAAATACAAATATCAGAAAGTATGATAAAAACGACCCCCGCTACCTTAAAGTAAACGAATCAGAAATAACCAGGCCAAAGCATAGACAATCAGACCCGCACATCACCTATAAAGGCAAGCCTATCAAAAAAAGCCTCCTTCTTTTCGCTCGCATTATGGACTTTTTAGGAGAAAAATTTTCCTCTCCTGACTCAGATAATATCGCTCACCTCCCTGCAGGCGAACAAGAATTTTACTCTTATCTTTCATCCTTTTGCAAGCAACTACACACCCTTTCAGGGCAAGACAAATCTTCAGACATTGAATTTATAAACGATTTATCCTACACCTGGGATACGATAAAACAATCTGCAGAGAGGCGAAAAAAACTAAAAAAAGCTCGAAATTACCTAGAGTCTTTAAATCAAATTGTAAAAGAGATAGAAGGATACGGAGCAAAAGATGGGGCCTCTTTCGGATATTATCTAAAAGAGCATAGAAACACCGACTGGTTTCCCCTTCCCTATTTAAACATGCTAAGATCTCTTTATAATAACTCTATTGAAAATGAAGACCACAGCACCCTCTACTCCTGGCAAGCTAGCCTAAAAAAGGTTATAAAACAACTGGTAAACCCAACGTAAAAACAGCCTTTACACCTATATTTTTTTATAATACACTAATTCTATGCTAAAAAAACGAGTAAAAGGTTGTTTTGATATCTATCCAGGATCAAAAGAGGCCTGGCAGGACCCTGCCATATGGAAATATCTGGATGATATTTTATTAAAAGTTGCAGCTCTATATGGTTTTAGGGAAGCGCGCACTCCCTCTTTTGAGTATACAGAAGTTTTCACACGCACCTCCGGGCAAGAAAGTGATATTGTGAATAAGGAAATGTATACTTTCTTAGATAAGAAGGATCGTTCTTTAACGCTAAGGCCAGAACTGACCGCTCCTGTCATCCGAGCCTATATTGAAAATGGCGGAATGAGCGAATCTCTTACAAAATTATTTTACAAAGGGCCATGCTATAGATATGATCGACCGCAAAAAGGGCGTTATCGTCAGTTTCACCAATTTGGCATAGAGGTCATTGGAAAAAAAGATCCCATGATAGATATAGAAGTGATCTCTATGCTACTTCATCTTTTTGACATGCTTGGCTTAACTAAAACGACCCTGCTTATCAATTCTATCGGGTCTATAAAAACCCGAGCAGCATATGCAAAGGAGCTCACCTCCTTCTACTCTAAATTTGAAAACGATCTATCAGAAGATAGCAAAAGACGCCTTAAAACAAATCCAATGAGAATTTTAGATTCTAAAGATAGTCATGACAAAAAAATAAATGAAAACGCTCCCTCTATTTTAGATTTTCTTGATAAGGAATCGATCGATCATTTTAACGCCGTAAAAGAAGGGCTCGATAGCCTTGGGATTCAATATAAAATTGACCCAATGCTTGTTAGAGGATTAGATTATTATAATGACACCGTGTTTGAGCTTATTAGATCCGATGATCTTTCTGCGCAAAATACCCTTGCCGCTGGCGGAGTATACAGCGGTCTGGTCAAGCTATTGGGAGGAAAAGACATCCCTGGCATAGGATTTGCCCTTGGCCTAGAAAGAGTGATCCAGTACCTGTTAGAAGAAAATGTCTCCATTGCAAAAGCAGCGCCCATCGCCTTTTATTTTATAGGAATGTCTACAGAGTGTAAAAAATATCTTTTACCCTTTGCAGCAAGCGCGCGTAGAAAAGGTTCTTCTGCAGAGCTTTTTGAGGGCACATCTATCAAAGCCGGCTTAAAGAAAGCGAGCGAAAAAAGGGCTCGTTATGCTATTATCCTTGGTGATGATGAAAAGGAAAACGGCAACTGTAAAATAAAAGATTTAGAGACAAGAGAGGAAAAATCTATACCTTTAAGCAGCCTAATTTCCCATCTAGAAACTAAAAACACACAGCCTTTTACCCGGCAGACCTAAGAGAGAACATATGTTAAGCACCACCATCAGAACAAACCATTTAAAAGAATTAACCAAAGCAGACATCGGCAAGGTTGTCAAATTATCAGGTTGGGTAAATAGACGAAGGGATCATGGCGGATTAATATTTATTGACTTGAGAGACAGGTACGGGATCACGCAGATTGTATTTGACCCAACCATTGATGAAAAATCCCACGGCGCTGCAGATAAGCTTCGTAGTGAGTGGGTTATAACCATTTCTGGAAAAGTACGTTCCCGCGGAGAAGGGATGGCAAACCCTAATCTCTTTACAGGTGAAATTGAAATTGAAGTAACAGATCTTGCTGTAGAATCAAAATGCCCCACTCCCCCATTCTCTATTGCTGATGAAAAAATTGATGTGCAAGAAGAGCTACGACTTACCTATAGATATTTAGATCTAAGGAGAAAGGAGTTGAAAGAGACGCTTATTATGAGATCTAAAGCTTCCAACATCATTAGAAATTTCTTAACAGATAATAGCTTCTTAGAAATAGAGACACCAATACTTACAAAATCCACACCAGAGGGAGCGCGTGATTACATCGTCCCTTCAAGAGTACACCCCCATCATTTCTATGCCCTTCCCCAATCTCCGCAGATATATAAGCAGCTTCTGATGATTTCAGGAATGGATAGATATTTTCAAATAGCAAGGTGCTTCCGTGATGAGGATTTACGCGCTGACAGGCAACCTGAGTTCACCCAGATTGATATCGAGATGAGCTTTAACACCGAAGAAGATATTTTAAACCTTACAGAAAATCTTGTTACAAAGCTTTGGAAAGAGTGCAAGAATATAGACCTACAGACACCGTTTAAAAGATACACTTACAAAGAGTGCATAGAAAAATATGGTACAGACAGACCTGATCTGCGATTTGGGATGGAATTTGTAAATGTAGAGGATATTGCAAAAAGAGCATCCTTCTCTATTTTCACCGCAGCATTAGAATCAGGATCTATCATCCGAGCTATAAACGTTCCTGGTGGGGCCTCCCTTTCAAGAAGAGAAATTGATGAGCTGACAGCATTTACCACAGGATTTGGCTTAGGCGGGCTTGCGTGGATGAAAGTTATTGATGGAGCGCTGAGCTCTAATATTGTGAAGTTTTTTGATCAAGATTTGCAAAAAGAGCTTTTAGAAAAAATGGAGAGTAAAGAGGGCGACCTTATCCTATTTGCGGCAGCAGAAGAATCTACGACGCACCAGGCTTTAGACCATCTCCGTAGACATATTGCAGATAGAATGAACTTAATAAAAGATGGCGACTTAAAATTCTTATGGGTAACAGAGTTTCCTCTATTTGAAATGGACAAAGAGACAAAAAGGCTTACATCTATTCACCATCCATTCACAGCACCTGTGCCAGAGGATATCCCCCTTCTAGATAGCAATCCATTACATGTTAAATCTAATGCCTATGATCTCGTGCTCAACGGCTCAGAGCTTGGTGGTGGATCTATCCGTATTCATAATGACCAATTGCAGAAAAAGATCTTCTCCCTACTCCATCTAACAGACGATCAGATAGAAGAAAAATTTGGATTTTTGACAAAAGCGCTAACCTATGGAGCCCCGCCGCATGGAGGGATAGCCTTTGGACTCGATCGTATCATGATGCTTTTAACAGATGCGGCATCTATTAGAGATGTTATTGCCTTTCCAAAGACGCAAAAAGCGTCTGATCTAATGATGTCATGCCCATCTGCCGTTGCAGATGACCAGCTTGAGGAGCTTTCTATAGAAAGAAGAAAAATGTTAACCACAAAATAAAAGGACTAGAATATGAAACAAGTAGCAGCTATAATGATAGCAATTTTAACCATTTTAACCCCACAAGGTCTATTTTCTATGACAAAAGATTCACCAATAAAATCACATGCAGAACGTGCTCAAGAAAATCTTACAGCAGCAGTTGCTTTTTTAAAGGAAAACGGCACTAAAGAAGGCGTCCAAAGTCTTAATGACGGTAAATTTCAATATAAGCAAGTGAGAAAAGGCGACGGAAAAGTTTGTACAGAAAACACCACTCCAATACTTGCCTACAAAGGATCTTTTATCGACGGATCGGTATTTGATCAGTCAGACAATATTTCTTTTGGTCTGAATCAAGTAATTACAGGCTTTAAGCTAGGACTTGTAGGAATGCAGGTTGGTGAAGTAAGAGAAGTCTATATCCACCCAGATCTAGGATACGGTACAGGGGGAAGTCTTCCACCAAATTCACTACTTATATTTCAAATCGAATTGAAAGGCTTAAAGTAATCGGTAAAGGGCGTGTCTTATCTAGGCGCGCCCTATCGAGAAAAAACTTGGATATTAAAAGCAATCACTGTAAAGTGGGACAAAAAAAGGAGTCTCCCAATGAAACAATTATTATCCCTTCTAATTTGTAGTCTAGCTATAACAGCGCCTCAAGGACTATTTGCAGCTCAGGTAAAAGCTGAGAAAGAAGCTGCTCAAGCACCAAAGGTGGAGATTGCTAAAACAGAAGATCTTAAAGAAGAGGTAGCACCAAAGGAGCTTACAGCAGATGAAGTTAAGTTGTTGTCACAAGCATATGGCCATATGATTGGAGAAAATCTTGCTCAGATAGGGCTTCCTTTAGATAACGATCAAATTATCCATGGCATTCAAGATGCTTTTAATGGCGCTGAGTCACCATTAGAAGACAGTACCACCATTGATATGATTTCCAGACTGCAAGAAGATAAGTTAAAAAATGAGTGTAAGGCAAACCTTAAAGAGGCAGAAGAATTTCTAGCCGCACATTCCAAAGACAAAGACATTATAGTACTAGAGCAAGATAAGCTGCAGTTTAAGCAAATGGTAAAAGGATCTGGAAAAGAGTGCGAGCTGGAAGATACTCCTATCATCTCTTATAAAGGGACCTATCTAAACGGCGAAGTATTTGGCGAGTCGAAAAAAGCTGAGCCTATCTCATTGCAAGACACTTTAGCAGGATTTAGAAAGGCAATCGTAGGAATGAAAGTTGGAGAAAAAAGAAAGGTATACATACACCCAGATTTAGCATATGGCCCAACTACAAGCCTTGCTCCGAACGCTCTTTTGACCTTTGAGATTGTTTTAGAAGGGCTTGAAAAGCAAGAACCTGAAACAGATGATACCATTGGCGGAATGGGATCACTTCCCAATGAAGATGCTTTTGCAGACACTCCAGCAGACCACCAGAACCTCAAATAACAGATAAAAAAAGATCACAATGGAAATAATACTCTTTGAGCCTGATATACCCCAAAATACGGGTAATATAATCAGGCTCTGTAAAGCAACCAAATCGAAATTAACGCTCATAACCCCTCTCGGCTTTGACTTATCAGAAAAAAGACTGAGGCGTGCAGGCCTCGATTACTTTCTCGGCGTACAAGTAAACACCGTCCCCTCTCTAAAAGAGTATCTAAAAGATGATACGCGCCCAAAATATTTCCTCTCCAGCAAAGCTCCAAAAAGCTTGTATGAGACAGAGATAAAAGAAAATGCGATTTTAATATTTGGCAGCGAGACAAAAGGACTGCCCTCTTATGCTTGGGAGATGTGGGCTGAGGACTTTGTCACCCTACCCATTCATAAAGATGCGCGCTGTCTAAACCTCTCCAACGCCGTAGCCGTCACCGTCTTCGAGGCCCTCCGCCAACAAAGCTTCTGTGCCATCCATTAGGGCTCCGCCCTGACTGTAAAGCACATCTAAAGAAGATTATGGGACGCTGTCCCATACCCTGCTTAAGGAGACTCTGAAGGAGACTCTGATAAACTACACTTTTTAGAATTTCTTCAGATTTTTAAAATACATCCGATTGTGGAGTAAGCTGCATCCCCGTAGGGATGGAGCGCAGCAAAAAATAGGATTTATAAGAAATCTGGAAGGCTCTGGAACCTACAGCTTTATTTTAAATGCGACAAAATTCTATTGGCGTTTTCGTCATCATCTGCTTGGCTATAGGCACCGGCAAGATCTTCTATTCTACTTCTTTGATAGCATTTTGTATAATTGACATGTGCAGGGTCAGAAGGTATTTTTACAAAAGCACATTTTTCAGCAAAATCTAGCGCTCCTTCTTGAATATAAGCTTTTTGCAATCTAGTATAAGCCCCTTGAACAGTACAAAACAACTTTCTTCTAATCTCCAAAGAAAAACTTCTATAGGTTTGATTCATATAATCCCATGCAACTTGATATTGTTTATTTTTTACCATTGCACACATTAAATCTTTTACATATTGAACCTTGGCAAAACTCTCTGGCAGTATATCAATGATCATCCTGGCAGCTACAAGCTTACCGTCCCTAATACTAACTAGAATAAGATTATCCATTCTAATTTCATATCTAGGCAATGAGCGAAATTCCCTAGCCCAATGTAAGGTGTCATCTTTCATACCTATAGAAACTAAATAATTAATAGTCCTATACACAGACATCGTCCAATCCTTTTTTTGACGTGCATTAAGTTCCTCTAAACTCCCTTTGCCAAAAAATAGGGATGCATGGACTCTTTTTCTAAACTCTCTCCTACTGCTAGACCCAGAATGCTGAATTTCAGTTACCGTTTCTCTAAAAGTAGGTAGTCTTTTAAGAAGATCCCCTATTCTTTTAAGCTGCGGGGATTGGTTGCGAAGATGTTCAATACGTTGACTGCTTTGCAGAACAAGTTGGTGAAATGTATTTCCTCTTTCAATAGTCATTCTTTCCATAACAGGCTCCTTGAGTATAAATTTTGGGGAAAAAATAGCATATTCTGATATTTATTAGAAGGTAAAACAACAACTAAATGATCTTTTCTATTTCGGGCCTGTTGTGTACAGGTGATACATAAGGGCCCGAAATAGTGGAAGAGATACAGAGGAAAATACGCCCAAATAATTAAGGAGAGTCTGATAAACTGCACTTTTTAGAATTTCTTCAGATTTTTTGAAATACATCCGATTTTGGAGTAAGCTGCATCCTGTAGGGATGGGGCGCAGCGAAAAATAGGATTAATAAGAAATCTGGAAAATTATAAAACTGCTTGTTTATCAGAGTCTCCTTAAGCATGTCCTTTTACTAAAGCAAGGATTTCTTCCTTCTCTTTAAGGCCCACAAATTGATCAATCTGCTTGCCCCCTTTAAAGAGAAGAACGGTTGGGATAGATGAAATTTGATATTTTGTAGAAAGATCTTTATTTTCATCAACATTTACTGAGTAAACGGTTACATTTTCATTGCTAACTTCTTCTAAAATAGGTTTGAGCATTTTGCAAGGGCCGCACCATTCAGCGTAAAAATCTACTACAACCACTTCATCTGCGCCTATCGCCTCTTCAAACTCTGATTGATTTAATTCTTTTACAGACATATTTTCTCCTTTTACTAATTTTTATACTTATCGATTAATGATTGAATTTCGTTTTGTACCCTTTCTAAAAAAATCTCTCTTGCCTTCTTTTTATCCTTCACCTCTTTAAGAATTTCTCTATAATATACAGGAGGACCAAAAGCAACAGTCAATTTAGTGAAAAGTTTAGGGAATTTCTTATTAACTGGCAAGGCATGTTCTGGGCCAATAACAGCTGCAGGAATTACTTTAGCCTTCCCTTTATCGGCAAAAAGAGCAAGCCCTTTACGAAGTGGCTGAACGGTTCCGTCTTTACCGCGTGTCCCCTCAGGGAAAATCAAAACTTTCTCCCCTTTCAGAAGCAAGGCTAAAACTTTTTTCATCACCGTCTTATCATCAGATGCGCCAGATACCGGATAGGTATTAATTTTATGCAACCACCAGCTCATAAATCTAGATTTATACAAAGCCCGTTTAGCAAGGCAGTGGATTACCTCAGGAGAGGCGCAGCCAAGCATAGGAGGATCTAAAAAAGAAACATGATTACAAGCAATAATTGCCGGGCAATCATTTTTAAAATTTTCTAGTCCTTCCACTTTGTAGGTGTGAAAGATCTTAAAATAAGCTCCAAATACCCATTTGGTCAACAGGTACATGAAAGAGCATTTTTTTCCTTTATAGCTACAGTAATAGGTCGGGCTAGCAAAGCGCAAAGGAGCTTTTTTTTTCACTTCATAAGTAAGTTTTGCAACGATTTGTGAAACGGTTAAAGAGGTTGTATCCACTTTTAGCGCCCCTTCTGGACAAACAAGGGGAGAGAGCTCTCTTTTTAAATCTCTGTTGTCCCTCTCTTTTAAATCAGCATCAATCTCTTCTTTGGTTAAATCCTGATATCCATGTTTAGCCTTTAGTTCCGAAAAACGCCGTTTTGCTCGTTCGATAGGATCAGCATCTAGGTAAAACTTAATATCTGCATCAGGAAAAACAACAGACCCGGTATCTCTTCCCTCAACCACTACGTTAAACTGCTCAGCAAAAGATCGTTGAAGGTCTGTTGCAAAAGAGCGAACAACCACATTTGTAGATATAATGGATGAAAGATCAGATATCTCTCTACAGCGAAGTTCTTGAGTAATGTCTCTATCATTTAAATAGTGGCGTTTATTTTCATCATAGCCAGTAAAATGGTAAGAGAAAGAGGATAAAGCAACCTTCAGCTTATCATCAGAGGCATCCAAGACGTTTAATTCTTTAAAGTGTAAAGCAATAGCTCTATATATAGCACCTGTATCCAAGTGCATATAAGAAAGTTTTTTCGCAAGTTTTTTCGCAACGGTTGATTTCCCTGACGCAGAAGGCCCATCAATAGTTACTTTTATACATTTTTTCATAATCTTACATGTTTTTAATAAATATATATACAATAGGCGCTGTAAATAAGAGGGAATCTAAATTATCAAGCACCCCTCCAACACCTGGAATAGAGTTACTATCCTTCACTTTCGCATCCCTTTTTAGCAAAGATTCAGCAAGGTCACCAATTTGTCCAAAAATACCAATCAATCCACCCAATATCAGCGCTTGGACAAAGGTTAGAGAAAAATGAAATTCTGGAAAAAAATGGGAAAACAAGTAGAAAAGGAGGCTCAAGCAAAGAGCAAAGATAAAACCGCCAATAGATCCCACCAAAGTTTTTCCAGGGCTAATATTTGGAGCAAGTTTACTTTTTCCCCACCTTGTTCCTAAAAAATACCCCCCAATATCGGTAATCTTTGTCACACTTATCAAATAAGTTAGCCATAGTTTACCATTCATCGGCACATGGACAATGGTTTCAGGATATAAAATCCTAATCATTAAACTCAATGGAACAAGAATGTAGACGATCCCAAACAAACAGGTGGAGATATGAACAATTGCTTCATCCACTTTAGAAAAATAGTATAAAAAGATTGCGAGGATGAATAATCCAAGCATAATTTGAGTAATACCGGTAATACTATAGTTTAAAATCTGTAGATAATTGGTAAAAATAAGCAGAGCTGTAAAAATGGCAAGCAAAATAAAGGGCAAATGTATAGATTTTGTTTTTAAAAACTCTACATATTCCCATATTGCGCCTACGCCGGTGATTGCGGCAATGAACATAACAATAACAGTCATCACAGGATGCCCTGAAAATAAAATAAAAATGGTAACAAAAGCAATTACCACGCAAGATATTAACAACCTATTTTTTAAGTCAGCAAATTTTTCCATCTATCCCCCTAACCGTTTATTTCTCATTCCGTAAGCTTCAATAGCTTCCCTAAAATTCTCTACCGTAAAATCAGGCCATAGCGTTTTTGCAATATAGATTTCCGTATAGGAAATTTGCCATAATAAAAAATTACTTACTCGCCACTCTCCGCTTGTGCGTATCAATAAATCAGGATCTTTCCAGCGTGCGGTATAAAGATTCTGTCCAATTAACTCCTCGGAAATATCTGTTTCAATAAGTTTTCCAGAAATAACATCTTTAACAATAGATTTTACTGCAGAAGTAATATCATCACGTCCGCCATAATTAACAGCTAAAACAAGCTCTAAGCCCGAGGAATCTTTTGTTGCGTGCTTTACTTCATATAAAAGCGTCTTTAGAGACATAGGGAAGGGAGCAAGATCACCTATCGTTGATAGCTTGATATTATTTTCTAATAAAATGGGAAGCATTTCTTGTAAAGTGTGCTCAAAAATATGAAATAGTGACTGTATTTCAGGATCACTTCTCAACCAATTTTCTGTAGAAAAAGCATAGACCGTTAAGACCTTAACGCCAAATGCAACTGCAGATTCTGTGATTTTAAAAAGATTTTTAGCGCCCCTTAGGTGCCCTTCCTCGGTAGATATACACTCTTTTCTAGCAAAACGTCTATTCCCATCCATAATAATAGCGACATGCTCTGGCACGCCCTGTATCCTGACGCTGGTAGTGTCTGTAGATAGTTTAGAAAGCACTTGGGTCATCATTTCCTTATAAAGTTCTTACAAGTTTAACAAGAGTAGATATTCTTTACTAGAATATTCTAAATGTACTCCATTTCGAGGATTGACATTTCATTTAAAATCGAATAAACTCTTTCTTTCAGAAAAATTTTAAAGAGATCCCTACTATGAAACAAGCGCAAAAAAGAAAAGCCTTATATGTTATATTAGCCGTTTCGGCCTTAACCTTATATAACATCCTACCCACCCTATTCTTTTATAGTAACAACTTAAATGCCCCTATCAGCAAGGAAAAAGCTCTTTTAGAGAGCCAAAACATTGCCAAAAGGGTAAATAAGCTCGAAACAGAAACCGTAAAATGGATACAGTCCTACTGCAACCTTTTACATATTAAGTCTCCTAAAATATCTTTCACCACAAAAGATCCAGATTTGGTAAGCGTATCCTTTGCCGCTGAAAAAGAAGCTCGCCTGTTTAAGACGCATATGACCAAAGCAGGAACACTCATCCCCTTCTTCCCAAAACGTATTGTTCCCTATGAAACCTCAAGCACTGGCAAAAGAACTATTTCTGAAATTATAGATAATAAGACAGTTATTTTAAAAAGAGAAATACCTATTCATTTTGATACAAATAAGGTAGAAGAGTACTTTTCCTTTGTACAGATGCATGATGAAAAAGGATCTTTTACCCCTGGCTACCGCAATATTTTAGATGACAGAGTGTTTGAACTGATGGCAGCTGCTTGCTCAGAATCTAAGGAAACACAAAATATAGAAAAAACTTTCAGCAGCTTAAGTGCTGCACAAAAAATGCCATTCTTTTTAAGCATCTCCGAGTCCCTCCTTTCTTACAAAACACTTTTTGCAAATAACCCCCACCTGCTAGAGACATTCTATGCCTCTATTTTTAGATCACATAGATATTCGGCTCAAGAGTTATACGACTCCTGCGTGAAAGGGGTTCAAGCGAGCAAAGATGCCCTTCTACAAGAGAAAATCACCTTAAAAGAAACAATAGCTAAGCAAGAAATTGACATGGCTGATGGGACCATCGCAGAGATCTCTCGACTAAGAACATTAGACCGTCATGAGATGACGCTATTAAATGCTCTCACTGTTTTACAGACAAAGAAAAGCATCTTGATCAAAGAGCAAACTTTTAAAGAAAAGAGCCAGCTCTTAGCTGAACTACGCAACAAAAAGATTGAAAAACAAGATGTATTTACCCTGTCTACAGGGGATTTAAATCCTATTATTTCTGATATTTCAGTAAACTACCCCGAGCATACCGTTAAGATTCAAGTTTCACCAGAGCTTCTTGCTTATAGTGAAAAACAAACTGCTGCAAAAAAACAAAAGATTTACCAGTTAGTGTATGATGAAATTGCTAAAATAAAAGGGCTTACCGGTGAAGAAATTCAAAAAAATGGAGCAACTTTCTCTCTTAACCTAGAAGGCCTCCAAGATGCAACCGCTCTTTTAAAATTTGATCTTAAAAAAGTGGCAGAGAAAAAACTCTCCTGCCTAGAAAAATCTTTAAAAAGGTACTGGAAAAGAAATTCAGATTCGCTTAGTAAAGAAAACTATGAGATTATAAGCTGGGACGCCTATTCAAAGCTTTCAGAACAAGATAAACACTTTAAACTAGCTCTATACTCCCCTGTTTTAGAAAACACACCTGCCCCCCAAGGGTTTAAAAATTCTTCCATCTACGTTGTAGGAAAGGATTTACTTACATTATACGATAATTTAACTTCTGAGAATCAGATGGAAGAGGGCGAAAATGTCCATAATGATTTAATGAGTTTAGGGGCGTTATTAAGACAGTCGAGCGCTCGTACTTACCTGGGAAATTCTTATCCTTTTGGAGAAGAGTTCAAGGGAGATCTTATCTATGAAATTCCAGATTTTGCAGGATCCCTTCTTGCTGCAACTCGTGAAGAGTGGGCCGTTACAGGTGGCGGGAAATATGCGGTATTAGAACTTTCTGATAGAAGAAATAGAATACTCACTTTAAATGAAATTGAGAATAAAGAGCACCGTGATCTATTGAAATGGAAAGATGATTACAATCAGTCCATTGCCAACCCTAAATCAGAGGGTCATATGATGATCCCTGCTCCAACAAAAAGTACCTTTTTTAGCAATATTGCATTATCCTGGACCAAGTACTTTAGAGGCGATGAGAGAAAAATCCTTCATTGGGGTCTTGATCTTGCTGGCGGAACAACTGTTAGAGTCGCTTTAAAGGATAAGCAGAATAACATCGTAACCAAAGAGGCAGACCTTAACCAAGGTATTAATGAACTGTATCGCCGCGTAAATAAAATGGGTGTATCTGATGTGACTATCCGTAAAGAGGGATCACATATTACGCTCGATTTTCCAGCGACACAAAGTCTATCAGCATCAGAATTAATCACCTCCTCTTCTATGACCTTTCATATTGTAAATGAAAAATTCTCTATGCATAACAGAGATCTAGGCAGCTCTACCGCTAGATTTTTACAAGAAGTTTGGAATGAGGCGCTTGTTACCAACAGAACAGATACAGAGAGCATCAACAAAATTGCTTTTACACATCTATATGGCGACAGTGAAGAGCAGTCAGCTAATCTGCCGAGAAGTGATGCTGGAAGGGTCCTTTTAGATAATGGCCTTGCTCTTGCAGATCCTGTTAATAGCTCAATGTCCTCAGAGATAAATGATACTATTTCAAAAATTGGAGTACTCGAAGGGGACAGCTATAGAGATTGGCAAGGAAGCAGCAATCCTCTGATTGTTATCTTTAATAACTACGCTTTAGAAGGTGCATCATTAAAAGAGGTGAACTCAGGATATGATCCATCAAGTGGAAACTATTTATCTTTTACCATCAACTCTTCCACCCCAGGAAAAGCAGAGAGCCCAAGAGAAACGCTATATAATTGGACCTCTCTTTTTGCAACGTCACAGCTAACAGAAGAGAAGTACTCAAAATACACAGGCGGCCAAGGATGGCGTCTATCTGCAGTATTAAATGGTAAAGTTATCAGTATGCCACGTTTACAAGATGCATTAAAAGACAGTGGAAGGATAACAGGATCCTTTACCCAAAAAGAGGTTTCTCGACTAGCTGCTGATCTGAGAGCAGGATCATTAACCTACACTCCAGAAATTGTATCTGAGGAATCTATTAGCCCAGATCTTGGTCAAAAAGAGCGTTCCCAAGGTATTTTTGCAATGGGTGTTGCATTTGCAGCAGTCTTGGCATTAATGATTGGATACTATAGATTTGCAGGTGTTATTGCATCCATTGCAGTGATCTTTAACATCCTAATCATTTGGGCAGTATTACAAAATCTAGGAGCAGCATTAACCTTACCAGGTATTGCTGGAATCATCTTAACCATAGGAATGGCCGTTGATGCAAACGTTCTCATTTTTGAGAGGATTCGTGAAGAATTAGACGCTCATGGCGATCTTGGCAGAGCCATATCTGAAGGGTATAAGAAAGCTTTTACAGCAATTATTGACTCCAATATCACCACCATCATAGCAGCAATGATTCTATTGAATTTTGATGCAGGACCTGTAAAAGGATTTGCGCTCACTTTAATCATTGGTATTGTTTCTTCAATGTTTACAGCCTTATACATGACACGAACCTTCTTTAACTATTGGTATAAAAAAGGGAAGGGGCAAACCTTAAAAATGGTAAATCTCATACCAAATACAGGGATATCTTTCATGAAATATGGAAAGATTGCAACAGGCGTCGCGGTGGTAGTGATGTTCATTGGAGGCATCACGTTATTTGAGCAAAGGAAAACTCTTTTCGGTATGGATTTTACTGGCGGAATGAGTCTTCAGGTGGAAGTAGCAGGAAAAGATGCAGAGCATTCTGCTAAGCAGCTAGTTGCAGATGCTTTTCTATCGGCAGGAATAAGCTCTTCAGAATTTACTATCAGAGAACTAAAAAATTCAGGGACATTAAAAATCTATTTAAGCAACGCCTTAAATAATCCCGGAAGAATTTTTTCAGATCTAGGAAAAGGGGCAAGCTCTGATGCAATCACCTATTCATTTGAGAAAAATCCAAAGCTCTCTTCCATAGTAAGCATACTAAATAAAAAAGGCATTACCTTAACAGAAAAGTCAATGTCCACCTTGGATAAGAATTTTTCTAATATCTCTGGGCAGATGTCAGAGACAATGCGTAACAACGCTTTGTTTGGACTAGCGCTAGCGCTGCTTGCAATACTTATCTATATCACCATTCGTTTTGAATTTACCTATGCGATCTCAGCAACCATCGGCTTAGGATTTGACTTATTACTAACCCTTGCAGTGCTTGGAATATTTAAGCTCTTTGGGCTTCCTCTATCCATAGATCTTAATACGGTAGCAGCATTAATGACCATCATCGGATATTCATTAAATGATACCATCATCGTATTTGACAGGATCAGAAGTGATCTGAAGGTGAAGAAGACAACCAATTTCAAGGATATCATCAACCTATCGCTTAACAGGACGCTATCGAGAACCATAATGACATCGCTAACCACGCTTGTTGTATTGCTATCACTTGTTATCCTAGGCGGGAAATCTATCTTCAACTTCTCCTTCCTAATGACGATGGGAGTAATTATCGGAACCCTCTCCACCCTCTTTGTAGCAAGTACATTCCTGCTACTGTTTAAGGGGAAAGAGAAGAAGAAGGCGCATTCCTCATCTACTATTATAAGCATAAATAGCTAAGGAGACTCTGATAAACTACCCTTTTTAGAATTTCTTCAGATTTTTTGAAATAAATCCTATTTTGGAGTAAGCTGCATCCCTGTAGGGATGGAGCGCTTCAAAAATAGGATTTATAAGTAAGCTGGACTAATTATTCAGCATGAGTTGTTCAGAGGTTCCCTAAGCATTTGCCGGGATTTGCCTCGCTGTTTTTGATCGAGATTTTTAAAGGCAAAGGGTTGCTTGATTTTTTAATGGAGATGAGTTATCCTTCGTTAAAAAGATGCCTCCATGCAATATAAACAGTCCCCATCTAACCTCTTATGGGTTTATCCTGCAAAAAATGATACTTTGCTGGAATATTTTATCTCAGAATTTCATATACATCCAGCTACCGCACAAGTTCTTGTTTCAAGGAAATTTACCAAGAAAACAGATGTACATAGATTTCTTTACTCTAAACTCCCCCACCTTATCCCGCCAGAGAAGTTAAGTGAGATTGATAAAGCTACAGAGAGGCTCCATATCGCTTTGAAAAAGGGCGAGAGCATTTTAATTTTTGGTGATAATGATGTAGACGGGATAACAGGAACAACGCTCCTTGTAGATTTCTTACGCGCACTTGGAGCAAGTGTTTATTTTTATATTGTATCGCGTACCTCAGACAGAGGAAATACCATCCTCGATTCTATGGACTATGCCAAAAAGAACAATTGCAAGCTTCTTATTACCGTTGATTGCGGGATTACAGCAGCCGATGAAATTGAAGAGTTTACAAAGGTGGGCATCGATGTAATTATTACAGACCACCATGAGCCCACCGATCGTATCCCCCATTGCATAGCTACCCTCAATCCAAAATTAAAAGGAAGTAAGTACCTCAACAAAGATCTGACAGGGGTTGGTGTAGCTTTTAAATTTGCCCATGCTATGATGAATATGCTCGCTAAAAAAGGTGAGGTGCAGGCCGACCTTATCGATCTACGTAGATATCTAGACCTTGTTGCTCTTGGCACTATCTCTGACATGGGAGCTTTAACAGGGGAAAATCGAATCCTTGTAAGGTATGGCATTGAGCAGCTAAGAAAGACTCAAAGGATAGGCCTCCTTAAGCTTATTCATGTATCGGATGTAAATCCTGAGGATATTACAACAACAGATATTGCATCAAAGGTTGCCCCCCGCTTAAACAGCCTTGGTAGAATTGACAATCCAATAAAAGGGGTGAACCTCCTTCTTGTAAGGGACATGGCAGAGGCCGAAGCACTTGCACGTGATCTTGATCTGATGAATCAGAAAAGGCAAAAGATTGAGCGTAAAGATACAGAGAACCTTGATAAAGTGGTAGCTGATAATCCCGGTATTGTAAGAGATAAGGCCATCGTCCTTCATTCCTATACCTGGCATTCGGGGATCATAGCAATCCTTGCTACAAAGATCTCAAAACTCTATAATAAGCCCACCATAATAATCACTATAAAAGACGGTATTGGAAAAGGCTCTATAAGAACTATTCCTGAATTTCCAGTCTTGCATATCCTAAAAGAGAACAAAGATCTGCTATTAAATTTTGGCGGCCATGACTATGCATGCGGACTTACGATAAAGGAAGAGAATATTCCCGCCCTAAGAGAACGGTTTATCGCTGCGGCACAAAATAACCTTAAAGAAAAGGATGTTCTGCCAAAATTATACCTTGATGCAAAAATTAGCTTTAAAGATCTTACCTTTGAATTTCTTGAATCGTTAACACTGTTAGAACCATATGGAATGGAAAATCCTCATGTAACTTTATACGCAACAGCGCGCCAGGTACACCCGCCAAAGATAATTGGTAAAAATCACCTGAAATTTTCTCTAGAAGATGGAGATAGATACCTTGAAGGAATTGGATTTAATATGGCCAATAGAAAGCCATCGTTAATTAAGAAGAACCTCAAGCTGCTCATAGCCTTCACCCCGCACATCAACATCTACCTAAACAAGTCATCCATTCAGCTCCAAATCAAAGACTTTATCGTTTTAGAGGATGATTAAAAAGACTCTGATAAACTACACTTTTTAGAATTTCTTCAGATTTTTTGAAATAAATCCGATTTTAGAGTAAGCGGCATCCCTGTAGGGATGGGGCGAAACGAAAAATAGGATTTGTAAGAAATCTGGAAAATTATAAAACTGTCCGTTTATCAGAGTCTCCTTAAGGAGACTCTGATAAACTCATGCTGAATAATTAGTCCAGCTTGCTTATATATAGTCATCACTCTCTCTATCAGATCCATTGAGCGCCTTTTTGAGGCTAAGACCACCTGTAGTACCCTCGTACAGCTTGGTGCGATTTACGCCACGGAAATCTCTACCACCTTGCGAGTGAGAATTTAGGGCACTTTGTCTGCTTCTCTTCCGTTCGCGTCTTGACGGGCTCCCCTTCTGATTCGGCTTCTTCGTAATAAAAAATTCTTTGATTGGGTGTGATAAACAAGCTGCTGCCCCTGTCAAAACAGTCATCTGTAAAAGCTTATTATCAAGTGTAGCTTTATCCATAAAGATAGTAAGCACATAAATCGCAGCGCAAACAACTTTCTTTACAAGCTCTATTTGAAGACGCGTTACCTCATCCCCATCAAGACCTTTACCTGAACTTTCAATCAGTTGATACTGAAGATTGCGCTCGTCGTATATTGTTTTAAATAACAAACAAGCCGCTACAAATTGCAAGCTTTCTGAACGTGTTAATGTATTCATATGTCCTCCTTCTGAATCGTTGAGACAAAAAAATGATAGCACAAACACTCTTTTAAGGAGAGTCTGAAAAACGAGCAGTTTTATAATCTCCCAGATTTCTTATCCATTCTATTTTTCGTGGCGCCCCATCCCGAGGGGGATGCCGCTTACTCCAAAATAGAATTTATATCAAAAAACCTGAAGAAATTCTAAAAAGTGTAGTTTATCAGAGTCTCCTTAAGAAAATATAAAGTAAAAAAAGCCGCTTTCAAGAATTAACTTGATAGCGGCTTTTGAGAGGGACCGTACACCGCCCTTATAAAGGGTGCTATATGGCACACATAACTAGGCAGGTGTCTCTATAAAAAAACAGATTCACCTGCAAGAGGATTACATTGCTTCGTTAGAAGTTTCTGTATTTACTGTTCTCTTGTTTAGGTAGTTTTCTTGATAATTTTTTATATCATCAGAATGGATTACCCAAGCAGCACCTTTACGGATAGCTTTCATAAGACCAATTCTTGTAGCATAATAAATTTTTTGTGGAGGCACACCAAGCATTTTAGCTACTTGATTTACGGAGAAATAACCTTTATGGTTATCAAACACTAATTCACCGTCAAACATAGATTTAGCTCTTGAATACTTCTTTCTTCTGTATTCTTCAAGATCATTCAAATCGATTGTCCAACGAGTTGCGTCCTTTGATGCACGAAGCTTCTTTTGCTTAATAGCAACGTAAATAGCTTGTCTTGTTACATTGTTAATCCTTGCTGCCTCAGTGATAGATACTACATTTGCAGTAGTATTTGCCTCTGTTTGCATTTCAGGTGTATTTTGTTGTTCTTGTTCAAACATTTGATTACCCTCCTCTCTAAAGATAATTATTGAGCTTTTCCCAGGTTTTTACTATTTTTTATAATTAAAAAATCTGGTTATTACTCGGTTTTTTTTGTTTATTCTATTCTTTTAAGCTTTTCAATAAGTAATTTTGCCATAAAAAAAGAATTGATATCAATCTTTTTTAATCAAAAGTGTAAAAAAATTAAGAATTTAAGAAATTCTTTTACAAAAAAGCATAAATCGAGTGAAATAATTGCTATTTTTTTTGCTAGATAGAAAGACTGCAATGCACTATGCTGCGATCAAATCAAAGGTTTATTTTATGACTAAAATTTTTTCAAAAACACTCTTAACACTCTTGCTTTTAGGCTCTTGCAATATCGATGCAGCCCTCCCCCCGCCTAAGCTAACAGCCCATGACACCTATGAAAAAACTGAAGAAATCTTAAAAGTTCATGCAAAATACAAAAAAGTAGATAAAATGATCATTGGGCGAGCTTTTAAAATATTTATTGATAAGATTGACCCGTTAAAAGTCTATCTCTTTGAAGATGAGGTAGATAAGTACGTTAACCCCACCGATAAATTCCTCTCCACAGCAACAGAAGACTATGAACACCAAAACTTTACGTTCTTTTCAGCCCTATACGGTAGTTTTCTAAAGTCTATTGATCGGAGAAATGCTATTGAAGCCAAAATTTCCTATGAAAATCTACCTGAAGCTGTAGAATTTAAGACCATAGAAGAGATGGGGCACCCTAAAAACGAAAAGGAGTGCATGGAGAAGCTTAGGATGATAAGAGCCCTTCAGCAGGACTCTATAGCTCTTCTAGACACAGAAAAGCAGGAACATCAGCGTGCTTTTATCGAAAAAAAGCGTAAAAACCGTGAAAAAGAGCTAATAACAGAGTCTAATCTTGAAAGAACCCGCATGGTTCATACCTTTTTCTTGAAAAGCATAGCAGAATCACTAGATTCCCATACCACTTATTTCACGCCGCATGAGGCAAAGCAGTTTCTAGTACACATCCAGCAGAGACTATTTGGTATTGGAGCGCTTTTACGCGACACAATGGACGGTCTATCTATCGTAAAGGTGCTTAAAGGGGGTCCTGCTTTTAAAAATAAGTCTCTGAAAAAGGGAGATAAGATTATTGGCGTAAATGGAAACTCTATCATTGGAATGGACATGACAGAGGCTGTAGACCTCATACGCGGACCTAAAAGGAGCAAAGTAACCCTATCGGTTGTTAGGACTGTCGAAAAGGTTAAAAAGACAATAAATATAGATATTATTAGAGATGAGATCATCGTAGAAGAGAGCAGATATTCAGCAAAAACGGAGCCATATGGCGATGGCGTAATAGCTCACCTCCACCTGCACTCCTTTTATGGCGATCAAAAAACCTCTTCCTCAAAAGACTTAAGAAGAGAGATCCTTGAAATTCAAAAAAAGCATAAGCTGAAAGGAGTGATCCTTGATTTGAGAAATAATGGAGGCGGCTTTTTAGAAGAAGCTATTAATACCTCTTCATTATTCATAAACAAAGGAGTGGTCGCAGCAATTCGTATGCATACAGGTGATGTTAGGCGTTTAAGAAACCTCAATAATAACAAAATTTGGGACGGGCCGCTTGTGGTACTCATCAACAAAGGCTCGGCATCTGCATCTGAAATAGTAACGCTTGCTCTTGCTGATTATGGACGTGCAATTGTTTGCGGAAGCAAGCAAACATATGGTAAAGGAACTCATCAGTCAGGAAGCTTTTTTGCCTCCTCACCTGAAAATGTAAACCAAAAAGGGGAATATAAAGTTACCGGAGGAGTATATTACACCGTTGGAGGAAAGACCCCTCAACTTACAGGCGTCCCATCAGATATTGTTATCCCAGGAATCTACCACAAGACAGAAATTGGGGAATCACTGACCAAATACCCACTGGAAAATGACTCCATCTCCCCTCTTTTTGAGGATGATCTAGCTGACCTTCACCCCCTCTACCGCTATAAAGTCAAAAAGGCGCTCCAAAGCAATGTACAAAAACAAGAGTCGGTAGATGAGTACTTGCCTATATTACAAAAATCATCACAAGATAGAATTGAGCTAAATAAAGATTATCAAAATTTTCTCAAAGCTCTAGACAACCCTTCCGATGTCTCTTATAGCGAAGAGCTTTTCACTCAAGAAGATTTACAGCTCACCGAGTGCATGAATATCATGAAAGAATTCATAGAGCTTCACAATAAAAAACACAAAAAAAAGTAAGGGTTATTTTGAAGGAGATTTTTTACTTTCCCAGTCGATCGTGTACATCTAGTACTCAGAGACTGGGAAAATGAAAAATATACTCAAAATAAAAGGGATTTGCAAAAATTTGTGAATAGAGTATGATACACGCTATGAAAATTCGTACTCGTATTGCTCCTTCGCCAACAGGACACCCACATGTTGGGACATTATACATGGCATTGTTCAATTTAATTTTTGCCAAGGCAAACGGTGGGGATTTTATCCTCCGTATTGAGGATACTGATCAGAAACGCTCGAAAGTGGAATATGAGGAAAGTATCTATGAGTCACTAAGATGGATAGGGCTTGAGTGGGATGAAGGTCCTGATGTGGGTGGTAAATACGGGCCGTATAAGCAGTCGGAGCGAAGTGAACTATACAAAAAATATTGCGATCAGCTGCTCAAAGAGGGAAAAGCTTATAAGTGTTTTACCACCGGCGCTGAGCTTGAAGAAATGCGACTTATTGCGAAAAAAACGGGAGCAAGGCTCGGCTACGATAGACGCCACAGGAATCTTACTTCTGATGAAATTGCTGACTTTGAAAAAGAGGGACGCTCCTTTGTCGTGCGTTTGAAAGTCCCCTTAACAGGAGAGGTTGTTTTTACCGATCAGATCAAAGGAGTGATAAAAGTTCCTTGTGCAGATGTCGATGACCAGGTGCTAATGAAATCCGACGGCCTTCCTACCTACCATTTAGCAAATGTAGTAGATGACCATTTGATGGAAATTTCTCATGTGATACGCGGTGATGAGTGGATAAGCTCCACTCCAAAACACGTTCTTATCAATGAAGCGCTGGGTTTTACAGCGCCTACCTACCTGCACATGCCTTTACTTCTTGGTACCGATGGGAAAAAATTATCCAAGAGAAAAAATCCAACATCTGCCTATTTCTATAGAGATTCTGGATATTTGCCCGAAGCATTTTTAAACTTCTTAAGCTTAATGGGATATAGCATGGAGGGTGATAAAGAAATTTATACCCTGGATGAGATTATCAAGACTTTCAATCAAAAACGCATTGGAACAAGTGGCGCTGTTTTCGATGTAAAAAAATTAGATTGGATCAACCAACAATATCTTATCGACTCGATAAAAGAGGACGATTTGTGGGGCAGGATCAAAGATTGGGGCTTTAATGAAACATTCATGAAAAAGCTGATGCCACTTGTGCATACGCGCATGAAGACATTTGGTGATTTTATTGACTTGTGCGGTTTCTTCTTTGTAAACAACCTCCACCTCACTGAAGAGATATTAACGCCAAGAAAAGTTACCCCTCAGCAGGCATGCTTTGTATTGCAGGCATTTTTATGGGGCCTTGAAAAAGACGGCTGGGATAAGGCCTCTGTAGAAAACAGCTCTAAAAAATTAAGTGAAATCTTTGGCATACACTTCAAAAAAGAGGTCATTCCAATGCTGTTTGCTACCTTTATGGGCAAGCATACGGGACCGCCACTATTTGATTCGATAGAACTTTTAGGCGAGCATAGAGCAAGGGCGAGAATTTTAGAGGCTATCAAGCTTTTAGGGGGAATTTCTAATAAGAAGATGCCACTTGTTCAAAAGGCATTTGAAAAGAGCGATGGGAAGGAACTTTTTACAACGGCATGAACAGCAACATAAAATATACGATCAAAAATCCTTACCACGGCAAGATTACAAAAGTCTTGTGCCTAAATAAAGAGGGATCGACAAAATGTAATTATCATGTAGAGATTTCTCTTGAAGGGTCTGGGATTCACTATGAAGTTGGCAGCTCTTTTGGGCTCCTTCCAGAAAATAGTAAACAAGAGGTAGAAAGGTTAATAGCAGCGCTTCTCGTCTCACCTGATTTGCTTGTTAGCCCAAAAAAGCTAGATTTTGAGCTTCCCCTCTCAGACTTTTTTCTCAATTATGTAAATCTACACAGAGTTACAAAGAAAATAGCCACAGCACTACTCCCATTGCAAACAGATGATGGGCTTGAGACCCTGCTCAATGGAGAGTGGAAAAAATATACTGAAAACCATGATCTTATTGAATTTTTAGAAACCTATTACCAAAAAAAGCTTCCTGTAGCAGAGCTTGTAGACCTTGTCTCCCCTATGCTTGCCCGCTTTTATTCGGTTGCCTCCTCGCAAAATATCGTAAAAGATAACCTGCAGCTTTTGGTTGCTGATTTTTGCTACACCAAAGGGATCAAAAAGCATAAAAGTATCACCGCGCGCCACCTAATCCAAAACAAAACCATCCGCCTTTTCCACCAGCAAAACCCATCCTTTCAACCGCCAAAAGAGGATACGCCGGTTATAATGATTGGCCCAGGCACAGGCCTTGCCGCCTTTTTAGGATTTATCCAAGAGCGCATCCTTTTTAGAAAATGTAATAACAACATTCTTTTTACAGGCGATAGACACAAAGAGTACGATTTCTATTATGAAGAGGAATTGAAAAAATATGAGGAGCAAGGATCGCTAAAACTTTTTACTGCCTTCTCTCGCGATACAGACAATAAAGTTTATGTGCAACACCGTATTTGGGAACAAAAAGAGCTTATCTTTGACCTGATAGAAACAAAAAATGCCCAGATTTTTATTTCAGGTGATGCCCACAAAATGGCAAAAGATGTTGTTGCCACCTTCGAAAAGATCTTTGTACTGCATAAAAAACTCTCCCATCAAGAAGCTCATGCGCTGGTAAAATCTCTTATCAAAGAAAAGCGCCTCCACCTTGATGTTTATTAAGGAGACTCTGATAAACTACACTTTTTAGAATTTCTTCAGATTTTGGAAATGAATTCTATTTTGGAGTAAGCGGCATCCCTGTCGGGATGGGGCGCCAAGAAAAATGGAATTCATAAGAAATCTGGAAAATTATAAAACTGTCCGTTTTTCAGAGTCTCCTTAAGGAGACTCTGATAAACTACACTTTTTAGAATTTCTTCAGATT
>JAJACI010000029.1 GCA_022601595.1 Chlamydiia bacterium | reverse complement strand
TATTAGCTCGCTGAACCCTCTAAAAATCCCTCAAAAATTCATTGAACAGTACGCCATATGAAACGCTAACGACTATACTAATAAAAAAATTGAAAAAAAGGATACATCCATGGCATTAAAAATACTATTATATATATATAATCTGTGGGATCCAAGGGCTAAGATTGCTAAAGGTTTTTTAGAGGGGTCTGACCAATATGAGGCAAAACTGCGAGCTTCCAAGCAAGTTTCTCCTGATGTGGTTGATTCTATTTTAGCAGAGAGAGGGAGGATCCATTCTCTTATGCAAGAGCATTTACCTGACTATAAAGAAAGTATTTCTATAGTGGTAACCAACGACATACTGGTAGAAAACCTAGCTATTTTTTCGTGGAATGATCATCTCTACTTACTTGTTTCAGCAGCGCTTATCGGACGGCCAATTGATCACGCAAAAGAAAGTGGGATAAAAGGATGGGAATTTCTCGCTCGCCATGAATCTGCCCATATTAAATTTGGACATTTACCTTGGCTTTTTTATACGCGTAGGTTTTTTAAATTTATCACCTACCTGCTAATCACTTTTATAGTGATGACATATATCTTCCCTAATATTCAAGAAATAAAAACCTGTGTATACACATCTTCCTTATTATATTTATTATCCTGGACGATCCAAACAATAACTGGCCTAATCACCGAATATCAAGCTGATCGGTATGCCATTTCGTCTATTAATGATAGAGAAGTACTAGATGATGCAGAAAAAACCCTTAGTCGGATCAAGTCACAAGCTACAAAGAGATTTCCTGGATTGCTCGGCTGGATCAACTATGTGATTTGCATACTACTTGTAGATCCCCATCCTCCCCTATTCATACGCAAGTGGATGCTACGCAAACGAGCACGCTCTCTTAGCACATGTCATGGGTTATAGTCATTACCGTGTTTTTTTGTTGCAAGGAAAAGCGGGTCTCTACTATACGGGGAATAAGTAGTAATAAATAAAGCATTTCCTATGAAAAAAAACTTTCTTTTAGTAGCATCGACCCTCTTTTTCCTTTTCCCTCCCACCATACACGCTGCACAGCAAAAAGAGAGCCCCCCTCAAACAGAGGCTATTTCTGAAGAAAAAAATTCTGAAAAAAAACTTTTTGGTATTTTTTCGATAGGGACGGTAGCGCAAACTACGGAAAAAAAGAAAAAGAAGAAGTGGAGTCTTCGTCTTACAAAAAAAGATCATCTACCCACAGATATGCTTGAAGGAGAATCTTCTTGTTATCTAGAAGGGTATATCCAAGCGTTGATTGATGCTAACTACTATGAAAACTATGTTATTGTTTCTGTCGATGAAAACCATGTGGTGTATCTATACAATCTACCATCTGATGAAAGGATAAAAAATAGTATTATCTCTTTTGTAAAGGATCTGCCTGGCATTAAAAATGTAGAGGTGAAAAAAATAGATCAAAATGCTGCGGAAAAGATAAAGGCTGACAGGCATGATTTTCATCTTTTTGGGGTATGGTTTCCGGAAACTACAGTAATATTCAAGCCTTTGATGGCAAATCCACGTGAACCTGTATATTCTATCGCATATAGATGGGGTGATCAAGTGGTTGCAAAAAATCAAATTGCCGTTTCTTTAGGAGATATTTTTCCTATCTACCGTTTTTTCAATGTATTTGGCGGTGACCTTCAGCTTGATGTTTCCATGTGTATGTGGGCAGATTTTAATATGGCCCCTGAAAGGCATGAAGAGGATGAGTGGGCAGAGCTTGTTACCACAGATTACATCCTTTCTATTCCTATCTCCTATTCTATCGGCATCCATTCGTTTAGATTGCGTGCCTACCACATCTCTTCTCATCTTGGTGATGAGTATATGGTTAATAACCCTGAAGTTAAAAGGGTTAACCCAAGTTTCGAGGCCATTGAGTTTTTATGGTCTATACAGGCAAGAGATGCGCTAAGATTTTATGGCGGCCCTGGTTTTATAGTAAATTCCGATCCTTCTTTTCCAATGAAAGTCTTTTATGTTGAATATGGCTTTGAGTTTAAACCCTTTTCTCATAAGTACAAGCATCCTCGATTGTATGGGAACCCATTCTTCGCACTCGATTGTCAGAACTGGGAGGTAAATAACTACAGGCCTTCCTTAACTCTGCAGCTGGGATACGAATGGTCTAAGCTGGAAAGAGCTGGAAGAAATGTACGGATTTTTGGAGAATATCATAACGGGTACAGCGAAGGGCAATTTTTCAATCAATACACCGACTACTTGGCAATCAGAGCTGCTTGGGGATTTTAAAATAGCTGTAGAGTTCCTCTAGGCACTCATCAAATTTACATATGGGGAGATATGCTCTATATTTTCGTTGATAAAATCCATAAGAAGTAGATAATCTTTAGGAAGGTATTTAGGTCTATCAAACCCCCCGTAGTATGCGACTGCGTTGCCTACTAAAAAATTCTTTCTGCCAGAAAGGATAACCTTTAGGTTAAATTCAAAGTCTTCTAGGCTGTGCATATAGTTTACATTGAAACCGCCCAATTGCAAGAACAGCTCCCTTTCTACCAAAAAGCATTCAGAGGGATTGCCCATTACCCCTTCTACCAGCTCGTTACGATAGGCATAGGCTTTACCAAATCCTTTTAAGTCTAGTCCAAGCTCCATCCCCTCCTCTGTTTCAAAAGAAATAAGCTGAAGGCCAAATTGGCGTACCATATGATTGTTTTGATGACTTCTAAGACCCACTGTTCCGCATTTGTTAGGGTTTTTAAGGTAGGTTGAAACCATCAAGGAGATAGCATCGTTTACAAGCACAGTATGTTTTGAGAGAAACAAAACAAGATCAGAATTCACAGTGTTTACTGCATCGTTATATATTTGAGAGACTTGTGGCTGTTTTGTTTGTATAAACTCAATATTTTCATGTGAAGTGATAAAGCTCATAATTTCAACCTTCTCCGCATCAGATGAACCATAATCCATAATGGTGATAAGGTAGTTTTCGTATGAGCTCTTTTCTAAAATAGAGGAAAGGCAGGTGATAAGCTCTTTAGCCTTCCCTTTATTCGGTATAACGATATTTAATGATGGCGTCTCTTTTATTTCCACTAAAGGCTGATCAATAACCACTTTAGGGTTTATACGGCAAGGAAGCTCTTTATGCTTATCTATAAACTTAATATGATTGCTTACAAAATTATCGTCTTGATCATCAAAAGCTGCTTTTAAGACATCAATTCCAAAGACCACCCCAACCTTAACACCTGCTATATAATTTTCTATGCAGAAATCACTGTCATAAAAGCTATCGCCTTTATATGTTTGGTCAAATTTCACCGCAAGTCTATCTTTATGAATAGCCATAAAGCTTCCTTCTAAGGAGACTACATCCAGTACTTTATCGGTAAATTCTTCTCCAAATAGATTTTTATTTGCATCATGGTATTCTTCATACCATATACATCCACATAATGGCTCTTCTTTTTCCCAAAGCATGCCAGATTTTGGAACGATCAGCGTGCCAAGTGTCCCTAAAATTCCGTAAGAGGTGGTGGAAAAGGTGTTAATGATTATCCTTGCCCAATTTTCAGAATGAATGCTAACTCCCTTACGCAAAAAGACAACAATATCATGATGAGCTTTTTTGATGCTTTTATTAAAAGCTTTTGCAAGATCTATATCCTCTACGCAAATACACTGAACTTCCGGTGTACCAGAGATTTCCCTCATTTGATTTTCAAATAAAGGAGATGGAGTTTTAGCTTCATATACTAAGGTTATCAATTACTCACCTCTTTGTTTAAGCTCTCGTTTAGCAGAGCCTCATTTACTAGAAATGAACATATTTATTAATTAAAGACTACCTTTAATTATAGAAGTAATTATACTCTTGGAATCAAGAAACTTCTGCATATTATCAAAGGTACGAAAGATTCTTCCATCTGGTCCTATCAAGATGAAAATAGGCTTTGTTCCCAAGATACTTTGTGCGTTATAAGATTTAATTACTTCCCCTTTTACATCGGAAAGTAAATCAAAGGAAATATGCATTTTATCATAAAAGGCCCTCTGTTCTTTAACCGTATCGGTAGAGATTCCATAGACTATTAAATTTTCCTGTAATGAGTCTTTTATCATCTTTTCTATTTTCTGTACCTTTCTCTGAGAGGTAAACGTATAATCTCTTGAAAAGAAAAACAATAGAACAAAGGATCCTCTATGTGAAGAGAGGTTATGGGTAAAGCCTTCTTGATCTTTTAATACAAAAAGAGGGGCATCCCCTCCAATTTGCAAAGGCTTAGCATATACACTTGCTGCAAACAGCAAGACTAAGAGAAATATTTTTTTCATATATGTGTTATAAAAGATTATACACCTCTATTGTTACCACAAACAAAGCTATGAGAAAAAGGAAAAAAGTACAAAAAGAAACTTTTTTACTCATCTTTCCAGTACTTGATTTATAGGCAGCGTACATCCATATAGGAATAATTCCATTTAAAAGAGATTCGCCAAACCCTCCGGCAAAAGAAAGTGCCCTTAAAAAAATTCCAGGATTCACAAAGGCTATCATCGCTGGAAATAAAATCACAAAAAATGTCGTTTGATTTTTCGCTTTTTTATCGATAAAGTGAATGACAGATATTCCCACACCAAGGGCTGAGGTCATAATAGCAAAAAAGGCAAACATCGCACCTATATTTTGAAAGAGACCGCTTCCTGTAACTGTACCTAATAAAGTGACAATGGGCACGCCCTTTTCTCTTGCATAAGAAATAGTCTCTGTATCTACAATTCCTAATATTAGAGCCTGCCATAACATATAAACAATACAAGGTATTAAAGAGCCTAAAAAAATGGCAAAAGAGAGATTCTTTCTATTATATTCTAAATATTTAGAAATAGATGGTATAACATTATGATAGCCAAATGCCCCAAATAGAACTGGTATGGCTAAATATGCTTTTGAATATCCCCCCTCTAAAAGCCTTTCTGGCCTTATAAACTCTGCTCCAAATACATAGAACATCAAAAAATATATCCACATGGGTATTGTTAATAGTGAGATGATCGTAATCACTTTATTAGATCCTAGGGAAAGAATGCCAAAGAGTATGATAGGGAATAAAAGTCTTACGTATAGATTATCAGATAAGTTCATGCAGAAAATCTCTGCTCCTGCAGAAATGTAGGCGACTAAAAGTATTCCATATAAAAATAAAAAGAGCGCAGCGGTCACCTCCTTCCCATAAGAAGGTAGGTATTTCCCAGCCATCGAGAGGAATCCCCCCTTTTCTTTCATGGATATTGACACCTCCATTAAAAAAATACCTGTAACAAACATATAAGCCCAAACAAGAAAGGTAACTAATGTCCCTGCTGTAAAACCTATATTTGAGGTAACCAAAGGAATTCCCAGCATACCAGCACCAATTGCAGTACCTGCTATCATCAAAGCTGCTTTGAGCACCCTCAGGTTTATAAGTCTTTCTAACGCGCTTGTTCTTTTCATAGTAAATATGTTACATTAATGGGTAGATTAATGCAATCAAGCCTGCCTATGCTACTTCGGATAAAAGTTAAAGCTAATACTTCTCAAAGTAAAATTCATAAAATGGAAGGTAATTACCTTGTGGTATATACAAAGGCGCCGAGAGAAAAGGGGCTTGCTAACAAGGAATTAATTGGAATTATAAGTGAAAATTTTAACATTTCAAAATCTGCTATCACCATCCAATCTGGAAGTACATCTGTTACAAAGATGATTCACATTGAAGATGCTTATGCAAGCTTGGTATTTGAAAGACTTTCTATGTTTTCTTGAGCATTACTCATACAGGCTATCCTAACTGGATATACATCCTTTGAATAATTTCCTTGATACTTACAAGGCAAGGATCTCATGCTCTTTAGTGCACGCGACCTTGCCTGGACAATAGTCTCTTTCTCCTGGGCATTCCACTTTTGCAAGATCTTCTCCATAGAAAGTGCCGCTACAGGTTTCCCAAATGCCGTTTTTCTCCTTTTTATATGTTTCTCGCTTGTCAGTATATCTCCAACGTATAAACCTTTGTGTGAAAAACGATAAACCATAAATTCAGAATCTAACACATCGCAGTTCTTATAAAGATGTATCCTCATAGATATTGTATTTGGAAATAGATCGGTAAGACTTATAGAAATCCCCTGCAAACGAGAAATCAAATAAGGATACTCTTCTAAAAACTGCAAAGTGACTCCACCTTTAAGAAAAACCTTATCTTCCTGTTGTAAAAGAGCTACCTTCTGATTAAAATGTTTATCTGATATATCTAAAAAAATTAAGTCAGACCCCTGATCATGAAAACAAATAGGTATTTTATATGCAACCGCAGCTGATAGGTCTTCACAAGCTACAGCCCCTCCTATGTAGGCACTTGCCGAGTTTAGATTTTCATCTTTCTGGGTGATTTCCTCTGGATTTTCCGTTACTACATAAGCTGGTGATATAAAAGACATGATCTTTTCTACCTCTGTTGCAACCTGTATTTGAACTGGTAAATAATAAGCTAAAAGCTTTTTAAAAAAGGGCAGCACTAGACTCCCTCCAGATACTTTTATTACAGGCTCTCCTGGAAAAATCACAGTTCCCTCAGGCGGACTCTCAATATCCAAGTGGAAAGTTAGCTCTGATAAAACTTTTATAAAGGCATCAGGGAATAGAAAGGCGCCGCTACTTTTTCGTAAAGAATGAAGATACGCTATCTCTGTATCATCAAAAACCTTTCTCTCTAAGAATTTTCTTATAGAAGAGCTTCCCACATAGATAAGTGGAGTTTTTTTAGTCGTAGAAGAAAAAGAAATAGCAAAACTTTCCTCTTTTTCTCTTCCACCACTTTTCCAAAGAGAGAAAACCTCTTGTATTTCTAAAATCCCGTATTTCATAACCCTTCCAATTGTCATTATCTGATTAAGGATGGATTAATATGACTCTCTTTTTTCCACCTCAGAGCGCTCTTCTTTCAAAGTATCAATCTCATCTTGAATTTGGTCAGCCATTCTATCATACTTGTCTGCTAATTTCCACTCTTTTTGCGCAGAAATAAGGCCATCGTCTCTGGAACTAAACTGTAATCTATCGCCACGGCTACGTAGCCTTGACGCTCTGTTTAAATAATGCTCTTTAAGATTTTCATAAGATTGTATTTGGGAATCAATACTTTCAACGTCTAATTCTTTGTTTGTAGAGCGAGAAAATTTCAACGCACCTGATCTTTGCGCAGATAAATCTATACCCTGAAACAAAAGTACAAAAAAGGAAAAATATAGGATTTTTTTCACTTAGGCACCTGGTTTATTCTTTTCTTGCTCAAGCGTAGATAAAGCTTGTTTATGTTCTGTTAGCTTTCTTTGATATCGTGCAACTTTATCATTGGAGCGTCTTACTTCCCCCATATCTCTTTTCTGCAAAGACTTAATCGATTTCTGCTTCTCCATATTGATGGCAGTCCTATATTTGCTTATCTCACCTTTCTGATATGCAATCTTCTCATTTACACTACCATTTGGATCTGAATGGGCTACTTTTTCTTTTTTACTAAACATATCACAGCTAGTACAAAGTACTCCTGTAGATAACAACATAACTAATAACAACTTTCTACACATAATATCACCTCTTATTTTCATCCATACAAATATATAGAATATATGCAAGTAAAAATTATCACTCCAAATTTATATATATATATGATAGAATGCATTTACTTATGAAAAAAAGCCTTATCTTACTAATAGTACTCTTTATAGCACCACTTTCCAGCTTTCCATTTAAGGAAATTTTTTTTAAAGGAGATCCTGGTGATTTTAGCATTTATCAAAATGGACCTCTTGTTACTATTTTAAATATCCATTCTAAAGAGCTTCCTTATATTACTTTTGAAGAAATCACCCTTTCTAAAAAACTCTACAACAACATTAAGGGCAAAGATTTAAAGACATGGATTAAAAGAGGGGGAAATGGTAGCTCCTCTTGGACCCTTGTAGAAATAGATACTAATTCAATGGATGTTACAAGAGCTTATTGTTTTCATAAGCAGATGCATCTTGATATTAACAAAGACGACACCTTGATTACTTGCTTGCTCGACCTTAACATTAGTAATGTCCCTGAAGAAGAAATAGCTCGTATAGGTCCTAGGCAGGCTACAAAAACCGACTCCAGGCCTTTTTGGGAGCCTTCTATGATTATAGATGGAAAGAGAAGAGCCCCATCTAAGATGGATGTCTATGGAGGCACGTGGAAAAAAGATGACAGCCCCCTTTCAGGGAGAAATATTGACATCTATATATTGAATGATTTTCCATTTCCTTATTGGATGCAAATCCATGGAGACTTTGGATCTAAAAAAATGATATCCCTTGATTCTGGAAAAAATCTCACCTCTCCCATTCAGCACGTTCCAGCAATGCCTCCAAAGTTTATTTCTGGGCTTGAAAAATGGAATAACACAGAAATGTTCTCTTTTCTTGTTAAAGCTGATCGAAAAGCGGTAGATTTCACCTTATACTTTATGGAAATGGCAAGGGACGCTAATAAACTTATTCCTATTGAATCCAAATATAAAGTAATTGATACCGGGGTTTTAAAATTTAACCTCTTGAAACAAAGGCTCGTCCAAGAATTAACTCCAGGAAAAACGTACCGTCTATATCTCTCCTATACAGATGGAAATCAAATTAATTCTATTGTTTCTAAAGATATAATCCACTGGAAATAAAAACTTAGAAGAGGTAAAATAGGTAATATGAAAAATTATTCCCTAAAAAAATCCTTATCTATTTTCTTTCACGCTACTAAAACATTAGAGCAAAAACAACATTCCATAGGCAGCGAAGAGAAAAAAAATCTCGAATTTCGACTTTCAAAGCTACAAGATGCTATCAATAAAAGAGATAAAGCTGCAGCTTCCAAAGAAGCTAAAGAAATTGAACCCTTGCTCAAAAAATATTTTCCATTAAGCGGTCTAAAAAAATCCATCAACGGATTTGCTATGCTATGTGTTGCTCTATTTTTTGCAATTGTCATCAGACAAACATGCTTTGAGTTTTATGAGATTCCCACAGGATCGATGAGGCCTACCTTTAAAGAGTGTGATAGAGTAGTTGTCTCAAAAGCACAATTTGGAATAAATGTACCGCTTACCGCCAAACACCTCTCGTTCTCCCCTGAGGCAGTCAAGCGAATGGGAACTATTGTTTTTACCGCAGAAGGTCTTGATTCCCCTGGAATATACACCACCTACTTCTTTATTTTTCCTGGAGTGAAAAAATTTGTAAAAAGAATGATTGGCCTACCTGAGGATACTCTCTATTTTTACGGAGGGCGAATCTATGGTATAGATAAAGAGGGTAATGACATCTCAAAAATTTTACAGCAAGACAGGCTTGCTCATATTGAGCATATCCCTTACCTCTATATCAATGGAAGGATTAAGGATATTGACAAAGTTCATGCTCATGCAGAATTATCTCAAGTGACGATCCAGCAAAACCACATATCCATTGCAACCCTTGAAAAATCAGGAAAAAAGGTAAAGGGAACCATGCTGCAAGAGGGCGTAGATGATGTCCATGAGCTATGGGGTATGGGTAATTATGCAATGACAAAGATTGTAGCTGCCGATACACTCTACCATTCTAAAGAGGCGGTAGACTTGCTTATTAAAAATCCTAGCACCAAATACTTTTTGGAAATCACCCACCACTCCTCTATTAAAGATGCTAAGATGTTTTACGATTTTAGAGGGCTCATAAGACCTGAGGCTAGTAAAAAAGTTTCCTACCTCCCCCTTTCCACCGAGTCATTACAAACCATATGGAACCATTTATATACCATGCGCTTTAATGCAAAAAAAGGGTACCTTGAAAGGTTTGGGACGGATTACAGCAATAACTATATGTTGAAAGATAGAGCTAAAATCAAAGGGGGGCTAGAAGATGGCTCCTATGAATTTTTTAATGGTATCGCTTATAAAATAAAATACCAAAACAATCCATTTGGCATGATCCCCTCTTTATCTATCCCTGAGCAAGTGGAAAACACACATGTGCTAGCACAATTTTCTGAGAACAAGTGCATAACCCTTTATAACATGGGAATGGATCTAAGCATCCGTGTGGATAGAAGCTCTCATTTAGGAGTCGCTGGCCACCGTTACGCTTATTTTAGAGATGGTGACCTATATCTTATGGGCGCAAAGATCTTTTCTAAGCAAAGCGAGGTATTACAAAACTTTGTAGCAAATGAAAAAGAACTCTTAGAAACAAATCCTACCTACCTTCCTTTTGTAGATGCTGGTCCGCCCCTTTTAGCCGATGGATCGCTTGATATTGAAAAAATAAAACGGTATGGCATGCAGGTACCCAAAAAGAGCTATTATACCCTTGGAGACAATCACGCACAAAGTGGCGATAGCAGAGAATTTGGGTTTGTTCCTGAAGAGAACCTCAGAGGTGTTGCCTCCTTTTTACTTTGGGGGCCGGGCGGAAGATTTGGAGCGCCTCTACAAGAACCTTATCCATGGTTTACAAAACACAAAGCTTTTGTATGGACATCCCTTCTTATTGCAGTAGCTATCTATTACATAAGAGAGAGGAGAAGATACGCTTTTCTTGGCAAGAAAAATGGAATCAAGAAAAGCATAGCAAACGAGCCGATGACAGTAAAAAGATTTCTAAAGATCATCACTATTGGTGACTACTAAAGCGTCGGGTAAAGATACATAGTGAGCCCCGTCTTCGTTCTGATTCTCTAAAGCTGCTTCCCCACTGTTTAGGCCCACTTGCTCATCCTGTACAACAGTAGAGTTTCTTATGCAGGCAATTGCAAAAAGAGTAATAATCATCAATCCACAACAAACAAGAGCTACATGGGTTATATAATCTGGAAGCACTTTGCTAACTCCAATAATAGTTACACCGGAAAGCACCATCTCAGCTCCCAAAATACCAAGAACCACTCTATTATCATGTAGCCATCTAGTTTGACACCTATAGCTCACCCTGCTCCAAGGGTGTAAAGCATACGCAAGCTTTTGATCTCCGCAACCATCTACCATCCTATAACCTCCTTTATTTGCAATAGGTTATACCATAAAGAACAGATAAAAGTAAATGTTTTTTATAAAAATAATAGGCATTATTTAAGGAGACTCTGAATAACTGCTGCTTTCAATAATTTTTTCAGATGGCTCGATAAATTGGTTTTTGGAGTAAGGCTCAGCCCCGTAGGGCTGGGTCGCCACGAAAAA
>JAJACI010000028.1 GCA_022601595.1 Chlamydiia bacterium | reverse complement strand
GGGTAATTTGTATAATGTCATTATTATTAGCATCATGTGGGAAAAAGGAAATGGATAAGGGAGAAGAAGGTTCGGTGAGAGCTGCTTATTTTTTGTGGGTAGATAGGGTAGAACAGGCACATGGTGCAACAGAGGGAGTTGTTTCTTTATATTCAGAAAAGGCTATATTACTTCCCACTATTTCTCCTCGATTGTATGATAGCAAAAGCGCTATGAAAGAGTATTTTAGTACTTTTCTTTCTTTAAAGGATCTAAAAGTTACAACCACAGAGTTGATCACTCGTGAATATGGCGACATTTCGATGAACACAGGGTTTTATACTATTACCTATACGAAAAATGGTAAGCAAGAAACGGTTTATGCCCGTTTTGATTTTTGGTATAAAAAAGTGAATGGAAAATGGATGATTATTTTTCATCAATCCTCGATGCTTCCTCAAGAGCAAACATGATCGAAATATCTTGAGCTTTTAAAGTTTTTTTCTTAGTATAATTACATGCTATTACATCTTTTGCACTGGTTACAAAATCAGGGCGTGCAAATTCCACATGTTTTTTTTTACACCACATCAAAGATGATGCTTGCAGCATTATCGAGTTTTGCCTTAACCCTGGTGGTGGGAAAGGTGTTTATAGCAAAACTGGTTTCCTTGAAAATTGGTCATAGAGTGCGTGTTGCAGATTGTAAAGCGCTTGCAGGATCATATACAAAAGGGGAAAACATTCCATCTATGGGGGGTGTTTTATTTATTTTCTCCATAGTCATTTCTAATATGTTGTGGATGAGCGCAGAAAGTCCCTTTTTTTTATTATTTTCTTTTACCCTTCTTTCTATGGGAGCTATTGGATTTGCCGACGATTTTTTAAAGGTGCGAGGGCATAAAAATGGCCTTAGCGCGCGGGTTAAATTTTCCCTGCAGTTTTTAAGCGTATTTTTTATAGCGCTATATTTGCACAATACAAATATCAATCATTTAGTGAATTCTGCCATGCAATTTTCAGAGACAGGGATGAGAGCGGGCGGTATACAAGGTTCGTTTCCTGTTTTTATGAAGTATATTTATATCCCTTTTTGTAAAAGCCCATGGATTTTCAGCTCTACCATTTTGATGTTTATTTTTACGATGTTTGTAATGGTTGGAACATCCAATGCGGTAAATTTAACAGATGGTTTAGATGGACTTGCAACAGGATGTATGCTTTTAGTTGCAGCTGTTTTTGCAATTATAGCCTTTGTATCAGGGCATGTGATGGTTGCTGACTATCTAAACATTTTATATGTGGAAGGAGCAGGGGAGATTGCAATATTCCTCTCTTCTATGATAGGGGGGCTTTTAGGATTTTTATGGTTCAATAGTTATCCAGCGCAAGTTTTTATGGGGGATACCGGTTCTTTAGCGCTAGGCGGGGCAGTAGCACTTGCTTCAGTGCTGCTCAGAAGGGAGTTTTTGTTAGCGTTAACAGGTGGAATATTTGTCATTGAGACGCTGTCGGTGATTTTACAAGTATTGTCCTTCCGTTTTTTAGGAAGAAGAATTTTTTCTTGCGCTCCTATTCACCATCATTTTGAGATCAAAGGGTGGCATGAGAGTAAGATAGTAATACGCTTTTGGATGATTGGAATAATACTTGCGCTTGCAGGTCTTATTTCCTTAAAAATACAGTGATAAACAATGAAAAAGGCATTAGTAATAGGCAGGGGAAAGAGCGGTTTATCAGCAAGATCTTTTTTAGAGGAAAAAGGCTATAAGGTTTGCTTGGTAACTACTGATGATCATCTTGTTGATACAAACTTTGAGTTTGCCGTGCTATCTCCAGGAATACCCTCCTCCCATCCTTTTGTAAAGCGTTTGCCTTATACGTTGGAAATAATATCTCCTGTAGAGCTTGCTTTTAGAAATACCCGAGGTAAGATAGTAGCTGTTACAGGTACCAATGGGAAAAGCTCTTTGGTAACGTATCTTGGTCTTATGATCGATGCAAAGATTTGCGGTAATATAGGGATCCCTGCCTGTGATGTATTGCCTTATTTGAAAGAGGGTGAGTGGGCAGTTATCGAGCTTAGTTCTTTTCAACTAGAGCATATGTATACAAAGAAAATTGATATTGGAATAATCCTTGAAATAACTGCAGACCATTTAGATCGTTATGAAAATTTTCAGGCATATAAAGCTGCAAAATACCGTATCAAGGATTTGATCAAGGCCCAAGGGACGTTTTTGGTTGATAAAGGATCAATGGGCACGTTAGGAAAATATTTTTCCCCTTCTGTTTATCAAATAATACAAAAGGTTGAGGCGCTAACAGGGGGAAGTATCTCTCGGGCTGAAAAATTATTTCGCCCTATTGCCCATAGAATGGAGGTAGTTAGTGTCAAAGATGGAGTGACATTTATCAACGACAGTAAGGCTACCAATTTAGCCTCTACTGTGTATGCGGTAAACAAAATAAAAGGTAGTGTGATCCTTTTGCTAGGGGGCGCTGACGATAAGAAAAGTGATTTTTCTTATTGGAATACTACTTTAAGAAAGGATATAAAAGCGGTTATTTGCTTTGGACAAGCTGGAGCAAAAATCAAAAAAACCTTGCAGAGCAACTTTCTTGTCTATACAGTAAATAAGATGAGCGATGCAATTTCAAAAGGATTGTCTTTGGTTTCAAAGGGAGATACGATACTATTATCCCCGGGATGTTCAAGCTTCGATGCTTTTACAGATTTTGAAGAGAGGGGAGATATTTTTAAAAGGGAAGTAATGAGATGAATAGAAAAGAGATTATTGTTTTTTCCGTATTTGTAAATACAGGGCTATTGATATCTTTATTTATTTTTGCTTTAAGGCCTACGCTTAAAGGGGAGATGAATTTGGGTAAAGAGGCGGTGGTTATTGTAAATGATACGAAAAAAGAGAAAGATATGGATGCCTCGGAATTAAATCAAGTAGATCAGATCTTAAAAGAGTATATAGCAAAAGCGTCAGGAGCTACACCTGCGCAAGCACCAATACCGGTAGATCCTATTCAAGTTAAAGGGGAAGATGCGGCACCTGTAGTAACTAGACAAGCGCCCAAGGTAAATGAGGAAAAAGAAGAAAAGAGCTCAGAGCTAATAGAGGTGATTGTTCGACAAGGGGATTTTTTAGATAAAATAGCAAGACGCCACCATACAACGGTCGAAGAGATTATGGATTTAAATAAGATGAGCAATACACGTTTACGTATTGGTCAAATTATTTACTTAAAAGAGAATACCCGCAAGAAAAAATCACTAGTGAATCATTCTGCAATCAATAAACGAGTGCAGGAAAAATATTATATAGTGAAAAACGGCGACAGTCCCTGGACAATAGCAATTAATAATCATATAAAGGTTGCAGATTTACTTCGTCTGAATGGATTAAATGAATCAAAAGCGAAAAAGATTAAGCCTGGAGACAAGCTACGGATTAGGTAACAATGAGAATAACTTCTTTTATGATTCTCTCGGTAGTGTCATTAATTTGCCTTGGCCTTTTGATGGTTTTTAATACTACTTCTGCAGAAATTATAGAAAAGGGAGTGGTTACCTATCTCCCTTTGCTAAAGCAAACATTATATATTTGCTTTGGAATGGCTGTGGGATTTTTTTTCTATCAGTTGGGATATGAATTTTTTCTTTCAAGAGGGAGGGAAATTTATGCGATACTCATCTTGTTTTTGATTCTTGTTTTTGTTCCAAAAATTGGAGTTTGTTTGAATGGATCTTATCGTTGGATTAATTTTTTTGGGATCTCTTTACAGCCATCTGAATTTATGAAAATGGGCTTTCCCATTATTTATTTATATTTACTAAAAAGGGTAAAGAACAAGGTTACATTCAAGGTCTTTTGTCTATGGCAGGTGATCCTTTTAATCCCTATATGCTTGATACTTTTTGAGCCTGATAACGGGACAGCTTTTATCTTAATTGTAACCATGATTTTGTTGTATTTTATTACTGGGTTGAAATTACGATACTGGCTTATCCCAACAGGTGTTGCAATGATGGCCTTATTATCTGCTGCATTGAGTATGCCGCATGTTACAGCAAGAATAACCTCTTACCTTAATCCTGAAAGTGATATTTTAGGAAAAGGTCATCAGGCATATCAAGCAAAAATAGCCGCAGGGTGTGGAAATTTTGTAGGAAGAGGTCTTGGTGAAAGTATGCAAAAATATCATTATTTACCTGAGGCAAGAAGTGATTATATAGCAGCTATTTTTGCTGAAGAGTTTGGTTTTTTGGGTGTTTGTATTTTGGTATTTCTCTATACCCTTGTTGCGGCAATGGGTTTTGCTATCGCATTTAAGAGTAAAGATGAGTATGCACATTACCTTGTGGTAACCTATACCTTTATTATTTCTTTTGGAGCTTTTTTAAATTTGGGTATTGTCTCTGGTATGTTGCCAAGTAAAGGGACCAATTTACCTTTTTTTAGTTTGGGTGGGTCATCATTTTTATCGAATTTATTGATGGTAGCGATTATCCTTAGTATCCATAAAAAAACCACTGTAACGGAAAAAAAATTCCTTGGGGGAAGATCATGAAAGAGGGACTACATGGAGAAGAATGTATTGCTTTTGCAGTTGGCGGCACGGGAGGGCATGTTCTTCCAGCTTTAAATATTGCCAGGAATTTACCTGGCGAGGGCAAGAGGATATTAACTGGCGTGGGAATTTGTGAAAATCCATTTGTCCCCCAAAAAGAATTTCACTGCTTTAATGTGATAGGAAAAAATTTTTCAAGCGGTGTTTTTTCAGGCGTAAAAAAAATATTTAAAGGAGCAAGAGAGGCGGCAAAAATTTTACGCAAACAAAAATGTACTCATGTAGTGGGTATGGGGGGATTTCATAGTCTCCCTGTTCTTATTGCAGCTCTTTATCTACGGATACCTATCACATTATATGAGCCAAATTTAGTTCCAGGAAAAGTGAACAAGCTATTTTCATTTTTTAGCAAGAGAACGCTTGTTTTATTCGATCAAGTGAAAGATCATTTGTATGGAAAAGTGAAGCTTTTAGCTCTTGCTACACGGGGAGAGATGGGGGAGGGATTACCGTCACAAAAGCTTTTACGTAGAGAATTTGGTTTAGAGGAAGATGTGACAACGGTACTAATATTTGGCGGATCAAGAGGAGCAAAATCTATCAATACCCTTATTGATGGCACCCTTTCTTTTACCAAAGGGACCATCCAAGTGATCCATTTAACAGGGCCGTGCGCTGGAATAAAAGAAATCTATGAGAGACATGGTATCAAAGCTTTTGTGGCCACTTTTTTGAAAGATATGGACAGAGCGTGGAAAGCGTGCGATTTTGCTATATGTCGATCTGGTGCAGGAACGATCAAGGAAGCGCTTATTTCAGCTACCCCTGTCCTTATGATCCCTTATCCACATGCTGTAAATGATCACCAAGATCATAACGCAGCTTTTATGGAAAAGGTAGTGGGTGCTGGAAAAAAATTGATACAAAGCGAGATTACCAAGCAAAGGCTTGCAGAGATTGTGTCAGAATTTTGCCTTCCTGGTAAAAGAGCAGAGATGATACAAAATATTGAAAAATATATGGAGACACGAAAAGGAGAGAGAGTCGATGCATTATTGCTGTGAGAGGGTTCTTTCAAAAGATTTAGAAAATGGAGTGCATCTGTGCGGTATTGGAGGGGTTGGAATGACAGCGCTTGCTGAAATGCTCCTTGATCTAGATATTCCTGTAACAGGAAGTGATACAAAAGTTTCTGAAAATGTATTAAAACTTCGTGCTCGAGGCGTAAAAATCTACACCTCTCATAAAAAAGAACATGCTCTTAATAAATTAGTCTGTAGAACTCGCGCTGTAAAAGATGAGAATCTTGAAGTTTATTTTGCAAAAAAAGCGGTATATAGGAGCACTTTGCTTGCCTATTTAGCTAAAGGAAAAAAGCAGCTGGTAGTAACAGGTGCTCATGGGAAAACGACGGTATCGGCATTACTAGCTCACTGTATGATGGAGTGCGGTTATGATATATCTTTTGCAGTAGGGGGATTTTGTAGAGGACTCGGCAGATATGGAAAAATTGGCGCGGGGGAATATTTTGTTTTAGAAGGGGATGAAAGTGATGGGTCGCATTTAAAAACCGAGCCATATGGTGGTATTCTAACAAGCTGTGATGTGGATCATTTAGCTTTTTGGAAAAAGGGAGAGCACCTTTTAGAATCTTATATGCAGTTCATAGAAAATATCACCTGCACAGGACATTTTGTCTATAATGGAGAAGATCCTTTTTTACGTGATAAGGATATTGCCGGTCTGAGTTTTGGTATGAGTGATTTAAATGACTATTATCCAGAGAGAGTGCAGCTAGAATGCTCTAAAAGTACTTTTTCGGTAAAAGGAGAGGAAATAACACTGCCGATGTTTGGAGAGTATAATATTAAAAATGCTCTTTCAGTATATGCCTTGCTGGAATCGTTGGGAGCCCCAAGCGCTACTATTAAAAAGGCTTTTGCTTCTTTTAAAGGGATTTCTCGTCGTATGGAATATCTAGGAAAAAATATTTATTCCGATTATGCACATCACCCAGAAGAGGTAAAGTCTGTCCTTAAAAGCATCAAGAAGATTTCTCAAGAGGTGGTGATTATTTTTGAGCCACATAGACGATCTAGGTTTAAAGATGAGATAGAGAATTTTATAGAGGTTTTTGATAGGGTGATTATCACAGATATTTTTGAGGCAAGTGAAGATTTGGATGTGGATCCTTTGCCGCTTATTAAGAGATTTTGTAAAAAAACTGGCTCTAGATATATCCCTTTAGATCAAATTGAGCAGTATGTAAAAACAGAGAAAAGAGCGGTGCTTGCATTAGGCGCAGGTAGCCTTGACACTCTTTTAAAAGAGTATGTAGGAAGATGACTGTGAAAAGATATATCTTTATTTTTTTAGCTCTTTTTCTTTTTTCAGGAGGGGCTTTTTTTATAAAAAGTATCGCTTTTTTTGAAGATGTTCCTATTTCTAAAATTTGTCAGATATCCCTTCAGAAAGAGGCTTTATCATCGCTATATTTAACAGAATTATTAGATCTCTCTTATGATAAAAAAACCTTTAGAGATGATCTTGATATAGAGAGCTGTCAAAAAAAACTTGTGTCTTCGCCTTTGATAACCGATGCAACCCTCTCTTTTATTGATAATGGGCATATCAAGGTGGAATACCGGCATGTGACCCCTATTGCTCGCCTTGGAGATTTTTTAAATTGCGGTATTGATAAAGAGGGGCGACTTTTTCCATTGAAACCCTTCTTTTCTAAACAGGGACTTCCAAAGGTCTACTTGGGAATCCACCAAATAGAAAAAGAAAAGAATATGGAGTCATATCAAGAAAAAAGCAAATGGATTTTTGCGAGAAATTTTTTAATGTATTTAGAAGGTTTAGATATTTCAGGAAAGATTATCTCTATTGATGTTTCTAAGATTTCTGAAAAGAGTTTGGGCAAAAATGAAATAATAGTGGTTATCGAATATCTAGATAGAAAAGACTATTTGCGGCTGTCTAAAAGAAACTATTTGAATGAAGTTACTAATTACATTATACTTTGTGATAAATTAAAAGATGAGAGCGGCACTTATATGATAGACTTTCGATTTGAGTCGTGTGCTTTTCTAGAAAAATTTTAAATAAAAAGGGGCAAAAATGTTAGTAACAAAAGAAGAAAAAAATAGTGCATTAATACTTCGACTAGAGGGGAGGCTTGATGCAACGACAGCTATTCAACTTGAAAATGTGTTAAATGAAGCAATTACAGGAAAACAGGTGCAGCTGTTGCTTGATTTTTCAGGGATAGAATATTTAAGTAGTGCCGGTATGCGTATATTGCTTTCTATGACAAAAAGATTGAAGGGAATGGATGGATCCTTTAAGCTTTTTGCAGTTCATGACGATGTAATGGAAATTATTCGTCTTGCAGGATTTGAGACTATTTTACAAATTTATCCCGATGAGAGTAAAGCTCTTGCCTAGGAATGTGTTGTGACAAGAAATGTATATGATAAATTAGAGCCGCAAACTCAAAGAGAATGTAGCTACTTACAAGAGAAAAAAAAGATTATTATCATTGCAGGTCCGACAGCTACAGGAAAGACAGAGGCATCGCTAATCATTGGAAAAGCATTAGGAGCAGAAATTATTTCTGCCGATTCTTTACAGCTTTATCGTGGTACAGATATTGGTAGCGCCAAAGCTACAGACGAGGAGAGGAGAGCTATCCCTCATCACCTGCTAGATATTTGTGATATAGATGATTATTTTTCGGTAGTGAATTTTCATGATGAAGTGCAATCTTCTTGTGAAGAAATTTTCAACCACGGTAGCTCTCCTATTGTGGTTGGAGGTGCTGGGTTTTATATTCATACCATTTTATTTGGCCCGCCTAAAGGACCGGCATCTGACCCTTTGCTTCGAAAAAGCTTAGAAAATGATGCAGAAAAATATGGCATTGAAATGCTTTATGGAAAATTAAAAAGTTTAGATCCTGATTATGCAGAAACCATCACACTATCTGATAAACATAAAATTGTTCGGGCATTAGAGATTATGGCCCTTTCTGGTAAAAAAGTTACAGAGATCCCAAAGCCATCACGAGAAGATATTCCAAAAGATATTGATTTTAGATGTTGGTTTTTATACCACCCAAAAGAAATTTTATATGAAAGGATAGAAAAACGCTGTGATGCGATGATTGAGGCTGGCCTTTTAGATGAGGTGATGAGGCTAAAAGATGCAGGGCTCCTTGAAAATCCATCTGCCGCAAACGCAATTGGCTACAGGCAGGCGCTTGCTTTTTTAGAATCACCTGGTAAACCTGATGATTTTGAAGTTTTTGTGAGATCTTTTAAGAAGGCATCGCGTAATTATGCTAAAAGGCAATTTACCTGGTTTAGAAAAGAGCCCCTTTTCAGATGGCTTGATTTGTCACAGTATCCAATGGATAGAGCTTGTGAAATAATTATTTCAGATTTTGAGAATTGTTAGGGTAAAGTAAATCAAAAGATAATAATCTTTTTTTTCACTAAATTATTGCTAGCTATGATTTTATGAAATGATATATACTAAAGCTATGAAAAATAAAGATCAAAAAGCACGTCTGCAGTTTATAATGGAACATCTAACCGATAAGAAGGGGCTGAATCCTCTGGTTTTAGATGTAAGCGAATTTTCCAATGTTACCGATTATTTTGTTATTGTTGATGGAATGGTCAATAGGCATGTTTCTGCAATGGCTCGAACCCTTGTAAGAGAGATGAAAGAAAAGTTTTTACAAAGACCTCACCGGTTGGAAGGTTTACAGGCGGGGGAGTGGATTTTAGTCGATTATGCCGATATTATCGTTCATATCTTTATGCCCGGTCTTCGTGAGCGTTATGACCTAGAGCACCTTTGGAAAGATGGTAAAAAAGTTTCTTTGACTTAGTATCACTCCTTATCAAAGTCTCCTTAAGGAGAGTCTGAATAACTCATGTAAATGAAATAGGCAAATATCGTTTCCCTCAAAAGACTTTTATGTTATACTGCCTCCTACAATGAAAAAGAAAAAATGCGTAATTACAGGCATGGGCCTTGTTTCTTGCTTTGGTAGTGATAAACAAGTTTTTTACCAAAATCTATTAGAAGGTAATAGCGGAGTCACTCTTGTAGATGTTGACGCCCCTGGGTTGAAAAATTTATTCGGTGCTCCCGTTACTGGCTTTAATCCTGAAGATTACTTGGATAGAAAAAGAGCAAGAAGGTCAGATCCTGCAATATTATTTGCTATTGGCGCTGCCAAGGAGGCGGTTAAAGATGCAGCGTTAGATATCGAAGGGATTGATCTAGATAGAGCAGGAGTATTAATTGGTACCGGTATTGGTGGTATGCATGCAGCATGTAATAATCTAACAACTGCTGCTTTAAAAGACTATTCAAGAGTCTCTCCCTTTTTTATCCCTCACTTAATTCCCAATATGCCAGGGGCGATGGTAAGTATAGAGCTTGGCTTTAAAGGGCCTGTTTATTCTATTTCTACAGCATGTGCTACTTCAAACTATAGCTTGCTTGCTGCTAAAAGACATATTGAATATGGCGATTGTGATGTGATGCTATCTGGAGGAGTTGAAGCTGCAATGAATGCTGCCGCATATGGCGGTTTTACCGCACTACATGCCTTATCTCGCAGCTATAAAAACCCACAAAAAGCCTCTAGACCTTTTGATAAAAATCGAGATGGGTTTGTGATGGGGGAAGGGGCGGCTGTCTTTGTCCTTGAAAGTGAAGAACACGCTTTGAAACGGGGGGCTAAAATTTATGCTACCTTATCCGGTGGTGCTATAAATTCTGATGCCTACCATATGACAAATCCTAGAAAAGATGGGTCAGAGGTAGCAAAGTGTATAGATAGCGCTTTAAAAAACGCATCTTTAACCCCAGATCAGATTGATAACGTTAATGTACATGCAACATCTACTCCAGCAGGAGATTTATGCGAGCTAAGAGCGCTACAATGCATCTTTGGAAAAAATAATATATTACCTAAAATCAATTGCACAAAATCTATGGTAGGTCATGGATTGGGAGCATCTGGCGGTTTGGAACTTGCTGCCATAGTGATGGCAATGGAGACAGGGAAATTGCACCCAACTATTAATCTTGATGACCCAGAAGAAGAGGCGCTTGCTTTTGACCTGTTAACAGAAGGCTCAATCTCCCATCAAGTGGAGCATGCCATTTCTAACTCTTTTGGATTTGGTGGTCACAATAGCGTCATAGTTATATCAAAATATTAGATGAGGGTAGATAAAATAGCCTACCACAATAGTGGTAGGCTATATAGTAAATGACTACTCCTCCCTTGGAGAAGAGGAACTTGCAGAATGTTGTAAGCTTTGATACATATTTTGTAATTGTTCTGTAGGAAGATGTTGAAAATATTTTGGTTTCTTTTCTACTCGGATTTGAGAACATGGAAACAATGTAGAGCCATGTGTAGATATAATCTCCCCGTCTTCTAAATTTTGTAGAGGTCTAGACATATACTTTAGGAAATCCTCAAATGAACAATCCCTTACAAACGTTCCTAAACAACTAGCTTTGCAGCGTGCTGGAGGCATGTAAAGCTTGGCTCCACGTCTAGACACAAACACTCTCGGCCAGCCAGAAGTAGGGTCTAAATTATTAAGGTATGATCTAAATGCACTGTCATCATATGTAGGGAATCTATCTAGTTTATGTTCCTCATTATCAGAAACCCAGGCAGT
>JAJACI010000027.1 GCA_022601595.1 Chlamydiia bacterium | reverse complement strand
CCGATCGCTTTAGCGGTTCTGTCATAGAACCATAAAATACACAGAAAAGGGTATGATGCAAGAGCAAACGATTATCAATAGAAACACAACTCCCGCCTCTAAAGAATCTGAAATGATGGTTCTTGGATGCATGTTAACCCACCAAAACTCCCTTGCCATTGGGGCAGATGGCTTAGAAGAGGGTGATTTCTACTACAAAGAGCATCAGCAAATTTTTGGCGCTTTAAAATCAGCCTACAGCAAAGATAAGCCCGCAGATGTGCACTTGGTTGCCGAAATGCTTAAAGTGGCAGGCCATTTAGATAGTGCAGGCGGCATCTCGTACATTACAGAGGTAGCGCAATATGCAGGAACCTCGGCCTATATTGAAGAATATGTAGAAATTATTCGAAATAAATCGGTACTGCGCAAGATGATTCAGGCAGCAGGAGAGATTAAAAAAGTTGCTATCGAGCAACCAGAAGATGTAAATTCTGCGCTAGATGAAGCGCAAAGTATGTTCTTTAAAATATCGCAATCTGCCAATCAGACTCTTGGAACTTCTGTAAAAAACATTTTAGATGGCACCAAAGCAGAATCAAAAGTCCCCTATTTAAAAGAGCTCCAACAAAGACAAGAAAAATTTCACAATCGCGATCCTAACGAGCCTTTAACCATTGGTATCCCTTCTGGATTAAATGATCTTGATAAGCTAATTGGTGGGTTAAACGCTGCCAATCTAATTATTGTCGCCGGACGTCCTTCCATGGGTAAAACAGCCCTTGGTATCAATATCGCCGAGCATATTTGCTTCCAGCTGAATAAACCTGTGGGCGTGTTCTCCTTGGAGATGACCTCAGAGGAACTTCTTCATAGAATGATCTGTACTAAATCACAAGTTGCCTCAGAAAAGATCAAAACAGGGGCTCTTGATGGGGCCGAGTATCAACGTATTGTTGGTGCAGTAAGCGATATGCAAGAGCACACCTTTATCATTGATGACCAACCAGGGCTAAAAATTACCGACCTAAGAGCGCGTGCCCGTCGTATGAAAGAGGTGTTTGATATACAATTTCTCTTGATCGATTATTTGCAGCTCCTTTCTGGCTCGAAAGGGACATTCAATACAGAAAATAGACAGACAGAGATTGCTGAAATTTCTCGTATGCTCAAAAACTTAGCACGAGAGCTAAACATCCCAATCATTTGTCCATCACAGCTTTCCCGTAAAGTTGAGGAGCGCGCCGGCCACAGACCGATGCTTTCTGATCTTCGTGAATCAGGATCTATTGAGCAGGATGCTGACTGCGTAATGTTTATCTACAGACGTGACTACTACAATATTACCGATCACCCAGGAATGGCTGAAATTATTGTAGCAAAAAATAGACATGGTAGCATTGGCGATATAAGACTTGTCTTTGATAAAGAGTTTGCGCAGTTTAGAAACTACACCTCAGATCAACCATCAGATGACGCCGACCCCTTCTCCTCCTTTAATTAATTATTTTAATATAAATAGCGCTTGATTGTTTTAACGCAAATAGCGCTTGATCTTAATATCAACTGCATTTTATATTACATCTTCTACAACCATAAGGAGATATTTATGGATGCCGGCAATCCTTTAAATGCTAAAGACCGTTTATGTACAGAGCGAGTCCTTTCCCCACCACCACAAGAGTGTCCTAAACCGCCTGAAAGGAAAATTAAAAAAATATTCAACCCAAACCTCGCCTTCCTTGGCAGTAATCAGGCAACTAGCAATACTGATGCTGTGAGAGCAAGAAGTCTATCACCTGTCACTAACCAACCTCAAAAAGGTTTTGATAAAAATCGATATAAAAAACTTTAAGGAGACTCTGATAAGCCGGCAGTTTCAGAATCCCATAGATTTTTTATAAATTCCATTTTTCATCACGCTCCATCCCGAGGGGGATGCTGCTTACTCCAAAATTCGGATTTATTTCCAAAAATCTGAAGAAATTCTAAAAAGTGTAGTTTATCAGAGTCTCCTTAAACAGGTAGATATTTTTTGAAAAAAGGGTTTTTTTGTTTTTCCTTTACATAATCCCTGAGATTCTATAAGATATACACGAAACTTTTTATAGCAAAGGTGTAAACTATGTCTTCAGTGAAGAAAAAACGTAAGCTTAAAATGAATAAGCACAAACGTAAAAAAAGAAGTAGAAGAGATCGTCACAAGAATAAATAATCATGTGGGATTATCCTCAATACTTTGATGTAATCGTAATAGGAGCAGGACATGCTGGCTGCGAGGCGGCGCATGCATCCGCGAAAGTGGGCGCTAAAACCCTGCTCTTAACTATGAACTTGGATACGATTGCTAAAATGAGCTGCAATCCTTCTATTGGCGGCTCTGCAAAAGGTCAGATTGTTCGTGAAATTGACGCCCTTGGCGGTGTTATGGGCAAAATAGCTGATTCCTCTGGAATCAATTTTCGGATGCTCAACCGCTCTAAAGGCCCCGCTGTTTGGGGACCTCGTTGTCAATCCGATAGATATGCCTATTCCTCTGACATGAAATTTCTACTTGAAAATACAGAAAATCTATCACTCATGCAAGATGGAGTGCAATCCTTTATCATAGAAGAGGGAAAGATCAAAGGGGTTACCACCCCACTTGGCACAAACTATTATGCAAAAACCGTAGTTTTATCAGCGGGAACTTTTATGAAAGGTTTGATCCATATTGGCGATCAGACAAAATCAGGCGGTCGTAGTGGCGATCCTTCTTCTCCCATTTCTGAGAGCTTAAAGGAGCTTGGATTTGATCTTGGAAGGTTAAAAACAGGGACCCCACCGCGTATTCATGGTAAAAGCATAGACTTTTCTCTATTGGAAATCCAGCATTCAGAAGAAGAGGTATGTTTTACTTCAAAGCAGTGTCCAAGAAATCTCAAACAAATCCCATGTTATATCACCTATACCAATCAAGAGACGCAAAAAATTGCAGAGGCAAATCTCCATCGCTCTGCTATGTATGGCGGGAAAATTGACAGCAAAGGACCTCGCTATTGCCCTTCTTATGAAGATAAAATCACCCGTTTTAAAGATCGGATCAGGCACCAAATATTTTTAGAAAGAGAGGGGCTAAAGACCCATGAGTATTATGCTGCAGGAATTTCTACCTCGCTTCCCTTTGATGTTCAAGTAAAGATGATTCGCACCATCAAGGGGCTTGAAAATGCAGAGATAACACGTCCTGCCTATGCAATCGAATATGACTATCTCACCTCTCACCAGCTCAAAGCGACCCTCGAAACCCATCGTATAAAAAATCTATTCTTTGCCGGGCAAATTAACGGCACTACCGGCTATGAAGAGGCGGCGGCACAAGGATTAATCGCTGGAATAAATGCAGCACACAATGCCTTAGACAAGCCCCCTTTTATCCTTTCTCGCACCACCTCATACATCGGCGTCTTAATAGAAGATATCATCACCAAAAAGCTCTCAGAGCCCTACCGAATGTTCACCTCTCGTGCCGAGCATCGCCTTCACCTCCGCTATGACAATGCCAATACCCGCCTTCGCCCTTTTGGACACCAGCTTGGACTGGTAAGCGATGAAGATTTTGCCTCCCACCAAGCAGAACAAACCATCATCGGGGAGACGGTCGCAAAACTGCAAAAGACTAGAAAGGAAATAGACAACAAAAGCCTTTTATTATCGACCTACCTATCGCGCCCTGAAACTACCTATGATCAGCTAAAAAAACTTTACCCTACTATCGTTCCAGAACTCGATGCCCGTCTTGCTCAAAAAGTAGAAATAGAAATAAAATATGCCGGGTATATCAACCGCCAGGCAAAGCTTTTAGAAAAGCTTGATAAGCTTAACAACCTTGCAATCCCTCAAGAATTTGATTATATGGGGATGAAAACACTGCGAAAAGAGGCTGCTGAAAGGCTTTCAAAGATAAAGCCTCAAAATCTTGGCCATGCCAGTCGCATAGAAGGCGTCACCCATGGCGACATCTCCATCCTCATGGTCACCTTAGGCCATTAAAATAATGGGACTCTTCCCCATACCCTGAGAAAGGCCGGGGGCCCTTTCTAAACCCTTCTTTGCTTTTTTAGCAAAAAAAAGCCTACTACAATGGTAGTAGGCTTTTCCATTGGAAAGGACTCCTAGTCTATCTCATCCATTTGCTCAGAGTAGGTCGCAGAAAGTGCTTCTATCGCGTGATCTACTTGATCTACTTGATCTTTCCTATCTGAACTGATAAACATATCTTTTAAGCGTTCTAAAAGGGTAAAATTGTTTAAAGATGCAACATACTTTATCAATGTTTTTAAGGCGCTCTCTTTTCTTATCTGAATCATACACTGAAAAGCAAGCTCCGTCTCACCATCTTCAATTAGCTCTTCGACCAAGCTCTGCAGCATGGTTGAACTATAAATACCTGCTTTCACGCCATGATTTTCTGCAATAGTAAGCACCTCTATTGAGTTTTTTGCAGCCATCAGTTTCTCTTCATATTTGGTCCCCTGTATCATCTCTTTTAGGTCTATATCAGCCATTTGAAGCTCCATCATTTCCACCTCTGATGGTTCAAAATATTTCTTTGCAATATGGATCTTAGCCATTTTCCAAAGACCTGCAATCACACGAACACGAACACCCATAGAAGCACTACTGATATGAAAGCATGTTGCAATCAAAAATCCACTTTCTGTAAATACAGCCCTTTTAGTAGATATTTCTTTCATGGTAGATGCCTGGACAAGTCTATTTATATTATCAGCTACTTGATCTGCGCCCTTTTCTTTGAATAAAGAGGTGAGAATACATACTTCATTTTTGATTAGTCTAGTTCTTTGACCTAAAAGGGCTGCCTGAGCAAATGGCTTATTATACTCCCCTAAATTCCTGCAATCGTCAGCGGTTAAAAATTCTCCTACTGTTTTTGCTACACAATTAATATTTATCATAAAAAAACCTTCCTTTCTTAATTTATATTCATTAATTATACAACTATTAAGATTTTAATAAACGGATATTAATTAAAATAATTAATATTAAGTGTGAATACTTTCCTTGACTTGGTAAAGAAATAGAAGGTAAAGTAATTTTATGAAAGAGCATGTACTAGTAATCACAGAAAATAAGAATCATGAGATCATTTTACGAAAAAAGCTCAAGGATCTACCCTTGATTTTTATGGGGGTAGACGCTGCTTTAGAGGAAAAGTTGTGCCATTTGCGTTTTTCTTTTATCTTGATCGATGATTCGGAAGGAGAATTTGACAGTGTAGAGGTGATCAAGGCGATAAAGAGAAATAGCAATACAGCCGCATCTCCCCTACTGATGATCACAGGATCCTTACAAAAAGATTATATAGAGGCACTGAAACATGCAGGCATATCCGATTTTATTACCATGCCTTTGGCCCATGAAAATGTCTACCAAACGCTAATGGATAAAGCAGCAAAAACAAAGCAAAAAGAGGTGATTGGCAAAATTGGGATTCCTCAAGATGTGGATACAGCTACGCAGCTGAGCGATCACCAGGTAATACATCAAGAAGCAATTGCGCATGTAAAAGAGGCTTTTAAGAAAAAAGAGCTTATAACGCTTGCCCTTGTCCATACAAGAGAGGCTCTAAAAATAAGCGGTGATCTTGTGCTTAAGGTAAAAGAAAACCTTTATTGTGTCATCTCTTTGGACAAAGGACCCAAACAGCTGCTAAGCAGCTTAAAAGAGGACAAAAAGGGTACCTTTTTAGGCATTGTTTCTTCGGAGAAAAAAGGGTATAGTGAAATTACCTCAATGTTAGTCGATGCAGAAAAAGCCCTTAAAAGAGCAAAGGAGAGCCCCTATGGTTATAGCTTCTAAGAGAAAATTAATAATGCCACTGTTAGTACTGCTGCTCGCATCCGTTGATGAAATGCCCTCACCTCTTGTTTCACAAGGGATGAAGCAGATATCAAAAAAGGAGAATAAAACCATATCAAAAGCGGTGATGAATAGCGCAATGGCGCAGGCTGCAGCACAAAGTAAGGGAGCGCCCACAGTAAAGGGCGCCTCCACCAGTGACATCATGATCGTGGACCCAAAAGAGGTGGCAAAAGACTGGAAACAAGCTTTTAATATGCTAAAGGTAAAGCAAACAGGTACACTTAGTTTTCATTTGGCAAATGGGGAAGAAATAAGGCAAATAGTAGATATCGACCCACTAGAAGGAGGGTATCTCATGTTCTTTACCATAAAAAACCTTCATGGCCTGCAATATAAAATCATTAAAACCTCAGAAATAGAATCCATATCCACCAAATGACAATACAAGTAATAGAACTAGAAAATACCTGCATAAAAAAGCAACTTGAGCTGGAAATGCGGCTGCTAAAAGAGGAGCAAAGCTCCTACCTGATCATCAATAAAAGCCCGCTACCGGCAATTGTCATGGGATCATCCCAAAAAGCTGAGCAAGTAATCCATATAGAAAAGGCGACAGAGAAAAATGTTCCCATCATACAAAGATTTTCCGCAGGAGGATGCGTAATACTTGATAAGGACACCATCATGGTATCCTTTATCATGAGCAAAAAAGACCTGCCTATTGATTTTTTTCCTAATACCATTATGAAATGGTCTGAAGATTTTTATAAAAATGCCCTCCCTATCCCTAACTTCTCCCTACAAGTCAATGACTACACCATTGGCGATAAAAAAATTGGCGGCAATGCCCAATATATTAAAAAAGATCGTTTTGTACATCACACCTCCTTTCTCTGGGATTACGACAAAGAGCATATGGATCTTCTTCTCCACCCTCCAAAAGAACCCTCCTACAGAGCAAAGCGCCCCCACCAAGAATTCTTAGGGACCATCAAGCCTCATCTCTCCAAAGAAGCCTTCATAAGGCGTGTTATCTCAAGGAGTACTAGAGCTTAAAAGCATTTCTTTGATAGAAATAATTTGGTTACTACAATTGTAGTAACCAAGCAAACGGCAATGAAGAAGGCAGGGATCAATCACTTTTTTCAGCGAGGCTAAATTTTCTGTTAAAGAAGCTTTTGGTAACATCGCGGCCGATAGAGGCGATCGATTGAGTGAGAGGGATTTTTTTAGGGCATACGGCGGCGCAATTTTGGGCGTTTCCGCAATCAGATACACCTCCCTCTTCCATCATCACGGTAAGGCGCTCGTCTTTATCAGATTTTCCAGCAGAGTTAGAATTAAAAAGTTTTACCTGATTGATCGCAGCCGCGCCAATAAATTTAGATCTATCGCTAAACTGCGGGCATGCCTCCAGGCAGCAGCCACATGTCATGCAGGTAGATTCTACATACATTGCCTCTTGTTTTTTTATCGATACAGTAGGGCCAAACTCTTCTGCATGATAGCTATCAATGGGTATCCATCCTTTAACCTTTTTAAGGCTCTCAAACATTGACGATCTATCGACCACAAGGTCTCTAATCAAGGGAAACTTTGTAAATGGGGCAAGGATTATTGTACTAGTATTCCCCTCTTGTAGTATATCTTCAATAAGTGCGGTACAGGCCTGACGGGGACGGCCGTTAACAAGCATAGAGCATGACCCGCACACCTCTTCAAGGCATGCCTGCTCCCAAACAATAGGAGTAACTTTCTCTCCACTTTTTGTGATAGGATTTTTCTGTACATCCATCAAAGCAGAGATCACATTCAAACCTTCACGGCGATCTAACTCAAACTCCACAAAATATTGTCCATTTTTATCTCCGCGGTATATTTTTAAAGTAAAAGTTCCCTGTATCTTTTCGCTCATAAAAGCCTCTTCGGTTTAACGACGTCCATAATCTAGTTCTGTCACAAGTGGCACTTTTTTTGGAAGGTTTTTTAATTTTGGAGTGATCCTTTTTGCCACTGTATAGTCACGAAGTACCGGTTCTAGATGGCGTATATCTACTGGAAGATAAGTAATTACTGGCTCATCTGCCTGAGGATCAAAAGTGACAATCGTTGTCTTTAAAAATTCTAGGTCATTTCTCTTTGGAAATTGCGGTTTATAGTGTGACCCTCGGAATTCATCGCGCATAAGTGCAGATTTTGCAATGGCCAAAGCAGTCTCCAGCATATATGGGAATTGAAGAGCAAAATGAAGAGTTTGATTGAGGTGGTGCCCTTTATCATCTAAAGAGATATTTTTAAATCGCTCGCGAACATCTTTTATTTTGGAGATAGCATCTTTTAACCCGGCATTACTCCTTACCACGGTAACATTAGAGACCATAATACCAGCAAGCTCATCATGTAGTTTATAAACATTTTCTGTACCATTACGTTCTAAAATCTCCTGCTTGATAGCAAGCTCATGAGCAACCGCCTCTTCAAAAATATCTTCTTTTTCGTATTTTTTCTTAAAAGGAATGTCATCGATATAAAAAAGCATTTCATTAGCAGCAACCATACCGCCAAAAACACAAGATAAAAGAGAATTAGCGCCCAATCTATTTGCCCCATGGTACTGAAATTCACATTCCCCTGCAGCAAACAGGCCTGTAATATTTGTCATCTGACGATACCTTTCAAAGCGATCGGCGTCACCTGTTGCAGGCCAGTCCACCCACATTCCTCCCATCGTATAATGAACCGCTGGAAAAATTTTCATAGGAACTTTTCTTGGATCTTCGCCAGTAAACTTTTTATATATCTCCAGTATAGACTCGAGCTTGTGTATTGTTTTTTCTTCTAAATGGGTTAGATCTAGATATACCTGCCTTTTGCCGTCAATACCAAGTCCTGCCTCTTCAACCACCTTAATAATATATCTAGATGCCACATCACGAGGAACAAGATTGCCAAAAGATGGGAAAAGTTCTTCTAAGAAATACCAAGGCTCTCCAGTCTTGCCGCAGGTAACGGTATCTCCATTGGGGCCTTCCACGCTTTTTGTACTATCCCCATATACCCAAACACGGCCGCCTTCTCCTCTTGCTGATTCACTCATCAAGCGCAGTTTATCATCACCGGGTATTGCCGTAGGATGAATTTGAATAAACTCAGGATTTGCAACCTTCACCCCCTGCATATAAGCGCGACCATTTGCAGCTCCGGTACAAATGGTTGAATTGGTAGAATATTTGAAGATAACACCATTACCACCTGTTGCAAGCAATACTGCATCCCCTTTTAATGAGCTCATCTTTGCCGTACGTAGATCCATAATAACCACCCCACGAGAAATCCCATCTTCATCAATAACCGTCCGCATATACTCATGGTGCTCATATTTGGTAACCTGGCCGGAAACCTCGTAGCGGCGTACCTGCTCATCAAGAGCATAGAGAAGCTGCTGCCCTGTAGATGCCCCTGCAAAAGCGGTTCTCTTATATAAAGTTCCGCCAAATCGTCGAAAATCTAAATGACCATCGGCACGTCTATTAAAAGGAACTCCTAAGCGATCAAACATACGGATAATTGCTGGAGCATTATAACACATCTCTAAAACAGGCGGCTGATCTCCTAAAAAATCCCCCCCCTTAATGGTATCGTAGGTATGGATATCTACCGAATCCATCTCTCCCATGGAGCCGATAGCTGCGTTAATACCGCCCTGGGCGCATACCGAATGAGACCTTTTTACATTGGTAAGACTCACCAAATGAACATTACAGCCAAGCTCTGCAAGCCTCATCGTTGCTGAAAGACCTGCTAGACCGCCGCCAATTACTACTATCGTCTTTTTTTTCTCCGTCATTAGCTATAATACCCCGCAGAAAAAAAGTAACTTCCCCAAATAGAGAGCATACCAAGAGCTGTAAGGACAAAAGCAAGGCCATAGGCAAAATTCACCCATGAACTTTGTGCCTTTTTAGAAAGGAGCAACCCCCAGGTGATACAAAAAGTCCAAAATCCGTTACATCCATGAATTACAGATGCAAAGACAAATAATGTATATATAGCGCACATCCAAACACTTTGAAAAGCTTGGCGTACATTTAGTAAGATGAGACTTGCAGATTTTTTCGAAGCAACCACCACCTCATTTTCTCCTATATTAAAATAGGTGAGACCTTTGACAAACTCTACCTGGTCATTGTAGGCAGAAATATTTCTATAGACCTCTTTCATCTCAGGATTATAACGGGTGCTTAACGCAGAACCCGATTTTTCCATCTCTCCAAGTCTTTGATCAACCATAGTGATCTTTTTTTTCATCCCTGCCAAGATATTTTTTTCTCTTGCAATTGCTTTGGCATCATAAATAGGTACATTTAACTGCCCAGCAACCTTATAAAGTCCTGAATCTACAGTATAACGGCCAAAGGATTCAGTATGTGTGGTCATATGAACCTTGTATGGATACATGATAAAGCGCATTTGCGCTACATGAAAAATGATCCCCAAAAGGATGATCCACGCAGTAATTCGCTGCATGGAATAGGCTTTATTACGCCCTTGCTTAAGAGCCGGACTCTTCCCTCCCCTCCCTCGCACATTTGATTTAGCGGTAAGCATATACCAGATACCCCAAATGATATGCAGGCCGATAGGCACTCCAAGTAATATGAGCTCTACTGCAGGAAGATATGGTATATTATGCAAAAAACCTACACTATTTACAAACCAAGGAGCACTATTACCAAAAAAGATCGCAGCCTGTGAATTGGTAAATAAATGCTCCATTAAAAAAATAAGAAACCACAGACCTGTCAGGGAATGAAGCCTTCTCCAAACAAAAGCGCGAGGTACCGACCTCGGTGATGAAATTGCAGCCATTTTATATCCTATATTAATAGTAAATTCTACAGTCTACTTAAGCAGACTCTGAAAAACAAGCAGATTTATTATTTTTTTGATTTTTTATACATGCGCATTTCATAACCTTACGTTCTTACAGAGATAAAGATTACCCCTCACTAAGAAGACTCTGATAAATCAAGTATTAATTGACATTAAACCTTTCTAATAGAAAAATTAGTAAAGGAGACTCTGATAAACTGCACCTTTTAGAATCTTTTCAGATTTTTTGAAATACATCCGATTTTGGAGTGAGCGGCATCCCTGTAGGGATGGGGCGAAACGAAAAATAGGGTGTATAAGAAATCTGGAAGATTGTAAAACTGCTCGTTTTTCAGAGTCTCCTAAACTAAAAAAGGCTTCAAACTAATGAAGAAATATATAGTTCTATTTGCAATATCCCTAAGCGTTCATGTATTTAGCACAAATACTCAAATAAAAGACGTTACACTAATATCCTACCCATTCTCAGGAAATACGTGGACAAGATACTGTATTGAAGTACTTACAAGTAGACCTACTGTAGAAATCGGTAGTCCAAATATAATAAATCAACCCTTCGGTTTACAATTCGATATTAGTACAGATTTCTCAAAACCTTATGTATATAAAGCTCATTTTATAAGACAGATTACAACAGATTCACTTATACTTTTAATAAGAAACCCTAGGGAATCAATGTTATCTAGCAAAATCACAAAAAAAATAAAGCCTGAATTAAGACTTAAAGCAATAAAGCATTTTTATGAAATGATAGAATATTTTGATCAGTTAGAAAGTTCTAAGTATCTTATCTATTATGAAGACCTCATGACCAATCCTAGGGAAGAATTAACTAAACTCGCTCTTTTTTTAGGTAGCGATAAACCTCAAATAGAAAAAAGACTAAATGCGTTTCTTACCAACTACAATATTCATCAGAAAAGGGTACAACAAAAGTATTCTGATACGGTTAAACGAATAAAAACAGGATCTAAAGACAAGTTACTATACCGTACAAGTAATATGACCAAAGAAACTATTGACTATATTACTACTACCCTTCGAGAGTATAACCCCTACTTATACGAAAAATACTTAAGCCGTTTTGAATAACCGCCTCATTAACGCACTATCTTAAGGAGACTCTGATAAACTACACTTTTTAGAATTTCTTCAGATTTTTTGAGATAAATTTGATTTTGGAATGAGCTG
>JAJACI010000026.1 GCA_022601595.1 Chlamydiia bacterium | reverse complement strand
GCTCTAACCAACTGAGCTACTACCGCCGCATAGATGGGGAAATCTTACCACCCCATTTGAATTAAGTCAATAAAAATTCATCAAGTTTGATCAGAGATTCTTCGTGAAAGATGGATTCTAGCTTAAGACATAGCAGTATTAGAAGACAAAGGGCAAGAGAGAGGAGGTAAGGGGAGATATAAGGAGTTTTAACAAGCAGCATAAAAGAGCCTCTCCCATAGAGTATAGACTCTAAAAAGGGCTTAGAATATAGCTCATTTATTTGAACAAGGAGGGAGGACTGAAAAAGAAAGGAAAGGACTAGTAATAGCAGCGTCGGCACCATAGAAATAGGGATAAAGATGTTATACAGAAGGCCCCATAAAGAGATAAAAGGGAAAAAATGAATAGAAATAGGCAATAGAGCAATTTGTATTAATAATGAGAGGGCGAGGGAAGAGAGGAAGAATCTAAGGGTGTAATAAGTCATTTTATCTAAAAAATGCATTTGCTTTAGGATATCTTTTGTGCGGGTCGGTGAGATTTTGTTGACCATACGATTAATAAGAGGGAATAAGGTGAGGATGGCAAAGGTTGCTAGGAAGCTTAAGGCAAAAGAGAGCTCGAAGGCAGAGTATGGATGAATAAGGATAGAAATGATTCCGGCAAGGCCGAGTGCATTTAAAGGGAGAGGGATTTTAGACAAGAGGATGCTTAGAATATATACAGAGATTGCTATCCACGCTCTTGATATAGAGGAAGAGCCTCCTAGAAAAAAGAAATAGCACCAGCAAAGGAGTAAAAGGGTAAGAAGGCTCCATTTTTTTCTCATGAGAAGGCTTAACGGAATAGATAAGATGAATATTATCCATGAGAAGTGAAAGCCTGAGATAGCAAGGGTATGGAGCATTCCTGTCTCTAGGAATTTTGCTCTTAAAAAGGGATCGTCAATAGAGCCTGTAACTAGGGCAGAAAAATATGCTTGAACATCAATATCATTTACCCTTTTTTTTATAAAATGCTTTGCCTTCTTATGAAGCATAAAGCGAGTAGATACCGGAGAGGAGGCGGGAAAGCTTTTTTTCCATGTTCTTGCATTTAAAAAATATCCGTATGCAGATTCTTTTATCATTCCCGAAACTACCTGATTATAATTAAAGGATGCTGCCATCTTTTTTGAAATGGGGGTCATAATCCTTATATTCATATATTCCTCTCCTGCCTCGGTAATAAGATAGGGGCAATTTGCAATGAGAAAGAGTTTATGGTGAGATTCTTTTATTGAGAGCGGCTCAATATAAGCTGTGACATACTCTTTATCAAGAGAGGGGATTTCTTGGTGATTTAGCGTAAATAATAAAGCGGTAAAGACTGCAAGTAACAGATAGCCAGCTTTGAAGGAATGCTTGGGGTGGGTGAAAGCGAAAAGAAGCGGTAAGGGAAATCTCAAAAAGAGTAAAGCTCCGGAAAGGAGCGCGGCAAAGATAAAAAGGGCGGGAAATCTATCCCATGAGAAAGTAATCTTATGTAACACAGATAAGATTCTATCAGAAATTTTTGTTTACTAGGACAATTATAAAACTGCTCGTTTTTCAGAGTCTCCTTAGGATACTACAATTGTAGTAACCAAGTTATTTTTATGATAAAGTAATGGTTATAAAGTCATATAATGTTTTTTTAGAGATCTTACTTCTCTTTTTTCTTTATCTCATCATCATGGATGGAGCCGTGGATAATGCGTGCTGCGCGGGCGCCTGTTAGGTGATGCAATGCCCATTCAAACATTACAGAGAGGCGGTTTCTAAAGCCTATGAGATAGGCTACGTGAACCACTCCCCACACTGTCCAAGCTATAATACCTTTAAAATTAAAGCCAAAGGCGCTTCCTACCGCTTTTCCTGTGCCGATAGTAGCAAGGCTTCCTTTATCAAAGTATTTAAAGGGTGTGCGTTTTTCTGGGGTTTTTGTGCCTTGGTTTTTTAAGAGTTTAGCAATGTAGCGCCCTTGTTGAATGGCAACGGTTGCAACAGCAGGGAGATTTTTTCCTTTTTTAGTGGTAAAGCTTGCTGCATCTCCTAGAACAAAGATATTGGATGCCCCGGCAATGGAAAGATCTCTATTTACTATTACTCTTCCAGATCGATCTCTTTCTGTTTCAAGAGAATCAAGCATATTAGAGACAGAATTTCCAGCAGCCCAGATAACATTTTTTGATTCAATAAATTTATCATTCATCATAACACCATGTTCATCAACATCTGTTACAAATGTCTTTGTAAGAACTTTCACTCCCATTTTTTCAAGGGTTTTTTTCGTATAGGCAGAGAGGTTCTTTGGAAAGGGAGGAAGCGCTCTATCAGCACCTTCTATAAGATAAATATGCGCTTTATGGGGATCTATATGTCTAAAATTTCGTTTAAAGGTCGTTTTTAGTAGTTCGGCAATAGTCCCTGCAAATTCCACGCCAGTTGGGCCAGCGCCTATTATTACAAAATTCAAATACTTTTGTCTTTGTTTAGGATCTTTTTCCCTTTCCGCCTTTTCAAACGAGGTAAGTAGACGATTTCTAATATATAGAGCGTCTTTTAAGGTTTTAAGCCCCGGGGCATATTTTTCAAAATGATTATTTCCAAAGTAGGAGTGAGTCGCACCAATTGCAATCACAAGGTAATCAAAAGGAAGGGTATCGCCATTTTCTAAGGTAATGAGGTATTTCTGTTTATCAATATTTACTACCTCGCCCATCAATACGGTGGTATTTTTCTGCCGGGCAAATATTTCACGTAGCGAAACGGAAATATCCCTCGGGGAAAGGGTAGCGGTAGCTGCTTGATAAAGAAGAGGTTGAAAAAGATGGTGGTTTTTCTTATCTATTACGGTAATGTCTAAATTAGCGCGTTTTAACCCCCTGCAAGCATTAATACCTGCAAACCCCCCGCCTATAATTATTAGTTTTTTTCTCTTCATAATACCTCTATTTCTATACATAAATAGATTAATAGGGTAAAGTCAAGGGCTGAATTTTTTTAAGGTTATTTTAAGTTATGCTAAAGGTAGAAGAGTTTTATAAAGATTTTGGTGTGAGCTTCTCCTTGGTGATGTCTGCTGGGAAGGCAGGCCTTGGTAAAATGATAACGGTTCCTGAGATAGAGCGACCTGGACTGGCCCTTACCGGCTTTTTGAAAGGATATTCTTTACAAAGGATTTTAATTTTTGGAAGGGTGGAGGTTGAATATTTACAGTCTTTATCATCATCTGTACGTAAAAGACGCCTATCGAAAGTCTTATCATCTAAGCTTCCGATGGTTATCCTCACAAGAGATACTCCAGCACCATCTGAAATGATAGAGTTATGTGATAGGCGAAAGATACCTCTATTTAGCACCAAGCACACGACATCTCATGTTATGCAGAAGATTACCTATTTCTTAGGTCGAGCTTTTTCTAAATCAGAGTCGTGTTCCGGTACGCTTGTGGAGGCTTATGGAAAGGGAGTATTGATTCAAGGAGACTCCTCTGTTGGTAAAAGTGAGACGGCTCTTGGGCTTATTGAAAGGCAGCATCGGCTTGTTTCAGATGATGTGGTAATTATAAGTAAAAGAGAAGGCTCTTATCTTGAGGGGGAGGGGCCAAGTATTTCTCGTCATTTGATGGAGATTAGAGGGATTGGGATTATTAACGTGGCACACCTTTATGGAGCAGTATGTGTCAGTGAAAAGGCAAATATTGATGTGGTGGTGAGGCTAGAAGCTTGGGATGATGATCATTTTTATGATCGGGTAGGCCTTGAAGAAAAGCACAAAGAATTTTTAGGCATATCTGTTCCATACTATGTTCTTCCCGTAAAACCTGGAAGAGATGCTGTTTTATTGATAGAAACAATCGTTTTAAATCACCGTCTAAAAAAGATGGGGGTACATTCGGCTAAGGAATTTAATTTGAAGTTACTAGATACGATAGCACGAAAGCAAGTTAGGGGGTGATACGCCCTAGTAGACTCTGAAAAAATTATTGAAACCAGCAGTTATTCAGAGTCTCCTTAAGGAGAGTCTGATAAACTACACCTTTTAGAATTTCTTTAGATTTTTTGAAATAAATCCGATTTTGGAGTAAGCGGCATCCCTGAAGGGATGGAGCGCTTCGAAAAATAGGATTTATAAGAAATCTGGAAAATTATAAAACTGTCCGTTTTTCAGAGTCTCCTTAAACACTACAGTATAAAATAATAGTTGATAAAATCTGATTATACAGAGTAGTATTAAAGATTGTACCGATGCATTTGGTTTATTTGTGATAGAACAAGATAAAGAAATACACCTTGAAGGAATACCGCTTAGCGAAGGTATCGGTACCGGCATTTTTTTCCTGTCCAAAGGGAAAGAGGCTTCTATTCCTGAGTTTGCCATTTCCTCTTGTAGAGTTAGCTATGAAATAGCAAGATACCGTAGAGCTATATCATCTAGTCGTGATGAACTACAACATTTGTATAAGCGTTTGGAAGATGAGGGTTCGTATGAAGTGTGCGGTATTATTGATACACATATCCAGATGCTTTCTGACCCAATAATAGCTGATTCGGTGGAAGAAAAGATTGCTCATATGCGACAGAATACAGAAAGTGTGTTTATGTACGTGATAGATGATTACAAGCGGATGTTTCGCAGGCACATCAAGGGAGATGTAGCCGATGAGCGCTTGTTAGATTTAAAAGATCTATCCAGTAGGATATTAAGCCATCTAAACACTCAGCCTACAAAAAATGCATTATGTGGTCAGCCAAATTCTATTTATGCCGACCATGAGATAGTTCCTACAAAGGCTGCAGAGGCAAAAAAAGGGTTTATTAAGGGGTTTATTTCAAAAATAGGTGGAGAGAAATCTCATTCGGCGATAATTGCCAGAGCGAAGGGAATACCTTTTGTTTCTGGAATTGATCTCTCTTTACTAGAAGATTTAGAAAAAAAACCAGCGATCATTGATGGTTTTACAGGAAAAGTAATTATTTCCCCAAGCAAAGAAACGCTCGAGAAATATCTTAAGAAGAGCCGCGGAGTGAAAAAGATGTTTACAGCTGCTATCACGTCGGATCTAGGTTTGAAGACAAGAGATGGGAAAAGTGTTCATGTTTCTGCAAATTTTGATTGTATGGATGACCTTGAAAAGCTCCTTCAAAATAACATCTCTCATGTAGGTTTAATTCGTACAGAGTTTTTATTTTTACAAGATGCGGTAACCACTCTTTCTATGCAATTTCAAGTAGAAAAATATGAGGAAATTATCAAAGGAGCGGGCGGCGCTCTACTTACCTTTAGACTGTTTGATATAGGGAGTGACAAAAAAATCATTGAAATGGATGAGCTGGAGCCAAATCCAGCACTTGGCTGCAGGTCCATTCGCTTTTTAATGAAATATCCAGAAATCTTTTTATTACAGGTAAAAGCTCTTTATGTAGCTTCTTTAAAAGGAAATATCCGTCTCCTGTTACCTCTTGTCACCGATTTTGATGAACTGCTAACGGCATTATCATTTATAGAAAATGCTAGACGAGAAATTTCTAAAGAGATGAATAGGGATATACCAAAGTTAAAGATTGGCTGTATGGTAGAGGTTCCTTCTTTCGCTCTTCTCTCTGACCATTTTGCAAAAGCTTGTGATTTTTTCTCCATAGGGACAAATGATTTAATGCAATATACCTTAGCAATGGATCGTATATGCCCTGAATCAGAGAGTATTTTTCAAATGTATCATCCATCTATTATAAGGCTTATAAAAGAGGTGGTAGATTCTGCTAATAAAGAGGGGATAGAGGTGAGTATTTGTGGCGAGGCAGCATCTCATCCGCAATATACACAATTACTAGTAGGACTTGGTATAACAGATTTTTCTTGTAGCGTTAGATATGTGCCGTTGATTAGAGAGACACTTGCTCAAATTAATACCAAGGATGCTATAGTACTTGCTGAAAAGGCACTTGAATCAGCATCGGTAGAAGATATACATATGCTAATGAAAGATGCCTCTTCCCACCTTTCTCTTATCTCCTAAAGAGAGTCTGAAAAGCCGGCAGTTTTATAATCTTCCAGATTTCTGATACATCCTATTTTTCGTTTCGCCCCATCCCGACAGGGATGCAGCTTACTCCAAAATCGGATGTATTCGAGCAATCTGAAAAAATTATTGGAACCAGCAGTTATTCAGAGGTTTCTAAAAGAATCCGCCCATTCCGCCCATATTGCCCATTTCACTACCTGCTTTTTTTTCCGCATCTTTAAATGCTGAGGCAATAAGATCTTCTAAACCTTCTACATCATCGCTATCAACACAATCAGGGTTTATAGATATTTTTTTAAATTCTTTTGTTCCTGATAAAGTAACTTTTACAAGGTCGCCTTCTGATGAACCTATAATCTCTTTAGCTTCTAAATCTTTTTGCATATCAGCCATCTGAGACTGCATTGCCTTTTGCTGTTTTTTCATTTTGGAATATCCACTACCCATATAAAACCTCCTTATTTTAGATATATTTTACTACATCCTTCTTAAAAAGAAAAGACTATAAGAAACGGAGTACGCTTATAAATTTTTATTTAATTTAGCACCGAGTTCTACTGCTGCAAATTGCAAGATAGTATCCTTTTTTGTTTGTTCTGATGAGAGGATATCGATATTTTGATCTGCTTTTTTAGGGGGCGAAGCTTTAGCAGAAGATATCTGGGCAGCAGGAGCAGGGGATGCCGCCGCTGTTTGAGCAGGAGGTACAGGAGCTTTATATATTGCCGCCTGGGCCGGTTTAGCTACCGTTTCTTGTAATCCGCCTTTCAAGCTCTGCAGGTGTTTTAAAATCTCCTGTCCAGATTTTGCATGTTTACAAGAAAGGATTTTTTGTAAAAGCATCTCCACATGAATTTGTTTGGAGATGGGAGTAAAGTTATAATGGTAGGTATTTGCTAAGATATTTAATATTTCCATCACCTGGGAGATGGAATAGATGGCGGTAGCATTTTTATACCCCTCTTTTTCTTCTTTTGTAAAAAGAGCAAAATCCGCAGATTGTACATTAAGTAATGCTTTGGCTACATATTTATAGTGAATAGAGAGCTCATCAATTAAAGAGGTGAGGTTTGTATGAGTAGAAAAAAGTTCTGGAGCTAAAGTAAATGGAGCATTTAAATCTTCCTTTTTAAAAGCATTATCTAAGGTAAAAAATACATTTTTTGGTGGGAGGCCTAATATTTTATATATTTCATTTGCGGTAATAGTCTTATCACTATAGGCGATAACATTCTCAAGTAACGACTCTCCATCACGCATACTTCCTTCGGCAAGACGTGCGATGATAGATAGCGCATCTTCTTCTATCTTCAAATCCAGCTCTTTAGTAATAGAAATAAGTTTTTCTTTTATTTGCTCGGTCTCAATTCGTTTAAGGTCTATACGCTGGCAGCGAGATAGTATGGTAGGGGGAATTTTATGTGCTTCGGTAGTAGCTAAGAAAAATTTTGTATTAGCTGGCGGCTCTTCTAATGTTTTTAAAAGGGCGTTAAAAGCTTCTTTGGTGAGCATATGCACTTCATCAATAATATAAATTTTATATTTGCCTTGAAAGGTGGCATAACCAACTGATTCGTTGATGTTTCTAATATCATCAATACCTCTGTTGGATGCACCATCTATTTCTAATACATCTAAAGAGGAGGAGCAAGTGATCTCATTACAAGAGGTGCAGTTATTGCAGGGGTTTCCATTAACAGGCCGCTCGCAGTTAAGTGATTTGGCAAAAATACGGGCAAGGGTCGTTTTCCCTGTACCATGAAGACCTGTAAAAAGGTAGGCATGTGCAAGGTGTTTTGAGTTGAGCTGATTTTTTAATATGGTAATTGCAATATCGTGTCCTGTAACTTGATCAAAAGTGATGGGGCGATATTTTCTAGACAGGGCTACATATTTATCTTTTTGCATAAAAATCTCCAAAAAGCGTATTTTAATATAATTTACTATCAGGTATCAAGAGATAGATGATAGGTATAATATCAGAAATGACTATTTTATTACGCATAAAAAATCGTAAGATATTCATATACAGAATGAAGTGAGGGAAAGTGTTTAAGAAAAGGATAAAAAAAGAAAAGAAAAATATAGAAAAAAAGTTCTCTAAACGGGATTATTTTCTTGTTTTTCTCCTAATTATTTCACTTTCTGCGTTTTTTCACTTTAGAGAAAAGCGATTTATGATCTTTGAAATAAACTCAGTTGCTTCAAAAGATATCATTGCAGTACAAGATTTTTCTTATTTAGACAAAAAACAGATGTTACTTCTTCGACAAGAGGCTTTGGTAGATTTAGGCAGAATATGGCTTATTCAAGAAAAAGATTTAGAGGGAATAGAAGAAAAATTTCTTCGCCTCCTTTCTAATCACCCTAATTGGCGAAAAACCTATCCTGTTACCTATAATGAGATGAGATCTTTATCAAAGCAAATAGTAGAGCAATTAAGAAGATGGCATTTTGCAGATAGAAGAACCATACAGAAACGGGTAGAATTAGGTCTTTCTATAAAAAATTATTCAAGGTTAGAAAATGTGGTACCAAAAAAATCTATTACTTTACCAAATGAGTTTTGGCAAAAACTAGAGGGGAAAATAGTCTCTAGAAATAAAGCTTTTGCAAAAGAAATACAATATATTGTGGGCATTTACAGGGGAAATCGTTTTTTATTAGAAAGAGATCAGGATGAAAGAAACTCTATGGAAAGAAGCCTTTATGAAACGATACCTGAAGTGTATGCCTCTCGGTCAAAAAAAGATCTTATCGTTAGAAAAGGGGATAAGATAACAGATAAAGAGTACGATCAAATCCTAGCTTTAAAACAGGCTTTAAAGGAATCAAGAAATCTTTATTCACCAAGAAAGATGTTTTCCTCTTTATTATTTGCCCTCTTGATTGTAAGTATGGGCTGGGTCTATTGCTTTGTAAGAAATAAGGCGGTGTTAAAAAATACAAATAAACTTTCCTTGTATATACTATTAATTGTACTCAGCTGCGGCCTTGCAAAGCTTGCGGAATTCACCATTAACTCAGTACCTTATTCTATAGCGGTTTATTTTCAGTACCCAATAATCATTCCATTTATGTCTATCTTATTGGCAATTTTTATAAATGAGGAAATTGCTCTTTTTACCAGTCTTTTTTTATCGGTAATTGTTGGGTTCACTCTCTCTTTAGATCATAATTATTTTATCGTTATAAATATGTTTTCAGGGATAGTGGCCTCACTATTTGCCGCAAAGATGAAAAAGAGAAAAGAAATATTTTTTGTATGTTTCAAGGTGTGGATAGTATGCGATGTAACATTTATGATTTACCGCCTATCTGTCGATAAATTAGTAACCGAAGGGACATTTATAAAAATTATTGCTTTTGGTGGTAATATGATTGTAATAGCAGTTTTATTGCTTGTGATCATACCCATCATAGAATCGCTATTCCGAATTATGACAAATATGGCTCTTATGGAGTTTATCGACCCTACTCACCCTTTACTTCAAAGGCTGAGCTTAGAGGCTCCTGGAACGTATCAGCATAGCTTATCTATTGGTCATATATCAGAATATGCCGCAAATGCTATTGGAGCAAATGGGATGCTTTGTAGAGTTACCACACTCTACCATGACATAGGAAAGTTAAACAACCCCCACTATTATACAGAAAATCAACTGATCACCGGGCAAAAACCATTTAATATCCACCAGCTGCTAACTCCCATTGAATCGGCTTATATCATTAAAAGTCATATTCTCGATGGAAAAGCACTTGCCAAACAATATAATCTTCCTAAAATTTTTATCGATATCATCTTAGAACATCATGGAACTACACTGATCAAATACTTTTACGTAAAACAGCTGGAAAAAATGGATAATATCAAAGAAGATGTTGATGAAAAAGCCTTTAGATATCCAGGGCCAAAACCGCAATCCAAAGAATCAGCAATTATCATGCTTTCTGATTCTATAGAAGCAGCATCAAGAACACTTGAGGAAAATACCGAAGAAGCCGTGAGAAATCTTATAGAAAAAATAACCTCCTCCAAGATCCTAGACAATCAATTCGATGAATGCGACCTAACCTTTGATGAACTTGCGGTTGTAAAACAAAAGCTTGTAGAAATCATAAAGGCCACGCATCATCTCCGCATAAAATACCCAGAAAGTAAATAAAAAAAGGCTTTATTTTGGAAACTCTTCCACTAGTTGTATCCTCTGAGTGCATGACGCACACTATCGGATCCAACTAGGAAAGATTTTCTCAAAATAAAGCCTTTTTTTATTTACTCTGAACTGTTTCTAATGGAAACTCTTCCACTAGTTGTATCCTCTGAGAGCATGACGCACACTATCGGATCCAACTAGGAAAGATTTTCTCAAAATAAAGCCTTTTTTTATTTACTCTGAACTGTTTCTAATGGAAACTCTTCCACTAGTTGTATCCTCTGAGAGCATGACGCACACTATCGGACCCAACTAGGAAAGATTTTCTCAAAATAAAGCCTTTTTTTATTTACTCTGAACTGTTTCTTATGGAAACTCTTCCACTAGTTGTATCCTCTGAGTGCATGACGCACACTATCGGATCCAATTAGAGAGGAATTTTTAAATAAAATCTACCTGGATATAAAAAAATTTAATTTTTCTGGTTATATGTATTAACTTTGATTAATAGATGTTTGTCTGTATAATTATAGTATTATAAATTATAATGGTATGTAAAATGAATATAAATAATATTTTAAGTCAATCGGCGATTATGTTTCATGTTGAAAACCGTAGATTCACTGTTTATGAGCAAAGAGTAAATCAGCCTTCGGTTCAAATTGATACATTTGAATTCTCTGAGCAAGTGGGAAGCTATGGAAATGTCTTGGAGGCTGTAAGGGATCTTCCCCAAGTAAAAGCTCTTATAGCAACGGTAAATGTCTGTATTATATCGACCTCAAATCAATCTTTAGCATTACCTGAGGGGGTAGAAGTGGTTAAAATTGATTGGACTAATATTGAGTTATTAAACCACGAGCCTTTACATTTTAATATTGTTTGTGTTTTTAATACTTTCTTGAATAAAAATTTATTTATGTTGAACTTATAGTCATTACCGTTTCTTATGACGCACTGTTCAATGAGTTTTTGGGTGATTGCTCGTTATCGTTATTCAGAGTCTCCTTAGGGAGACTCTGATAAACGGACAGTTTTATAATCTCCCAGATTTCTGATAAATCCTATTTTTCGCGGCGCCCCATCCCTACAGGGATGCCGCTTACTCCAAAATAAAATTTATTTCAAAAAATCTGAAAAGATTCTAAAAGGTGTAGTTTATCAGAGTCTCCTTAGGGAGAGTCTGATAAACTCATGCTGAATAATTAGTTCAGCTTACTTATAAATGAGATTTTTCGTGGCGGCCCAGCCCTACAGGGCTGAGCCTTACTCCAAAATCAAATTTATTCGAGTAATCTGAAAAAATTATTGAAACCAGCAGTTTTTCAGAGTCTCCTTAGGGTAATGACTATATATAGATTTTACATTTAAGTTTTACTTGTGTAAACTTGTTATCAAGAAATGGTAAGGACTACAGGAGAATGTATGAATAGTAATGTAACAGGCGCTACACGTGGGCAGGTTCTGCCTCAAGAACAAAATAGAGGGGCTCAGATATCGCCTCAGATTGATTATTCAGGTATTTTTCAAAAATATTTTATTCCGCCAATTCGGGGTATCTATCAATTGATTGCCTCCCATCCCATTTCTTCCCTTGTTACAGTTACCGTTGCGGGTCTTGCATTTATTATTTTTAATCGAAGAGGAGGGGGTTTAGAAGGAGAATCAGGACAAACTTCAGAACAAACTTCAGAACAAACCCCAGAACAAACTTCAGAACAAACTTCAGAACAAACTTCAGAACAAACTTCAGAACAAACTTCAGAACAAACTTCAGAACAAACTTCAGAA
>JAJACI010000025.1 GCA_022601595.1 Chlamydiia bacterium | reverse complement strand
TTTTACGATCTAATGTATCTAAATCTCTTTGCTCAATATTTTCACAGAGAAAAACAGCAAGGTTATAATCTCCTCTAGCTAAATCGCCTATATATTCTGGAAACTCTGCGAATTTACGTATTTCTCCGAAGTTGTCATAATTTTTTTCATAGTCACGATGTAGACGATCAATTGATCTTCGATTTGATCCATCATGATGTTCAAAGTTGTGAATTGAAACCTCAGAGATCTCTCTGTTAGATATGTTACATATTTTTACTGCCCCTGCACTTTCCATGTCGACATCAAACATTACTTTTAACTGTCTATTTTCTACATAAAGACTTGCTTTGCCTGGATAATTGCAAAAAGCACATTCGATTGTTTCTGCTATTAGCTCTTTTTCTTTTAAGATTAGAGAGACTTGATGTGCATGAGCTGCATCATCAATAAACTTACTCAATCTTTTAGGTTTGCTTCCTAGCGCTTTAATAAAACATCCAACGATGTCTTGCAGTAGTGTTAATGCTACAATAGTTACTTTTGATATAATGTTTTTTAATGGGCGGATGTTTGCAGCAAGAATGATACTTCCTGTCGCCGCGGCTATGTTTACATTTCTTCTAGATATATGTATTGTTTCCAATTTATCCTCCTTTTAGTTGACTGAAAGAATACTTGCGAGAGCTTTTTAAAGCAATATAAATCAAGAGCTGTCAAAGAAAAGATAAATTTTTCACATGGCAATGACTATGCGTAAAAAAAGACCACCTTTTTTGGAGGTGGTCTTTTTTTATAATAGGTAACCTAGGTTTACTACGCTTTTGGTGCAGTAGCCTCTGGTTTTGGCATAAGAACTTTACGGGAAAGTTTGATCTTACCGTGGTCGTTAATATCAAGGACTTTTACCTCAATCTCTTGACCTTTCTTCAGGTAATCCTCTACATTTTCCACACGCTCATGACAAATCTCAGAGATATGACAGAGTCCATCTTTACCGCCTGGAAGAGTTACAAAAGCACCAAATTGAACAATACTTGAGATAGCGCCTTTATACGTTTTACCAATCTCTACTTCTGCAATAAGGTCTAAGATGATATCTTTTGCCTTTTGTAGGGATGGTCCGTCGTTAGAAATGATTTTCACAACGCCATCGTCATTGATGTCTACTTGGCAGCCGGTATCTTCAACAATAGAACGGATCTTTTTACCGCCTGGTCCAACGATGATACCAATCTTACTTGGTTTCACTTGGATAGACTCTATACGAGGGGCAAAATCAGAAAGATCTTTTCTTGATGTTGCAAGAGCTTTATCCATTTGGTCTAAGATATGCACCCTTCCTTCTTTTGCCTGAAGAAGCGCAGCTTTCATGATATCTTTATTGATACCTTCGATCTTAATATCCATTTGGAAAGCAGAAATACCTTCACGGTCTCCTGTAATCTTAAAGTCCATATCGCCTAGGGCATCCTCAAGCCCTAAAATATCTGACAAGATCATGTATTGATTGCCTTCTAGGATAAGTCCCATAGCAATACCTGATACAGATTTTTTCAGCGGAACACCAGCATCCATCATAGCCAAACATCCACCGCAAACAGATGCCATTGAAGAGGAGCCATTTGATTCTGTGATGTTACTTTCTAATCGGATAGTGTAAGGGAAGGTATCAGCATCTGGTAGAACGCATTCTAAAGCACGTTCTGCAAGTTTACCATGACCAACCTCGCGGCGTCCTGGAGGGCCCACTCTTCCACACTCTCCAACAGAGAAAGGAGGGAATGAGTATTGTAAGTAGAACTTACGGATGAAATCACCTTCTAAATTCTCATAACGTTGACCCATCGAGTCACCACCTAGAGTACAAACGGCAATTGTTTGCGTTTCTCCTCTTGTGAATAATGCATCACCATGAGTTCTTGGTAGTAAAGATGTTTCGGCGTAAATAGGACGGATTTCCATAGGAGTTCTGCCGTCGCTTCGTTTCTTTTCTCTTAAAACTTTGGTTCTTAGAATTTTTGCAAAACTCTTCTTGATAGCAATTTTCATTGCAAGCGGCTTGCATTTTGGCTCGTCACAGTTAAGATAGGTCTCTTTGATTTCTTCTTCGACCTCTTTTTGTGCGGCCTCTCTTGCAGCTTTCTCTTTGATTGCAAAAATAGTTTCTAAACGCTCTGTATATTTATTTTCAATTTCTTCAAGGATGTAGTCTTCTGGGATAGTCAGTTCTGCTTCAAACTTCTCTTTTCCTGCTACATTTTGCCAATCAGAAAGGGTCTTGGTAATCTCTTTAATTGCTTCATGACCTTGATCGATTGCTTCAACCACTTGTTCTTCGGTTAGGAAATCACAATATCCTTCAATCATTAAAATTGCATCGTTTGTACCAGCTAAAAGAAGATCTAATTTAGATTCTTTCATCTGAGCAAGGGATGGATTGATGATAAACTCATCACCGATCATTCCAACTCTCACACCTGCTAGCGGTTTAGGGAATGGAATATCAGACATAACAAGCGCTGCACTTGCTGCAGTTATAGCTAGAGGTTCTGGTGGGTGGTTATCATCGTAAGACAATACATATATAAGAAGTTGTACTTCATTAAAGTATCCAGCAGGGAACATAGGTCTGATAGGTCTGTCTATAAGACGACTAATTAATGTTTGGCTCTCTGTTGGACGACCTTCTCTTTTAATAAATCCGCCAAGTGTTCTTCCTGCAGAAGATTGTTTCTCCTGATAATCAACTCTTAGGGGAAGAAAATCACAATCAGGATTTGCAGTTTTGTTACCGCATGCACTTGCTAAGATGTGGGTGTCTCCACAAGTAAGTAGTACCGCGCCATTTGCTTGACGTGCAATTTTTCCTGTTTTAAAAGTAATTTCTTTACCGTGAATATGAGCGCTGGTGCTTTTCTCTTCCATATATGAATTCTCCATTTCTATGACTTTGCTGATCTATAATTTAGTTGTCCGAATTATTTTTGAAATAATTATTTACGAAGTCCTAGTTTTTGAATTAATTGCTGATATCTTGGTGTGTCTGTTGAATTAAGATATGCTAAAAGACGGCGTCTTTGTCCTACGTGCTTCAATAAAGAAAGTCTTGTCGCGTGATCTTTAGGGAATTCTTTTAAATGGTCTTCCATTTCCTTGATTCTTTCTGTAAGAATAGCAATCTGAACGTCTGCTGATCCTGTATCCTTTTCATGTAATTGATACTTTTTTGTGATTTCATCTTTAGTACTTTTATCTAAGCTCATGCTTTATCTCCTGTTCATCAAATTATTTACTGCAATCATTTTATCATCTTTAGTATAATAAGAGCAATTGATTTTACCACTATCTTTTCAAATGACCAATCCAAAATTTAATTCCTTTGATTTTTATGCCATGCAGATAGCGATTCACGAGGCAAAAAAAGCTTATGAAAAAAACGAGGTTCCTGTTGGAGCAGCTCTTTTTTTGGGGGATAAATTAATAGCAAAGGCTCACAATGAAGTTTTTGAAAAAAAAGATGCATCGCTCCATGCTGAATTAATTTGTTTAAAAAGGGCAGCAAAAATTTTAGGAGACACGCGACTGCTTGATGCTGTCTTGTATATCACTCTAGAGCCTTGCTCAATGTGCGCGGGGGCTATTCATAATTTTCGCGTAAAGAAAGTGATTTGGGGTGCAAAAGATCTTCGTGTAGGTGCATCTGGAACGTTATATAATCTTTTTGATGGCAAACATCCTATTCATAAAGTAGAATCAATGGGGGGTCTAATGGAGAAAGAATCATCAGATCTTTTAAAAAAGTTTTTTAGAGAAAAAAGGGAAGAGAAGAAATGTCAGAATTGCTCGACGAGATGATAGCTCACCAAGAAAACAAACTATTAAAGCTTGCTCGTGAGATGGTGCCTAGTATTACCAAAGAAGATTTATTACAGCCATTTGATTATGCTGAGCTTGAAAGTAGTCCGCATTTTCGTTATGAAGAGGGTATCTTGCACGGAATTTTATCGGTAAAAGCAGCTTTGCAGGCAGGTGTGTAAGGATCTATTTTTTTGCAGTTTTTTTCGAGTATCTGTGTAGTCTAAAGCGCTCATAAAGGGTGAGTGAACCTTTTCCTTCTTTAGAGATTTTTTCAAGACAGGCGTTAATAAAGCTCTCCTCACTTAGTACAGCTTCACCTGTGTTAATATCATATATTCGAGTGTTATCTGTATACTTATCTAACCGGGTAGATTTAAAAGCTGCCGTAATTTTTCCTTCAGAAAGTCTGGTGATGGTTTGGTCAAATTTTTGCATAAAGGCATACGGGCTCTCAGTTTTCCAAAACAGCAGAATGAATAGGTAGGCGGTGACAACACCTGAGAGTGTTGCAAAAAAGTGCGTATAGTCGCCAGAGGAGAGGTTTATTAGTAGTATTACACCGATTAATCCAGGGACCAGTTTCTTTCCTTTAATAGAAGGGGTGAGCAAGAACATAAGGTCCAGTTTTGGGAAAAGAAAAATCGTTGCAACAAGTAAACTATATATAGCGCTTGTGGGTGCCGCATAATAGGACGCGCTTCCTGAGTGGATCATAGTTAAAAAAGCTGCTATTCCAGAGACGATACCGCAAGTGAAAAAGTAAAATAAAAAATTCTTTTCCCCTTTAACTTGTATTATGGCCATGCCAAATCGTTGAAGAATCATAATTCCAAAAAATAAATTGATCAAATAAAAAATATGGATGCCATTTGGTGCTGGGTAGATAAGAAGGTGGGTGACAAATTGCCATATTTTAAAGCTAGAAAGGGAGTTTGCGTGAAGAGAAAGAAGGTTAGTAAGGTCTGGAAAAGCTATGAGTGAGGGAAATATTTTATTTAAAGTCCCTGAGAGAATGCTCAAAGATGTGATAAGAAATGTTAGAATTTTAATAGATTTTATAGATTTCATCCTGATACCTTCTGATAATATATATTATTATAGCAAAGCTTAAGAAAGATGACAACTTTTCCTTGTATTTTAGTAAGAGAGGGTATATTCTAAGTCCAATTTTTTATGAATTAGGAGAAAATATGAAAGAGAATACACACCCAGAATATCGCGATGTTTGCTTTGTAGACATGAGTACAGGAAAAAAATACCTTTGCGGCAGTGCTGTGAAAACATCCCAAACAGAAGAGTTTGAAGGAAAGTCTTACCCTAGTGTTAAGGTTTCTATCTCTTCATCATCGCATCCGTTTTACACAGGCGACACTAAATTTGTGGATACCGAAGGGCGTGTGGACAAATTTAAGAAGAAATATGGCGCAAAAGCAGCGGCTGTTTCAGAAGCGCCCGCTAAGAAAGAACAGAAGTAAATATAAATTGAATCCGTATGCTTTTTAAGAAGACTCTGATAAACTGCTCGTTTTTCAGAGTCTCCTTAAAGAAACTTGAAGGGCTGAAATGAAGACAAAAGTAAAAAGCATGCTTGCTAAACTACCCGGCGTAGAAAGCAAGATGGGGGATCCAGAGATCCTTTCCGATCAAAAAAAGTATATGGAGCTTGCCGCTGAGCATAAATATCTTTCTAAGCTAAAAGCCAAGTGGGATAGGCTCACGGCTGTTGAGTCAGCTATCATTGATGATCATGATTTTTTGAAAACGGAGACTGATCAGGAGCTTCGAGCTGAAATCGAATCAGAGATGGAGGATCTTAAAAAAGAGAAGGAAGTATTACTGAAAGATATTGAAGTAACTATTATTCCTCCAGATCCAACAGATAATAAAAATACAATAGTAGAGGTAAGGGCAGGAACAGGCGGCGATGAAGCGGCTATTTTTGTGGGCGATTGTATTCGCATGTATCGCCATTTTGCAGAATCTAAAAAGTGGACTTTTGAATCTCTTAGCTATACAGAGTCTGATGCTGGAGGGTTTAAGGAGTATCAATTTGCTCTTTCTGGGGAAGGTGCTTATCGCTTTATGAAATATGAAGGAGGCACCCATAGAGTTCAAAGAGTGCCTAAAACAGAGACGCAAGGTAGGGTTCATACCTCTGCAATAACGGTTGCTGTTTTAATAGAGCCTGATGAAGATGAAGAGGTAAATCTTGAAGAGAAGGATTTAAGGGTTGACACCTACCGTGCATCAGGTGCCGGCGGGCAGCATGTTAATACAACCGACTCTGCTGTAAGGATCACTCATATTCCAACAGGTCTTGTCTCGTATTGCTCTGAGGAGAGGTCTCAGATAAAAAACAGAGCAAAAGCGCTTCGTCTTTTGCGAGCAAAAATTGCAGAGAAGAGCCGGCTTGAAAAAGAGAAAGAAACTGCTGCAGAAAGAGCCTTGCAAGTTGGTTCCGGAGATCGTTCAGAGAGAATTAGAACGTATAATTTTCCGCAGAATAGACTTACTGATCACAGAATAGATTTAACATTGTTTTCTCTCTCAGAGGTAATGGAAGGGGATCTTGATCAGGTAGTGGGTCCTTTGGTGGCTTATTACTATCAAAAGAGATTGCAGTCTAATGGCGCTTAGTTCTGATGAAAAGGATTTTCTTTCTTTTCAGAAAAATGCTACAAAATCCACAGATAAGCTGCTTGCTTACTATAGAAAGCAGAAAGAACTAGGTGTTCCACATGTTTATATTTGTGGGAAGATGTTGTTTTTTGATTTAGAAATTTATGTCACCCCTGATTGTTTGATTCCGAGGCTAGAAACAGAACTTCTTGTGGAAAGAGCCTTGCAGCGGTTGCCGGATAAGGGATGTGTACTTGATTTATGTACAGGAAGCGGAGCAATTGGGCTTGCTATAAAAAGTAAAAAGCCTTTGCTTGATGTTTTTCTTTCAGATATTTCTGCAAAAGCGTTAGAAGTTGCTAAAAAAAATGCAGAAGAAAATCATTTAGATGTGAATTTCAGGTGTGGAGATTTTTTGGATTCTTTTTCAAGAGGGGAGTTTGATGCAATTATCTGTAATCCGCCTTACATTACTGATGATGAATTTGAAGGGTTAGATTCTTTGGTTAAGGATCATGAGCCTAAAATTGCTTTGACAGATGGCCGTGATGGTCTTACTTTTTATAGGAAACTTGCACAAGAGGCTTTTTTTTATTTAAAGCCATCTGGTATTCTTTGTTTAGAAATTGGAAAAGATCAAGGAAAAGGAGTGGTCGCGCTCTTTTCAGATAAGTTATGGAAAGATGTAGTGGTAGAGAAGGATTATTCCGGGCATGATAGGTTTGTTTTTCTTACAAAAAAAGAATTAGAATAGGAAGTATATATGTTTAATGGGTTGACCGAGAAGTTTCAGGGGATATTTAGTGTTTTTTCTAAAGAGAGCGCTTTTACAGAGGAAAATATTAAGGATGCGGTAAAAAAGGTGCGACTTGCGCTTCTTGATGCGGATGTCAATTATAAAGTAGCTAGTAACCTTGTTAAGAGGATAAAAGAGAAGGTTGTTGGCACAGAGGTAGAAAAGCAGTTAAAAAAAACCGATGCATTTATAAATATTGTGCATGAAGAGCTAATCGATTTAATGGGAAAAGAGGAAAGTGCTGTCGAATTTAAGAAAACTCCCACTAAAATACTTCTTTGTGGTCTTCAGGGGGCAGGAAAGACAACAACATGCGCAAAGTTTGCCCAGTATATTAAGAGGGAGCACAGTAAAAGTGTATCGCTTGTTGCGCTGGATTTAAAAAGGCCTGCTGCAATAAAGCAGTTGCAAATTTTAGGTGCAGAGGTGGATGTCCCTGTTTTTGCAATAGAAGATGAAAAAGATCCAAATATAGTGGCAGCTAAATCAGGTGAGCTGGATACCGATGTTATCATTTATGATACTGCAGGAAGGCAAAATCTGGATGATGATTTGATGGAAGAGCTCTCTTGTTTAAAAAATTTAATTAAACCTGATTATATTATTTTTGTTGCAAATTGCGGAAGTGGCCAGCAGGCGGTAAATGTTGCAAAAGCCTTTGATGAAAAGATTCAAATCTCAGGCTCTATTTTAACTATGTTAGATGGAGGTGCAAGAGCTGGTGCGGCCATATCTATTCGAGAAGTTACCGGAAAGCCTCTATATTATGAGGGAGTGGGTGAAAAAGTTTCTGATTTCCAGGTTTTTAATCCAAAATCTATGGCTGATCGTATCCTTGGAATGGGAGATATGATCAATCTTGTGAAAAAGATGAAAAGAGAGATCTCTGATGAGGATTCAAAGAAGATGGAAGAGAAAATGGTGAAAGGCTCTTTCACCTATGATGATCTTTTAAAGCAAATGAAGATGCTTAAAAAAATGGGTTCGCTAAAAGGTTTGTTTAAAATGTTGCCAGGAGCATCAGGTGCGGATTTAGATCTTTCAGGGGGTGAGTCTCAGCTAAAGACTTTTGAAGCTGTAATTTTTTCTATGACAAGAAGGGAGCGTGCTGGGATTGATGATTTAGCAATGGGAAGAAAGAAAAGAATAGCAAAAGGTGCGGGTATTTCTTTAGGAAGTGTCAATAAATTAGTTAAACAATTCAAGCAAATGAAAGAGATGGCAAAGAAAATGCCGGGTATGAAAAAGAATATTACCGGGGCAAATGCAAAAAAAACTGCTATTTTGAAAAAGAATCCACATTTTAATCGTTTTTTTTCCTAATGTATGTTACTATACTTCTCAAGATTTTTATAAAAAGGAGTTTTACTTATGGCATTGAGTATGAGAATGCGTCAACAGGGGCGTAAAAATAAAAGAATGTTTCGTTTTGTAGTAGCAGATAGCAGATCACCAAGAGATGGTAAGTACATCGATTGCGTTGGTCATTATGATCCGCATGCGGAAGACGGAATGGTTGTAGACAAAGAAAAAATAGGAGAGTGGTTAAAAAAAGGCGTTCAGCCTTCGGATAAGATGCTTTCTGTGATTAAGAAAAAGTGCCCAGAGGTACTTGTTCTTTCTGCGCCTGCTAAGAAATAATAAGAGATGACAATAAATTGCTATGAAAATCACTATACTTTCTTTATTTCCTGAGTTTTTCAAAAGTATGCTTGAAACAAGCATGCTTAAGAGAGCTGTAGAAAAAGGTGTTATAGAGCTTGAGCTTGTTAACATAAGAGATTTTGGAGAAGGAAAGCATAAAGTGGTAGATGATAAACCTTTTGGAGGCGGCCCTGGGATGTTAATGAAGCCAGAGCCTGTGATAAAAGCGATTGATTCTGTACGGACAGATGATTCTCATGTGATATTTTTCTCGCCAGGCGGCGAGCTTTTACGTGCCAAAAAATGCGAAAGGCTTGCAAAAACACATAAGCACTTAATTTTGCTTTGTGGTCATTATGAGGGGATAGATCAAAGAATTATTGATTTAGCAGTTGATGAAGAGATAAGTATTGGTGATTATGTCTTAACAAGCGGAATGATACCAGCGCTCGTGCTTTTAGATGGAACGTTAAGGTTTCTAGAAGATGGTGTTGGAAATAGTGATTCTGTTTATGGAGATACATTCCACCTTAATGAAGGATTAAAAGGACCACAGTATACAAGACCTGCGGTATTTAATGAATTAGAGGTTCCTAAAGTCTTGCAATCTGGAAATCATAAGGAAATAGCCTTATGGAGAAAGAAAGCGGGAGCAGAAAGAACTTTAAAAAGAGAACAAATAAAAACAAGGATGGCATAATGCATTCGTTAGTACAGAAAATAGAAAGAAAGCACATGAAAAGTAAAGTTCCTCATTTCTCCATTGGAGATCAGGTCAAAGTGCATATTAAAATCATTGAAGGCACAAAAGAGCGTGTACAGATCTATCAAGGAACGGTTGTTGCTCGTAGTGGAAAAGGAGTATCAGTTACTTTTACAGTAAGTCGTATTTCTTTTGGATATGCTACGGAAAAAGTATTTCAGCTACATAGCCCAAATGTTGTTAATATTGAAGTGTTGAGCAAAGGAATTGTTCGTCGCGCTAAACTAAATTATCTTCGTGGTAAGCTTGGTAAAGCGGCTAAAGTTCGTATGCAGGTTGGAAAGCAAGTGGTTGCAGAAGAAGTGGTTCTTTTTGAAGAGGCGCCGTCTGCCAAAGCACCAGCTCCTGAGGCAAAAGAAAACTCAGACGCTCCTGAGTAAATTTGTTTTTGTATACTTATTTAATAGAAACAATTATAGTTGATTGATGTTTAATAATTCTAAAGACAGGTTATTTGTAATATCGGCACCTTCAGCAGCTGGTAAAACAACGATAATTAATAGACTCATCTCTTTGTTGGGTGGGTCTTTGCATCGTGTAATTACCTGTACTACTAGAAAGCCGCGCGACGGTGAAGTTCATAATGTTGATTATAATTTTTTATCACCTGAGAGTTATAATAAGCTATTAAAAGAAGGGGCTTTTATAGAGCACGCTTCTGTTTATGGAAATCACTATGGAGTTTTGCATGCAGATTTAAATAAGCCAGGACTTAAAGTTATATCGGTAGATAGTAAGGGCATAGAAAATTTTAAAACATTAGGAGTGAAAGCCTCTTATATTTTAATAATGCCCCCATCGCTAGAAGTGCTTAAGCAGAGACTTTTAAAGAGAGACACAGAATCACCCGAAGATATAGAGTTAAGGATGGCAGAGGCAAAAAAAGAATTAGAGCAATCATCCCTTTATGATCACATTATCATTAATGACAATCTTGAAGAGGCGATAGATGCTCTACAGACAATTATTACCGGAGACATAGAGAATGAAAAATAAAAAAAACAGTAAGCTACTTACCAACGAACATCTTTTAAAAGATCTACCAAATAGCTTTTCTTTAGCAGACGCTGCAATCCAGATTGCATATAGAAAGCTAGAAACAGGAGGGGAGTTTGATCTGCAAAAAGTGTTAAATGAAGTAGTTAAAACTCATGAGTCACAAGTAGTAATTTCCGAAACTGAAAAAAGTGAGTAATAAGTGAAAGAAAGGGTATTAATTACATCGGCACTTTTGTATGCAAATGGTAAAGTGCATTTCGGGCACCTTGCAGGAGCCTATTTGCCGGCAGATATATATGCACGTTTTAAAAGACTTACAGAAAACGATGTACTTTTTGTTTCAGGATCTGATGAATATGGGATTGCTGTTACTATGGCAGCAGAGATTGAAAACAGAACACCTTCTGAGCAGGTAGATTTTTATCACAATGAGAACAAGTCTTTATTTAAAAGGATGAATATCTCTTTTGACCATTACAGTAGAACCACCAGTAAAAAACACGATCCAATAGTACAAGAGTTTTTTTTACAGCTACTAGACAAGGGGTTTGTCGAAGAAAAAACGACAAAAAGATTATATTCAAAGAAAGAAGATAAGTTTTTAGCCGATAGATATGTAATGGGAACTTGTCCTAAATGTGGATTTACCGAGGCTCGAGGGGATGAATGTCCTAAATGCGGAGGTAGTTTTGAGGCAGAGGATCTTTTGCATCCTGTTTCTAAAATGTCTAAGTCATCGCTGGAATTAAAGGAGACATCCCATTTTTTCCTTCGCTGTGATCTTTTCAAAGAAGAGCTTCTATCTTGGATAAAAAAGAAAAATTGGAAGCCTAGTGTTACCAACTTTATAAAGCCTTATATTGAAGATCTAAGACCTCGCGCTATTACCCGTGATATGAAGTGGGGGGTGAAGCTTCCTTTAGAAGGGCGAGATGATAAGGTTTTTTACGTTTGGTTTGATGCACCCATTGGCTATTTAACGGCGGTCAAGGAATGGGGCGAATTAAATAGTAAAGAAAATGCTATACAAAGCTATTTTCAAGATCCGGATTCAAAGCTGGTTCAATTTATTGGTAAGGATAACATCATTTTCCACAGCGTTATTTTCCCAAGCATGCTCATGGGGCAGAGTAAGAAATATAATTTAGTACATGATCTACCTGCTAATGAATTTTTAAATTTAGAAGGCAAACAGTTTAGTAAATCAAACAATTGGACCATCGATCTTGGTGAATTTTTAGATACCTATAATGTAGATACTTTGCGTTACACCCTTGCTGCAAACGCTCCAGAAAATAGCGATAGCGAATTTACATGGAAAGATTTTGAAAGACGAGTAAACGGCGATCTAGTTGGTAAATTTGCAAATTTTATTCATAGATCCCTTACTTTTGTTTATAATAAAGTGGATGGTAAAGTGCCAGCCCCTACAGAATACGGCTCTGAGGATGATACTTTCTTTGATGAAATGAATTTAAAAATCAAACAAATTGAGGAGAGCTATAATACCTATGGAGTAAGGCATGCTTGCACCCTTATCATGGATTTGGCAGCTTTATCCAACGCGTATTTTGATCATAAAAAACCTTGGGCACTACTAAAGAATAAAGAGACAACACCTCAATTAAATAATGCTCTCTATTTATCTTTAATGGCAGCAAAAGCTTTAGCTCTTGTAGCCTTGCCTATTATGCCAGATGCAGCTACTAAGATCTTAAAGATGCTTAATATTGAAGGTGATTTAGCAGAACTTTCTTGGGCAGAGTTAAAAGACATGCAGCTTGTTCCTGGCTCTTCCATCAATAAGCCAGAGATTCTTTTTAACAAAGTAGAAGACGAGCAGATAGAGGCAGAGATCACAAAGTTAACCTCAAAGGTATAAACATGAAAGATAAAGTAGTAATAGTTACCGGAGCAACTAAAGGGATGGGGTTTGCTACCGCTAAACACCTTCTTGAACTAGGCTCAAAAGTGGTACTTGTTTATAGAAGTGATGAGAAAACTGCAGAAGCTGTAGCATCCCAGCTCAGCAGTTATAGCTCAAATATGTTATTGCTCAAGGCAGATATTACAAATTCATTAGATCGCAGTAGAATTTTAGACGATACGGTAGCTACGTTTGGTAGAATTGATGTTCTTGTGAATAATGCCGGTGTTGCTGCAAAAAGTGGTTTTTTAAAAACTACAGAAGAAGAATATGACGCTATCTTAGATGTGAACTTAAAAGCTCCTATATTTTTAGCTCAACTTGTCGCAAATCAAATGATTGATCAAGGCGATGGTGGATCGATTATTAATTTCTCTTCAACCTCTGGCCATCGTCCTACAGGAGGAATTTCTTATGATGCTGCTAAAGCCGGAGTTATAAGAGCGTCAGAGGCGATGGCTGTAGCGGTCGGTAAATATGGAATAAGGGTAAATACTATTAGCCCCGGCGGTCATAAAACGGAGATGAACCGTTACCACTGGGAAAATAATACCGAATTACTTCAAAATGTAATAGAGGCTACCCCCTTAAAGCGCTTTGCAGATGCCGCTGAAATTGCAGGTACCGTTGTATTTTTAGCATCAGACCAATCAAGTTATATTACAGGAACTGATATTATTGCAGATGGTGGTTATATATGCGTTAACCCCGGTCGGTAAAAAATGTGCAGGTGCTTATCGTAAAATCTGGTACGATCTTAATTCTAAAAAATAGCAGGATTTTATGATTTCTATTAAAGCTACCATTTTCTTCGAAAGACTATTCTGGGTGGCTACTTTTGAGCGTACAGATAAAGAGGGGTATGCAATAGCACGTCATATTTTTGGAGGAGAGCCTTCTGACCAAGAGGTCTATGAATTTGTTCTTAAGGAAACTCTGAAAAATGAGCAGTTTTATAATCTCCCAGATTTCTTATCAATCCTATTTTTCGTGGCGCCCCATCCCTACAGGGATGCCGCTTACTC
>JAJACI010000024.1 GCA_022601595.1 Chlamydiia bacterium | reverse complement strand
TGGCTTTACAAAAGATAGCGTGCTTATCCTTATTAAACTTGCAGGAAGCGTTGCCTACCTTGCTCTTGCAATATTTGATTCCAATATCGCTCTTATATTCTCCATATCTGCAAAACTTGCCAATAACGTATTTACCGCTTACTGCGAAGCGTCTCAAGGGAGATATGTTGAGGCAATAGCAGCCCTTGCCTTTGGATGCCTATCCAATTTTGAAAATATAAAATCGGTTTCCACGAGTGTAGAAGATAATACCTTATTGAAATCGGGTGAAGCAACCCTATCGGCACAAGATATGGCCGGTGTTACTAACATGAACCCAGCAAAAATAACCCCATCAGAAAAAAAGAGTGCCGCAAAAATAGAAAGACTTTCACCTACAAAGATAAAAGAAAAATCTGATGAGGAGGAAGAGAAAAAGAAAGATGCTATTAAAAATAGAGACCGAATAAGAGCACAAAAGAATCAAAAAGCTGTTACCGAAACTCCTATTTCATCAGATTGGGTGATCCCCCTCTATATTTAAGGAGACTCTGATAAACTACACCTTTTAGAATTTCTTCAGATTTTTTGAGATAAATTTGATTTTGGAGTAAGCTGCATCCCTGTAGGGATGGAGCGAAGCGAAAAATAGGATTTATAAGAAATCTGGAAAATTATAAAACTGTCCGTTTTTCAGAGTCTCCTTAAGGAGAGTCTGATAAACTGCACTTTTTAGAATTTCTTCAGATTTTTTGAGATAAATTTGATTTTGGAGTAAGCTGCATCCCTGTAGGGATGGAGCGTGATGAAAAATGGAATTTATAAAAAATCTATGGGATTATGAAACTGCCGGCTTATCAGAGTCTCCTTAATCATTACCGTTTCTATTTTGATTTTTATGCGTCAGGGCCATCACGGAGGATGCGGCGGGGTTTGCTGCCATCTTGTCCGCTGATGATGCCATTTTCCTCTAATGCGTCCATTAAAGATGCCGCACGTGCATAACCGATCTTTAGCTTACGCTGTAAAAAGGTGGTTGAAGCGGTTTTAAAGGTAAAGACAATTTCTAAAGCTTTTGGATATAAAGGATCCATCGCCTCTTCCTTTTCCTGCAGGATAACTTCATCAGAAGAGGTTTGATCAAAAGATTCGAAGAGGTAGTTAGTAGGAAAGCGATCTTGAATATGTTGAACCACTTTCTTTATATCTTCATCAGAGATGTATACCCCCTGACAGCGCAGTAACTCTGAGGTTCCTGGAGCTAAAAAGAGCATGTCACCGTTACCAAGTAAACTTTCGGCCCCATTTTCATCTAGAATAATTTGGCTATTAATTCTTGAGGATACTTTGAAAGAGATTCTTGTTGGAAAGTTAGCTTTGATAAGACCTGTAATCACTTCTCGAGAGGGTCTTTGAGTAGCTAAAACAAGGTGAATACCAACAGCACGGGCCATCTGAGCAATTCTTGCAATTGGCGTTTCTAAATCAGAAGAAGAGGTCATCATAAGGTCTGCAAATTCATCGATGATTGCCACTAAAAAGTACATCTCTTTAGGGATCTTCATCTCAAGGCTCTCTTCAAACTCTTTATCAATCTTCCTTTTATTAAAGCTATGGATGTTTCTGACCCCAAGTCTTTTTAGCATTTCATAACGATCTTTCATCTCACGAACAATCCATTTGAGCGCAGCATAAGCGCCTTCTGGTTCGGTGATAACAGGGGCAATAAGGTGAGGTATTTTAGCAAAAAAGGTAAGCTCTACTTTTTTTGGATCCACAAGAAGAAGCTTTACTTTTTCAGGGGTGGAATTCATCAAGATAGACATAATCATGGTATTGATACACACCGATTTTCCAGAACCTGTAGCACCTGCAATAATGCAATGCGGCATCTTGGTCAAATCACACATCACATCTTCCCCGCGAACCGTCTTTCCTAAAAGAACGGGGATATGATGTTTAGTAGGAAGATTACGGTAGGTATTGAGCATATCTTTAAAGCCAACATCTTGAGGCATCGCAGAAGGGATCTCTACACCAACTGCGGCTTTGCCTGGAATTGGCGCTATAATTCTTATTGATCTGGCTTGTAAATTTAGAGCAATATCATTTTCAAGCGCCTTGATTTTTTGTACCTTTACTCCAATTGCCGGATGTACTTCAAAAGAGGTAATCGTTGGTCCTGAGTGGATATGCCCCACCTTTGCCTCTATGGAAAAACTAGCCAAAGTCTCTTCTAAAACTTGAGCCTTTTCTTGCAGCTCTCTTTTGAGCCCCGTCTGATCTACCTCTGGAGTATTGGTAAGCAAGCTAATGGGAGGCAAATTATAATTTTTTTCTTTGACCTTGCCTTTAGGAGCTTTATTTTGCTTTGCAAATTCTATCTCTGTATCGGCAGCAAAAGTATGGGTTTTGATAATCTTTTGCTCTTTTGGCAAAGGGAGCATCTTCAATGACTCTCGCAGCGCCTTCTTTTCTTCTTTAACTTTTTTTACCTTTGGCTTTTTCTTAGTAAACCCTGTATAAGGGGGGATAATGGATGCTGAAAGGGGGGCTTTCTTCCCTTTACGAGTACTTTTCACCTGCATAAAAGAAAACTTTCTCATTAGCAAAAGCAATTTCCGAAGCAATACTACTAAACTATCGGAAAGGTAGGGAAAAAAACTTAGGAATTTTCTTGTAAGTCGGAAAAAGCTCATATCAGTTAACAGAATAAAACCAATCAAAGCTAAATTAAAAAAGGTAAGTAAAACACCCACATCTCCCAAAAGATGCTGAAGATTTACCTTGGAAATGTCTTTGTATAAATAATAAAAAGGAACTCCGCCCAAGTTATATCGGATATACTTCACAGGAATAGCGGCTTTAATAACCACTGCTTCTGAATAAACTTTTTCGTAAAAAGGGGAAAAATCTAACCATTTTGTTTCAGCAAACAAGTTGAGTAAAATGCACACAGAGGCCACATGAAGCATCAAGTAAATAGCCTTTGAAGGTGCCACAGGAGCGCCACGTGTTTTTACAAACTTCCAACCAAAAAAAGTGGTGTAGGCAACAAAAATATAACTTCCCAGACCAAACAAATAATTAAGACTGTGAGCAATGATATGACCAACAAGTCCTAACAGGTTTTTATTATGCTGGCCGTCTACAAATGTAAAAAGACATAAAAAGACAAATAAACTTGCCGCAATAATAAACACGCCACGTGCTTCTGAGTGTGGCAGATCTTTTTTCTTAGATTTTTTTCGTCCGCGTGATGCCCTTTTCATAATTTAAATATATCATAGAGGTTATATTGTGTCCAAATAGTTATGGAGACTCTGAAAAACGAGCCGTTTATCAGAGTCTCCTTATGGGGATCTTCTTTGAAGGGTTAATCCTTTTGCCTTTATTTTTCTGTGACATAAAAAATAAAGGCAAGGTATGATAGTATACAGCTACGACGTAGGATCGCGCCGCTAAATATTACAGGAGTTAAGTTAATGAAAGGAATTTGTCCACTATCATCAGGTTCAGGGGGAAATCTTATTTTTGTGGGAAGCGGCAAAACAAAGCTGCTATTTGATGTTGGGCTAAGCTTTAAAAAGATCAATGAGAAACTTGCCGAAATAAATCTTGAGATAGAAGATATCGACGGTATTGTCATCTCCCATGAACATAGCGATCATATAAAGGGGATCGAACAAATTGCTAAACATACAGCCATTCCCATCCTGTGCAACGGCGATACCGCCAAAGCAATCTGTGAATCCATTGACACCAGACCCAATTTTAAGATCTTTTCTACAGGAGAAGCTTTTACCTTTGGCGATATAAAAATACACCCCTTTAGCATACAACACGACACCCTGGACCCTGTCGCTTTTTCCCTGGAATTTGATGGGATAAAAGTGGGCATATGTACCGATCTCGGCTTTGCTTCCAACTTAGTCGCCCACCATTTGCAAGATTGTGACTATCTATACATAGAAGCTAACCACGAAGAGGCGATGGTCCACGCCTGCGCTCGCCCCCTTATCTATAAAAAACGAGTTCTTGGCAGACAAGGACACCTCTCCAATAAAGCATGCGCCGAACTGATTACAAAAGTGCACACCAAAAAACTCAAACACATATATCTTGCACACCTCTCATCAGAGTGCAACGATCCCGAAGTAGCCCTCAAGACCGTAGGCGATCACCTTCTCAAAAATGCTATAGAAACTCCCCTCTCCATCGCTGCCCAACACGAAATCTCTAAAAAAATCTTATTCTAATTATAGGAGAGTCTGAAAAACGAGCAGTTTATAAAAAATTTGCTTTTTAAAGATCATAGTGCTAACATTTATATTATCTTAATCAACCAAGGTTTACTATGCAAAGTGCTACCCACACACAACCTCACCTATCTATTAGTCAAAATTTTGATAAACACCCACTGGTACAAAGATCTTTTTTTACCAAAAGAGTCTCTGTGTATACCGCAGCCGCTCTTGCTACTATCTTAGTTTCAAAGCTCAAAGCCCCTAAGCATGTTACTGTCATCCTTTCCATTATAGCAGTAGCGGGTCTCGCTATTTTAAAATTAGTACCAATGGCTATTCTTCGCACGTCAAACACATTTATATTAAGAAAAGAGATATTATCACAAGCAGGCAAGGGCGCTCTTGACACAAACACCTCCCTTAAACTTTCTGACGGCATCCTGCTGCGGGGCGTATTTATAAAAAATAAAAAAATTTTGAGCACAAACAACGCTGATAGAAGGATAATCTTCCATCTACATGGCAACGGTGCTTTAGCAAACGCTAACGCGCAACAACCGTTGTTAGATGCCATCAACGCTTTGATCGAAGATGATAAAGAAGAGCAGAAAGACATGGTGGAGAGAGAATTCCCCCTATTCACCCTTTTCAATGAATCTGATGTAATAGACTTTAACTATAGAGGAACAGGTAACTCAGAAGGAGAAACACCTACACATGCACAGCTTGTAAAAGATGGCGTAGAAATAGTCCAAGCTCTAATGGATCAAGGATACCGCAGAGAAAATATCACTCTCTTTGGCCATTCTCTTGGTGGCTCCATTGCCCCAACAGTTACTAAAATGATAAATGAACAGAGAGTGAGCGGTGAACCCGCGATGAGAGTGATCGCCTACCATACATTCCATTCTTTAGATGAATATATTTCTTGTCGTGCACCTTTCCTTTTAAGATTCCCCCTCAAAGTAATAACAAAGATAGCCCTTTCTTTGGTAGGTTGGAGATACAACTTCTCTGCTCAGGACTGGCAAAGCATTGGCGGAGACGACAACTGGGCTATTGATGGTGATTTCTTAGACCATATTATTCCCGCACCTATACAACTTGCATCCAATCTCGGCCAAATACGCGGAGCTCTTGAGGGCATATCAGGCCATAATTCTATGAATGACCTTGAAGAGATCAATAACGAAAGAAATACTATTTTCCAACGAGAATGGACTACTATCCAACAAGAATGGGAAGAGGCATAAAATTCTAATCTAGCCCAAAAACGCAGAGCATAACTTTCTATGTTATTAATCTTTTTTTTAATTGGGTGTAGCTATTGCTATTATTCAAAGGTTAATGTTATTATTTTATAAAGATATATTAAATATAGGAGCGAGTCATGACAACCATACCATATTTTGGCACACAAGTTGGTTCAAATACAAATGTACTAATCACTGAAATTAAAAAAATGATTAACATAGAAGAGCCATCCCCAGTTGATCAAAGCGTTATTGATTTAGCAGCTGATGAGTTTAAGAATAATTTACAAGCAACTCAAAGGGTTTCCAAAATAGGCTCTTTTTTTGGTAAAGCTACCCTTTTGGGAGTAGTATCACTTGTACCCGTTACTCGATTCACAGGGAAGAAAAAAGGCGGCATACTAGCAATTATTACAACTGTTTGCTTTGTAGCCTACTCTTTTTTACATGATAGAGAAGGGGCTCATTTATACAAGGCAATAAAGGAAACCAATCAGGAAGAGCAAATTCGCCTCTTTTCTTTGGGTATAAACCTAGATGAAAAAATCGATGGTTATAAATCGATATGCAAGAAGCTAACAGAGCTGGGCATGGTGGAATCCCTTGATTATATCTTAACAATAATAAATAAGACCAAAGGGAGTGAAAAAACCAAGGAGTATCTAGATAATATCATTGCTTATGTAGATGACATTGCTACTGCAAAGCTTCTTATAGGGAAATATGACGCAAAAGTTACAGTAGGTTCTATTTTACTAAGTGAAAAAACGGGTAATACAGAACTATTTGAATATTTGATGGAACATAAGCCTTCATTAAGTGGGAATTTTGATGATTACAAGGACTGGGAAACTGATTTGGCAAAGGTAAAATCAGGGGAAATTACAACTCCAATTACTAGGGGGCGCGGGAAATTCGTACGATTAGTACAAAGAGGTGGACCAAAAATACTACGAAGCGGTTATAAAACGCCTTTTGAGCAATTTATTTTTCCAGATTCAGGCTTATCCTTAAACACTTTAGACGAACCTGACAGGGCTAACCACCTTAAAAAGGAAAGTATCATAAAACGGTTTACCATGCTTGATGTTCCAGAAGACCTTTATCACGAAGCAAACTTAACTAGCGCAGATGCATTTTGGGAAGCTTTAAACGAGAATGGATTTCGTATTCGAAAACTTGCGGCAGCTGCTATTCATAGCAAATTAATAACCCCATAACAGATTCCAAAAAATTAACAGGGTGCATGTTTCTTAGAGGAGATTTTTCTTATTTCACTCCGATAGTGGCAAAGCACTCGGAGGAAAGGAAAGCGCTTCTTAAAAAGAAGCAGATAGGGTGATTTTTTTACCAATAAATATCACTTTTCCCGGTCGATAGTGTACACTGGTACTCGGAGACCGGGAAAAGTGATATTGATTGCAAAAAAAATTGCCATATCTACTTCTTAGGTTTTCGGGTTCGTATCCTGGTTACTTCCTTCATCTTTTCCTTACTCTTCATCGCCCGCTCTTTGAGCGTCTGTTTGGTCTTTCTTTTAGGGATAACGCCTTGAAGGAGTGAGGATAGTCCTTTTGATTCTTTATCGGTATCTTCGGAAATATCTTTTGAGGAAAGTGCATTGCCGGTATCTGAAACGTCCATGGTTTTTAGGCGATCGGATACTTGTTTTAATGACTCTAGGCGTTGAGATAGTCTATGGAGTTTCATATCGATTGGTTTTTCTGTGGATCCTTTCATGCTAGCAAGCAGCTTCTCTTCTGTATCAAAGCCTTCGGAGAACATAGCTGCGGCATTGCTAAAGTCTGGGGCGAAGAGAAACATACGTAGAACAGAAGGAACGGTGGTATAAAAATCCCCTGCAAGCTCTGGCTCCACCTCTAGTTTTGCCTGCTGTTTTGGCGGTCTTCCTCTTTTTGGCCTAGGGTTTAGTGCATCTGAGGAATAGTATGTTTTTGATTTTGCATCAAGAACATCGCGTGCCTGGGAGACATCTTTGGAAACCCTTGCCGAAAACTTATGTTCTTTTAGCTTTTCCATGGTAATGGTTGGCAGGTCTAGATCTTCTTCAAAGACAAAGACCACCTCATTATCGCGTAGCCATTCGATAACACGAACACGTGATCTTTCTTGGTAGTACTGCTGCCATTTATCCAGTTCTGTTAGGTTATCGTATACAAACTCTAAAAAATTCTCTCGAGCGCCCCTTGCGCCAATAATCTCGAGTAATTTTTCTTTGGTATCGATATCATAAACTTTTTCTGTAACAAAACCTTCCATAAATTTTCTTGTTTCATAGTAGGTAAGCTTCGGTATGCTGCAAAATCTATCAGGATGAGCTTTTAACTCCGCATCAGCAAGGGCAAGTTCCTCTTCTCCCTTATCAAGATCATAAAAGACTAAAAAGCCTTCTACTTTGTCCAAGTAAAAATCTCGAACATCATTTGATTTAGAGAAAACCTCAAGGAGTCTATGGTAACGGAGAATTAATGGTTGTCTACATTTTGGATAAGCTTCAGTCATATTTTCCTTCAGTCAAAAAATTATTTTATCTTTTAGTATAGCAGAAAAACACTGCCGTTGCAACAATATTTGTTGAAATCAAAGAGGCTGAGCACTATCTTAGATAATACGATTATAAGGACCAAATATGCTACCAATTAAAAAAATACTAAAAGATCCAGCAGGTATCGAAAAATCATTAAAAACCAAAGATCCATCTGTATCCTTAAAAGAGCTGATTGAGAGTTATCAAACATATACAGAAAATCTGAGCAAGCTTGAAAAGCTTAAAGAAAACCTCAATACGCTCTCCAAGCAAATTGCCATCAAAAAGCAAAAGCAGGAAGATGCTACAGATATTTTAAAAGAGGTTTCCTCTATTAAAATAGAGATAAAAGACCTGATGGCTGCCTCTTCAGAGGATAAAGGTCTTTATGAGGCAAAAATTGCCATGCTTCCTAATCTTCCTGATGAGGGGATCAAAGTATCGCTCAACCCTGATGATAATGTTTGCATCAAAACTGTTGGTGAAAAGAGAAAATTTGACTTTCCAGTAAAAAACCACCTAGAACTGGGCGAGCAAAACAAACTTTTTGACTTTGTGCGCGGGGCAAAAATTTCTGGATCAGGCTTTCCTGTCTACACCGGAACAGGAGCAGAAATAGAATGGGCGCTTATCAATTTGATGCTTGACATACACAAAAAAAATGGTTTTGAGATGACCCTTGTCCCCCATCTTGTTGCCCCTGAGGTGATGTATGGATGCGGGCAGCTACCGAAATTTGCTACTCAAGCTTATCGATTGCATGATAAGGACTATGATCATTATCTGCTTCCCACAGCAGAGGCTGCGTTAAACGGTCTCTACATGAACGAAATCTTAGAGGTAGATCAACCTAAGAAACTTGTCTCCTACAGTCCATGCTTTAGAAGAGAAGCAGGGGCGCATGGAAAAAATGAGCGCGGTCTGATAAGAGTACACCAATTCAACAAGGTGGAGCTTTTTGCCTTTGCCAAACCAGAAGATAGCGATACCGTTTTTGAGCAAATTATGGCCTCTGCAGAAGAGGTTCTACAAACTCTCGGACTTCACTACAGAAATATGCTCCTTGTCACAGGAGATATGTCTTTTGGAGCATCTAAAACAGTAGATATAGAAGTGTTTCTCCCCGGCCAAGATCGTTATTATGAGGTGTCCTCTGTATCCAATTGCCGCGACTTTCAAGCAAGACGATCAAAAATACGTTATAAAGATAAGGAGACAGGGAAGAACACTTTTGTGCACACCCTAAACGGTTCAGGGCTTGCAACAGCGCGCCTGATGGTAGCTATACTTGAAAACTTCCAAAATGCAAACGGAACTATTAACATTCCAGAGGCTCTAAAAAAATATATGTAGTATACATGGGGCGCTGCCCCAACCCCCGCTTAAGGATCAAGATCCTTAAGAATCCTTTCTTTGTTTTGGTTACTACAATTGTAGTAACCAAAAAAACAAGAGTTTGGAATAAAATCGCAATAGGAGATAATTATGGCAAAGACGCATTTTACAGAAAGCTCGGTTGTTGAGCATATGAGAAAGGCACGTGATAAAGGGCGCAAGGCAATCTCAGAATTTCATGCGGTAGAAGTGCCAGGGCATATTTCTGCAGGAGCAGATAGCGCTAAAGATTCTGCTATATCCACACTGCTTATACAGATGATCGCAGTTACCCTTGCTATTCCTATGAATAAAATTTTCATCCTACTAACGGTATATATGCTTGGTATCTTTTTCTGGAAAGTGGGGCGCAGTGCACACCTTGCCTGGTCACGTCTTGAGAGAATAAATGCCCTCGTATCCGAAGAGAAACATGAGATAGAGACCAATCGTGAAGAGGAGCGGGAAGAACTTACAGAGATGTATGCCGCAAAAGGATTTCGACCGCCACTTCTTACCAAAATTATAGATGTCTTAATGGCCGATGATAATAAACTTCTTGCTGTTATGCTAGAAGAAGAGCTGGGCATCCCTATGGAGGCGTATGTTCACCCTTTAAAACAAGCTCTTGGAGCAGCAATAGGGGTTATTATCACGGCACTATCTATCCCTCTAGGCCTTGCTATCTCCGAAACATATGGCCTATATATTACCACTTTTTGCATTACCGGGCTTGCTGCCTTTTTAATGGCAAAGATTGAGAAAATTAGCGCCCTTGAGTTTACCATTAAAAGCCTTGCTATCACTTTTCTCGCCTCTTTTGCCACCTACTTCTTCACCAAATTCCTCATCCATGAAATACTATAAATGTAATCATTACTGTTTCATATGGCGTAGTGTTCAATGTACAAAAAAGCCTACTACAATTGTAGTAGGCTGATAGTCTATCGTCACTACAGCTTGAAATGACTATAGTTCTTATTTTCTTTATTTTTGGCCGGCTAAGTAGCGGGCGTAAGTGGCCTGCGACCAATCTTCATAGGCACAAACACCTTCTTTATCTGCAAGGTACCTTGCATCATTTGTTAACACCGATTTTGATTGTACTTTAGCATCTGCAGATGGCTCAAAAAATAGCGCCATCGTATATCTTTCAATTTCTCCGTATGCTTTGTTCACATAATGTTCGGTGGCAATCATTGCATCATCTTTTACAATCTGACCAAATTCTCCTACCTGAAATAAAAGGATATTTGGATGGTCTATCTTCACTTTTTTGAAGGGCTGCTCTTTTGATAGCCGCACGTATAAACCTGCCTCTTCTGGCTCCTGCACCCTTTTTCCATTCACAAAATAGGCCGCGGGTATTAAGGCGGTAAACATCCCGTGATCAAAATGTTCCCCGCACCATTGTGGATTTTGATCGATAGAGCTTTTTTTGTAGTAAAGCATTCTTCCCAGATGGCGAGTCTCATCGGATTCTAAACTTGAATTTTCTCCTAGTAATCCTGCAGCATACATTATCATCCTGCCAGTATCTTTCATCAAATTGCCCATTTGAATAAATGGTGTTTGTAAATCCATCTCCTCAGGCCAAAGATTCTCTGGTATATTTGGCACGCGAGCATAGTACGAGGTCTTTAAGTTATCCTCTACCCATGTGCCATCTTTTCTTTTAAATTTTTCCGCGCCCATTTCATAGCCATAAATATCCCCTTTTTGTCTGTCAGGCGAATAAGACTCTTTGACCTCTTGTTGGAGGCTATGAAAGTCTATTGCTGCTTGAATATATTGATTATAACATTGCTCATAACCAGGCACATCACTAAGGCCGACAATGCCTTTTTTAAGAAGGGCTTTTTGCAAAACTGCCACGGTTTCTGCATCCCCCTCTTTTAATTTTTCATAAGAGATCACATCCAATTGGACCTGCTCCCCTGCAGCTACAAAATTTCCCAAACAACACAATAATAATAAATATCTAAACATCTTTTCCCCTTTTTTATAGAAGACTCTGAAAAGCCGGCAGTTTTATCATTTTCCAGAGTCTTCTATAGAATATTGTATAGGTATAGTCTATTTTCACAAAAGTAATTTATAAAAAATCTGGGAAAATTATTGAAAGCAGCAGTTACTCAGAGTCTCCTTAAGGAGACTCTGATAAACTACACATTTTAGAATTTCTTCAGATTTTTGAAAGGTATTCTATTTTGGAGTAAGCGGCATCCCTTTCGGGATGGGGCGCCATGAAAAATAGGATTGATAAGAAATCTGGAAAATTATAAAACTGTCCGTTTTTCAGAGTCTCCTTTAGCCATCATCTCTGTTAACTCAGTAGCCTGCTGAGTGAAAGCTCCTATGGAGGTGGTTAATCTTGCTTGCCCTTGCTCTTTTCTTATCGCAGCATCCAAAGCTTGAGGTGTTAATGTCTTTTGCGCCGCTTTAAGCTTCGAAATACACGCTTTTACCGAAGCTATCTGCTCTTTAATAGATAAATACAAGTGATAATGCTTTATCGTCTTATCCCCAATGCTTCCTTGTGGATAATCCGTTGTGCCGTCAATCTTTTCTCCAAGGTTTTTTAGGATTAGATTAAACTTTAAAAAAGCTTCTTCTGTCTTATTCAGATAACTTTCTGCCTTTTTCAATTTCTCTTCCACAATATCACTATCACTATCTTTTTCATCCAAGAAAGTCTCTAAGTTATTATTTATCGGTGAAAAAGATCCTTGGGGAGAGATAGCTGGATTCATGGTTATACACTTAATTTAGTTTAATTGAGCTAAGATAATAACTAGTCAAAGAAATATAATCAAGCACTCAAATATGAAATGGTAATAATCATACAAGAGGCAAAAATCTATGAAATCAAAAAAGGTTGAAGAGAGAGATTTGCTGTTATCAATTGGGTTAAAACAGATTCCTCTTTCTCTGCTCTTTTTAATGCATCTCTTACATACGCATCTCTATGAGATTCAAGCAGCTCTCCCTTTGTAGGAACTAGCATGCGCCTGTATTTTTCTATGTTTTGATGAAAAGCTCGTACCATTTGGTTGCATGCTTTAATGGACAAAAGCTCAGGTGAAATTTCTCCTATAAGGTTTAGATACCTCAACCTTATTATTCTCACAGTAAAAATCATCTCTATATCATCTTTATCCTCTGCTTTACACCAGATCAGCCCTTTTAGTATCATCGTATTTAGTGCTTTTCCTCTCTCATCTAAAGGCTGATCCAGCAGCTCCCCCTCTAAAGAGATTGGAACAAAATACTTTTCAACAATTTGTTCCGCCGCTTTTGGCTGCAAGGGGCCCGCTAATTGCCTGACTAAACTGAGTTCGCATTCTTTTTTACCTTTATCGGTACAATCATGTAAATCAGATAAAAAAGATTCGACTCTAGTAGTCATAACCGTTAGCCACTGATTGACTTTGATATATTCTAAAGCCACAGGTTGAGACGCTAACTCTTCAATACCACTTTTGACGATGCCAAAATCCTTCTTCATCTGAGCATACTCACGCGCCTTTTGCCCAAATACTTTAGTAAAGAGCCCAATCGCATCATTTTTAAAGTCATAGAGGGGGAGTTCCATCCGCACCTTTTTTATCTCATCTATTTCATTAATATATGAATGATTACAACCAATAAAACGTTGCACTTGTTTTAATTTGCTGGATAAAATGGCGCTTTGCGCTTTTATTTTCTCAAACTCTGGATCTAGCCCTTTCTGGAAAAAAGTATGTTCCAAATTGTTCATATACATTTGTATGTTAGCGCACGCTTTACTACCCAAACTCTTAAGCGATGAAAAAGTATATTCTTTGCCAGGAAGAATTGCTGTATAATCCTTAAATAGGGTTTCACTATCAAAACCTGGATCATTTACTAAAATTTCTACTTCCTTTTCTCTTATCTTAGATAAATAGGAAAATACCTCGTTTAACCACACTCCATTTGCTGTTTTATTTCTTTTTGCTGTTCCTTTTTTGTTGCCAAATATGTTCTGTATTAGATTAACCTTTCCTGTATTGATAAGATCTTCTAACTTGCTGCCTTCTTTTGAGTTTGCTATCGCACAAGCCGTAGTCCACGCCTCCCACCATCTTTTTTGATCCGGACCGGTCTTGCTTTCCGGCTCTTTAGGAGCTTTAATTGCGTTGATTGCTAGAGCAGTTATCTCTGAATAGGTAGCTATTTTAACACCTACGATAGCACGCATTGAATCAAGATTTGTTGAGGGATGAGAAACATTAGGTGAGGCGACAGCTTGCATATTTTCTCCTTGCTTAAGGAAACTCTGATAAACGAGCAGTTTATCAGACTCTCATTCATGCAAACAATAACCGATCTCGTAGATATACTCAACTCCTTACTAAAGAAAAAAAAGAGTTTTTTTCAGATGGCTCGATAAATTGGTTTTTGGAGTAAGGCTCAGCCCCGTAGGGCTGGGTCGCCACGAAAAATTCCATTTATAAGCAAGCTGGACTAATTATTCAGCATGAGTTATTCAGAGTTTCCTAAGGAGAGTCTGGTAAACTGCACCTTTTAGAATTTCTTCAGATTTTTTGAAATAGATCCTATTTTGGAGTAAGCTGCATCCCTATAGGGATGGAGCGCTTCGAAAAATAGGATTTATAAGAAATCTGGAAAATTA